>ONMB01000009.1 GCA_900318825.1 uncultured Ruminococcus sp.
GCTCGCTGAAATATAATTATGCTGCTGAGCGCTGGACGCAGGGCAAGGGCGGAGCTTCTCAGATAAGCTGTTATTTCTCCAATGATTCGGGATTTACTGTTGAAAATGTTGAGGCTGTAAGAAATTCGATTGTGTCTTCACTATCCAATTCAGGAGTAGAAACTAATAAAACTGTTATTCCTGATTCTTACTATGCTCAGCTTGGAAAATCCACTGTGACGTGTGATAGAAATGCTTCGTCTCAGGCTGAGATAACAGCAGTAGGCGGCAGATTCTTTTTATTCAGGGATTTTAATTTGCTCAAAGGTGCTTACTTTAGCGAAAACGATAATATGCACAACAGCATAGTTATTGACAGATCGCTTGCATTCAAGCTTTACGGCTCTGAAAATGTTATCGGTTTTTCAGTATATCTCAATGGCGTAAAATTCGCAATTGCAGCTGTTATAGCCGATCCTCAGACAAAATACGAAAAGGAGTGTGCAGGAGATATTCCACACGCTTACATTCCATATCAGGAGGCGGATAAATTATATGATAAAACGGAAGGTTCCCCAAAACTGAATTGCTACGAATGTATTCTGCCCGAACCTGTTGACGAACTCGCCTATAACACGGTTAACAGCATTTTTAATGAAAGTTATAAAGACAAATGCCTGATTATCAAAAATACTGACCGTTTCTCATCTAAAGTCATACAAAAGAGTTATGGACAAGGCAATTGAACTGCCCTATTGGGAAAACGCTTCAAGAATGGCAGAATTCGATCTTTCTATCTTATATTTCATAAGAGTGCTGCTGTTTATCATTCCCTCTGCCACATGTTTATTTATTGCGATTATATTCAGTAAAAGGTTGAGATACCGGATAGTCACGCTAAAAAAACAAAAAACCGTTCCCACATCGTGAGAACGGTTTTTTTACACTATCATAGCGCAATCCGAACCATACGCGTCTGCCAATTCCGCCATATCCGCTAAGACCTCTTACTGATGAACCTATATGTGCTTTCAGCAGTGATTGTGTAATATACGGAAATAAAGACACAGAAGCAGAACGCTATGCAAAAGAATGGGAACTGGAGTTTGTTCATCAAAACGAGATCAAAGGCGATGCAAACCTTGATGAACAGGTAAACATCGCAGATACAGTCCTCGTAATGCAGGTCGCAACAAATCCCGACAAATACGATCAGGGCAAGTCTGAATTCAGCATAACTGCTCAGGGCGAGATAAACGCCGATGTTGACGGCAAGAAAGGTCTCTCAAACTCAGACGCGCTCCTGATACAGAAGTTCAAGCTCGGACTTATTGATAAATTCTGATATAACACAAAACCGGTCTCCCACAAGAGGCCGTTTATTTTACAATAACGTCTGCAAGTGATTGTGTAAAACGCTCTGCATTATTAATTGTTTGTAATATTGATAAAAGACTTGCAAATACAGTAAAAATGTGCTAATATTATTTGTAATGATAATTACACTTTCTAAGGAGGATTGTTATGAAAAAGTTTATCGCAGGAGTTTTATCACTTTGCATGATCGGCGGAGCTATGCCGCTCGTGAATAATTATGCACCGGGATCAGCTATAACCGCAAGCGCTGAGGAACGATTCGGTGAAGAAATAATAGATTATTTTCGTTTCTATGTTTATTCCGACCACGCTGAACTTGCTGAATGCGGCATAGGTGAAAAAGTTGATTTCATTATACCAAGCGAGGTATATTATCGTCCGGTTACTGTTATACGCTCCCATGCCTTTGCCGCCTGTCACGATCTTAAATCAGTAATAATCCCCGATACTGTAACAAGTATAGGAAACTCTGCATTCCTCGATACAAGTATCGAATCCATAACGATACCTGATTCTGTAAAAAGTTTAGGTGAAGGTGCATTTGAAAACTGTACACTTCTTAAATCCATAACGATACCTGATTCTGTAAAAAGATTAGGTAAATGTACATTTGAAAACTGTACACTTCTTAAATCTATAACGATACCTCATTCTGTAACAACAATAGACAACTATGCATTCAATCACTGTAATAGCCTTGAAACAGTAACGATACTAAACCCTGATTGTAAAATATATAATTCAACATATACGATCAATAATGGACCAGATAGTAATAATAATATTTATTTCAATGGCACGATCTGTGGTTATGCAAACTCTACTGCACAGGCTTATGCAAACCAAAAACGCTACAAGTTTGAAGCTCTCCCCGATGAGCCCTCCAGTGAGGCGGCTTCCACTCTAAAGGGCGACGCAAACCTCGATAAACAGGTCAACATCGCAGATGCTGTCCTTGTAATGCAGGTCGCAACAAATCCGGACAAGTACGCTCAGGGCAAGTCCGACGTCAGCATAAAGCCACAGGGAGAGATCAACGCCGATGTTGACGGTAAATCCGGACTCAGTAACTCCGACGCGCTTCTGATACAGAAATTCAAGCTCGGACTCATTGATAAGTTCTGAATAACGCAAGCCGGTCTCACATAACGTGGGACCGGTCATTTTTTACACTATCACAACGCAGACAGAAAATCCCACACCGGTTGATTACGGATCAAAATGACAAAACTGTAAGATTCAGATAATGAATTTGTCAGAAAAATATGCTATAATATAATCAGCAAAAAAGGAGGCGGCTCTATGGAACTATTGAATGCTGAAAACATTTGCAAGATATACGGCAAAGGTGAAAATGAAGTCAGGGCAGTTGACGGTGTATCATTCAGCGTACCCAAAGGACAGATGGTGGCAATAGTCGGTGCCAGCGGCTCCGGAAAGTCAACGCTCCTGCATATGATAGGTGCGGTAGACCGTCCCACTTCCGGCAAGATATGGCTTGACGGTCAGGACGTATTCAGGCAGAACAATCGAGAGCTTGCCATATTCCGCAGAAGACAGGTCGGTCTCATATATCAGTTCTACAACCTGATACCCGTTCTGACTGCGGAGGAAAACATCACCCTCCCACTTCTCATGGACGGCAGAAAGCCCGACAAGGAGCATCTTGAGAGAATAATCAATATGCTCGGACTGGAGAACCGCCGGGATCATCTCCCTTCTCAGATGTCAGGAGGTCAGCAGCAGAGAGTCTCTATCGGCAGGGCACTTTTCACGTCACCTCAGGTCATACTTGCCGACGAGCCCACCGGTAACCTCGACAGCGAGCTGAAGCAGACTATACTCATTATCACCCACGACGAAAACATCGCCGAACAGTGTGACCGGATAATCGTTCTGAGCGACGGCAAGATAATTTCCGATGAAGCAGCTCCGGCTGCTAAGGAGGCTGACAGCAATGAGATATGAAAAACTGCTTGCTTCCAGATACATAAAAGCTCAGAAACGACAGTCGATCTTTACCGTAATTAGCATCGCCGCTGCAATAGCGATAATGGCTATGGTGTTCGTGCTTTACAGCGTCTTTATGAACTGCTTCCGGAAGGCTGTTTATACTTCGTCGCCATATCACCTTGAATTCAAAGGTATTACATCTGAACAGGGAGAGGCTTTCCACAATGAGGAACACATAAAATCGCTGCGGCTGGAAGATGCTCCGGACGGCACTGTGACTGCCTACATCATGTTCGGCAGCAATATCGGCGACAGAGACCACTGGCTGCAACGCGCTTCAAGAGAGACAGGCACAGAGGAACAGTACAAGAACGATCAGTATAAATGGAACAACTCGCTGATGAGACTTGACCTTATCGACGACGGTGCTCATCTGTGGCGGCTGAGGATATTCTGTGTATTTTTCATCTTTGCTGTGCTCTTTGCACTGGCACTTCGTCTCGTTGTCGATACAGCCTTCGAGATATCCTCAAAGGAGCGTGAACGCCATTACGGTGTGCTGCAATCAATAGGCGCAACTCCGCAGCAGATAGTGAAGATAATTACCTTTGAGGGAATGCGCCTGTGCCTTATCGCGATCCCCTTCGGCTTAGCGGCAGGCATTGCAACTGCCTATCTGATGTTCAGAGCACTCCTTGCCGCAGGTCTTTCCGACATCATTCACGGCATGACAAGTGAAGATTTCAGTCTTTCATTCTCAGTCGATCCGAAAATGCTTCTCATTTCAGCTTTGGTAGGTGCCGTATGGGTATTCCTTTCCTCCTACGGCGTGGGTATGCGCGTCATTCGCAAAGCCCCTATGGAAGCGATAACATCACGCGCAGATGATGTGAAAAAAGTGAAAAAGCACACGCTCTCAGGTAGGCTCTTCGGCATATCAGGCAGCATCGCTTCACGAAATGCAAGGCGGCAGAAAAAACGCTTTCTCATAACCGTGGTGACGCTGACGGTCTCCATAACTATGTTTGCGATATTCACAACACTTTCGGACACCATAGAACACAGCATATCAAAGAGTATCTCCGCTTCGGAAGAAATGAACAACAGCGATTTCAGCTTGTTCCTGAATTATGATGAGGATCCGGAAAAACAGCTTGCTGACAGCGGGCTTTTCAGGGATATACGCATTTCAGAGTGCGTGACGTTCAACACAGATAAGTCTTCTTTATCACTCGCTGCGGTGGAATATGTCAACGAGGAGGAGTATAAAGCTCTCTTCGAGAACGATCCTCCGGTCAGCTATGAGGAGCTTGTCAGCTCAGGCGGCTACATACTTAATAAGTCATTTTCCGAGCTGGCGGCTATGAAAAAGGGCGATACAGTGTCAATTACCACTGAACGCTATACACGGAAAGCAGATCAGCCGGACAGCTATACTGACGATCATAAAATGAACTTTGCCTACGATACTGAACTCTGTCCCCATGAGATAAGTATAACCGCGGAGGCTGAAATACATGAGGAGCAGTACCGAGGCTTTATAGTATTTGTCAGTGCAATACCGACCTACTATACTGTCAGAAGCGAATGGTTCGGTGACATTTTTCAGTATTCTGTAATGTGCAGCCTTTCATCTGCTCAGGAAAACATATACACCACCGCCGATCACGACAAGATACTCGAATACTTTGAGAATAATTCCGACCGCATAGAGCTCAACGAGGATCTGTATAAAGAAAAGCTCGACGTCCACAACATTATGTCGTCGATAAGGGCAGGCGTACTGATATTCAATGTGATAATCGCACTGACCGCTCTCATCAATCTGCTGAACATAATCTCCACCGGTATCGCTAACCGCCGCAGTGAGCTTGCTTCTCTGCAATGTATCGGAATGACCGACAGGCAGCTTTACTGTATGACTGCAATAGAATGCTTGCAGTTCACCGTGACGGCAGCTCTGATTTCGGCTGCGATATGCGGTGCGGTCATACTCGGAACAGAGCACTTCCTGCCTCAGATACTCATGAAAACATATGCTGATGACGGCGATGTCAGCAGAGATATGCTGAACGATGCCGTTCACCTTGACCACATCTCTCCGTTTATCAGGATAGCTCTGGCTTCCGCTGCTGCATTTGCGGCAGGCTGTATAACCTCGCTTCTCATGCTGAGGTCACAGAACACCGACAGCCTTTCCGATCAGATAAGAGGCTCAGAACTGAAGATCAATACTAATAGCTCGCAGATCCGTTGAAGAAGCTATATAACGGAACTATCTCCGCGACTATTGATATTCCTTGCAATATGTGCTATAATCAATACAACTGGAGGTGGCTCCTATGCCGAGAATACTGCTTATCGAGGACGATGAACAGCTCGCAAGATTTCTGATACGTTTCCTCAACTCAGAGGGCTGCACGACGTCCTATGCCAGCGGTCAAAAAGAAGGACTGCGGCTGTTTGAAGAAAATCTATATGACTGTGTTCTGCTGGACATTTCCCTGAAGGACGGCAACGGCTACTCCGTATGCGCTGCTATGAAAGCCGAAAAAGATACCCCTGTGATATTCATTACTGCCTCAGCCGATGAAGCCTGCACAGTCGCCGGGTTTGAAATAGGTGCAGACGACTATATCGGCAAGCCCTTCGGCACACGCGAACTTCTCGCCCGTATGAAAAATGTAATGCGCCGGCACAAGAGATCCTCTCCCCTTCTGCAATGCAGCAATGTCACGATAGATCCGATCAAAGGTATAGTCTGCAAAGACGGCTGCGAGCTTATCCTGTCCGCATTGGAATACCGCCTGCTGCTTGTATTCTTCTCTAACAAGAACCAGATGCTGTCACGCGACAGGATAGCTGAGGAACTCTGGTCGCTGACAAAAGAATTCGTTTCCGACAACACCCTGAGCGTCTACATAAAGCGTCTGCGTGAGAAGATCGAGGACGATCCGCAGGTTCCGCGCATCATCATAACGGTCAGAGGTCTCGGCTACAAGGCGGTGGACCAATGAGCAGCAAATGCCGCCGTCTGACACATATTCTCCTGACCGCAGCCGCAGCAGTGTTCTGTATGATTTTCAGTCCTCCCTGTGCAGCCGCGGTGATAGTGCTATCCGCAGTATTATTCGTGCTCTACGAAGTGCTTCTCTCCGGCAGGCGGAAACAAGTAATCCAGCTCTGTGACAACATCGACCGTATACTCCGCGGTGACGACCTGATAAATTTTGATGAATACAAAGAGGGCGAACTGAGTGTTCTTTCGGCAGAAGTACACAAAATGACCATAAGGCTTCGTGAACAGAATGCGTCGCTCCTGAATGAAAAACAGTTTGCAAAGGAGGCTCTTGAGGACATCTCTCACCAGCTCAGAACTCCCCTGACATCGGTAATGATGATCCTCGGACTTATGCGCTCCCCAGGACTTACAGAAAAAGAACGTCTGGATTATCTGCGCGAATTGTACGAGC
The DNA here is from genome assembly GCA_900318825.1 of uncultured Ruminococcus sp. GTDB lineage: Bacteria > Bacillota > Clostridia > Oscillospirales > Ruminococcaceae > Ruminococcus. The sequence continues at coordinate 6,783 of ONMB01000009.1, forward strand.
TGCTTGCTCGCATGAAGTGGCTCATTGAGACAATGCTGAGCCTGTCAAGGATCGAAGCCGACGCAGTAAGGTTTGCAGCGGATACAGTCACCTGCCGCGAACTTATCGAACGTTCAGCAGAAACAGTTTCCGTTGCTGCTGAACTCAAAGGCGTTGGAATAAAGACCGCGATCGACGGAGAGCCTGTTTTCACAGGTGATCTGCATTACACCTCCGAGGCAGTGGTAAACCTTCTGAAAAATGCTATCGAGCATACTCCCGAAGGCGGTACGATCACGGTCACAGCAAAAGGAAATAACCTTTTTTCAAATATTGTAATAGCCGACAGCGGTGAGGGAATACCCGAAAATGAACTTCCTCATATCTTCGAGCGCTTCTACCGTTCATCGGAGTACACTAAAAATGGCTACGGTATCGGGCTCGCATTCGCAAAGAAGGTCATATCCGCACAGAAAGGAAGCCTGAAAGCCGCAAATCAAAAGCCTAAAGGCGCTGTATTTGATATCATATTCTATAATGCTGTCATATGACCGTCCCCACGTCGTGAGAACGGTCATTTTTAACAATAACGTCTGCAAGTGATCGTACAGATCGCTGACGTTTAAGGCAAAAATGACTCAGCAACTCAGATGCGCTTCTCATTCAGGAATTAAAACTCGGACTCATTCATATATTCTGACATAACACAAAACCGGTCTCCAATAAGAGACCGGTTGTATTTACGATTATCTGTAACTTCCGTGCAGCGCCTTGAACAGCTTCTTATCCTCATACATCGCCTTATCTGCGCGCTTGAACACCAGCTCGAACGAGCTGTCATCAGAAGCGTATTCCGCCATTCCTACCGAAGCGGAGTAGCGCAGCCACGGGTCGGCCTCTGTCTGCTCATATGCATCGTCAAATGCGTTGCGAAGATCCTGAACGTTTTCAAGCCTTGCTGCAAAATCCTGTCCGCGAAGTATTGCGACGAATTCGTCACCGCCTATACGAAAGACCGGCGAGTGTTTGAACGCCTCGCATATGAGATAACAGCAGCCCTTGATATAAAGGTCCCCTGATCTATGACCGTATTCGTCATTGATACGCTTGAGGTTGTTCATATCGACCATTACGACCGCAAAATCAGTAAAGCCTTTTTCGATTTGCTGGTTGATCTCGATGACCTTGTTATTGTAAGCAGTTTTGTTTCCGACTCCGGTCAGCGAATCCTTATATGCCTCCTGACTGATCTGTCCGATCTGCTCGTCAAGAGCCTTGAGCTCGCGTTCCTCCTCGGTCACGTCCTGTATGCGCAGGTAAGAACCGTTGCTTTTTTCCGTTCGGACCTTTTACCTGCTTTTCATCAAGTGAATAAAAACGGACATTTTCGCCCTCACCAACGACTCTCTTGGAATTCTGTCCGGTGTTAGCATCAGGAGAACCGAAAATTTCTTTCAGTTTGTTATTTACCTCCTCGTAGTTTGTACCGCTGAAGCCAACGATACGGCAGCCCTGTTCATTTGCCCATATGCACTTGCCGTTCGGATCAAATACATAGAACGCATCAGAGAGGTCGGATATGATACTTGACAGCATCTGATCCAGCAGACGAAGAGGTCTGTACCATATTGCAAAGTAGAATATTACCATTCCGAAAAATCCATAGCCAAGGACAGGACGGTCATAGTTGCTTCCGGTAAAGACGTAGTACGCCTGCATCGCAGCAGTTCCTATCATACAGCCAAGAAGCACTGTATATCGTTCACGGTAGATCTTCGGAGTTTTCACGGCAGCAAGTACAAATATGGCAATAACGCAGCCAAGAATTATATAATCTATCACACGGTGTGCAGTCTGACCGGCATACACCATCAGCTTGTAGCTCGTAACGCCGTCTGATTCGACAGCTTTTAAGCTGAAAGCGTGTCCGAATATCGGGTTGAGCAGCAGCTGGAACGAGTCCGCTGCAAGCATAACATACATAACAGTAGGTTTTTTTGAACCGTCACCGTCGCCGATCCCTCTGCAATAGGAGTTTGTAAAATTGACCAGCGAAAGAATTACGCCGTTTATACCTAAAAAGTATATGTAATGTCCTATCGTCTCAAGCAGTCTGTCATCATACAGAATTATTATCAGGTTTGCGAGCGTAGGGATTATAAGCGAGGTCTCAAGCCATGCAACCGCATGCCGGCTTGGTCTGGAGGAACGCTTCGCAATGACCGTACAGCCTGACAGTGCAATTATCAATAAAATATATAACACAGAGTAGGTTATCTTCATCAATTCACGTCCTTTAACATATCAGGGCATTATGTCTGTAAGCAAATCGCTGACATATGATAAATTAACAATATTATACCATATTTGTCGACACATTTCAAGAGTAATTCTGTTAAGATGCACCATTATTCTCTTTGAAATACTGTATTTTCACCACTTGATAAACTTTTTGTTGCTATTTCTTTTCTGATGTGTTATAATGTTAAAAATACTTGCTAACTTTGAATACCCGGAGGTATAAAATGAAAAATTCTCATCTGTTAATTACACTTTCACTTTTGACACTCATATCATTTTCTGCTTGCAGCAATTCCGAGAACTCATCAGAGAAACACTCTGCTGTTCAGACCAGTATCACAACAGAAGATACAACTGAAACAACTGACGAAACTGCTTCATCAACTGAAACAACAAGCGCAGCATCTTCCACTTCTGCTGCTTCATCAGCAACTGCTCCGACAACTGCCGAAACAACTGCTGCTTCCACAGAGACTGTCACATACGAACACAGCATTGAACTCGCCGGCTCAGCCTTCAACCGTACTGTCCCGGAGACATACAAAAAATGCTCCCCCGACACTATCCCCAAAAGCCTGAAAAAGGCAATAGATGAAGATGCAGAGCTCTCCGGCAGAATAATCAATGTCTGTGCCGATACTTCTTCAAATACCTTGTATCTGTGCGTTTATTACGGTCATCATTACGGCATGGGCGGTGAGGCGCTCTCTATCAGAAAGGGCTACTCCTTCTACCGCGTCAACGGAGATACCGGAGAGGTCAAGGAGATCGCCAGAGATGACGACTCGCCGCTCAGTAATATGATAGCTATGAAGCGCATAAGCGGAAAGCTCCTCGTTTCCTCATACCACGGCTTCTACCTGATCGATGAGGAAAACGGTCAGATCGTTACCATTGATCCGGACAATAACCCGCTCTCAGGTTCAACTACCGTGTGGAAAGAAAAAGTTTATCTGAATTCTATCCAGTCAGAAAACAATAGCGATCCTGCTGCTGAACTCAAAAGCCTTTACAGAGTATACGATCCGGTCACCGGTTCCCTGACCGACGTTACTGACGAGAACAGTCCGGAATACGGAAAAGCAACCGCTTTTTTCGAGTACGAAAGCGAGAACGATACTCCCTCCAGCTTCTGCGAAACAGAAGAAAACGGCAGCAAAAAATACTTAATTGAATGGTCACCGAAAGCATAATATTCAAAACGGTCTCACTTGACTGTGGGACCGTTTTTATAGCTTGATTAGTCCGGAAGGTTCTCACACAGCGTTATGACAAGAATATCATCAGAACTGTTATTGTCTATAAAATAGTCCACTGTCTCTACACGACGGTATACCCCGTCATCACCAAGCTGGCGCGTGATAAGACGCTTTTCACGCATACCGGCTTTGAAATCCTCAATAAGACGTTTTCTGTCAAATGTCGAAGCAAATAGCTCACGGTGCATGGAAGCAGCGCCGTGAACTATGAACTCATCGAATACGCCGGTTGACGGACAGGTAATCCGCGTGAAATCCTGATACACCATCATATAGAACGTGTTTCTCGTCAGATTTGTAAATATAACAAGCGGAAAACGGCGGAATATTACTTCTAAAAGCAGATTGCCGGCACTCGCCGGAGTTTGCAGCTGGAGTATATCTACCGGTTCTTCTATCTTCTGTTGGGACTGACAGAGCATAAAATATGGTTCCTCATTCATCGGCCTTGCAAGAAGATAGCCCTGTATCTTGCTGCAGTCACAGGTTCGGAGAAAGGCAAGCTGTTCCTTAGTCTCAACGCCCTCGGCTACGGTCTTCATATGAAGCCTGTGTGCAAAGCTGCTCTTATCTCCTCTCTTGAGTAATTCATAGCCTATCGTCCTTTCTGTATTATTGTGTCTGAAATATCTGCTATACTTTATTATAGCACAAACCATCTATCATCACAAGTGGATTTACACATTTTTTTCTTCAGGCGGTATATTATTTTGTTGACTATCACAGCAAGGGCCGCTTTATTCCGGTACTATTGCTATTTAGATGTTCGTGTGCTATAATATTATAAAAAACCGGAGGTGAACTGTATTGAAAAACTATCGCTGGAGCATCATCGGAACTGGCAGGATAGCCCGTTCCTTCGCTGAAGCTCTCAAAGGCTCCGAGAACGCCGAACTCTACGCCGTCGCCTCGCGCAGTGCCGAAAAAGCCAACGCTTTCGCCGGTGAATTCGGCTTTCAGAAGAGCTATGGCAGCTATGCAGAACTTGCATCTGACAGCAATGTTGACATAGTTTATATCGCAACTCCTATGGCGAGCCATTACGCAGACTCGCTGCTCTGCATAAACAACGGCAGGAACGTCCTCTGCGAAAAGAGCGCCTCTCTCAACTCTGCTCAACTGGAAGAAATGCTCGCCGCTGCTAAAAACAAGGGCGTTTTCTTTATGGAAGCCATGTGGATGAAGTGCCGCCCTACCTACCTAAAGGCACTCGAATGGATAAACATCGGGCGCATCGGAAATGTCCGCTACATCAAGGCTGATTTCTGCTGCTCCGTGCCATATAACCGTAACGACCGTCTCTTCGCCCCTGAATGCGGCGGCGGTGCGCTCCTTGATCTCGGAGTTTACCCGATAACCCTTGCCGCGGACATTCTCGGCAGTTCGCCGGACGAAATAGTAAGTGACGCGAATATCATCTTCGGCGTCGATATGAGCAACAGCATCACTCTGAGGTACGGCAGCAGTACAGCCGTTCTCCAGTCAGGCTTTGAAATGCAGACTCCCAACCGCGCACTTATCTCAGGCGATAAGGGAATGATAGTTTTCGGAGAATGGTTCCACTGCTCGTCCGAGATAACTCTTTATGACCGCGCCGGAAATGAGCTCGAACGCTCAGTCATTCCGGTCAGGGTGAACGGCTATGAATACGAGATACTCGAAGCGCAGAAGTGTCTCGGAAACGGACTCGCTGAAAGCCCACTCGTGCCCCACTCGTCAACTCTCGCAGTTATGAAGATAATGGACAAATGCCGCAAAGACTGGGGACTTGTCTACCCCGTTGAATAACAGAATGACCGCACATCTCTCACAAAGAGGGAGTGCGGTCATTTGTTTTTTCTGAGCTTCACAGCGAGCTTTTTCTTGTATATGCGGTGAACGTTGTCAAGATTGAGGTCATAGAGGACGAATATAACGTTTGCCAGTACCAGCATGATATAGGCGCCGTACCTGCCGAAATCGTCGAACTCCTCAAGCATCTGGTCAAGCCCGAAAATGTAAACGGTAACGTAGAAATATACGACGACGCAGACATTGAATATCAGCAGCCGCACCAGCCTGCGGAGCCATTTCAGCGGCAGCTTGTCAGTATACAATCGCAATATAGGATAATGTCCGAACAGCAGTATGAACATCAGCGCGGCTTCCTTGTCGAACGTTATGAACATCGCCAGTATGCTCACGGCAATATAGGTCAGCAGAGCCCAGCTCTTGCTGACCTCCTCCGCGATTATCATCATAAGAACTCCCGCTATCATCGGCAGGACGATATAAAGTGCCGGCAGGACTCCTGCAAGGAACATCGTCACAAGGCACAGTGCCGAGACTATGCCTCCAAGTGCGACACGGTAGCTTATGTCCCTCATCTGCCGTCTCCGTCAGTTTTTTCTTTAGCCTTCTGAACGTTGTAGGTCACTGCTGCAAGCAGCTTGTGCGGAATGAAGCGCTGTCCGACAGCACACGCCTTGATAGCAAGTCCGGGTATCGCAAACAGCTTGTGCATGAGAGCTTTCTTTACAGCGTACTCTGCAACATACTCCGGTGAAACAGGCTTTGCACTGAATGTGACTCCGGCTCTGTTATTGAAGTTTGTGTTGACCGGTCCGGGACAGAGCACGGTTATGCTTACATTGGACTTTGCTCTGCGGAGTTCCTCGTAGATAGCGAGAGACAGTCTCAGGACGTAGTTCTTTGAAGCATAGTACGATGAAAGGAGCGGTCCTGTCATAAAGCCTGCTACCGACGCCACATTGAGTATGATACCGCTGTCGCGCTTCTTGAAATCGCGCAGGAACAGCTTGGTGAGGATATGCAGAGCTGTGATGTTCACGTTTATCATATTCAGCTCGTCCTCAAGGTCGGTCTCGTCGAATTGTCCGAATATACCGTAGCCGGCATTGTTCACGAGCATATCGACATTCTTTTCACGGCAGAAGTCATACACCCTGAACACCTCGCTGCGCTCAGCAAGGTCAGCAGCGATTATCTCTGTATTGCCGAGCTCCTGCTGGAGCTCCTTGAGTGCTTCCTCGTTGCGTCCGGTGAGTATGAGCTCCCAGCCGCGTCTGCTGAGGGAACGCGCTATGCTCTTTCCTATGCCGGAGGTTGCTCCTGTGATAAGTGCTTTCATTTTCATCATCCTTTCATCAGTGGTTCAGCGAGGCAAATATGCTGCTATCGCTGAGATTTTCGATACCGAACAGGAATAGCGTCTGCTCATAGCTGTCAAAATCCACGAACTTTGAAGCCGGTCCGTCGAGCAGCTCCGGAGTGAGAACATCTATCTCGCTGTAATGCTGCGTCAGGAACGGTATGAAGCAGTCTGCATAACTGTCCTTTATCACCAGTAGTTTACGTTCATTGTTTACTGAGGTCTTTATTTTAAGGAGAGGAACGCTCTCTCCGAGATATGCGCTGTATACATAGTCAGAATCAAGCTGCTTATCGTCATATATGCGCTTTGCAACTATCTTGCCGCTGTTGTAGATGCCCGTACAGCTGAGGACCTCCTCTCCGTCATTGTAGTAATAGAAATCCATAATGTCCGGTTTTACTGAGGAACACTGGCTCCTGTTGTAGAGGTTGCCGCGGAAATCGGACGTAACGTGTCTTATGCTGTACTTATCGAAGGTGGTCGGAAGGAAGCCGAGCTTCTGGATAACTGTTCGGTAAACGCAGTAAGCACCGTAGCTCGTCCACTTGGTATCGCTGCGGTAGTAGATGTAGTTGTCGTTGAGCATTTTAAGGATATTATATGCGTCGATCCTCTTTATATCCTTGTTCAGTCTGTCATAGAAGTCGCTTATCTGCCGGCTCTCGCGGTAGTCGTCAAGGTATTCCGGCAGGCGCTCTCCGTAGACACCTGAAGATGTCGGTACTGCCACAACGTAGACTGCTCCGGAATGGTCACGCGCAAAACGGTTTATCTCAGCTGCACTGCTTCCCGATGAAGCCCGACGTGAAGTATCCGCGTCAAGCAGCATATCGTCCGCAACGTACACGCCGTTGATTATACCGTCACCTATCTCCTCACGCAGCTTTGAATTCAATCTGAGCCACCTGCTCCTTAACGGAAAATGGTCTGCGTTATACGAAACGAGATCCTCCGCATAACTGCCGTCAAGCAGCGATGAAGCACTCAGTCCGGGACGCTTGCTGAGTTCCCTGTTTTCCTCGGACGAACGGTTCTTCTTGCTGTCGAATACACTGTACAGCATAAACACACTGATAAAAGCAAGCATCAGTACTGCCGTTATCTTATTTATCAGCTTTGTCATTTTTACCGCCCCCTCAGAGTTTCATAAGCATTATGCCGGAGCTGCCGCTGTACATCATCATTGCAGTGCAGACAACGAACAAAAGCAATACCACCAACGGCGATATGACCGCAAAGGCTGTCCTGATACGGTTCCTGCCTGAACGTATCATCATATTCCTGAAAAGGTCAGTGGAAGCGTACATACTTATCAGCAGCACAACGATGTAGGTCTTTACAAGATAGAACGCAAATCTGTCAGCAATGCTTCCCCTGCCTATCATAGCAAGCAGATAGCGGAGAGAGTAAACAGCGTCCTCACCTGCGAGAAAGGCTCCGCTTATCATCACGACCAGCGCTGTATAGATAACGCCCGTGGTATCAATTATCCTGCCGCGGCTTATACGGCTCTCTATCGTAATGGCTGCTCCAATGAGTATGCCCCAGAGAAGTCCGTTCAGGCTGAATGTGTACCAGAAACCGAATACCGCCCACACGCCTATGAATATCAGCCGGCGCATTATCCTGCCGGCACAGTGCGCGTAAAGAGGCTTCGTGACGTATCTCCTCATCCACTGGACAGTCTGTATGTGCCACCTTGCTGCAAAATAGCGTATCTTGGTACTGAACAGCGGATAGTTGAAGCTCTGCGGCATCTTCATTCCGAAACAGTAGCCGACTCCGATGCCCATATCTGAAATGCCCGACAGAGTGAAGTAAAGGCACAGCATATACGCGCTGATACCCAGCCAAGCCGTCAGCAGTGACATATCCTGAACGTCCCTGCTTCTGACAGCTACCCACAGCACAAATAAAGTGTCCGCTGCGATGACTTTTTTGGCGAGTCCCTTGACAAATATGGTCAGTCCGACGCCTATCTCAGCAAGCTCCGGTTTACGGCTGTCGAGCATCTTCACGAAGCTGCGGTAACGCAGAACAGGTCCCATTATGATACGCGGAAAGAACAGGAAGTACAGCGCAAAATGTACAAATCCCATATCGGCTTCCGCCTTGCCGCCGTAAACGTCGATAAGCGTACCTATCGCGGATAGTGCCATGAATGATATGCCTATCGGGAAGAACGCCTCCGGGAAACCGAATGCGCTGCGCAGAGGTACGAACAATGCCGTCCTGAATACGAATATTGATATTATATCAAACGAGACTCCGATAGCAAATACAGCCGAAGCCATTTCGTTCTTTCCGCGGTAACGCCGGATAAGCCTTGCCGCACCGTAGTTTATGACGGTATACGCCGCTGTGAACATCAGGTATCTCAGACCGATAAGTCCGCAGAACACCGCGCTTTCCGCAAGCAGCACCGGCTGCTGCGCTTTCTTCGGGACTACATAATAGAGCAGCAGCGACAACGGCAGAAAACCGTATATGAACAGCAGACTGCTATATATCATTCTCTTCCTCCTTGAGTTCGCTGATGTGTCCGGCAAGCTCCTGCGCGTCCATCATAGTACAGAGCACCTCCACAAGTGCAGAAGCTGACATAAGCTCGGGAAGTCCGAGTTTTTTCTGAAGCCTTCTGCGAAGGATACTGCTCTCAGGACCGCCGCTCAGTCCAAGCTCAAAAAGTGTCATCTTTGTAATATCGCTCCGGACCGTGTTGCCTGAACTGCTTATGCCTGCCTTGCGGAAGGCTTCCTCGAGCGTTCTCACATCAATCCCTTCAACACCGAGCTTGCCCTCAGCAGAAGGCTTCTCCTTGCGCTTTTCCTTACCGAAAATATCGGGGATATACACATTCTTGATATTCCCCTCGCCGACTGCGCCGCGTATATATCCGCGTATCTTCCTGCCGGCACTGTCGGAGTCCGTCAGTATTATTATGCCCGTAGTACGCGCATAGTAACGTATCAGCTCCAGTTTTTCCTTGTCCTTGAATATGCCGAAGCCGTTAGTCACGATGATGACCGCTTTTACAACTGAGGACAGCTTTATCTTGTCATATTTTCCTTCAACGATTATCGCTTCATCTATCTGTAACATCATGCTCTCCTTTTTGCGTACAGCGGTCAGTTCTTGGTCATCAGCATCTTCGTGACCATTTCCTCGAGAACTGTCTTCTCATCAGTCGAGGAGGAATTAAGGTACACCGATGTATCACGGAGTATTCCCAGACAAGCTCGCAGTCTCCTGATGCTCATGCGGGAGCTGTCCCTGAATGCGTTGTCCACCTTGAACGCCCATACATAGCCGAAATCATTCTTCATATCCCCTGTCGTTCGGTGAGATGCTCTTGCGGCAGCGGCACGGTACATATCTATGAAGGACGTAGTGATGTTTCCGAGGACAGCGCCTCGGTTGTTCTTGTCAGCCATGAGCTCATCGAGCGCTTCAAAAGCCTCTTCCCTACGAAAAGCCGCAACAGCGTCAGCGAGCTTGAACACAGTGATGCCGCTCTGACGGTGAACGAGCAGTTCTATCATATCAGCAGTTATCTCCCTGCCGTTAGCATAGGCACAGAGCTTGTCTATCTCGTTCTTTATCGCGAGTGTGTCCGAAAGACAGCGCTCGGCGATCTCCCTGGCATTTGGAATGGATATAGAACCGCCCCTCGCCGAAACAGAAGCCGCTATATCCTTCGCCATATCAGCCGGAGTCTTTATAGGACACTCCACCGCAGTACCGTTCTTGGCAGCAAAGTCACCAAGTTTCTTGTTCTTGTCGGTTATCGCACGGCTATTGCTCTTGCGGTCGAACTTGGTCTTTACCTCGAAGCCGGTGACGTTGAAGATAACTACCGTCATCGGCGGGATATCCTTGAGTGTCTCTATCAGCTTTTTATTGTAGTCCTCACTGCTGTGTCCGCGCATATCCTCCCTCGGACGTTCACAGTTGTAGTCGTTCACAAGTATGCAGTTGTAGTCCGACATCATCGGCATCATCTGTATGGTGTCGAAAAGCTCGGAGAAATCGAGCTCCTTGCCGTTCATACGGGTGAGCGCGAACTCCTCATTGTCACCGACTGCCGCATTTATGACACGTTTGGTGAGCTTTTCAACTTCCGTGACGTTCTGTCCGTAGATGTAGTAGATATTCGACAGCTCGCCCTTTTTCAGAGCCGCGGCAACTGCCTTGGGTTCACTATATGGCATCACAGCCTCCTTATCCTGTGCCCTCCGTCTTCAGAGAGCCTTATGACGAAACAATTCCCGTGATCCGCGATATATACGGCGTTTTCGTTCTTTCTGAATTCAGCTCCGGAGCTGCCGTAGTAAACGCACAGCCCTTCCATATCCTCTGCACGGCTCGCCGCATGAGCAAAGCTGACCTTGGCTTCACCATAGCTGACCGTAAGAACGCCGTTCTCATATGCGACCTTGTAGTCGTCCGTAGTGTACACATACCCGACCTCACCGTAGACCTTGGTGTCCTCGCTGCCGTATACAGGTGTATCGCCTGCCGCAAAGCATTCATTTATCCCGATGCTGTCAAAAGCGCTGCGGTAAGCCGAATACTGTGCCTGAACGTTATTCGTGAGCACAAGCACGTCCGCGCGGGTGATGTTGTGCCTTGTGAGATACTTCCGGACATAATCAGCGGAACTGCTGCTCCCGCTGAGGTCGATGACGTCAGTTCTGCCATTGCAGGTCACAACAACGGCTGCATTGTTTCCACTGCCGAGCACAGCTGCATTGAAGCTGCTGAAAAACCTCCTGCTGCTGACCGCAGAACCAAAAAACAGCAATGCACAGGCAAAAACTGCCGCATACGCAGTAAAGCGCCTGCGCTTCGCTATGAGCTGCACCATTGCAACTGCCGCAGCAAGTGCAAATGCAAGCCCGACTATTCTTTCGCTGCCGGCTGAAAAATAGATCCTGCCGCTGTGTGAAAGACGGTCCGTCAGTGAAAGAATTGTCTCCGCAACGTACTTAGCCGGTGCGAGTAGAGAGACCGCTCCGCCTGTAAAGATGTAAAGCATACCTATGACGATCAGAACTCCGCAGAAAGGTACCACCAGAACATTGGTGACCGGTGATATGAGCGATGTCTCGTCGAAATATTTCATACTCAGCGGAAGTATACAGAGAGTCGTGCATAGCATCGTCAGGAACGGGGAAAGTATACTGCCGGACAAGCCCTTTCCGCTCAGTTCCCTTGTCATATACGGCGCACAGACTCCGATACCGAACGTTCCGGCAACTGACAGCAGAAAACCGCTGTTGTATATGACGTAAGGATTTGATATACATATCACCAGAACTGCCGCTGACAGCGATGTGAAGGTGTCGTTCTGCCGCCGGAAAAGTCCAGCCGCGTAGACCATATCCATCATTATCGCCGCGCGTATCGCTGAGACCGGCGAGTCCGCAAGCAGTATCAGCAGAATGAGGAAAACGTTCATTGTGGCGTATGCTGCAAAGCGGTTCACGCGCAGCTTTTTAAGCAGCTCCATAAACAGGAGTGCGGCTATCGAAACGTGCAGTCCGGATACGGCGAGGATATGTGCTATACCGCACCTTGCAAAAGAAGTTCTGACGTTGCCGTCAAGTTCCGATGAGCGTCCGAAAACCATTCCGGCAAGGAAATTCCCGGCATCTTCGCCCATTTCATTCCTGAACTCGTCGCACATACGCTCACGGTAAGCGATAATGCTCCTCATCAGCCTGTGACCGCTGCGCTTCTCAAGCCTCACTCCGTCAGCATTGTCCGCTTCGAGGAAGATACCGGCAGAACGCATTCTCTCCTCCGGATCATAGAGATAATCGCCGCAAGGTATACTGAAAGTGCAGTTTTCAATGCTGATGCAGTCGCCGTACTCAGCGTCAAGTGAGTCTGTGTAAAGTCTCAGCTTTGCGGAACGTTTTCCGCCGAGAGTGCCTTTAAGCGTATAAGCGGACTTTCCGCCGCTGTATTCCCTGATATCGGTCACACTGCCGCGGAAGCTGCCGGTCTGTCCGTCATATGCAGTAATACGGTCGTAGTTCAGAGAAGTATACAGTCCGAACACAACGGCTGCCACAGCAAAACACGTTCCGGCAATGATAAAGTCACAGCGGACCATTCCGCAGTAACGCCCGACAAGGAACACCGATGCTGCTGCCGGGATAAGCAGAAGAAGCGAGAACGTTCCCGTAAAAAACGAAGCGAAAAATAATCCCGCCATATATGCTACCGCAGCTAAAATCATTTTTCGCTTCATATCATTATTCCTTTACTTGAAGAAAAGCGGGAGCTTTTCGAGGAAGATTATATCTGTTCTGTCAGCAGCGTCGCCTTCTGCGAGAACTGCCGCTCTGCCTGCAACGTCTCCGCCGGCAGCCGCAGTCAGCTTCTCAAGAGCGATGAGCGACTCTCCGGTGCTTATAACGTCATCAACGAGCAGTACCTTTTTTCCGCGGAGCATATCTGCCTTCTCCTTTGAGAGACGGAGCTTCTGGACATTTGCTGTCGTTATCGACTTTACCGAGACCTCAACAGGATCAGTCATATAGAGCTTTACGGACTTCCTTGCAACAACGTAGTTTCTGCCGCTCTGACGCGACATTTCGTATGCGAGCGGTATACCCTTGGACTCAGCTGTGAGGATAATGTCAAAGTCGCCGCACTTCTTGAGAAGCTGCTCTGCACACGCAACAGTCAGCTCAACGTCCGAGAACATTATGAAAGCTGCTATGTCCAACTTGTCGTTGATAGCGCAGCGCGGAAGCTCTCTCTCGAGTCCGGCAATGGTCATTTTATAGGTACCAGCCATTTCAGCTCCTCCTCACTCAGTCTTGCCGAGCGACTCAGGTCCCCAGCCCATCTTAACGCCGGCAAGCATATGGAAGTGGATATGCTTAACGGTCTGACCGGCGTCATCACCGCAGTTGTTGATGATGCGGAAGCTCTCAATGCCTTCCTGCTTTGCAATCTTTGCAGCAGCTTCGAAAACCTTTCCGATGACCTCGGAGTTCTCAGCGGTTATCTGATCAGCTCCGCTGATATGTACCTTGGGGATTATAAGGCAGTGAAAAGGCGCAATGGGAGCGATGTCCTTGAATGCGAATACGAAGTCGTCCTCATATACCTTTGTGCTGGGTATCTCGCCGTCGATGATCTTACAGAATAAGCAGTCCATATTAATTCTCCTTTTTATTTTATAATTTCTGAAACGATGCTCTCAAACTTGGAAAGAGCCTCGTCGATCTTTGTGATGTCGCCTGCACCAGCCATAGCGCCGTCGGGCTTTCCGCCGCCCTTACCGCCGGTAACTGCTGCTGTCTCACGCACGATAGTTCCTGCGTTAGCGCCCTTTGCAACAGCTTCCTTTGTGCATACGCAGTAGAAGGTGCCCTTCTCGCCGACTGTTCCGGCAAAGAGAGCTATCATAGCCTCGTTCTTGTCCTTGACACTGTCACCGAGCTTGCGGAGTGCGTCAGGAGCAGAGCCGTCCATTCTTGCGGAAACGAGCTTGATGCCTGCAACTTCCTTTGCATTGTCAAAGAGAGCGGCAGTCTTTGCGTTTGCTATCTGCTGTGTAAGGCTCTCGAGCTTCTTGTCCTTTTCCTTGACCTCAGCTGCGAGTGAAGCACACTTCTCGGGGAGTTCGCTGAGATTTGCGAGCTTGATAGCCTTTGCGGACTTGACGATAGTGTTCTTGTAGCTGTTGAGAAGCTCCATAACGCCCATACCTGTAACGGCTTCGATACGTCTTACGCCGGCAGCGACTGAGCTCTCGGAAACTATCTTGAAGAGTCCGATCTGTGAAGCGTTCGACACATGGGTACCGCCGCAGAATTCAATGGAGTCGCCGGCTGTGACTACTCTTACAGTATCGCCGTACTTCTCGCCGAAGAGAGCCATTGCTCCGAGCTTCTTAGCCTCCTCGATAGGCATTTCCTCCATTGTTACGGGGATAGCTGCCATAATGGAAGCGTTTACGATCATCTCAACGTCAGCTATCTCCTCCTCAGTCAGAGCTGAGAAGTGGTTGAAGTCGAAACGGCAGGCCTTTTCGTTTACGAGCTGACCAGCCTGATGAACGTGATCTCCGAGGACCTTGCGGAGTGCGTTCTGGAGGAGATGTGCAGATGTATGATTGCGCATGATAGCCATTCTGCGCTCGTTGTTTATCATAGCAGTAGCAGTTTCGTCCTTGCTGATGCTGCCCTGCTCGATAGAGGCGATGTGGAGGAAGTGTCCCTCGGACTTGAGAGTATCCTCGACAGCTGCAACGCCTGCGCCGGAGAAGATAGTTCCGGTATCGCCTACCTGTCCGCCGCTCTCAGCGTAGAAAGGAGTTCTGTCGAGAACGATAACTACATCATCGCCCTCAACGGCCGTCTCGATCTCAGCGCCGTCCTTATAGATAGCGAGAACCTTTACGTCGCTCTCGCTCATTGATGTATAGCCTGTGAATACAGTCTTGGGAGCGTCTACCTTTATGCTGTTGTCAGCCCATGATGAACCAGCTTTTGCTGCGTGGTCAGCCTTAGCTCTTGCACGCTGCTCCCTGGCAAGCTCTGTGAAGCGCTCACGGTCAACTGTGAAGCCCTTCTCCTCGCAGATCTCCTCAGTAAGGTCGATCGGGAAGCCGTATGTATCGGAGAGCTTGAATGCGTCATCGCCGGAGAGAACCTTTTTGCCTTCAGCCTTGAGTGCATCTGTGAAGCCGTTGAGGAGCTCTGTACCCTTGTCGATAGTCTTGGCGAAAGCCTCTTCCTCAACGCTGATTATCTTCTTGATGTAGTCACGCTTCTCGTCGAGCTCAGGATATGCGCCCTTGTTCTCATTGATGACTGTATCGCATACCTCGCAGAGGAAAGGACGTGTGATGCCTAAGAGTCTGCCGTGACGAGCTGCTCTTCTGAGGAGTCGGCGGAGAACGTAGCCGCGTCCCTCATTTGAGGGGAGGATACCGTCGCCGACCATAAGAGTCGTGCTTCTGATGTGGTCAGTGATAACACGGAGAGAAACGTCTGTCTTGGCGTCCTTCTTGTACTCAACACCTGCGATGGAAGAGATGTGCTTCATTATGTTCTGAACTGTATCGACCTCGAAGATATTGTCAACACCCTGCATTACACAGGCAAGACGCTCGAGTCCCATACCTGTGTCGATGTTCTTGTTCTTCATCTCAGCGTAGTGACCTTCGCCGTCGCTGTCAAACTGGCTGAAAACGAGGTTCCAGATCTCAATGACTCTGTCGCAGTCGCTTGCCTGCTCGAAGCTCTCGAACGGTCCGTAAGCCTCTCCGCGGTCGAAGTGTATCTCAGAGCACGGACCGCAGGGACCTGAACCGTGCTCCCAGAAGTTGTCCTTTTTGCCGAGACGGATTATCCTGTCGTGAGGGATACCGATATGCTTTTCCCAGATCTGCTCAGCTTCATCGTCGCTCTCGAAAATAGTGATCCAGAGCTTCTCAGCCGGTATCTCAAGAGTCTTTGTGAGGAATTCCCACGCCCACTCGATAGCCTCTGTCTTGAAGTAATCGCCGAAAGAGAAGTTACCGAGCATTTCAAAATATGTACCGTGACGAGCTGTCTTACCAACGCTCTCGATATCGGGAGTTCTGATACATTTCTGGCAGGTTGTCACTCTCTTGTTGGGAGGAGTAGCCTGTCCGAGGAAGAATTTCTTGAGCGGAGCCATACCGGAATTGATGAGAAGGAGGCTCTTGTCGCCCTGAGGTACGAGAGAAGCGCTCGCCATTCTTGTATGATCCTTGCTCTCAAAGAACGAGAGATACTTCTCACGAAGATCGTTAAGACCTGTCCACTGCATAAATATATCTCCTTTTGATAAAAAATAATACTTAGCAACACAAAAAAAGCCCCGCCGCCAAAAGGGACGAAGGCTTTCGTGGTACCACCCTAATTCAAAAGAACCGCAGTTCTTTTCTCGATTTCCTTAACGCGGAAACACGCCGCGGTTTTCCGCGGAGGCTCGGGGGGAGCACCCGTACCGCGCCTGAAAGCTCACACCAAACGCTTTCTCTCTGAAAGGCGCGCAAACAGTCATTCCCGTCAACGCCGTACATAATTATTATACCCCTCTTCAGTCTGATTGTCAAGACCTTATTAAAATTTCATACACCGGCTATTTTTCAGGAAAATGCCTCGTTATATTCTCGGCTATCGCTCTGAAGACCGGTGCAGCAGAGTCGTTTCCGTAGCCGCCGTCCTCCACCAGCACAGTGACCGCATATCTGGGCTTATCTGCCGGAAAGAAGCCGGTTATCCATGCGTGGCAGAGCTCCTCTCCCTTTTTATCGAGCCTGCCGGTCTGAGCCGTCGAGGTCTTTGCTCCGGCAGCAACTATCTCTGAACGTGCCTTCGACTCCGGATTGTCCCTGACGGCTGAGATCATCATCTGCCGCAGAAGTCCGGCCGTGCGTATGTCCATTGCCCTCGACGACTGTAAGAATTTCTCACCCGCAACGCTTTTGCCGTCTATTGTAAGTCCGCGTATTATGCGCAGTGCCGGCATTTCTCCGTCATTTGCTATCGCACAGCACAGCTGAGTTATCTGGAGCGGAGTTGCAGTCAGCTTGCCCTGTCCGAATGAGAAATTCGCAAGCTCTGCCGGTACTTTCAGTTCCCTGTCAGTAGGCAGGACTCCCGCTGAACCTATTATGCCGCTGCAAAGATAGTTCTCCTTACCGAAGCCGAGCCTGTAAGCAGTTTCCCGGAAAGCCGCCGCATCAAGCTCACGGCTCAGGCTGATAAAATAGGTATTGCAGGAATTCGTCATCGCACGGCTCATGGTCTGTATACCGTGACCGGCGAGCTTGTGGCAGTTGAAATTCTGCCCGTCCACGTCAATGCGTCCGCGGCAGTCGTACTTGTAGCCGCCATCCCCCTCGTCGATAGCCTCGCATGCGGTCACCAGCTTGAATATCGAACCGACTCCGTAAGAGTACAGGCAGCGGTCAATAAGCGGACATCTCTCGTCATTCAGAGCCGTATCAAGGCAATTCGGTGAATAATCCGGAAAGCTCGCCATTGACAGTATATCGCCGGAGCTGATGTCAGCGACCACGATAGCTCCCCTGCCGATATTGCTGCCGCAGCGCTCGCAGATGCTCTGTATCTCAGAGTCTATCGTGGTGACAACACCGCTCTCGTCTGCGCTACTGCGGCGGACTTTTTTGCCGTCACCGATGAGTACCCTGCCGAAGCCGTCTATCGAATAGGTAACACTGTTCTCACCGTCGCTGCCGCGAAGCAGTCTGTCATAGGCGTACTCGACTCCGGAAACGCCCTCGTCCCCGGAAACATAGCCGAGAACGTGATTTGCAGTCCCCCTGCCGCTGTAACGCTCCGGCAGCCTGAACACAGTCAGTCCGTCGCTCTCAGGAGTATCGCTCCTGCACCTGAAGATGAAGGGATCGCCCTTGTCGAATTTCTCCTCGAAATCCTTCGCGTCGATCGCATAACGCGCGGTCGTCTCACGGTCAAGAGCTCTCGGTACTGCAACAGCTTTCCAGACATGACCGGTGTTGTTCAGAGGCTGCATATTGCGGTCATATATCGTCCCCTGACTCTCTCCGGCGCTTATCGTGAACTCCGAGCGTTCAGCTGCCGAGCTGCTGTATTTCTGCTCGAAGCATATCGTAAAATAGTGGGCAGCTATGATTATGAACATCACAAAAAAGGCTGCCGTCAGCCATATCACCCCGTTTTCGCAGCGCCTGCGCATAAAAATCACCTCAGGAACATTATCTGCACCTGAGGCGTTTTTATTCGTTATTCAAGAACTATCGTGAAAGGTCCGTCATTAAGGAGTTCGACCTTCATATCCGCTCCGAACCTGCCTGTCTCGGTCTTCTGTCCCTTGCTGCGGCAGTATTCCACGAAGTATTCGTAAAGCCGGTTCGCTTCATCGGGCTTTGCCGCCTGTATGAAATTGGGACGGTTGCCCTTGCGGCAGTCCGCATACAGCGTGAACTGCGGCACTACTAACAGTGCTCCGCCGACATCGCCGAGCGAGAGATTTATCTTGTCATTTTCGTCTGAAAAAATCCTGAGATTTATGATCTTGTCGGCAAGTCTCCGGCAGTCCTCCTCGGTATCGCCGTGACCTACCCCGAAAAGTATCAGGTAGCCGTTACCAATAGCTCCGGTGAGCTCGCCGTCAACCCTGACGCTCGCCGAAGTCACCCTCTGCAAAACTATCCTCATAGTTTACTTCCTCACGATATCGACCTCAAATGGCTTGAGCTCGAGCTTATCCTTGCCGGCTGAGTCGATTATGCTGTACATAGCCTTTGGAAGCGTGATAGTTGCAGTCTCCTCCGAATTGTTGAAGAAGAAGATAAAGTCATCGAGACCGTTTGTCCTCGTTGTGACCTCAACACCTCTCGGCAGACCTTTGAGTCTCGGCATACCGGTCTGACGCATGATGTTGCCGACAAAGCTCTCGTAGAAATCAGATTTGCAGACCGTTCCGACATAGTAAGCGACTCCGTTGCAGTAGCGGTTCATCGTGACAGCCGGACAGCAGCGGTAGTAATTGTCGCTGTACTCGGCATAAGCCTTAGCCGTAGTCACGTTGAGTATGTCGCACCACTGTCGGCAGACGAACTTGTTTCCGGCAAAATCGGTTATCATCTGCTCGCGCTCTCCGACGGGATCGTATTCCGTTATATCAGCGCCTATGAGCTCGCGGAAAACAGTCGGGAGAGGCTCCATTATGCAGTTATTGTTGTTGTCCTTGACACCGCTGCGGTTAGTCATTACGAGCGTTCCGCCGTTGATGACGTAGCGGTAGATATTCTCGACAGCAACCTTATTGTAAACGTACATCGCCGGCGCTATCACTACCTTGTAAGATGAGAGGTCGGCGTAGGGCGGTACAACGTCAACGTTCGCACCGTAATGTGAGAATGCCCAATGGAAGTATCTCAGCTGCTCGAGGTAGCTGAAGCCCTCTGCCTGCGGCTGGAGCTTCAGAGCATACTCGTTCTCAGGCAGATACATTATCGCAACATCAGAAACGAGCTCTGTTGTATCTATAACGCTTATCTTGGTAGCGGTCTTGCACAGCTCTGCAAACTCGAAAAATCTTCTTCCCGGAACGTTGCTGTGGTCAATGAGACCGTGACGGAACATTTCAGCACCGGAAGCCGCAGTCCTCCAGCGGTAGTGGATCACCGTGTCAGCGCCGTGTGCAAGAGCCTGCAAAGAGTAGCCCATAAGCATACCAGGTCTGAGAGTCGGTGACATCTTTCCAGCCTTGCAGACAGGTCCGCTGAGCTGCTCCATTACCCAGAATTTATGTCCCTTGATGCCTCGCATAAGATCAAGGAAGAACGAGTGGGAGTAGAATTCCTCAGGATCTGAAGGTATCTCAAGCGGCGGATAGTTGTTGTACGCAACGAAGTCCACATCGTTGTAGAGCTTGTATACGTCAGGCGTATCCTCCGCAAAGGAAGTAGTCGTGGTTATCCTGAGCTTATGCTTTTCGTGTCTCATTGCAAGGGCGATCTCCCTTACAAAAGCTGCCGCGCTCTCACTTGTGAACCTGTACCATTCCAGGCAGAGCGCAGGGTTCTGCTCCTCGAGAGGATAAGCTGTCGGCGGCTGGATATGAGTCATGCTTGTATACTCGCCGCTCCATGTCTTTGTACCGAGTGCGGCATTGATAGCTTCAAGGCTGCCGTACTTGTCTATCAGCCAGTTGCGGAAGCTCGCCTTGCACTCGTCACAGCAGCAGGGATATGCCTCGATCTCTGTGTCTATCTGCCAGTGAGTTACAGCCGGATGCTCGCCGTAGCGGAGTATAAGCTCCTTGGCGATACGCTTTGCGTATTTCTGGAACACCGGCGAATTCACACATCTGTGTCCGCGCTTGCCTATCTGGACCATATTTCCGTCCGGTGCCACCCTGATGATCTCCGGGTGCAGCTCATAGAGCCACTGAGGCGGACAGCTCGTCGGAACGCTCAGAACTATCTTCAGACCAAAACGCTGGAAAACTCCAAGCGCTTCATCGAGCCAATTAAAATCAAATTCGCCCTCCTGAGGCTCGAGCTTTGACCATGCAAATTCTCCTATCCTTACCACCTTGACACCGGTCTGTGCCATAAGTGAAGCGTCCTGTTCCCACAGTGACTTATCCCATTGCTCGGGATAATAATCTACTCCTATCTTCATAGTTCCCTCCTGTCAATTTATTTCATAGCCGATAAGCTGACAATTTCCCATAAACCAGCCTGAGTATTCCTCGTTCGTCATATTGTGGAAGTAAGTCTCGATAACTCTGCAAACTCCCCCGTGGCTGACTATAAGAACGGTCTTATCGCTGTATTTTTCAATAATATCGTCAAGCGCCGAATAGACTCTGTGGCTGAACTGCAAGAGCGACTCGCCTGTAACACCCATTCTCACGCCGAAATTGACCTTGTTTTCAGCAAAGCCCTCAGCAAAACGGCTCTGCTCCTCATATCGTCCGTAGTCCCATTCACGGAGCCTCTCATCTGTGATGATGCTGAGTCCGGTCTTTGCCGCGACGGTCTGTGCCGTTTTCATAGCACGCTTCATAGGCGAGGCAATGATGAGGTCTATCTCACCAAACTCCGCGACCTTTTCCGCGAGTTCCTCAGCCTGCCTGAGACCGGTCTCGTTGAGCTCAATGTCAGTAGTGCCGAGTATTAGTTCCTTTCTGTTGAACTCTGTCTGACCGTGACGTGTCGAATATATCTTCATTCAGACTGTCTCCCTTGCCTTTTCAATTTCTGCGCGTGCGTTCTCGAGCATAAGTCCGCTCGGATCCTCGCCGCCCATTATACGCGCTATCTCAGCGACTCTGCCTTCCATATCGAGCTCCGTGACGTGAGTCTCGGTCCTGTCGCCGACTATGCTCTTTTCTATCATAAGGTGGTGGTCAGCCATTACAGCTATCTGCGAGAGATGTGTAACGCATATCACCTGACGTACTCTGCCTATCTCGCGCAGCTTTATGCCGATCTTCTGAGCAGCCTTGCCGCTGACACCGGTGTCGATCTCATCGAATATCATCGTCGGGATACTGTCCTTGTCGGCGATAACGCTCTTGAGCGCGAGCATTATACGCGAGAGCTCACCGCCCGAAGCTATCTTCGAGATAGGCTTCGGTTCTTCACCCTTGTTCGCGGATATCAGGAATTCCACCTGATCCATACCGTTCACCGTGAGCTTGCCCTTATCATGCCTTACCGCTATGACAACTCCCGACATATTCAGGAATTCAAGCTCTGCCGAAACACGTTCCGCAAAGCGCTTCGCGACCTCCTCGCGGTAGTCGTAGAGAGCCTTTGCGCGTTCAGTTACCGTGTGCAGGAGCTGTTCCCTTTCGGCACTGAGCTTCTCGATCTCGCCGCGTGAGCTGTCAAACTGCGTCAGCTCCTCGCAGGCACTGTCATAGAGCTTTATCAGCCCGTCGCAGTCCATTGCGTACTTCCTTTGCAGCTTGTTTATCTCGCCGAGTCTCTGACTGAGATAGTCAAGACGCTTACCGTCCAGCTCAACCTTTTCCGCAAGCCTCTCCATACCGGAGACAATATCCGAAAGCTCTATCTCGGCTGCTGTAAGTCTCTCGTAAAGCGCATTCAGCTCCGGGATACTCTCCGTGAAACCGGCTATCTCGCGCTCAGCCGATACTATCATATCGCCTGCCGCTTCATCGCCGGACAAAGCCTGTACAGCGCTGTTCAGAGCCATTATCGTCCGCTCTGACTCCTTCGCTGTCCTGTACTCATTTTCAAGAGTCTCGTCCTCACCGGGAGCGAGCTCAAGTCCGCCTATGTCCTCGATTATCTCGTTCAGGTAACGGCTGCGTTCAAGGCGGTTCTGCTCAGCCTTTCTGAGCTCGCCGAGTCGCCTTGCGACGCTCTGAAGCTGCCGGAACGCTTCACGGTAGCTCGTCAGCAGACTGTCGTCACCACCGAAATCATCAAGTATCCCGAGGTGCTTTTCGCTGTCGAGTAACACCTGATTGTCGTGCTGACCGTGAATATTTATCAGCATTGCTCCGAGCTCCTTCAGAAGCGATACCGGAGCAGTTCTGCCGTTTATACGCGCAACACTTCCGCCGTCTGCGCTTATTTCGCGTGTGACCGTGATCTCATCGCCGTCATACGCTATGCCGAGCTCATCGAGCTTTGTCTCGATCTCCTGCGAGAGCTCCGTGAACAGCGCCGTTATGACAGCCTTATCGCAGCCTGTACGCACTATGTCCTTGGAGCAGCGCTGTCCGAGAACGGCGTTGATACCGTTTATAAGTATGGATTTTCCGGCACCGGTCTCACCTGTGAATATGTTAAGCTGTCCCGTCAGAGGTATGACTGCTTCCCTGATGACCGCAAGATTGCTGATGTATATTTCCTTCAACATTGCTTAGAAATTACCTCCCGGACGGAAAGAGCTCGCTCTTGAACTTCTTTGAGAGCTTCTTGGCATCAGCCTCACTTCTGACGAGTATGAAAATAGTATCGTCACCGGCGATAGTTCCCACAACGCCCTGATGCTCGACCGAGTCGATAGCGGCACAGGTCCCTTGAGCCATACCGGCACGGCATTTCAGAACGATAGTGTTCATCGCATAGTCAACGGAGATAACAGCCTCCTCGAAAAGGCTCTTTTCCGCTGCGGAAGCCGGCGGCAGAGTATATCGGTAAACGCCTTCCGCGTCCCTCTGCTTCACCAATGAGAGCTGCTGTATATCGCGCGAAAGAGTCGCCTGAGTGGTCTTGATGCCGCGCTCAGCAAGGAGCTCCATAAGCAGCTCCTGAGTCGCAACAGGCTGAGCTGAGATTATTTCCAGTATTGCTTCGTGTCTCTTGTTTTTCATAATCATCACCGATCTTGCTGAAAGTTCACTTGATAGGTCTGCACAGCTTGCGGCAGAGCGATTCATGGAACGAATTTCCGATAACGTCGATAAAATTGATATTGCTGCTGCCACGACAGATCTCGATAGACTCGTTCTCGCTGAGGTTTATCTTCTGCTCGCCGTCAACGCTTATCACCATGACATCGCCATTTGCAGTGCGGTCCGTCAGACGCAGCCGGCGTCCGGCAGAGAAGAGAGTCGCCCTTGAAAACAGCGAATGCGGACATATAAGAGTCATCTCGATGCACTCGAGATCCGGCTCAATTATCGGACCTCCGGCAGAGAGTGCATAAGCCGTCGAACCCGAAGGCGTGCTGAAAAGAGCACCGTCCGCGCGGTACTTACCGACGAGGTAGCCCTCAGAGAAAACCTCAAAATCACATATCCGGAAGCTGCCCGATCTTGCGGAGATCTCGTTCAGCGCAGTACATACCTTATCACCCTCGGCACTGTGGTAGGTCACATCGAGAGTCATACGCGGAGAGATCTCATACTCGCCGGTGGTCAGGCGCGACAGCTTATCGAGCTGGTCAGCCTCAAGACCTGCCATAAAGCCCAGTGTTCCGGTATTTATGCCGAGGAGCTTAGTATCAGTTCTCATAAAATACTTTGCACATCTCAGGATAGTGCCGTCGCCGCCGATAGCTATCACGAAATCCGCAGTCTTTGCAGACTCGCTTATATCCTCAAATACCACAAACGATTTGTCGCTGAAATCGCTCCGGTACTCGCCGTTTACCGAGACCTCAACTCCGGAAGCGTGCAGCACGTCACAAGCCTCACGGGCGCATTTCAGAGCATTTTTCTTCTGAAAATTCGGGTATAATGCAGCTTTCATAAGTTCTCCTTACAGTTTTTCAAATGCGCTCTCCACAAGCGCTTTCAGATCGTGTACCGCTGCCGGAGCATCGCTCCTGCACAGCTTGACAAGATATTCTATATTGCCGCTCCCGCCCTTTACAGGGGAGTAGGTGTATTTCTCGCAGACAAAGCCCGTATCTCGGGCGAATTCGTCTATTTCACGCAGAACGCGCAGATGTACCTTTTTGTCCTTGACGATGCCGTTCTTGCTGATACCGCTCCTTCCAGCCTCAAACTGCGGCTTTATCAGCACGGCAGCACAGGCGTTCTCAGTGAGGAGCTCGTACACCTTCGGCAGTATCATCTTCAGCGATATGAACGATACGTCAACTGTTATTATATCCGCACAGCCGCCGAAGCTTTCAGGCGAAACATTGCGTATATCAGTTCCCTCCATATTCACGACTCTCGGATCACTGCGCAGCTTTTCCGCGAGCTGACCGTGTCCGACATCGACCGCATAGACCTTTGCCGCACCTCTGCCAAGCATGATATCCGTGAAGCCGCCGGTGGAAGCTCCGATATCTATGCAGGTCTTTCCGGTAAAGTCAAGCCCGAATTCAGCGGCAGCCTTCTCGAGCTTGAGCGCTCCGCGTCCGACGTAGAGCTCCTCCTCCGAGGACTCAACAGTGTCATCAGGACTCACCTCGGCAGATACCTTTGTAACGCACCTGCCGTTCACGGTTATGCTGCCTGCCTGTATCATTTCTTTGGCTCGCTGACGGCTCCTTGCGATGCCGCGCGAAACGAGCTCAGCGTCAAGCCTTGCCATATTCTCTGCGGATAGATCCCGCCATTTTTTCAGCCGTAAGTCCGATAGAGGCAAGACAGACCTCAACGCTTGCCTGCTTGATGAAGCCGTCCGCAGTCACGCGCCTGTAATTGCCCTTATAGCCCGTCTCTGCAAGCATATCGCCGATCTTTTCGGAAATGCTTCCCTCGCCGAAAGACTCCTCGAAGAAAAATACCCTTTTGTAGCATTTTATCTCGTCGATGATACTGTCGGCTATCGGATATATCTTCGTCAGTTTGAGCATATCGCACCTTATGCCGCTGTTTTCAAGCTCCTTCTGTGCCTTGTAAGCCTCGTTGTATATCCTGCCGTAGGTAATGATGAGCGTATCGGTCTTTTTGCCGCGTGTAAGCAGATACTCCGTCGTGAGCTGCGACGTATCGAAGTCCGCCTGCTCACTGCCTCTCGGGTAGCGTACCGCAGCAAGTCCCTTGTTGACATATATTGCCTTCTGCATACACATTCTCAGTTCCTCATAACAGGCAGGCGAATAGATGACCGTGCCCGGTATAGATGTGAGCATCGGCACATCGAACATTCCCTGATGAGTTTCGCCGTCCTCACCGACTATACCGGCTCTGTCGATGCCGAGTACAACGTGAAGTCCGCCTATCGCTATATCGTGTACGAGCTGGTCGTAGGAACGCTGGAGGAAAGTCGAATATACCGCAAATACCGGTATCTGTCCCATTGAAGCGAGTCCACCGGCAAAGGTCACAGCGTGCTGCTCAGCGATGCCGACATCGTAGAAGCGTTCCGGGAAACGGTTATGGAAGAACTGGAGACCTGTTCCGTACTTCATAGCCGCAGTTATAGCGCAGAGACGATCGTCCTTCTCCGCCATTTCGACGAGCTCCTTGCCGAAGGTAATGGAGTAGCTGTCGCTCGCGGAGACCTCCGGGTTGCCTGTTTCAATGTCAAATTTCGAGATACCGTGGTATTCGCCGGGGTTGTTCTCAGCCGGAACGTAGCCCTTGCCCTTCTGAGTCTTGACGTGAATGAACACCGGACTGTGGTATGACTTGGCAACGTGAAAAACCTCTTCGAGCTCCTCAAGGCTGTGACCGTTGACCGGTCCGAGGTAGATAAATCCCATATCCTCGAACATAGTGCTCTGCTCGAGCAGCTTGTACTTTACCGAGTCCTTGACGTACTTGATACCCTTGGACATTCCGTCACCGACGAGCGGTATCTTTCCGAGTCCGCGCTCGACAGTACGCTTTGTGCGGAGGTATTTCTCGGTGTTTCTGAGGTTTGTGAGATATCTTGCGAGAGCTCCGACGCTCTTTGAGATAGACATATTGTTATCGTTGAGGATAACGATGAGGTTGCGGTTTTTTTCCTTGCCGCCGTTGTTCATCGCCTCGTAGAACATTCCGCCGGTCATGGCGCCGTCACCGATGACAGCTACCGCATAGTTGTCCTTGCCCTGTATCTTCATTGCCTCAGCTATACCGCAGGCAACAGACACAGAGGTGCTGCTGTGACCGCAGATGAACGTATCGTGCACCGACTCAGACGGCTTCGGAAATCCGGAAATACCGTCCTTCTGACGGAGAGTATCAAACTTGTCAAGTCTGCCGGTAAGTATCTTGTGGGTGTAGGACTGATGTCCGACGTCCCAGACTATCCTGTCATCGGGGGAATTGAAATTACGGTGTATCGCCATAGTAAGCTCGACCACGCCGAGGTTTGAAGCAAGGTGACCGCCGTTCTTGGAGACGGTCGAGATGAGGAGCTTTCTTATATCTCCGCAAAGTCCCCTGCACTGCTTGAGAGAGAGCGATTTAAGATCAGAAGGCAGATCAAGCTCTTCAAGCGAAACTTTTTCTTCAGTATTTATATTATCCTTCATTTTTAACGTTGCGGACATTCATGATCCCGCAGCTCCTTATAGTTTTAGTTTTTTCTCTTGAGAAGGTATGCTGTGAGCTCCTTGAGGAAGCCGTTTTCGTGGAAATTTTCGAGAAGGAGCATAGCCTCATCGGTTATCTGCTCCGCGATCTCACGCGACTTCTCAACGCCGAAGAGTGTGACGAACGTGGTCTTGTTCTCCTCCTCGTCGCTGCCGACGGGCTTGCCGAGCTCTTCGGTAGTGCTGACAACATCGAGCACATCGTCGATTATCTGGAACGCAAGTCCGAGCTTGTAGCCGTAATCCATAGCCGCGCTGAGCTTCACAGGATCGGTAACTCCGGCGCAGATACAGCCCATCTTGCACGAAACAGCGATGAGGTCGCCGGTCTTGTGGCGGTACATATTGCGCAGATTTGCTTCATCAACGTCCGTGCGCTGTTCGTTCTCCATATCAATGACCTGTCCGCCGCCCATACCGTCTCTTCCGGCAGCAGCAGCGAGTGCCGAGATAACGCTCACCTTCTGCTCAGCCGAGAGCTTGTCGTCGTCAGCTATCACAGCAAAAGGCAGAACATTCAGCGCATCACCGGCAAGTATCGCCATAGCCTCACCGAAAGCCTTGTGGCATGAGGGCTTTCCGCGGCGGAAATCATCGTTGTCCATTGCCGGAAGATCGTCGTGGATAAGCGAAAAAGTATGTATCATCTCGATACCGGCAGCCGGTGCAGCAGCGTTCCTGTAATCTCCGCCGCAAGCCTCACAGAACGCGTAGACGAGCACCGGACGGATACGTTTTCCGCCTGCCTCGAGCGAATAGTTCATCGCATCTATGAGGTTCTTCTGAGGAGCTGAAGCCTCTGTGTGCTTGTTGTACTCCCTGAGGTTCTGCTCCGTAAAAGTGATATATTCCTGAAATTTTTCCTTAAAACTCATAACTCATTTTTCCGGCACGTCAGTACCGTTATCCTCCGTGATCTTTATCTGTGCTTCGTCAAGCTGCTTTCTGCACTTTGCCGAAAGTCCTAATCCCTCGCCGTAGAGCTCGACTGCTTTCTCGAGCGGTATATCGCCCTTTTCGAGCTCTGCAACTATCTTTCCAAGCCTTGTCATATTATCTTCAAAAGTGGTCTTATCCTTCATCGTATCACCATTTTTCAGTAATTTCAGCCTTTGCGCCGCCGTTTCCGAAGCGTATCTCGACCTCGTCGCCGACATTCAGCTTCTCCGTTCCGCTGAGCAGACGCTCACCGCTGTAAACGAGGGAATATCCTCGCGAAAGGACTTTCAGCGGACTGAGACTGTCAAGTCTTGCGGCACTCTCGCCGAGCCTTGCGTACTGTCGTTCGAGGTATCTTGCAAAAGCCTGCTGAGTACGTCCGGTCAGCTCATTGAGCTTGTTCTCGCCGAGCTTCAGGCGGTTTTCCGGAGACTGCGCCGCGAGTCTTGCATTGAGCGCTGCAAAACGGTCAGCAGCCTTATCAAGCTGCGACATAATGGACTTTTCGCAGCGTCTTTCGAGCATATCTATCCTGTCGTAGAGGTTCTGTACCGAGGGCGCAGCAAGCTCCGCAGCCGCAGAGGGCGTGGGTGCTCTCATATCGGCAGCGAGATCAGCTATCGTGAAATCCGTTTCGTGTCCGACCGCCGATATCACCGGCACCTTGCAGTTGTATACAGCATAGGCGACCTTCTCGGTGTTGAACGCACTGAGGTCCTCACTCGAACCTCCGCCGCGTCCGACTATTATCACATCACAGCCGGCAGCCTCCGCGCGTAGTATGCCCCTGCACACCGACTCGGCAGCTCCCTCTCCCTGCACGAGTGCGTTCACCGCATAAAGCTCGCACAAAGGATAACGCCGCGTAAGAACGTTTATGACGTCCCTTACCGCTGCGCCGCTGAGAGATGTTACTACGCCTATTTTCCGCGGCATTTCAGGCAGAGGACGCTTGTGTGCCTGATCGAAGATGCCTTCCTTGGCGAGCTTCTTTTTCAGCTGTTCAAGGGCAACATTAGCTGCTCCGGCACCTTCGGGAACAATATCGTTCACATATATCTGATAGACTCCGTCGCGCTCGTAGACTCCCACACTGCCGCTGACGATAACGGACATACCGTCCTCCGGCTCGAATTTGAGCCTTGCAGCGGACTGGGCGAACATCACCGCTTTAACTGCGCTCTCCTCGTCCTTGAGTGTGAAGTAGATGTGACCGCTCCGGTAATGGCGGACGAAATTACTTATCTCGCCGCGTATCATAATGCCCTGAAGGTTCTTGTCACCCTTCAGGATAAAGCCGATGTACTTGTTTATCTGCGAAACCGTAATTACAGGCATTTCTTCACCCCTGAGTGCTTCATACAGCCGAAAATAGCCACACCTGCCGCATTGTCACAGGAAAACTCCGGTGCTGCGAATGAAGCCTCCGGATAGTGTGAAACGATGCTGTCGCGTATAATGACATCTGACATCACGCCCCCTGCAAAAACGAGGGGCAGTTCACCGCACTGCTCACGCGCAGCAGCAGTCATAGCGATGATCGTCGCACCGACATAGTCAAGGCAGAATCGCGCTATGTTCTTCGGATTTTCGCCCTTATCGAGCATAGTCCGGCACTTGTTCTCAACGCCCGAAAGGCTCGCATTCGCGCCCTTGAGCGTGGGCTTGACCTTTATGAGCTTATCCGCACCGGCTGCGAGCTTTTCGAGCTCCGGACCGCAAGGGAAACGCAGTCCGAGCATAACGCCGCAGCGGTCAACTGCCTGTCCGGCTTTGAGGTCGAGGGACGTGCCTATCTCCGTGACCTTGACTATCAGCTCGTCGTCAGGCTCGCAAAGTAAGCAGTCGGTCGTACCGCCGCTGACGTGGAAGGCTATAAATCGCTCGTTCACAAGGCTGAGTCTTTCAGCGGAATAGAGAGCCGCAAGGATATGTCCGACCTGATGAGAGGTCGTATAAAGCGGCGAACCGGTAACGGCTGCGAGTGAGCGTCCGAGCCCCTCCCCACAGAGGAAACAGGGCATATACGAGCCCTCGAGATTTCGCGGACGTGCGGAAGCTGCAATGGCTTCCGGTCCGGAAATACTCCTCTCGCCGCAGAGCTTCTCTACCATATCCGGAAGCTGTTTCGTATGGTGAAAAACAGCGTCGCTCTGCCGCAGACCGAGTTCGCCCTCCCTGACAGGAAGAAGCTGCTTTGACTGGACGATACGGTTCTCATCACTGATATAGACAGCCGCAGAGGTGGTGTAGTTACTGGTGTCTAATCCCAGAAAATCAGGCATTTCCCTTATCTTCCTTCTTGGCAGCGTCTCTTGAATATGCGCCGAGGAGCCCGTTGATGAACGAAGCGTCCTCCTGATAAGTATAGGTCATCGCCAGCTTTACAGCCTCACTGATAGCGGCGTTCATAGGTGTATTGTCGTCGTATATCGACTCATACAGCGCTATTCTGAGTATAGCCAGATTGAGCTTTGATATACGCGCGATGCTTCTCGACTTGCTGTAACCGGAAATAATGCCGTCAAGCTCCTCAGCGTGCTCGAGGGTACCCTCGACCAGCTTCTTGACCTCGTCATTGACTGTTATCTCGTCTATCTCCTCAGCGATGTCATAAAGCTCGTGTATATCGTCATCGCGCAGAAGCTGTTCAAAAACCAGCTTGAATGCGCTGTCTCTGATCTCGTGTCTTGTCATTTGAAAACTCCTTAATTTTTATCAAGAGGACGAAACATGAATACAACGTCCTTATTTTCTGCAAATCCGTTCTTCAGGCAGAACTTATGGCTCGGGTAGCCTCTTGTCGTAAGAAGAGCCATAGCAATGACTCCTTCCTTGGCAAGGTCCTTTTCGGCATATTTCAGAAGCTCGGTACCGCCGCCCTTGTGCTGGACATCAGGCGCAACGAACAGCTCGTCCACAACAAACTCAGTACCGAACAGGTATGTAAGGGCTCTGCCGACAAGTATGCCCTTAACCACATCTTCGTCTACCAGAACATAACCTACCGACTGCGGTGCTGACGTAAGCTCACTTATCCTTGCAGCAGCAAGCTCGACCGTCCATTTTTCTTTCCACGGAGCAGAACTGAAAGCAGCGCAGAAAGCCTCAGCCGCTTCTTCAAGGTCGGAAGGGATATACCTGCGTATCATTCAAAAACTACGCCGCTGATAGTTACGTTGACTCTTGCAACAGCAACGCCTGTCATATTCTGAACGTTCTCCTTTACGGCGTTCTGAACGTCCTGAGCAACAGAACAGGCTTTGAAGCCGCTCTTAACGACGATCTTTATATCAATAGCAGCAACGTCGCCCATCATGCTTATTCTGATAGGACCGTTTTTTCTGACCTTGCTCATCTTGCTTACCTCGCCGCCGAGACTTGCGACGCCCTTTACGTCGAGGGCGGCAAGCCGGGCAACTGTTATCATAACGTCGTCAGATATTTTAAGTCTGCTCTTTACAGCTTCCTTTTCAAATTCCATTTTAAACCTCCGTTGGTGAAGATTTGAGTGCATCTTTTAATCAATTATCCGTTTACACTCTCACTCTTATATTATACCAAAATAATCACTGCTTTTCAACTACTTTACTTCAAAAATTCTGATATTTTCTGCCGGAACTTCAGTTTCGCCGAGAATTATCTCCTTTATAGAAGCCGCCTGCGCTTTGTCGAGCCCCTCGGTCTTGACCACGACCTTTGCTGTCTCGCCGTCAAGGTAGGCAACACAGTCCGCAAAGCCCTGTGCACGGACGAGCGACTCTATCTTTCCTTCAGACTCGATCAGCTTGGATACCTGAACTGCATCAAGTGCATTCACGACCATTTCGTCCTTGGTGAGGTCACCGCCGCCCATAACAGTCTGAAGCGTCTGTACAGCCTCGTCGCGGTTATTCATCTTGTCAAGCCTTGCCTGCGCGAAGTAATCCTTTGCCGCCTCAGCGTCCGCATTGACGAACTCAGTCTCGCCGTATCGAGCTACGCTGCTGTCCTCAGCGGCACTCAAGGCAGAGTCCTTCTTGTCCGACATCGCAGGAGCGGTCGCGTAGTTTATGTACACTGCTACTCCGAGCATAAGCGTGAGGCAAGTCATGATTATCTGCTTTTTTCCGATTATGATAGTTGGTTTTTTCATAGTTATCCTCCTTGATATGCCGCCGGTATTCAAGCCGGCGATCTTAGTCTGGCTACATAGATCTTTGCTGTGGGTATACCGAGTGCCGCTGCTGCCGCACGGTAGACCTGTTCCCTTACCGCAGGATCTCCGCAGCCGCTGCACAGTATCACAGCGCCCTCTATCTCAGGGGCTTCAACAGTTTCTATAAGGGCGTTTTTACCGCCGTTTCCGCCTATCATCACATATTTCTCTTCCTCCTCTGCCTTGTTGTCGGATACGGTTTTCTTACCCTCGGTAGCGTAGACGTACCTCTGCTCGCTCCCGACCTTGAGAAATGCCCTGACCTCCCCTGCACCGTCTATCCTCTGCAAAAAACCTTCGAGCCGCTTTTCGGTCTCGGAGCAGTAGCTCTCGCTGCTCATACCTGCCGGAAGCGCGGTCTCCGATGAGGGACTGCTCTTCTTGCTGCCGTCAGTAAATCCGGACAGCATTATCAGCAGAAGACCTGCCGCTCCGAGCACTATGACGGCTGTCATCATTTTTCTGTCACTCTTCATATTCTTTATCTTCTCAGGGATCTCCATTCAGTACCTCCGTATCGTTTCCGAGACTGTTTCTGACTATCTCCGCCGCAGCTGCAAAGTCCTCTGTGCTGATCGTCACCCTATTAATACATATGCTGCCCTCATCAGAAATATTAACCTCTATACCGATACTTTCACAGCTTATACCGGCAGCCGCTATCTGCTGATGAAGCACAGCGCCTATGTTCTCGGCAGTCTGCCTGCACATCTGCTCGTTGTAGAGCTCTGCGGCGGCTTCCTGCTGAGGAGGACTTATCCCCCTTATCTCCGGCAGCTCGAGCGAAAAAGTTCCCTTGACGAACGGCGTAAGAATTATCACAGCCATTATCAGGTCGAGCAGCATTTTCATCTGCCGTTTCATACAGCTGCCGGCAGTCGTGTACTCTATCAGGCACACAGCTGCGGACGCTGCGCAAATAGCTTTGACAGCATTACTGAATTCCTCCATTTTTCCTCCTCACGGCAGACTCTGTATGAGTATCGCCGTACTGACGACGAATATGACCATATAGCTTATGAGTACGCTCTGTGCGATCGCGAGACCGCTGTCCAGACCTTTCAGCAGCTTGACGAGCGGTGCGGCGGAGAAGAGCTCCGCGGCGGAAGTTCCCGCCCATATGACAGCCCGGAATATGAGTATCTCGATGATCGGCGGCAGCATTATCAGAAGCACCGCAACTGTTCCGGCGATACCGGCTGTGCTTACCATTACGTCAAAGCTGCTGCGCACCGATGAATAGGCATCGGAAACAGCTCCGCCGATAATAGGTACAGTGCCTGAGATTATAAACTTTGCCGTCTTTGTAGCAGCACCGTCAGCTCTTCCGGCAAGGGTACATTTCAGGCTCACAAAGCCGGTGAAGAGCGTCATTACGATAGTTATCCCCCACGTTATCAGCTTTTTCAGCAGGGCAATGATACTATCCGCAGAGCCGTTCGGGAAAACGCTGCCTGATATCGCAAGGACCGCTGTCATACTCAGGACCGGCATAAGATAGCTTGCCGAAAGCCCCACGATAAGCTCCGAAGCCCCGAGTGCCGCCGCGTTGTATATACTGCCGGAGAGAACTCCGCCCGAAGCAATGGTCATTCCTGAGAAAACCGGTACAAATACCGATATAAAGCCGCTTACTCGCCCGATAGCCTCCTCAGCCCTGCGATAGACTGCCATCAACTGCGGCGTGATGACCGCAACAGCCGTTATCACGCAGACCATATCATATGTCTGTGGTGCCGATTTTTCCGGAAAAGCCGCTTCGCCCACGCTCCTGACAACGGCTGTGAATACCGCAACAACTATCAGAGTCCCGAGCATTTTCAGCGGTGCCGAAGCTCTTGCGGCTGCCGATGAACGCACCTCAGCCAGCAGCTCCGAAAAGCTCATTCCAGCCAGTTCACCGTAATCTATACCGATATCATACTCCTCGAGCATATCGTTGACCTGTCCGCTCAGCTCAGACTCCGCCTCAGAATAGTCAGCTCCGGCGCTGAGAGGTACGGCTGCCCAAAACATGAGCACAACGACCGCCGCAGTTATTATCAACCTTTTCATACTGTCCGTCCTAAATCATCTCATTTATCATTTCCATGAGCACGCGCACGACAGGAAGGCTCATAAAGACGAGCGCTCCCCTCCCCCATAACTCGGCTGCCGAAGCAATGGCAGTTTCACCGCTGTCCCGGCATATATCGGCAGTTATCTGCGTGATGAAGCAGACCGCTATCGCCTTGAATATCAAAGATATGTAGTCGTCCGAAATTCCTGCCGACGTGAAAATATCGCTGATCTCCGTGAGTATAGGTCCAGCCATGAGCAGCACTCCACCGACGACCGCGGTACACGCAGCGACCGCTGCAAACAAAGCCTGTTCGCGGTTGTACTGCCGCAGAAGTACAGCAAGAACTGCCGCGCACAAACAGAATGCAGCTGCCGAAAAACAATTGTCTACCATAGCCCGAACACCGTTTTCACAGTCTCGAAAAGCTCGCCGATCTCCTGAACTATCACGACCAGCACCACTATGAGCCCGGCAAGCGTCGTCATCATCGCCTGTTCCTCGCGCTCAGCGCGTTTCAGCACGAGATTGAGCACCGCCACGATTATTCCGGTACCGGCGATCTTGAAAATCAGATCTATATCCATAATATCCTCCGCTAAATGACAAGTATCCCGACCATAACTCCGAAGAGAACTCCGACGCTCCGGTACATTCTACCCTTTTGTGTGTAAACGCTCCGGCGCTCGTTTTCAAGGCAGCGAACACGCTCCTCAAGAACGCCCAGTTCCGCAAGCTGTCCGTCGATATCCGTTTTCCCGAGCATCTCACCAAGTTCGGAAAGTATGCCCCTCTCCTCAGGCGGCAGCTCCTGACCGTTGAGAGACCTCTGCCACTGCTCACGGAAGTTTTCTCCTTCGGAAAAGCTCTCCGGCAGATTTCTCAGAAAGGTCAGCCCACTAAGCTCAGGACTGCTCCGGAACCTCCTGACCATATCGTAAACGTTCATACCGACATAGCGTATGCAGACCGCAGCGTCACGGAGAAGTGCGCCGATCTGTACGCAGAGCTCCTGACGCTGACGGAGCCGCTGTGAGAGCATTATCCCCGCACAGCCGCCGGCAAGCGTGAACAACACAGCCGCGATCAGTCTAAACAGCATTTCCGAGCCTCCGTATCTCCCTCACCTCAGAACAGCTGCCGCTCCCCTGAAGGAATACCGCATATCCGAACACTCCTGCTTCAATAAGCGCTCTTCCGACGCTTCTCTTCATCAGCTCATCGTATGTGCCGGCGTGTATAGTTGCAGTGAAGCGGACTCCGCTGCCGAACGCTGAAAGTATCGCATCGCAGTCAGACTGGACGGATATCTCATCGCAGAAAATGACGTCCGGCGAAAGAGTTCTGACCGCGTAAGATATCGCAACTGCCCTCTCCTGACCTACTATCACATCTGTCATTGCTCCGACATCGAAACCGGGGCTGCCTCCCGATGAAGCTGATATCTCGTTGCGTTCGTCGATGAGGACAGCCTTTTCGGAATTCCCGGTCATGCGACACATATCGCGCAGAATGGTTGTCTTGCCGGAATTGACTTTGCCGCATATGAGTACACCGGAGGATTTTCCGCATAGCCTGTGAAGCTCCTCTGCACAACCGCTGACCTCACGCGCAATTCTGAAATTGAGCGAACTAAAATCACTCATAACACAGTCCGCGGCTGTATTGACAGTTCCGGCAGCACCGACTCTTATTCCGCCAGCCGGTACGAAATACCCTTCGCTCAGCTCACGCTTGCAGCTGTGGACTGAAAATTTACAGAGCATCTCAACAGTCGCAGCGAGTTCGCCCGGCGTCACACGCAGACAGGCAGTATTATTGTAACTGGCAGTCAGTTCACCGCTCTCGGTAAGAAACCGAAAGCCGTATGGATAGACGAATGATACCGGTCTGCCGCTCCTGAGTCTGATTTCAGTCAGAGAACGCCGATCGTTCACACTGACTGAATTCATAACGCGCCTTATGCGATCCGGAAGATAGCTGGATATCACATCATAGCTTGTACGTTCTCTCATTTTGAACACTCCCTTCACTTGATTATATTCGGTACAAGCCTGTGATATTACAAAAAAATAGACGCCGCAGCGTCATAAAAAAACAGCACACCGAAGTGTGCTGTTAATAAAGCGATTATTCCTTTACACCACCAAGTGCAACACCTGCGATGATGTATCTTGAAAGCAGAACATACGCGATAATGATCGGAACGATACTGAGCGCGATACAAGTGTAAACAACGCCGAGGTCGCTGGTCTTATCGGAAGCCTGGATCGAGGAGATCATCATAGGCAGAGTCTTCTGGTTAGTTTTAGAACTAAGAAGGATCATGGAAGGTGTATAGAAGTTATTCCAGTTAGCAACGAAAGCAAAGATCGCCTGAACAGCGATAGCCGGCTTCATCATAGGAATAGCTATTGTAAGGAAGGTTCTGAACTCACCTGAACCGTCGATACGAGCAGCCTCAACGATGTCGAGGGGGAACGACGATTTCATGTACGAACGCATGAAGAATACGACCGCAGGTGCAGCTGCTGCCGGAATGATAAGAGGCCAGTATGTATCGGTGAGACCGATCTTAGCCATAAAGTTAAGGAATCCGGTAGCGGTAACCTGAGTAGGAACCATCATGATAAGAAGTATTACAGTATAAGAGATCTCTTTGAGTTTGAAGTCATATACATGAATACCGTAAGCTGTAAGAGCTGAGAAGAATACAGAAAGGAAAGTAGCAGATACAGTGATGATAGCACTGTTTCTGTAACCGATGAGCGGCTTGAAGAGATTTCCGAAGTTTTCTCTCATGCTCTTGATATTACGTCCGAGGTACTTGTCCGGAGCGATAGCAAGACCGCCGGCAATATCAGTATCAAGACGTGTAGCATTGATAATAAGGATGTATATAGGAAGCACACAGATAATTGTGAGGAGCAGACACCAGAAGAACAGGATACCTGACTTGAGTCTGATCTTGAACATATAATTATCCTTGGGCTGTCCGTATACAGATTTCATATTACTCATACGCTCAGACCTCCAAACTGCTTATTCTGCGCTTTCACCTGCTTAGCGAGCTTTTTGCGCTGCTTTTTCTTAGCGATAGCATCTACATCTCTATTCATGTAGAACGTGATCGAACCAAGGATGAGCGTTACAATAAACAGGAGTACGGAAGCCGCACCTGAGTAACCATAGTTCTGGTACTTCTGACCTGTATGGAAGTGTCCGTAAATGAATACAGCCACAGTGGAAACTTCCTTGTTAGGAACGTTACCGGTATGATACAGATAAGGAATATCGAACATCTGGAGACCACCGATCATAGATGTTACGAGAGTGTAAACCATGATGGGGCTCAGGAGAGGAAGAGTGATCTTTCTGAATACCTGTCCGCTGCTTGCACCGTCGATACTTGCAGCCTCGAACAGAGACGGGTTGATACCCATGATACCAGACATAAGCATGATCATGGTATTACCGAACCACATCCAAGTCTGGATAAACATTATAACGAAACGTGCCGGCCATGTACCGGAAACGAATTTTACAACGTCACGATCTGGTCCTTCAAGCTCCTTTACGATACCAAGACTGTGGAACAGCTGGTTGAAAGCACCGTACTTACTCTCTGAACAGAGTGACATAAACAGTACGGCAACTGAAGCGGCAGTAATGATATTGGGCATATACATTATTACCTTAAAGAAGCCTTTTCCCGGGATCTTCAGCTTAGCGTCTGTAAACCAAACGGCAAGTGAAAGAGAAAGAGCGATCTGGGGAATAAAGTTTCCGAACCAAAGGATAAGAGTATTTTTAAATGCTCTGACAAAATCATTGTGGATAGCGCCCTGCATTTTCTTTGCAGCGAGCTCCTGGTATTCCGCGTCGGATTCAACGGGAAGGATACCGAGGACCTTACGGTTTTCCTCAGTAGTAAGAGTTACCTTAGTCAGGAGGTGCTTGAAGTTATCAAGACCTACAAAATCTCCGGTTTGGGAACCGTTACCCTGAAAGCTAACAATAAAAGTATTGATCAAAGGCCAAAGTTGGAAAAAGAAATAAACAAGAAAAAACGGCAATATGAAAATATAGCCATATTTAGCATAGCTGATAGATTTAATTCTTCTCTGGGCAGCTGATGCCATAGCACACACCCTCTCGTTAAGTATAGTAAAAAGATTATAAATAGCTGCCCATAGGGCATAAGCCCCATAGGCAACTATTATAAGTTAAGTTAAATTGTAATTCAATTACTTAGCAAGGTCAGGGATAGCTGTGAGAACGTCGTCCATAGCCTTGGAGATTGTATCCTCGTAAGACTTGCCGCCTTCGCAGTATTCCTTAGTGATTGCATCGAGGAATGCGCTCTTGATTGTAGCATCGTAAGGTGTGATAAGTCCCTTGATGTCGATCTTCTTAGCGTTCTCGTGGAGCTCTGCGAAGTAGTTCTGACCACCGAGGTTCTTAGTAACCCACTCGTTAGGACACTCGTTGTTGTCAACGATTGTCTGCATTACTGTGAGGTTGTTTACATACTCAGGCTTCTCGATAGCGAGCTTTCTCATTGTCTCAGGATTTACAGTTGCAGTAGCGATGAAGCTCTGAGCCTCTTCACCGTTATCTGTCTTGGGGTTAACAACGATCCAAGTACCGCCCCAGAAGTAAGGTGCAGGTCCCTGAACAACAGCCCACTTACCGTAAGACTCGGAAGAAGCCTGGCCGAAGAATGCCTTCTCGCCGAAGCCCCATGTTGATACGAAGTAACCCATTGCTGAGCCGTCCTTACCAGCAGGGATCCACTCATCAGTCCACTGACCGTTGTGTGTAACACCGCCGTTGTCCCAAAGAGTCTTAGCATACTTAGCGAATGTCTCGCAAGAAGCATCGAATGCCGGTCTGCCGCCAGAAACCCAAGGAGTTGTTCTGTTAGCAGCGAATACCTGCCACATACCGCCAACTGAGTCAGCGAGAGCAACCTTCTTGTTTGTTGCCTCAGCGATTGTTGTAGCTGCTGCTACGAAATCATCCCAGCTGCCGATCTTAGCCTGCATCTCCTCAGGTGTCTTAACGCCGAGGTACTGCTCTGCGAGGTCTGTTCTGTAAGCGAATCCGCCTGCAGCTGCCTGCCATGAAGCACCTACCATCTTACCAGCGTTTGCACCCTCAGTAGCTCTACCGATCTCAGCTGTGTAAGGATATGCATCTCTGAAGTTGTCGTCTGTAAATCCGAGAGCCTCGAGAGGAGCTGTCTTAGTATCATCGTTGATGTACTTGAGAGCCCAGTCAGCCTCGCAGAAGTATACGTCAGGAGCGTTGCCAGCATCGAAGAGAGCGTCATACTTCTCAGAAGCCTTACCGCCGCCTACGCCGAATGAGTTGAAGTCAACCTTGCTCTTATCGCCGCCGTTGCCAGCCCAAAGATCGATAAGTGCAGGAACGTCGTCTTCATTCCAAGCTACGATGGAGAACTTGTCTCCGCCCTTGCCGAGTGTAACCTCGCCGAGCTCAGTTGAGTTGCCCTGACCAGAAGGAGCAGCAGATGAAGCAGCCTCTGTTGAAGCAGCATCTGAACCTTCCTCTGAAGCAGCTGAAGCGTCAGCAGATGCATCTGTTGCAGCCTCAGAAGCTGCGCCTGTTGTTGCAGCCTTAGAGCTTGAAGAATCATCGCTACCACAGCTTACGAAAGCTGTTGCAGACATAGCGAGAGTAGCAACTAAAGCTAATGTTCTCTTAAGTGTGTTCATTGGTATTTCCTCCTTAAATATGTATATTACGCTCCGCTGGAAGCATAATATGAATGGATAAGATCTACGGGTCGCCGCCGGCATATCAGTACGAATGTACTCGCACCAACGCTGACGCCATCGGTTTGCCGCCGCTGACCATATAGGGCAGCTATTACCAAGACTATTGTGTCTGTGTAATTTTTTCACAAGCGTCTGCGCGGAATTTTCCCCTTGACATACCGCTTGCTTTTGTACTTCAAATATACAGCATTTTTTATTCAAAGTCAATGCTTTATATCGTTCTTTAATATTTTTTGTGCACCCTGTACACTTTCAACATTGTTTTTTCGTTAATAATCACACAATTAAAATCCTCAAATCCTAAAAGTTACAAAATGGTTAAAGTTAATTTGACTCTTATTTCACAAACTTTATACATCTCTTTTATTGCTATTGCCCAATGGTTACAAATTCCAGTATCTCTGCAACCTCTTTTTGTGTAAGTTCGTCAATTAGAAGCAGCTGATATGGATGCGTAAAACCGTTCATCTCGCTCCGGAATTTGATTATCTTCTCAGCGACACTTCTGTCAACGTGCGGCAGAAGCATAAGTTCTTCGACATCTGCAGTATTTAAGTTTATCGGAGCAGCATCCTCCAGCGTCAGAACCTGCTCGGTCGCCGATCCGGAGGCAGCAGCCATCATCGTTACCTCGGGCATATCGATAACAGTAGCGGTAACGGTCTCAGTGACAGTTTCTGTCACTTCGGCAGCCGTGGTCTCAGGGAACGTTACAGCCGCCACTTCAACATATATATGCGCCTTTATCGCTTCAAATGTCTCCGGACCGATACCGCTTACGTTCATTATCTCTTCAATGCTGCCGAAACCGCCGTGTTCTTCGCGGTAAGCTATTATCGCAGCCGCCTTTGATTCGCCTATCCCATCAAGCTGACAGAGCTCCTCAGCAGTTGCCTTGTTCAGGTCGAGCATCAGAAATTCTGTTGCTGCTTCTGTCGCAGCAGTTGTCGTGACCGCTGCTTTTGTTGTTACAGTTGTTGTTTTAGTAGTTGTGTTAGTAGTTGATGAAGACGATATCGAAGAGACCGTTGTTCTCACAGCAGCCGTAGTGCTCTCTGTCGTTGAAGCAGTTTCTGCTTCTGCGGTCGCCTGTGAAAAATCCACTCTCTTCTTCTCAGGCGGCTGCCGCATGACAAGAGCTCCGACAGCCACCATCATGAACAGGATACCTATAACAAGTGCCCTGACCGTATTGTCCTTCATTTTGACACCTTCGATGACCTCAATGTATATAGTCTCAATGCAGCGCTTGCATCGTCTGCGCTGATAACGCCGTTTTTATCAAAATCAGCCGCATAGGAGAGTTCTTCAGCCACGGCTCCTTTTTTTCCGGAGGAAAGCAGCGTGTAGTGGCGCAGGAGCAGCGAGGCATCATGTGCCAGCACCATTCCGTCACCGTCAACGTCGCCCTTTTCGACCGCAGTTATCGCAACAGGTTTTGAAGCGAAGCTCGTATCGCTCGCCGCACGCCTTATCATCAGCTTGTCACCTATGTGAGCCCTGCCGTTCTTAGACCATTTTCCGTCAACGATACTTTCGCCGTCTTCCAGGTCATAGCTTCCGTAAGCACGGCTTAGAGCCTGTCTGTAACTCTCCATATCAAAGTAGCCATAGCGCTGCTCCGGGGGGCAATCATAAACAGCGGTACTGCCGGCTGACAGCTCGAAGTCTGCAATATCATCAATGAGCAGCGTTCCGTCATCACAGCGCTCGAACACGGGTAGCTTTGTCTCAGTTTCAGGAGCGTCCGGCACGTCATAGCTGACCGTCTTGCTCTCGAACATACCGCCGCCGGCTTTCACCCTGAGCTTCAGTTTCTCCGAGGGGAACACCCTGAAACTCCTTCCGGCTTCCGTGCTGACAAGTCTGCCGGCTGCCGGTACAAAAGCGCCGCCATTCGCAGAATACTCGAGTCTGCTGACAATATCCTCCGGTATCTCGCCCAAAGTCTCAGAGCGGTAGTCCAGCTTCAGCTCAGGTACGGCAGCGTACTCCGGGACCTTCATCGCAACCTCTCCCGAAACCGTTTCAGCCTTCAGAGTCTTTCCGGCATATTCGCTCACATCAGAGCCGTTTTCTATCTTCACGCCGTCCGGATCGTACATAACTACATCATCGTCAAACGCGAGCATGTGCCCGTACAGATCAATATCCGCAGGCTCATACACTACTTTCACCTCAATATCACTGCTCAGCTTGTTCTCCTGAGTCAGCCTGAGCTTCAGCAGTCTTTCGCCGTACTGTTTTTCTATCCTGTCACTTCTCCTGTACGGGGCTATCCCCTGTTCATTCTCCTCGATCTCAGCGCCAGTGAACGGATACAACACCATATCACGGTATTCCGGACCGACCTTTATGAGATAGCTGTCCTTTCCTGTTCTCACGGCAGCCTTACATTCAAACTGCCTGTCATCGTACTCACCGTAATACAGAGTGTTGAAACCAGCCTTTGCCGGCGAATAGCTTCGCTCCGAGAAATGCTCCCCGTCCGCGGTAGCCCTTATTTTCATATCCGAATTTATTCTCAGAGGAGCTGTGTATTCCTGAAAAGCGCCGCCGTTCACGGAATATTTCACTGCTGAACCGTCCCTTGTGCTCAGTCTCACTCTCTCATCGAGCCCGACCTCGCCGGACATATGTGAGAAATCCACTCCTCCCGGTGCAGAGCCAAGAGCCTTTATCGAGATGTCACCAACGGCCGTATAAACGTCCGAACGCTCAAACAGAGCCTTATATGCCTTGATGAGTTCGGTGGCCGATGTGTATAGAGTTCCGTCGTCCGGGAGGAGTCCGTCGAGGTAAGCGTGTTCAAACTCATCGAAGAGTTCTGCTTTTTCGTCATCGCTCAGGAGTCCGTCCTCCTCGCTGACGCCTTCCCAGTTCTTACCATCCGCGCTTACAAAGCTCTTATGAGATGAAGTTGCTTTGAGCACATCATATCCGGCAGAACCGTCAACGTCCATGAATTTTCCATTCACCTTCGACTTAGCCGCAAAACAGCCTTCAGCCGGAACGAGGTCCTTCTGCTTATCATTGATAAAACGCACGACCACGCTGAAAAGCTCGCCGCTCTTTACGGAAACGTTCTTGCCGAGCTCGATAGTTCTGAGACCTGTCAGCTCGCTTTTTCCGGAAGCAAGCCCTGTGTGTGCCGTACCGTCAGCCGGAGTCCCGTCAGCCGGTATTTCAGTATAGACCGACACCTCGTAGCCGGTATCCGGAACGAGAAAATATGTCGAGACCGCATTGATGTCCATATCCTGCTGAGCGCGGAATATGTTCGCAGCATAGACACTGCCCGTTTTTTCATTGGAGGAGAGCCTGAAATACGGCGAATAGCAGTCATTCTGGCAGAGATATGTATGCTCTTCCTTATCGGCGAGCTCAAAAACAGTAAAATCGTCAAGCGAATTATCGTAGTAGGATACCCAGAAGCAGCCTTCATTGCCGTTATCCATGCCCCAGCTGTTTTTCATCAGCCACGCACCGTTGCCGGCAGGGGAATTTCTGAACTTATCAGCCGGCATATCGTCGTCCCAGCCTATTATGGTCACGGCGTGGTTCTGGAGACGGCTGGTTCGCTGTGTATTCGAGGTATAGAAGCTGCTGTTGTAATTCTTGGAAACGTTGTAATATATATTGCAGTCCACCGCATTACCGGAGAGCACGAATTGTTTCAGTCTCTCATTGACTGCATCTCTGTTTGAATGTTCATCGTCGTAGGAGAGTGTGTAGGCGTTTCTGAGGTGGTAATCGCTCTGTGTCATCATATCTGTAACACTGAAGCGATCCTTGAAAAA
The DNA here is from genome assembly GCA_900318825.1 of uncultured Ruminococcus sp. Classification (GTDB taxonomy): domain Bacteria; phylum Bacillota; class Clostridia; order Oscillospirales; family Ruminococcaceae; genus Ruminococcus. The sequence continues at coordinate 50,756 of ONMB01000009.1, forward strand.
GTTTCTTTCGTCATACGGCAGGCGCTCGTCCCTGACAGGTCCGCACCACTTTGACCACAGATTTATGACTCTGCGGCTGCTTCCTCCCTTGGTCAGGACCGTATCAACGTCTATATCCATAATGTCCTCATCGCCGTTAGGATCATAGTAAGAATAAAACGCCGTATGGAGCTCCGAAAGATCAACGTCCGGGACCGAGTCAAGTATGGAGGACTCAGCGCTTGCAGCAGAGGTATGTGCCCAGCAGGTACCGAAGCTGCCCTGATCCTTCACGGAAGAAATATCACCGGCGCTCCTCATATCGTACTTTGCAGGTATCTCCTCAGCGGAAGAGCTTACCGACATAACAGGATCGCAGGCAACAGAGGAAATGAGCTTTCCGTCTGCCGCCATGCTGCTGAACTCTGGCATAGAGACGGTGAAGCCCGGACCGGTATGCCTGTACACGTCAACAGGACCGGTGCCGTGCGCATACGGAACAAAGCTGTAAGTTATTATCATCGCTGACGCAGCAGCTGAGAAAGATCTTTTCAATAACGCTCCCATTCACATTCTCCTTATACATTATAATAGTATAATCATTATAGCACAGATAAATAAAAATAGCAACAGGCAAAGAGAAAAAACTGCTATCAGCACATATAAAGTAAACCGTTTTCGCCTTGGATATTTTATTTGATAAAAATATATATTTATACTTGAAATCTGCCCTAAAATATGGTATAATGTACTTTGTTATTGTAACATTATTTCATTTGTAAAGGAATGATAGACTTGAAAATCAGTTTTTCTACTCTTGCCTGCCCTGACTGGTCATGGCCGGACATCTACTCAATGGCAAAAGACTTCAACTTC
>ONMB01000006.1 GCA_900318825.1 uncultured Ruminococcus sp.
TCCTTCGCGATGCGGTCCTTGAGGATGCCGATCACGATGTCGTCAGACACCAGACCGCCTGCCTCCATGACTGCCTTCGCCTTCAGGCCGTACTCCGTGCCGTTCTTCACAGCCTCACGCAGCATGTTGCCGGTGGAGATCTGCGGGATGCCCAGCGCTTCGGAGATGACCTCTGCCTGCGTGCCCTTGCCGGCACCAGGCGCACCGAGTAGAATCAGGTTCATATACTAGCCTCCTTATCATAATGTAGCAACTGCATTTCTCATGCATCTCGCGTATCGCATCGCTTAGCCCAGGAAGCCCTTGTGATGACGCATCATGAGCTGGGACTCGAGCGTTCTTGCGGTCTCGAGCGCGACGCTGACCACGATCAGGATGGAGGTACCGCCCATCGACAGGGAAGCGAGGTTCGGATCGACCCAGGTGATCATGATCGGGAAGATGGCGATGATGCCAAGGAAGATGGCGCCTACCAGGGTGATCTTGGAGAGCACCTTCTGGAGGTAGTCCGAGGTGGGCTTACCGGGGCGGATGCCCGGGATCGCACCGTTGTTCTGACGCAGGCCGTTGGCGATCTCTACCGGGTTATACTGCATCGAAACGTAGAAGTAGTTGAACGCCACGATGAGGATGAGGTAGAGCACCGCATAGCCGGCGCTGGTGGTCTTGAAGAAATTGATGAAGTGGTAGTAGAACCGCGCACCTGCCGTGGTGTCCTCGGTCAGCACCTCTACCGGCTTCACGAAGAGGCTCAGGGTAGCGGGCAGGGACATGAACGCCATGGCGAAGATGATCGGCATAACGCCAGACATGCACACCTTGATCGGGATGTGGGTGTTCTGGCCGCCGTACTGTCTGCGTCCGACCACGCGCTTGGCGTACTGTACCGGGACGCGGCGCTCTGCCTCGTTCATGAAGACGATGAAGCCGATCATGAGGACGAAGACGACGAGCACAGCGATGGTGACCCAGAAATACTTCTGCGGGGTGGTCTTGGTCAGCTCGATGAGCGTGCCGACGTCGGTGGGGAAGCGGGCCAGGATGCCTGCGAACAGGATCATCGAGACGCCGTTGCCGATGCCCTTATCGCTGATGCGGTTGCCCATCCAAACGACGAACGACGCACCGGCGGTGAAGCAGGCCACGATGACGACAGCAACGAACCAGCCTTCCGCACCGGAGGTGTACTTGACCGCGCCCATGCTGTTGCGCATGGTCAGGTAGTACGCGATGGACATGAAGAGCGACAGACCAAGTGCCACATAGGCCATGATCTTGTTGATGACCTTCCGTCCTTCCTCACCCTCCTCCTGCAGCCTTTCGAGGGGCGGCAGGGCGTAGGTCAGGAGCTGGATGATGATGGATGCGTTGATGTACGGGGTGATGGAGAGGGAGAACACGGTCGCCTTCGAGAGGGCGCCACCGGTGAGGATGTTCAGATACTCAAGAAAATTACCGCCGGTCGCGTTCTCGTTGACCCACGTCTGTACGGACGCTAGATCCAGGAAGGGAACGGTGATCGCGCTCCCGAGTCTAAAGATGAGGATCATGATGAAGGTGTAGATGAACTTCTTACGAATTTCAGGAACACTCCAAGCGTTTTTCAGTGTCTGAAACAACTCACTTCACCTCAGCTTTCTCGCCATCCTTCTCGATATACTTACCGCCGGCGGCCTCGATCTTGGCCTTAGCGGATGCAGTGAGTTTCGCTACGTCAACAACGAGCGCCTTGGTGAGCTCCCCGTCGCCGAGGATCTTGATGCCGTCCTTCGCAACGGACTTTACGAGGCCCTTCTCGTACAGGGTCGCGGCATTGACTGCCTCGCCTGCCTCGAACTTCTCGTTCAGGGCGCTCACGTTGAGTACGGTGTACTCCTTCGCGAAGTGGTTCTTGAAGCCGCGCTTCGGGATACGGCGTGCGAGGGGCATCTGGCCGCCTTCGAAGCCGATACGAACGCCGCCGCCGGAGCGAGCCTTCTGGCCCTTGTGGCCCTTGCCGGCGGTCTTGCCGTTGCCGGAGCCGTGGCCTCTGCCGACGCGCTTGGACGGCTTGTTGGAGTCCAGAGCGGGTGTCAGTTCATGAATCTGCATGTTCGCACCTCCTTATCTTACGCTTCCTCTACCTTGATCAGGTGAGTGATCTTGTGGATCTTGCCAGCGGTGCCGGCGTTATCCGGCTGCGTGGTCACGTCGCCGATCTTCTTGAGACCGAGCGAATACGCGGTAGCGATCTGATCCTTCTTGCAGCCAATGAGGCTCTTGACGAGTGTGATCTTCTTCATTGCGCTTTGCCCTCCTTAGCCCAGGATCTCTTTCACGGACTTGCCGCGCTTTGCAGCGACCTCCTCCGCGGTGGTGCAGCCGGTCAGGCCAGCGATGGTCGCTCTTACCACGTTGCAGGGGTTGTTGGAGCGCAGGGACTTCGTTCTGATGTCCTTGATGCCGGCCACCTCGATGACGGCACGGACAGGACCACCGGCGATCACGCCGGTACCGGGAGCAGCCGGACGCATGAGCACCTCGCCTGCGCCGAACTTGCCTACGATCTCATGAGGGATGGTGGTGCCCTTCAGCGGTACCTTGACCATGTTCTTCTTGGCGTCCTCGATGCCCTTGCGGATCGCATCCGGCACCTCACCGGACTTGCCCATACCGAAGCCTACCGTGCCGTTGCCGTCGCCGACGACTACCAGTACGGAGAACTTCATGATACGGCCGCCCTTTACCGTCTTGGAGACTCTGTTGATGTGTACGACTTTCTCGAGATACTCGGTCTCTCTGTTCTCATAGCTTGCCAATCGTATTCCCTCCTTTTCCTTAGAAATTCAGACCGTTCTCACGGGCTGCCTCAGCGAGCGCCTGTACTCTTCCGTGGTACAGATAGCCGCCGCGGTCGAATACAACGTCCTTGATGCCCTTCTCGGCAGCGGCCTTTGCGATCAGCTCGCCGACCTTCTTGGCACCCTCAACGTTGCCGCCGTTCACATCCAGATCCTTGGCAAGGCTCGAAGCGCTCGCCAGGGTCACGCCGTTGACGTCGTCGATGATCTGCGCATAGATGTGCTTGGCGCTGCGGAATACGTTCAGTCTCGGGCACTCGGGAGTGCCGGAGATCTTTCTGCGAACACGGGCATGTCTTTTCAGGCGTGCCTTGTTGCTATCAAACTTCTTGATCATAGCCTTTCACTCCTTACCTTACTTCTTGCCCTTACCGGCCTTGCCTTCCTTGCGGATGATACGCTCGCCCTCATATTTGATGCCCTTGCCCTTATACGGCTCGGGAGGACGCTTCTCGCGTACTTCAGCAGCAAACTGACCTACTGCCTGCTTGTCGATACCGCTGATAACCAGCTTGTTAGGCTGAGGAACGTCTATCTTGATAGAAGCTGTTTCCTCAAGGATAACGGGGTGAGAGAAGCCAAGGCTGAGTGTTACCTTGTTGCCGCTCTTTGCTGCACGGTAGCCGACACCCTCGATCTCGAGAGTCTTTGAATATCCGTTTGTTACACCCTCGACCATGTTAGCGATGAGTGTTCTTGTAAGACCGTGAAGTGGTCTTGTTACAGTGATTACGCCAGCTTCGATCTCGATGCCGAGCTCTGTGCTGAACTGTCTTGTAAGCTCGCCCTTAGGTCCCTTTACTGTGATGAGATTGTTATCGTTCTTTACCTCTACACCTGCGGGAACTGTGATGGGCATTCTGCCGATTCTTGACATAATGTAGTTCCTCCTTACCAGATGTATGCGAGAACTTCGCCGCCGACATTAAGCTCTCTTGCCTTCTTGTCGGTAACGATTCCCTTTGAAGTGGAAACGATTGCGATGCCGAGGCCCTTACGAACCTTGGGCATATCTGCGCAGCTTGAATAGATACGCAGACCGGGCTTTGAAACTCTTCTGAGTCCAGTTATAACAGGTGACTTGTTGTCGCCGTATTTAAGCGTGATCCTGATAACGCCCTGCTTTCCGTCCTCGATGAGCTGGAAGCCCTTCACATAACCCTCATCTACGAGGATCTGAGTGATGTCCTTCTTAACTCTTGAAGCGGGAACGTCAACTGTGGCGTGCTTAGCAGTATTCGCATTACGAATTCTTGTTAAAAGATCAGCTATTGTATCAGTGATTTGCATACCGAGTGACCTCCTTATAGTATTTTACCAGCTTGCTTTCTTAACTCCGGGGATCTGACCGTCATGAGCAAGCTCTCTGAAGCAGATACGGCAGATGCCGAACTTTCTGAGATATGCGTGCGGTCTGCCGCAGATCTTACATCTGTTGTAAGCTCTTGTGGAATACTTGGGAGTTCTCTGCTGCTTATTGATCATTGCCTTCTTAGCCATTGTAAATCCTCCCTATTACTTGATGAACGGAGCGCCCATAAGTGACAGGAGCTCTTTAGCCTCTTCATCAGTATTTGCTGTTGTGATGAAGTTGATATCCATACCTCTTACCTTGTCGATCTTATCGTATTCGATCTCAGGGAAGATGAGCTGTTCCTTGATACCGGTAGAGTAGTTGCCCTTGCCGTCGAAGGAATTTGCGCTGATGCCTCTGAAGTCACGAACACGGGGGAACGCAACGTTGAAGAGCTTGTCAACGAATTCATACATCTTCTCAGCTCTGAGTGTTACCTTAACACCGATAGGCATACCTTCACGGAGCTTGAAGTTAGCTACTGACTTCTTTGCGCGGCAGATAACAGGCTTCTGACCTGTGATAGCTGCGAGGTCTGTCATGATAGCGTCTATAACCTTTGCATTGTCCTTAGCTTCGCCAGCGCCGACATTGATAACGACCTTTTCGAGCTTCGGGATCTGCATAACGCTCTTGTATCCGAATTTCTTCATCATAGCGGGAGCAACGTCACTAACATAAAAATCTCTTAATCTTGCCATTGTCGTTCTCCTTTACATTATTCAAAAGACTTTCCGCACTTCTTGCAAACGCGGAGCTTCTTACCGTCTTCGATCACATGACCAACTCTTGTGGGCTTGCCGCACTTGGGGCAAACGAGCTGTACCTTTGCAGCGTAAACAGGAGCCTCTGTCTTGATGATGCCGCCCTGCTCGCCCATTCTTCTGGGCTTAACGTGCTTTGTGATCATATTGATGCCCTCAACGATGACTTTGCCTTCCTTGGGGCTTACTTCTACGACCTTGCCGGTCTTTCTGTCGTTCTTGCCAGTGTACTTATCCTCATACTTACCTGTGAGAAGGATAACAGTGTCACCGGTTTTTACGTGTACTTTACTCATAATCGAATGACACCTCCATTAAAGAACTTCCGGTGCGAGGCTGAGGATCTTGGTATACTCCTTTTCACGGAGCTCCTTAGCAACCGGTCCGAAGATACGAGTACCCTTGGGGTTCTTGTCTTCCTTAATAATAACAGCAGCGTTCTCATCGAAGCGGATATATGTTCCGTCTTCTCTTCTGAGACCCTTAGCTGAACGAACGATAACTGCCTTTACAACATCGCCCTTCTTTACAACGCCTCCGGGTGTTGCTTTCTTTACTGAAGCAACCACAACGTCACCGATATTTGCATATCTGCGGCGTGTTCCTCCCAGAACTCTGATACACATAAGCTCCTTTGCGCCTGTGTTATCAGCGACTTTAAGATAAGTCTGCATCTGTATCACAGCGAGTTCCTCCTTTCAAGCATAAAGCTTCTATCAAAAATTACTTAGCCTTTTCAATTATTGTTGTTACACGCCATCTCTTATCCTTGGAAAGCGGACGTGTTTCCATAACCTCAACGCGGTCGCCGATCCTGCACTCATTGTTCTCATCGTGAGCCTTGAGCTTAACGGTGCGCTTGATGATCTTCTTATAAAGCGGGTGTTTAACGTTATCAACGATAGCAACTACGACGGTCTTATCCATCTTATCGCTTACAACCTTACCGACTCTTGTTTTTCTAAGGTTTCTCTCAGTAGACATTAGCTAAATCCTCCCTTTCTTACTGCTCAGCGCTGAGCTCTGCCTCACGCAGAGTTGTCTTGATGCGGGCAATATCCTTCTTTACAGCCTTAAGACGAGCTGTGTTATCAAGCTGATTTATAGCATTCTGAAAGCGGAGCGCAAAAAGCTCTTCCTTCAGGCTGACGAGCTTCTCGTTGAGCTCATCAACTGATAATTCTCTGATCTCTGATGCCTTCATTACTGCTCCACCTCCTGCTCTGCCTTAGTAACGAACTTGCACTTGATAGGTAACTTGTGCATAGCGAGACGCATAGCTTCTCTTGCAGTTTCTTCAGCAACGCCCTTGATCTCGAAGAGAACTCTGCCGGGCTTTACTACTGCTACCCAGTACTCAGGTGAACCCTTACCGGAACCCATTCGTGTTTCAGCGGGCTTCTCTGTGATAGGCTTGTCGGGGAAGATCTTGATCCAAACCTGACCGCCTCTCTTGATGTAACGAGTCATAGCGATACGGGCAGACTCGATCTGGTTGGAAGTGATCCAAGCGGGCTCGAGAGCCTGGAGACCGTAATCACCGTAAGTTACCTTGTTTCCTCTGTATGCCTTACCCTTCAGACGTCCTCTGTGGACTCTGCGGTACTTAACTCTCTTTGGAAGCAGCATTACTGGTTACCTCCTTCTCTTTTAGCGTCGCGGTTGAAGTTTCTGCCGTTTCCGCCGCGTCTGTTGCCGTCGCGTCTGTCGTCACGGCGACGTCTGTCATTATTTCTGGAATCGTTCTTTCTCTCGAGCTTTTCTCTCTGAGCAGCAGCCTTAGCAGCATCGCCCTTGAGAACTTCGCCCTTGTAGATCCAAACCTTTACGCCGATCTTTCCGTATGTTGTATCAGCCTCAGCGAAACCGTAGTCGATATCAGCACGGATAGTCTGGAGCGGGATCGTACCCTCGTGGTAGCTCTCGCTTCTTGCGATCTCAGCACCGGCAAGACGACCGGAAACCTTGACCTTGATACCCTTTGCGCCGAGACGCATTGTTCTGCCGATAGACTGCTTCATAGCTCTTCTGAAAGATACTCTGTTCTCAAGGTCGAGAGCGATCTTCTCAGCTACGAGCTGGCTGTCCATATCGGGCTGCTTAACTTCGATGATGTTTACGAAAACCTGCTTCTTCATCATAGCCTCGAGCTGTGCTCTCAGCTTTTCGATCTCTGCGCCCTGTCTGCCGATAACGATACCGGGCTTAGCGCAGTGGATGTGGATTCTTACCTTATCGGCAAAACGCTCGATCTCAATTCTGGGAACACCCGCAGCATATAAGCTCTTCTTAATGAAGTTACGAACGTTGTAGTCCTCAACGAGAGTATCGCCGAAGTCTGCCTTGTTGGCATACCAGCGTGAATCCCAATCTTTTATAACGCCGACACGGAGTCCGTGCGGATTAACTTTCTGGCCCATTATTCAAACCTCCTTGGGATTATTCTTTTTCTTTAAGAACAACTGTGATGTGTGATGTTCTCTTTAAAATTCTGAATGCTCTGCCCTGTGCTCTCGGCATGATCCTCTTCATTATAGGACCGGGAGTTACGAAGCACTCTGCAACGTAAAGGTCATCCCTGTTCATGCTGAAGTTGTTCTCAGCATTTGCCTGAGCGGACTTTACCAGCTTTGAAACGATAGGACTTGCAGCCTTAGGAGTAAGATCTAAAGTAGCCAAAGCTATGTCAACAGGCTTGTTTCTGATCAGATCCAGAACGATCTGCACCTTTCTGGGTGATATGCGAGCATTTCTCAAATAAGCTCTTGCTTCCATTTCAGCTCCTCCTTCCGCTTATTTCTTACCGTTATTGGATGTCTTGGAGCCTGCGTGGCCCTTATAGGTTCTTGTAGGTGCGAACTCACCGAGCTTGTGACCTACCATATCCTCTGTTACATATACCGGAACGTGCTTGCGTCCGTCGTGTACAGCGAATGTATGACCAACGAAGTCAGGGAATATTGTTGAAGAACGGCTCCATGTCTTGAGAACCTTCTTCTCGCCTGCCTCGTTCATAGCAACGACCCTCTTCAGGAGAACTTCCTGGACATAAGGTCCCTTTTTGATGCTTCTGCTCATTTAACAGTTCCTCCTTTCAGATTACTTGCCGTTGCGGCGCTTTACGATGAACTTATCGGTTCTGTGGTGCTTCTTACGAGTCTTATAACCGAGAGCGGGCTTGCCCCAAGGGGTAACAGGTCCGGGACGGCCGACAGGTGACTTACCTTCACCACCACCGTGGGGGTGATCGCAGGGGTTCATAACTGAACCGCGGACAGTAGGTCTCCAGCCCATGTTGCGGACTCTACCAGCTTTACCGTAGTTAACGTTCTCGTGGTCGATGTTTGAAACCTGACCGATAGCAGCCTTGCAGCCGATCGGAACTTTTCTCATCTCGCCGGAAGGAAGTCTGATAAGAGCATATGCGCCTTCCTTACCCATAAGCTGTGCCTGGTTACCAGCACTTCTTACGAGCTGAGCGCCCTTGCCGGGATAAAGCTCGATAGCGTGGATAAATGTACCAACCGGGATATCCTCGAGCTTGAGTGCGTTACCGGGCTTGATATCAGCCTCTGTACCGGACTCGATCTTATCGCCGACCTTTAAGCCGTTGGGAGCGAGGATGTATCTCTTCTCGCCGTCCTCGTACTCAACGAGAGCGATGAATGCGCTTCTGTTCGGATCGTACTCAAGAGTCTTAACGACAGCGATCATGTTGTCCTTATCTCTCTTGAAGTCGATTACACGATACTTTCTTCTGTTTCCGCCGCCTCTGTGACGAACGGTGATTCTGCCGTAGCTGTTTCTTCCCGACTTCTTCTTAAGGGGTTCGAGAAGGCTCTTCTCCGGCTCTACCTTTGACAGCACCGAGTAGTCAGTAACAGTCATCTGACGTCTCGAAGGTGTCGTAGGCTTATAAGTCTTTATAGCCATTTCTTTATTCTCCTTTAATGCGTTTTTCGCGGGAGCATTACTCCCATACCTTATCCGATGCGGCTGTTATCAAACCATGCCCTCGAAGAACTCGATAGCGTTTGAATCCTCTGTAAGATTGATGATAGCCTTTTTCCAATCGGATGTCTTACCAACGTATCTGCCAACTCTCTTTGTCTTGCCGTTGCAGTTGAGAGTGTTTACCTTAGCGACCTTTACGTTGAAGAGCTGCTCAACAGCCTTCTTGATCTCTGTCTTGTTAGCGTCGGTAGCAACCTTAAAGGTGTACTTTCCAGCCTGAAGTTCGTCCATAGACTTTTCTGTGATAACGGGCTTGAGGATGATATCCTGAGCTGCTTTCATTATGCGTACACCTCCTCGATCTTTCCTACGGCATTCTTAACAACGATGAACTTGTCATAGTTGAGGATGTCGTAAACATTAAGAGTGTTTACAGCAGCAGTCTTAACACCGGGGATGTTAGCTGCGCTCTTGATAACTTTATTGTCTGCCTCAGCAGTAACGATGAGAGCCTTGCCCTCTACGCCGAGTGCCTTGAGCATTTCAACAACAGTCTTTGTCTTGTAGCTGTCGAGTGTGAGAGCGTCAAGAACGATGAGGTTGTTGTCGATAACCTTAGTAGAAAGTGCTGACTTCATTGCGAGTCTGCGTACCTTCTTGTTAAGTGCGTATCTGTAATCTCTGGGCTTCGGGCCGAGAGCGATTCCGCCGTGTACCCACTGAGGAGCACGGGTCGAACCCTGTCTTGCATGGCCTGTACCCTTCTGTCTCCAGGGCTTTCTTCCGCCGCCGCTTACTTCTGTTCTTGTAAGAGTGGACTGTGTACCCTGTCTCTGGTTAGCGAGATAGTTTACTACCATAGCGTGCATAACAGCCTCGTTGGGAGTAATTCCGAAAACTGCGTCATTGAGCTCTGTCTCGGAAACCTGCTTACCTGTCATATCAAATACTGAAACTTTAGACATTTACGCTTCCTCCTTCCTTAAGCCTTTACGCTGTCAACGATATAAACGATACCGCCCTTAGGTCCGGGGATAGCGCCCTTGATAGCGATGAGATTGTTCTCTGCGTCTATTTTAACGATTTCGAGGTTCTGAACAGTTACCTGCTCTGCGCCCATGTGACCAGCCATGCCCTTGCCCTTATAGATTCTTGAAGGGGATGAGCAAGCACCCATTGATCCAGCCTGTCTGTGAACAGGGCCTGTACCGTGAGTTTCCTTGAGTCTGTGCTGGTTGTGACGCTTGATAGCGCCTGCGAAGCCCTTACCCTTGCTTGTGCCGACAACGTCGATAGCGTCGCCTACTGCAAAAGTATCAGCCTTTACGATGTCGCCAACGTTGAGAGACTCGCAGTCCTCAAGTCTGAACTCCTTGAGAGTTGACTTAGGAGCAACGTCTACCTTTTCAAAGTGACCTCTCATGGGCTTGTTCATTCTCTGAACCTTAACATCGCCGTAGCCGAGCTGAAGAGCTGCATATCCGTCGTTCTCAACAGTCTTCTTCTGTACAACAACGCACGGACCGGCTTCTACTACTGTTACAGGAACAACTTTTCCTGTTTCGTCGAAGATCTGAGTCATACCGATCTTCTTGCCGATAATACCTTTCTGCATATCGATTTCCTCCTAATAGGTTATTGGTTGACAAAGGTTGTCAACATGACCGGCGGTCTACCGCCATTCCGTTTCCCAAAACGGTGGTTTCAAGCGTAATATCGGTTAATTACTTAACCTCCATAACAACGTCTACGCCTGCGGGGATCTCGAGCTTGTCAAGAGCAGCTGTTGTCTTCTCAGTAGGACGGATAACGTCTACGAGTCTCTTGTGAGTTCTCATCTCGAACTGCTCGCGGCTATCCTTGTACTTGTGTACAGCACGGAGGATAGTAACGATCTCCTTGTCTGTGGGGAGCGGGATAGGTCCTGAAACTCTTGCACCGCTTCTCTTAGCTGCTTCAACGATCTTAGCTGCTGCGATATCAACAGTAGCGTGATCGTAACCCTTGATCTTGAATCTGATCTTTTCGTTGACTGCCATTATTTTCGCCTCCTTGAAAAATTTACGGGGACGCTTGCTGGGACTTCACACGTTTCCGTGTGTTTCTTGCCTTATCTGATAAAAAAGCCCGAAAAACCGTTGTTTTCCGAGCTGTAACAGACATATTGAGACACAAGTAGAGCATAAACGCGCACACGCAAGCTGCGCGTTATGAAACCACAAACTGTGTTCACTATCCCATTCGCCCGGTTTAAAATCGGACATACTCCACGGAAATTACCTGCCATACCGGCAGCAACCTTCCGTTTCAACGCATATCTTCTGCAGTCAGCGCACTTTCAGCGCGCTCAACAGGTATAATTTTACCATATTTTCCGTCAGATTGCAATAGGGACAGGGCGAAAGTTTGTGAATTATTTTGTAAATTTTTTGTGAACGATAATTTAGTTTTAACTAATAATGCAGCAAGGGAGCTTTCCGCTCCCCTGCTATTATATATGTGTGCTGAACAGATCAATGAAAAACATCGCTGTCAAGGCAAGCAGCCTCAGGATCTTTCGGTCCGTTCGTTGAAGGACCTCCGACAAGCAGGCAATCATCTGACGGCTCATTTAGCTGAGCCTTTGTTCTGAGGTCAATTGCATTGATAAAAGCTGAGAGCGCTTCTGCCGGAACGTCACCGTGGACAGTGAGTTCTCCTACGAAATTAGTCTCGGGGAACTTGATAATAACCACTTTTCCTTCAATGATCGATTCTCCTTCGCCGGAAGCTCCGAATATCTCGCATTCTTTCCTGCCGTATCCACCTGTCAGAACCAGTTTTTCCGGCTTGCCCATATCCGCTTCCAAACGCTTGCAGATCTTATCATATGAACCGTTCACATTATAGAACCAGCTCGGAGCAATGCTCGCATCCACGTCATTGACGGGCGGATCATAATATAATATGCCCCCCTCTACTGCGACAAATTTATCAGGTACCTTATTATGGAATACCATCTGATAATTACCCTTCAGATACGAAGGATCATCGTCCTCTAAGGCAACGATCGCCCTCGGCACCTCTATTGCTTCAAGAGCTTGAGTCGGAACCTCTTCGCCCATCGGGTGATCTGCGGTTTCCTGTTCCGGAGCTGTCACGGTTGTCACAGGCTCTGCCGCAGTCTCACTCTCAGGCTTAGACTCTTCCTCAGCGCCAGCCGGATCTAAGGTCTCAGCCTCAGCCACTGCATAGGTCCCTGTTACAGTTACAGTAACAGTCTCAGTTTCAGGCTCAGTCGCAGCGGAAGTCTCGTCCCCCTCAGTCAGAGCCGTTGCCTCCTCAACAGCTGCACCGAGCTTTTTGCCGTCGTTCTTATCGCCTGACGGTGCGAAGTGAAGTGCTCCTACTGTTGCTGTGGGTATAATGAGCAGCGCTGCTGCTGTTGCGGCTATCCTTGTATTGAAACGGCGCGTTTTCTGAGTTATTCTTCTCTTTTCCATACTGATTCCTCCTTGCAGTTCCGCACGGCGGCGGCAATAATCCGCGGAGAAATCGTGTACCTCTTCGGAATTGAAGGCTTCTTCCGTTATTTTATCCCAGTCAGGTCTCATCATATATTTCTCCTCTCGAATTTCTTAGCTTCTGCTTTATGCGTTCAAACCTTTTCCTTACCGCTCCTTCATTAAGACCGGTCTTTTCTGCGACCTCTTTCCACGAAAGCCCGTACTCGCATCTCAGCGAAACTATCCTGCGCTCGGTAGAGTTCATACCGTTAAGCAAACTCCTTCTCATAGCGTCCGATTCTACATTGGTAATGGTGTCGGGCACTTTCATGGTATCATCGTCGATAGGTTGTTCAAACAGATACTTTCTTTTGTTGCGGCGGTAGATGCTTATGGAAGTGCTTTTTATCACCTTTACAATATACCCCTTTGTCCTGGGGCTGTCCGGCTCGTCGATCTTTCCGAGTCTGGATACAAGTCTGACAAAAGCGTCATGTACTGCGTCCTCGGCGAGCTCAGCGTCGTGCAGCACGGCATATGCGATACGGTACATAGGCTGTTCGTAGAGTTCATACAGCTTTTGCAGCTTCAGCGATTGACTCTGTTCCATTTTTTCTACCTCCTTCGAGACGTCTCATATAATATAACGCACCTGAGACGGTATTTGTGACATAAATATGGAAAAAATTTTTGAAGGATAATTTTATACTATTATAATAATATAAGAGCAGACCGTAGGGGCACTTTCCGGGTGAAACTCTTTACGTTACAAGTCCCGAACGCTCTATGCCCTCTGTGAAATACTTCTGGAGGAATGTGTACATTATCAGCAGAGGCGCTATCGAGATGAGACAGCCTGCCTGCCTCCACGCAGTCTGCTCACGGCGGCTTATCTTCACGGTCGCGTCACCGAACAGACGGAGTTTCAGCTCGTTCTCAAGATTGCACAGCATCGTTGCGATAGTCTTGGTCTCGCTGAAATACATCGAGCTTATGTAGTAGTCGTTCCAGTACCATACCACCGAGAAGAGAAATACCGTCAGGAACGACGACAGCGCATTCGGTATCATTACACGCACGAACGTCATAAACGGTCCGCAGCCGTCGATGTATGCAGCGTCCTCGAGCTCGCGCGGGAGTCCGCGGAAAAACTGCCGGAATATCAGTATCATCAGTCCCGAACGTATACCGTTCGCGGTCATAGCCGGCAGGTACATCGTCCACATCGTGTCAATTAGGTTCACGTCCGTGCCGAGGAAGAACCTGAACTGGAAATACAGCGGCACGGAGATTATCTGCGTCGGCACGAGTATCATCAGTATGACTATACCGAAGAGCAGCTTCTTCCCCCTGAAGCTGAACCTCGCAAAGCCGTAGCCGGTCACTGCGCAGGACAGCACCTGCACCAGCGAGCAGCCGACATTCAGCAGAACGGTGTTCTTCAAGGTGTTCCAGAAGTCCATAGCCTCGATAGTCTCTTTCAGGACGGAGAGCGTTGTCCGCTTAGGTATCCACACAACGGTCGGATCGCTCATATCGGCGCGTTCGCGGAATGTGCAGCTTATCATATAAATAAGCGGATAGAAGATGATAAAGCCGAGTCCGCAGAGTATCACAGCCCTGAAAACTACCCACAGCTTATCACCGAGCTCGCGGCGGCGGATATAGCTCCGCTCCTCCTTCGTGAGGGACTGCATACGCAGTCTGCGGCGCTGCTTTTCACTGAGCTTCGTCTTATTGTCAGTCATCTCAGCACCTCCTCAGTCCACTTCATAGTAAACGAACCTGTTCACTATCGCTGTAACTATCGCTATCGCGGCAAGTATTATGCCGAAATACAGCCATGCCATTGCCGAAGCAAGTCCGTAGTTTATATCGACCGTCTGGAAAACGAGTATCCTCTGCATGACCTCGTTCATAGGATCGGTGAAGGAGTCTATCACCGTGAAGATGAGGTTCGCGAGCACGAACGGGCTCACATACGGGAAAACTATCTTCCAGAAATACTCCCACGAAGTCGCGCCCTCTATCTGGGCAGCCTCACGCGCAGAGGGCGGAATGTTCTGGAGCGCCGCAAGAAACAGCAGTATCTGTATGCCGGAGCTCCACACGATGCCGAAAACATTGTCCGCAACAGCTGTGATAAAGCCGGTTATCCTGCCGCCGCTGCCGTAGCCGAGGAAGTTCATCAGGTCGCTCACTAGGTCAGTTTTCATAAGCGTCGAGAACTGCGGCTGACCGCTTGTAGTACCGGTAGCGTCCATATCGTCGTTTATGACGCGGAATACAGGTCCGGTAGCTATGATGACAGGCAGAAAGAACACCGCTCTCGCAAGAGTCCTGCCGCGGAACTTCTGATTTAGCACCACGGCTATGAAGAGGGAGAATATGAGTATCAGCGGAGTCTTCCAGAGAGTCTCCAGCAGAGTCTTTTCGAGGTAGTCAACATAATACTGATCCTTGTTCAATGCAGCGGTGTAGTTGTCCAGACCGGTCCATTTCATCGTCATATGGCCGTTTTCTATACCGATACTATTGAACGAGTATATCAGCGATTTCCCCAGCGGTATCAGGAAGAACCATATCGTTCCCAACAGCCACAGGGCTATAAAACCGTAGCCGTAAAGCGCTTTCCGGCGCTCATATGAGAGCTTTGAGCGCTTCACGCCTCCTGAGGGAGCTTTTTTCCGGCTCATCAGAACCTTATTCCCCTTTCCTTTGCAAATTCTTCAACGTACGTCACCCTGCCGTTGAAGTCGATAGTCTTTTTCGCAAGATCGACCTTGACGACAGTTCCGTTGGAATAGGTCGTTGTTATAATATCGCCGCTGCGTTCGTAGCCTGTTATAGTGCTCGTGCTGACATCGGCGAGCACAGGTCTCAGCAGCTCATATTCAGCGGCAGCTGTCTCCGTCCAGTTTGCACAGTCGGCGTAGTAGTATATATCAAACTCGGTATCCGTTATGTCACCGGGCTCAGCCTTCATCATATCGTAGGTGATGCTGCTTCCGGTCGCAGCCGCCATAAGGAGCATAGTCTCCGGATCGGGCGAGCCGTTCACAGCGGAGATCGCGTAGGGTATCAGACCGTGCATTACGAGCTGGTAGAACGGTATGTCCTCGTCGAATATGTCGAAACGGCTCGAATTCAGCGGAACGTCCTTGATACGGTTCACATAAGGGAGCGCGTAGGCGTTGGCATTTTCGGCGAGCAGACCGCTGTCAAGTCTGTCGCTAACCGTCTGGTAGCAGTCGGTGAGCTCGTTCATAGCGTCAGCCCTTGTGATGTGCTTTTTGCCGTAGTCGCCGTAGAGCGATGTGGTGAGGTCGGCAGCACAGAGACCGTCTATCCCTGCCTTGTCGTAATTCTTCGAGACCTTCCCGAAGACCTTTCCGTAATACTTCGGCGAGAGCAGTGACTTGTTCTCCTTGGAGCCGTCCGGGACGCCGTAAGCCCTGTCGTAGCTGAGTATCCGCGAATACGAACCGGATACCCTCACTGCCGAACCGGTAAATGTATAGTAACCGTTGCCGGAGCGGAAGTCCCTGTTGTCGCTGACAGGATAGAGCTCAAAGCCGTTTTCGTCGGCGAAGTCCATGAGCGAGCGGAAATCCTTCTTGCCGCCGAGCACAAACGCAGGCTTCGCACCGGTATCGACCTTGTTCTTTATACCGTTGCCTGTCCAGTTGGCGTATGAGATGACCATATCGTCAACTCCGCTGTCACGGAGGTCGCCGAGGATATCCTCAGCCTCGCTGAAAGTCGTCACGGCTGTTTTCATATTCACAGGTATGCCGATGACCGAGCGCTTCTTCATAACGCCGCCGAGCATATCGACATAGAGCGGTGCGCTGTTTGGGGAAGTACGTTCCCTGACGCCCTTTTCCTCGGTGAGGTATCTGCGGTAACGCGCTGCGATATCGGTATAGCCGACGTCCTTGCCGGATATGGGATAATAGCGGAGCTCGATGTCCCCTGAGCCTATCTTTCCGCGCTCAAAGACCGTCAGAGCCTCGTTGCTGCCAGCCATACGGTAGGTATCGGTGTTCCTGAGAGTAAATCTGAAATTGCAGGTATTATAGCCTGTATTCGACTGGAGCGGAGTTTTCGCGGTGAGGAGCGCGTTCGCATCGCCCTGTGCCGCTACTACGAGCATGGCGTTGTTCTCCCTGACTATGCCGTAGACCGGCAGGTAGACCTGTTCTGTTGCAGTTCCTATCGTCTCCGGAACAGCCGTCACGTCTCTGCCGTAGACACGCTGAGAATATCCGGAAGCATTGCTGCCCTTGCCGTTGTTGAAGCGTATGAGGGCACCGCTGCCGTCGGGAATGACGAAATATCCGTCCTCGTCCGAAGGAGCCGCTCCGAAGCTGCCGAGGATAGTGACCTCAGTCGCAGTATGGCGCGGATTATTCTCCTCAATGTCCTCAGCGCGGAGATAAGCCCTGAGGCAGTCCTTTTCGAGGGTGTAGTCCACCGGAAAGCTGAACCCAGCCTTTTTGTAATCGTATGTCACGCGCACTCCGCCCTCAATATCGCTGACCGTAACAGTGCAGTCGTCGCTGTGTCCAGAGCGGAGAGTGTTATTGTTGCTGCGGTTGTCGAGGTTGCCGTAGTTGAACAGCCCGGACGAACGCAGCTCGTCTATGAGAAGGTCTGCCGCATCGCTGCCCTCAGCCGCATCTATCGGCGAGGACCACCATATATAGCCGGTCTCCTTGTTTTCGATGCCCATTATGGACGTTCTGTCGTCCACGAGCATACGGAAGCTGTCATTTTCGGCGCAGTAACGGTAATTCCCATAGTAATGGCTGCCGCTCTCCGAGAGCCACGCGAAGCTGTCTCCGTTCGTGTAGACCTTTTTGCCGTCCTCGACGCCCTTGCAGGTCAAGACCGCCTCTGTACGCTTGTTGTCCAGCGACCTCAGTTCGAGCTTCCTGCCGCCGTCAGTGAGAAAGACGTTCCTGCTGTCAGCAGGCGAAACTATCGTGCTCAACCTGACAAGCCTGCCGTTTTCGTCAACTGTGACGATATAGTGTCCGGCACGGCTGATATAGCTGGCAGCGCCATTCTCTCCGGAAAGCTCTTTGAATTCCGCAGCCGCACTGCCGTCCTTGTAGTAGGCTGCACCGTCGAGCTTTTTCAGCCGGCTTATCTCCTTTGAAGCAAGGTCGTACTCCTTCTTCTGCGCGTCGCTCAGCTCTGACTTCTTTTTAGGCTTGCCGCCTGTGAAGCCGTGTGCCGCCCAGACCTTTTCCTCATAGTCCTTTCCGCGGAGGAAGAACTCCATTCCGTCGGA
Source organism: uncultured Ruminococcus sp. (assembly GCA_900318825.1). GTDB lineage: Bacteria > Bacillota > Clostridia > Oscillospirales > Ruminococcaceae > Ruminococcus. The sequence continues at coordinate 17,697 of ONMB01000006.1, forward strand.
GCTTCCGGCGCTTTTCATATACTTTTTCAGTTCATCGTCCCCGTCCTGAGTTATCTCATTTCCGGGTACTGCCACCAACGCACTGCTGCCATCGGCGTGCTCCTCAACGGTGTCCGGAGCTTTGATGTTATCCTCGCTGCCGGCGTAGATATTTCCGCCGCCGACCAGCATCGAGACCGCGATAAGACATAGCATGAAGCGTTTTATCCTGTTCCCCATACGCTCACCTCACGTCCTTGTCCTGTAAAACAGCTCGGTGTAGATCGTCGAAAGGAATATCCACATCTGCTGTATCAGCGAAAGGAAGAGCACCAGCAGAAACAGCATTATCAGCATTGCCGCTATCGTCAGAGCTATCGCCGCGAACGTCTTTGCGGCGGAATACTGGTGTACCGACCTTATCGCCGAAAACATCAGTATGACAGACCAACCTGTGCCTATGATGCTGACCGCCTGCATAAAAACTGCCTCGTCCTGAATGAGTATGTGCGAGAGCCCGACATTGACATAGAGCTGGACTATATACGGCACAAGCGCATAGGAGCTGTAAATGCAGATGTTCCGCGCTGTACCCTCGCCGTCGAGCAGAGTACACACGGACCAGTTACCTATCACCCACGCCCCGAATATGACAAAGCTCCTGACGAGATACGGGAAAACATTGAACGTTTTCTGCTCCGGCATACCGAACTGGAATCCGTAAAGGCGGCTGTGAGCTATCTGTGCAAAAAAGAGCATAACGATTATCAGCGCCGCTATCCTCAGCGAGCCGGACTTCTTCCAGCGCATATCCTCAAATCCCTCAACAGGGTGGACAACGGCGTGTTTCACCCACTGTCTCTGTGACAGATCAAGCATAGCTCACTTCTCCTTTCGTGAAATGCGGCGCTTTTTTCTGCGGTGCAGGAGCACGGCAGCTGCTGAAGCGCCGGTCAGCGTCAGAACTATCGCGGTAAAATGCGATCTTATGAATTCTCTCCGGTAGCCCTCGAAAGCCTTGTTGTATATCTCGGGCGAACCGGCGAGCTTTGCGTACTTCATAGAGCCCTTGTAGTCGCCCTTCCTGAGCAGAGCCGATGCGACTCCGAGATTTGCGCGGCGGTAGTTGCCGTCGTGCCTGAGCACCTCGTACCAAGGCTCGAGAGCCTCCTCGTAATATCCGGCATTGTAGAGCGAATTTGCCTTGTGTACAGCCGCCCCGAACGGAGTCTCCCTGAAAACGGTTATCGTGTCCTTGACCGAATCGGCAACATACAGGCAGTTGCCGCAGCTCTCGACAGCTGCCGCCGATGTAAAGCCCCCGAGCTGGTCTGACTTTTCGCCGACAATGAACAGAAGTCCGCACTCGTCATCATACTGGAAAATACGTCCTGTGGTGTAGTCAAGGCAGTTTATGCAGCCGTCAGCCGAAACTTCTATATCTGTGATAGCCGGCGCCATGAGAATGCTCTTTGAGGCGTCGTACATCGGTCTGTTGTCGCCGAAGGAGAGTTCCTTTGCGGCAAAGATGTTCTTGCCGGCAGCGTTGAGCTTTTTGACGGTATCGGTCTTCTGTGTGGAGGAAGCCGTGCAGGTATAGATGAAGTCTCCGTCGATGTCAAAGCCGGTTATACCGGTAGGAACGTTTCTCGTGCGTCGGGACTTCTTCTCCTCGGTCATAAAGAGCCTGCGGATAAAGCTGCCGATTATCTCCGCAGTCGGCTGGACTCTGTTCGAGCCGTAAAAGCCCATAAATTCGCCCTTAGGGCTGAACATTGCCGCACCTGTGGTGATGTTTCCGAGCACGACATAGATGTTGCCAGCCTTGTCCGCGAGAACTCTCTGCGGCTTGAAGGTCGGGGCGGTGTACATCTCCGAACCGGGCATCTTTATCTCAAGAACGACCATTCTGTCCTTCGTGGCAACGAGGACTCTCTCGTTCTCACTGTCAGCGATGTAGATATAGCCGGTATAGTCCGAAACATAGACTCCCTTTGGCGTTTTCAGCTTTGTACGGCTGCCGTCCGGCATGATGAAGCGGTCGTACACTCCCTGCGAATGGGTGAGCCCGCTGTCCGTGACGACTATGCGGTCGTTCTTTGAATCGGCTATGTAAAGGCTATCGCTGCCGTCAAAGAAAATGTCGCTCGGGGCATCAAAGCTGCCGGCGCCTATATCGCTGCCGGAGACTGCTCTGTCCGGAATATAGCCTGCCTGTGAGGGTATTGCCTCGCCCCAGACATCATAGTTATAGGTCTCACCGTTCCCGGCACTTGCAGCGGCAGAGGTCAGCGAAGCTCCTGCCAGTATCAGCGACATTCCGAAGGAGAGCAGCATTTTCAGAGTTTTTCTCATACCGTGCCCCCTATTCCTTGATACCGGAATGCGCCATAGTCTCGATGACATAGCGCTGTGCCAGTACGAAAACTATCATCGGCGGTATCAGCATGAAAACTGCCGCTGCCATTGCTACTCCGGCTCTCGCCATTCCGGACGAAGCCGCCTGCGCAACAACGGTCGGGAGAGTCTTGTACTGCTCCTGAAATACCAGCGAGCCTGCCTGAATGTTCCAGGCCGCCTGGAAAGCGAATATGATGAGAGTCATAAGTGCAGGCTTCTGATTGGGTATGACTATCTGCCAGCATATGCGGAAAAGTCCTGCGCCGTCCACCTTTGCGGACTCGATCACGGAGTCCGGCATCTGACTTATGGACTGCCTCATGAGAAAAAGTCCCATGGGCGATGCTATCGAGGGGAGTATCAGTGCGAGAGGATTGTCGATGAGGTGCAGCTTGGACATCACCATATACTGCATTATGTAGATGACGTTGCTCTGGTACAGGAGAGCTATGACTATGACGTGGTTTATGAGCCTGCTCCCCGGGAAACGGCACTTCGCCAGTACGAACGCCGCCATTGACGAGAACACGCATTGCAGAACGGTCACCGAAACTGTCACCGCCACACTGTTGAAGACATATCTCGAAAACGGTACTCTGCTCTGTCTCACCGACTCGAACATATCCCGGAAATTGTCAAGCGTAGGTCTTATGACGTACATCTTCGGCGGGAACACAAAAAGCTCCTCGACCGGCTTTACCGACATTACAACAGTAAGGTATATGGGCAGGAGCATAAAAAGTCCGAGGACGCTCAGGACGATGAAGATAGCAGCTGTTCCGCCGAGTCTTCTGCCGACGCGTCTGTTTGAAGCCTTCAGTTTCGCGGTATCGACCTGAGTCATTGTCCGCCCTCCTTAATCCATATATTTTTTCAGTGCCCTGCTTATCAGCTTGTTGCACAGGAACATCGCGGCAAACAGTATCGTGCATATCGCCGCGGCGTAGCCCATTTCAAAGCGTACCCAGCCGTAATCGTAGGCGTGAGTCATTATCGTATGGGCTTTGTAGTCCGTACTCGGGAAGCCGACGAGGTTCTGCGCGACCGTTCCGGCTGTGAACGAGCTGACTATCTGCATGACCGCCGCGAACATGAGCTGCGGTCCCATGGACGGGATAACGATGTAGATGAGCTCCTGCCAGCGGGTGCGTATGCCCTCGACCGCGCCAGCCTCGTAGAGAGTGCGGTCGATGTTCTGGAAACCGGCTCTCAGCGCAAGGAAGCCTGCTCCGAGCGATATCCACAGCTGTACCACGATAGTCACGCCGAGAATGTACCGCCCGTCCGTGAGCCACTGGACCGGAGCATTTATCAGTCCGAGCTCAAGCAGGAAGGAGTTGAGATAGCCGTTTATGTCGCCGCTGAAAATGAGCTGCCATACAGTGTAGACGTTCGCCATTGAAGGCGCGTAGAATATCAGAGTGAATACGGTCTTCAGCTTCGGGTGGAGCTCGTTTATCAGCCACGCCAGCATAAAGCAGAGGAAGTAGCTGACCGGTCCCGTAAGGAACGCGAACACTATCGTCACCCTTATCGACCGTATGAACACCTTGTCCGAGAGGAAAAGCGTAGTATAGTTCGACAGTCCCACATATTTCGGCGGCTTTGCCATATCGAAGTCGGTGAACCCTATCGGCAGGGACATCACTACCGGTACTATCGTGAACACGGTGAAGAATATCATAAACGGCGCAAGCATAAGGTAACAGCCTTTGTTCCGCTTTATATCCGCCCAGAGCTTTGCAGCCCGCGACTTCCTGTTCAAAGGGCTCACCTCCTTTCAGTAATATCAGTCAAGCCCGAGGTTTTTACGTTTTCGGGTTATCTCGTCGTTGATGTCGCGCGTGTACCAGATAAGGGTATCGCGCGGTTTTTTCTGTTCGTTGACGGTCTCACGGAAGGCGTTCATGATGTTTCGCGTGACCGCGTATGAGGACGGCAGCACGGGTATTTCAGCAAGCTCGTCCTGCTGGGCTCTGAGTCTGCGGAGCTCCTCCTGCGGCCACGAGAGCTGCCCGAGAGCTTCAACATTTGCTGTATCGAAACGCCCCATGGTACCGAGCAAGCCCTCCATGCGCATACCGAGCTCCGCCTGAGTCTCCGTGCTCGTGAACCACTTGATGAACTCCCAGCCGTTCTCTTTGCTGTCGATGCTGTTGAATATCACCGCGCCTGTGCCGTTGGAATTTGCCGCGTGAGAGACCGTTCCGTCCTCACGCCTTGTGCCGGGAACAGGACAGAAGTCCCACAGACCGCTTATCTCCGGAGACGCAGCCTCAAGCTGATTTGCAAAGGTGTAGTTCGCAACGACCATAGGGTACTCGCCTGTGCGGAAACGGCTGAAAGCGTCATAGGTCTGCTCAAAGCTGTATTTGTTGTAGAAGTCCGTCCACTCCGAGAACGCCTGAACAGCTTCCGTAGTATCGAGCACCGCAGCGGTCTGACCGCTGTTGTAGTAGTTCATTCCCCTTTGCAGCATCAGCATAGCAAAGGTGTGACCGGCTTCTGTTGCCGGAGAGATGTTTGTCGGCGGCAGGACGAGTCCGCACGACATATAGTTCCGCTGGACTGCCGGGAGCATATCCCGGAGGTCGTCCCATGTCTCCGGCGGACTGCTGAAACCGAGCTCGGACAGTATATCCGTCCGGTAGAAAAGCATCGGGAAGCTCTGACTCACCGGCAGACCGTAAGTTCCGCCGTTGTACTGATACTGCGTCAGGGCGTTCTTCTGAAAGCGTCCTCTCACCTCGTCAAAGTCACTGAACTGAGAGACGTCCGTGAGTAGGTCACGCGCCGCGAGGTTCACCGGGAACTCCCCGCCGAGGAACAGCGCAACGTCAGGACCTTTTCCGGCAAGCGTTGCCTCGATGATACCGCCGGAAACGAGCTCGACCGATACCGGTATGCCCGACTGCGGCATAAAGCGTTCCTCTGTCAGTTCCTTGACTATCTGCGCCTGATCGCGGCCGAGTGCCACCCAGACCTTCACGGACTCATCGCCGCTGACGTCCGAGAGAGTGGTATAGTCCTCGAAGAAGGAGCCGATGAAGGCGTCCACGCCGAATTTCACGGACTTTCCGAGCTTCTTCTTACAGCTTGTGAAGTCAGCTCCCTCCGAGGCGAATTCGATATAGTCCACCTCGAGCGGCTGGTCGCGGTATTCCCTCATCCACGCCGAAACAGCGGTGATGTTGTCCTTTATCTGCGGCAGGTAGGACGGTATTTTCAGCGGCTTGTCAGTGCATTTGTCGAGTATGACCGTCATTCTTTCGAGGACTGCCGCTTCTGAGCCGGAGCTTCCGGAAATATCCTCGATGCCGTCCTGAATATCTCTGAATTCGTCCGAGAGCCTTTCAAATTCGCCGACGAGCTCCGGTATCTTTTCGTGGACGTAGTAGTCCGTGTATTTGTCCGGAACAGGTCCGGTTATCATCAGCACCTTGCGGTAATACGAGTTCATCTCAGCAATAGCCTTGTCGAGTCTGCGCATATATCCGCCTATCTCTCCCGGAACGGCTTCCATTGAGAGAGTGTGGTCACTGGTGTGGTCGAGGTAGACGTAAATGTCCTCGCCGTCCGAGGTCTGCGGAACTTCACAGTTCCAGTCCTTGCAGTAAGGGAACGATACTCCGTCAAACTCGCCGCAGAGCACCTTGCCGTCAACTCTGATACGGCGGTCGGAGCTCAGTCCGCGCATACGATTCTGGCGGTACTTTATGCCTATCCTGTACCAGCCGGAGCTGCCCACAGCCTCCTTCGGGATATCCCATGTTATAGTCTGCTGAGCCTTCTGCCAGTTTCCGCCGCCGATAGTGTTGTAAACGACCTTGCGCGGATCGGAAGGCGAAACATTATAGTGTATATTGTCGTATGTCGGGTAGAGCGTAGGATCGGACTTGAAGGCGGCATTCTCGCCCTCTATCCTGAAAAGCCGCGCCGGAGTTTCTCCCCTTGAGACCTCCGCGCTGACGGAAGAGATATATTCCCCGTAGGTCGGCAGCTCCTCCGGCGTATAGAACCGGAAGCTGTCTATCACGAACTGCGCTCTCTCGGAGCTGAAAGTCACCTCGTGTCTGCCTTTTTCAAGGAAAAATATGAGCGGCTCACTGAAAAGCCCGTCCGTGTCCCCGAACGGCAGCGTCTGCCACATTTCCCTCTGGATCTGCGTCGGACGGACCTGATTTCCGCGGCTGTCCTTGTGTATCTCCTGCGAATTCTCCCACACTCTGCCGAGCGTTATGCGCGAAGCCGTACTGAACGGCACCCTGCCGTCTATCTTCATTGAGAGCTCTATCGGCTGAGTCCCGGACTTCAAGCCGCAGTAAGTCATTTCGGCACAGTATATGCCGGTCTCTGGGACGTCGAAGCTGTAACTCACCTCACCGTCCGGACTTTCCCACTTCAGCACATCTTTGTGAGTCTCACCGGAAGCATTATAGTCGCCTGTTGTGATATCGCCCCCGGACCGGACATAGTCCCTGCCCTTAACGGTGAACGAGCAGCCTGTCCGCGGACTTTCACAGTAGGTGTCATAGTAATCGCTGTAAGTCATCACGTCGGAAGCGGAGCTGTCGAACGAGTAGTAGTCCTCCTTCATCGCCTCAACAGTCGCAGCGGACACTGTATATCCATCGGTCCTGCCGGCAGAAAAAGCCTGTAATGCGCCTTCTGAACTGCCTGCTGCTATAAGCAGGGACATAGCTCCGGCAATGACACCGCGAAGTGATCTCCCGAGTTTCAAGCTGTCCGCCTCCTTCCGTTTTTGTGTAGAAAATGCACCTTTTCTTAAAATAGTACACTTATAATAAGTATAGCAAATCCACACGCCATTGTCAAGGTAAAAAACGCAGTCCCGGCAGATGTTATCCGCGCCGTTGCAAACCTGATATCGCAATTTTTAGATTGACAACAGCAGGTGATTGTTGTATAATAGAGTAAAGTTTTTTAACTCACTAATATATCGAAAAGAGGTCAAGCAATGGCTGACGTACTTGAAGTAAAGGGGCTATCTAAGCAGTATTCCAAGGTGCTTGCTGCTGACAATATCAGCTTCTCTGTCGGAGAGGGCGAGATATTTGCACTTCTCGGTCCCAACGGCGCAGGAAAAACCACCACTATCCGCATGATATCGACTCTGCTCACACCAACTGCCGGCGATGCGATCGTCGCAGGTCACAGCATTATAAAGGAACCAGCCAAGGTCCGCGAAAATATCACCTACCTCCCCGACGAGGCAGGTGCCTATAAGAATATGACCGGTATCCGCTACCTGAGATTTATGGCAGGTCTGTTCACGACCGACCTCGACCAGCTCAACGCCTGCGTCGAAAGGGCTAAGAAGATTTGCGGTCTCGGCGACCGTCTTGAGGACAAGATAGGCAGTTACAGCCGCGGTATGATAAGGAAACTGCTCCTTGCGCGAGCTGTTATGACCAAGCCTAAGCTCGCTATCCTCGATGAACCGACAAGCGGTCTCGACGTTCTCAACGCTATCGAGATAAGAAAAATGATAAAACAGCTCGCAGCTGAGGAGAAGATGTCATTTCTGCTCTCCTCGCACAATATGCTCGAGATAGAGTTCATCTCCGACCGCGTGGGAATAGTTTCCGGCGGACATCTGCTCGTAATGGGTTCGGCAGCCGAGCTGAAGGAGCGTTACAGCGCTGCCAATCTCGAAGAAGTATTTGAAAGGGTGGTGAACGAGAATGAAATTCATTAATCTGCTGAAAAAAGAGCTGTCAGAGCTCATAACAGTACAGATGCTTCTCGGACTCGTCGTCACGCTCGGAATATTCATGGCGCTCGGCAGCGTTATGGACACGACTATCGACGAAGCTGTCGAAAAGACCTCCAACTATACGATAAGGCTCATCGACCGCGACGATACCGAGTTTACACATGATATGATAAAGTCTATCGAAAAGGACGGCAACAAGGTCCGCATCTTCACGGACAGCGGCGACGATTACGCTGATATCCTCAATTCAAACGATATCGACGACATCGTCATAATCCCCGAGGGCTTCACCGACAACATCAATAGTTCTAAGAAGCCCGAACTGATAACGGCAGCTAAAATGACCTCTGCCGCTACTATCTCCAATATCAATGCAGGTTCCGCGACCGCTGTTGAACTGATACAGAAGTACATTTCCTCAAAGCTCGCTGAAACAGGCGGTCTCTCTGAAAAACAGTATGAGCTCGTCAAAGAGCCTCTCACGCTGAAGGAGAACACCGTTGTTGCAGACAACTCGGCAGAAATAGCTTCCAGCAGCATTATGAGCAGGATAGCCATTCAGAATATGATGCTGCCTATCATAGTTTTCGTACTCATCATACTCACCTCGCAGATGCTCATGAGCGCAGTCGCAAACGAAAAGACCGACAAAACGCTTGAGACACTCCTCTCTGCACCTGTGTCAAGAGGAGCGGTCATCGGGGCAAAAATGCTCGCCGCAGCTGTCATAGCCCTGATAAATGCCGCAGTTTATATGGTGGGCTTCAAGGTCTGCATGGGAGACGCTACCAGCAAGATATCGAGCACCGCAGGAGAACTCATAAGCGGTCAGGTCTCGGTAGACGAGGCTATGCGCCAGCTCGGAATGTCGCTCGGCGGTATGGACTACTTCCTTGTGGGACTCCAGCTCTTCTTTACAATTATGATATGTCTCTCGGTATCGCTCGTGCTCGGAGCCCTCGTCAGTGACGCAAAGAACACCCAGAGCATGATAATGCCGATAATGCTGCTCGCTATGATACCATACATCATCTCCGTGATGACAGACATCAACGCTCTGCCGACAGTTATACGCTACATCGTTTACGCTATCCCCTTCACACACACCTTTACAGCTATACCAAACCTTATGTTCGGCAGGACAGGTCTGTTCTTCGCAGGACTCATCTATCAGATAATAGTATTCATCATCTGCATATTCTTCGCACTCAGACTCTTCATGTCAGACAAGCTGTTCACCATCTCGCTCAGCTTCGGACAGAAGTCTAAGTACAAGGCTAAAAAACGCAGAAAGTCTGCTGAAAAATGATCCGAAAGGGAGGAATTACTATGCCAACTCCACACAACAGTGCAAACAAAGGCGATATCGCAAAGACCGTCCTCATGCCGGGCGATCCGCTGAGAGCTAAGTTCATCGCCGAGAATTACCTTGAGTCACCGGTATGCTACAACGAGGTACGCGGTATGCTCGGATATACCGGCACCTACAAGGGAGTCCCCGTGTCAGTACAGGGCAGCGGAATGGGTATGCCGTCCATAGGCATATACTCATGGGAGCTTTTCAACCTGTACGATGTTGACAATATAATCCGCGTGGGAAGCGCCGGCGGTATCATGGACAACGTTCAGCTCCGCGACATAGTCATTGCTATGAGTGCGAGTACCAACTCAGCATACGCAGACCAGTACAAGCTGCCGGGAACGTACGCTCCCACGGCTTCATGGAAGCTGCTCAAAGCTGCCACAGAAGCTGCTGCAAGAAAGGGAGCTCCGTACCATGTGGGCAACGTGTTCTCCAGCGATATGTTCTATGATGACGCAGACAGTCTCGCCGAATGGCAGAAGATGAACGTCATCGCTATCGAAATGGAAGCTGCCGGACTCTATATGAACGCAGCCCGTGCAGGAAAGAATTCCCTTACGATACTCACAGTTTCTGACTGCCCGCTGAAAGGTCAGGCTACCACAGCCGAGGAGCGTCAGACCTCATTCCGCGACATGATAGAGATAGCTCTCGAAGCTGTCCTCATGCTATAAATCAATTTATGTATATAACGATTTAGCCGGTCGGGATCAGTGAGACGTTTGCGTTATCGCGCAAAACTGCACTCGTGAACGTCACTCGGCATCAGATCCGCCTGAAAAGTTATTTAAACACCGATCAAAAGGAGAAAAATATGAAAAGATTGATATGTATCCTCACAGCACTCACCTGCATGGTCAGCTTTGCCGCCTGCGGAAGCAGCGACAGCAGCAATTCCGAGAAGGCTTCATCATCCTCTGCTGCTGAGAGCTCCGAAGCCTCTTCCGAAGATGAGGACGATACCACAGAAGGCTCAACAGAGGCTTCCACAAAGTCCAAGGAGAGCACCTCTGCTTCTCAGAAATCCACAGCAAATACTACCTCTGCTGCTGCAACAGATCCGGACGAGGACGATACCGACTCCCAGAGCTCAGAAGCTGCTACAAGCGCTTCCTCTGCAAAAACAACAGATCCCGAAAAGCCTTCATCAGGCGCTCAGACCACAACATCTTCCGATGAAGATTTCTCATCAAACGAGATCAGCGACATATTCGGCTTTGAAAAGATAAGCGTCGATAACAGCGGCGAAACAGTCGTTATCAATTTCCCCGAGCAGCTGTTCTCAACCGACGATGTCAGCACAGGAGAGGTCGATGATACCTCTATCGAGGGCATGATAAAAAATCTGAACGGCGTCGAGATAAACAAGAACGCAGCTTCCGGAATTGTTACTATCAAGATGCCCAAAAAGGAATACGAAAAGCTCATGGAAAAAGTCACCGATGAGTTTGACAAGACTCTCCGCGATATAGTCGATGATACCAATTACAAGTCCGTGACTGATATAAAGCGCAATGCTGATTTCTCCCAGTTTGATGTCTATGTAACTACCAAGGAGGAGTTTGAAGAAGAATGCGGCGGCTTGTTCTTCCTTTCGCTCACTCTTGAATTCCTGCTTTATTACACCCTCGACGGAAACTCGTTAGTTGACGCTGCGGCTTCCGGAAATGATATCGAAGATGTACTGAAGATCACTGTTCACGACAAGAACGGAAAAACCTACTCAGCTAATGAATTCCACTAAAGCAAAAGACAGCCTTTAAGGCTGTCTTTTCTGTTGATCCTATGATCGGGAATACCGGCGTTCAAATAAAGCTGTACAATTCCTTAAGACTATTTTAAGGAACATAGTATAAAATCATATTATGACTTGAAAAAGTCAGTATTCCCTATCCATTTTTTTATTTAAGCTATGCTATGCATAGCTATTGTTTTGTCATAGGGGAATTCTCTCGAATAAAAGCACAGGATAGCCCTCGTAGTACGGCTTCACTATCTCCGGGTGCTCGTCTGCATAGCGGAATATCTTCTCCGCGAGCCCCTCCTTCAGAAAGCCCACAAGCTCCGAGAGCGGTCGGTTATAAAGCTCGTCGCAGATAGAGGCGATAGTCACAGCACGTCTGCCGCCGACTTCCATAATGCGGTAAGGCCATATCCGGCAGTCAAAGGGCTTGTCATCACCGAGCATACAGCCGGTCGGCGTAAGTGCAGGACACGAAAAAAGCTGGTCCTCGCCTATCTCTCCGACCTTGAATATGTACCCGCCGTCCTTTGGAATGAATTCCGTTTCAGGACGCGCTTTTTTTATCCTGAGCATTATCTCCTCAGTGAAAACGGGAGTCTCCCAGACGTCGTAACGGTCAAAAACACAGCACAGCCTGCATTCCGCACAGACCTTGCCGCTGAGTATCTTTTTAAGCATAAGCAGCCTCCATATCGCTATATTATAATACAATAATAGCATATTGCTGAAAACATTGCAACTGTCCGTATTGACACCCATGAGCTGTGCATGATATAATAAACATTACAATAACTAACGACCGGAGTTGATATAATGAAAAAACTGCTGTTCATAGGCGACGTGGTCGGCAAGGCTGGATGCCGCTTTCTCCAGTCAAAGCTGAGCCTCATAAAACGCCATTACGCCATAGATATCACCATAGTAAACGGTGAAAACTCCGCAGTCGGAAACGGCATCAACCGTATTTCGTCCGACTCGATATTCAACGCCGGCGCTGACATAATAACTACCGGCAACCACGCTTTCAGACGCCGGGACTCGCTCGATATCTTTGAGCACGACTGCATAATACGTCCCGTGAACTACCCCGAGGGCGGTGTTCCAGGTAAAGGCGTCTGCTTGCTCGACGCCGGAGCTTTTTCCATAGCCGTCATCAATCTAATGGGTACAGTCGGCATGGAACCCCTCGACAACCCATTCAACTGCATAGATGAGGTGCTCAAGACCATTGATACCCCCAACATCTTCGTTGACTTCCACGCCGAAGCCACCTCCGAGAAAAAGGCAATGGGCTTTCACCTCGACGGCAGAGTCACTGGAGTTTTCGGCACCCACACCCACGTCCAGACCGCCGATGAGTGCATACTTCCGGGAAATACAGCCTATATCACCGACGCCGGCATGACCGGTCCTGAACTATCCTGCCTCGGCATCGACAAGGGACCTGTTCTGGAGATGTTCCGCTACCGCTGTCCGGTAAAGTTCAAAGAAGCCGAAGGAGCTTCCTTTTTGTGCGGCGTAGTTGTAGAATTTGACGAAAAATGCGGCAAATCGCACAAAATTGAAAGAATAATTGTAAGATAATGTACAAATTTTACTTGCGAGTATTGATTTTTTACGCAAATTGTTGTATAATACTTATGTATAGTAGCAAGTACCCTCTAAACTCTTACCACTTATTCCATGTTTAAGGAGGCATTAATTATGGAGATATTAAAAGTATCATCGCATTCATCACCTAATTCAGTTGCCGGTGCAATCGCCGGAGTGATCAGAGAACAAAAAGCCGTAGAAGTACAGGCAGTTGGTGCAGGTGCTGCTAACCAGGCGATCAAGGCTATCGCTGTTGCCAGAGGATACCTTGCTCCGATCGGTATCGACCTTATATGTATCCCTGCTTTCGCTAACATCACTATCGACGGTGAGGAGCGTACTGCTATCAAGCTCATCTGTGAACAGAGATAACTGAATAACTTCTTGAGGCGGTCTTCTCCGCCTCTTTTTTTGTGCCGCAGCCCTTGACAAACACGGATATATGTGCTATAATGAGGTTAGTTTTCTAAACCGTGGACGAAGAGTAAGTAGCTGCTGTGAGGATTTTCAGAGAGCCGGTGGATGGTGCGAACCGGTATGACGCTCAGCTGTGAATGGACTTCCGAGGGCAAGCTGAAGGCGCTTTGCGCTGTGTAGGCGAGACGCAGAGGCTCTGCGTTAACAAAACCGTCGCTTTATGCGCAGAGTGGACGCTTAGCGTCAAGCAGGGTGGCACCGCAGAATGTATATTTGCTTCTGTCCCGGCATTATAAGCCGGAACAGGAGCTTTTTGTTTCGGTAAAAAAATGACAAAAAGGAGAATGTTTATGTCAAACGAAAAGATTCCTTACAAGATCTATCTTGAAGAAAACGAGCTTCCCAAGCAGTGGTATAATGTACGCGCTGATATGAAGAAGAAGCCCGCTCCACTCCTCAATCCTGCAACAGGCAAGCCCTGTACAGCGGAAGAACTCGGCCACGTTTTCTGCGACGAGCTCGTTAAGCAGGAACTCGATGAGACTACTCCCTACATTGATATCCCCGATGAGATCCAGAACTTCTACAAGATGTTCCGTCCCTCACCTCTCGTAAGAGCTTACTTCCTCGAAAAGAAACTCGGTACTCCCGCTAAGATCTACTACAAGTTCGAGGGCAACAACACCAGCGGAAGCCACAAGCTCAATTCCGCTATCGCTCAGGCTTACTACGCAAAGAAGCAGGGACTCAAGGGCGTTACCACTGAGACCGGTGCAGGTCAGTGGGGTACTGCTCTCTCTATGGCCTGCGCTTACTTCAACCTCGACTGCAAGGTATATATGGTAAAGATTTCCTACGAGCAGAAGCCTTTCCGCCGCGAAGTTATGAGGACCTACGGCGCTAACGTTACACCTTCCCCCTCTATGACTACTGAGGTAGGAAGAAAGATCCTCGCTGAATTCCCTGATACAAACGGAAGCCTCGGCTGTGCTATCTCAGAGGCTGTTGAAGCTGCTACTTCCGCTGAAGGCTACCGCTACGTTCTCGGAAGCGTTCTCTCACAGGTACTCCTCCACCAGTCCATTATCGGTCTCGAAGCAAAGGCTGCTATGGATAAATACAACGTTAAGCCCGATATCATCATCGGCTGTGCAGGCGGCGGTTCAAACCTCGGCGGACTCATCTCACCCTTCATGGGCGAAAAGCTCCGCGGTGAAGCAGACTACCGTTTCATCGCCGTTGAACCAGCTTCATGCCCGAGCCTTACAAGAGGCACCTACGCTTACGACTTCTGCGACACAGGTAAGATCTGTCCTCTCCAGAAGATGTATACTCTCGGCAGCGGCTTTATGCCCTCACCGAACCACGCAGGCGGTCTCCGCTACCACGGCATGAGCGCTATACTCTCCGAACTCTACGATCAGGGACTTATGGAAGCAACTTCTGTTGAGCAGACTGCTGTTTTCGAGGCTGCTGAGACTTTCGCAAGAGTTGAGGGTATCCTCCCCGCTCCTGAGAGCAGCCACGCTATCCGCGCTGCTATCGACGAGGCACTCAAGTGCAAGGAGACAGGCGAAGAAAAGACTATCCTCTTCGGTCTCACAGGTACAGGCTACTTCGATATGTACGCTTATGGCGCTTTCAACGACGGCAAGATGAGCGACTATATCCCCACAGACGAGGAGATCGCAAAGTCTCTTGCAAACCTCCCCAAGATCGGCTGATAAAATTCGATACTTCAAAAGGGTGCGGCAGCAATGTCAGCACCCTTTTTAAATTAGGTATTGTGGTGTCCCAAAACAGACCGTAAGGAACGCCGTCTGCGATCTGTCCGTGGGTGGCGTACAAGCGTATTCACCAAAAACACACAAACCTGCACAGGATTTTTCTCTTATTCTATCAATTGATTTTCCGGGCTTTTTCATATATAATTATAATTGTCATAAAAATAACAAGTCGGCTCGACCGGCATATATAAAGGAATGATCGTTTATGTCTAATAAAGTTGTTAAATTCGGCGGAAGCTCCCTCGCAGACGCTGCTCAGTTCAGAAAGGTCGCTGACATCATCAAGAGCGACGACAAGAGAAGATTTGTAGTTCCCTCCGCTCCCGGAAAGCGCTTCTCCGACGATATCAAGGTAACTGATATGCTCTACAAGTGCTGTGAGCTCGCAGGAAGCGGTATCAACTTCACCGACGACTTCCAGCTCATCAAGGACCGCTACAACGGTATCATCTCCGAGCTCGGCATAGATATGTCCCTCGACAGCGAGTTTGACGCTATCGTCAAGGAACTCAAGGCTCGTCCCTCAAGAGATTTCGCAGCAAGCCGCGGCGAATTCCTCAACGGCAAGGTGCTCGCAAACTACCTCGGCTTCAACTTCGTTGACGCTGCTGACGTTATAATCTTCGATACCAAGGGAACTCTCCTCCTCGAAGATACTATCAAGGCTGTACGCGACAGGCTCAAGGGACTCGACAACGCTGTTATCCCCGGCTTCTACGGAAGAACTACCGAGGGCTACATCAAGACATTCTCACGCGGCGGCTCTGACGTTACCGGCTCTATCATCGCTAACGCTGTAAGAGCTGAGATATACGAGAACTGGACAGACGTTTCCGGCTTCCTCGTAGCTGATCCGAGAATAGTTGAAAAGCCCGACGTTATCGGCACTATCACCTACCGTGAGCTCCGTGAGCTCGCATACATGGGCGCTTCAGTTCTCCACGAGGACGCTATCTTCCCTGTACGTTCCGCAGGTATCCCGATCAATATCAGAAACACCAACCGTCCTCAGGACGCCGGTACTATGATCGTTTCCAACGATTACGACTTCAGCAAGGAAAGCCTTTCACATACTATCACCGGTATCGCCGGCAAGAAGGGCTTCAGCACAATAAACATCGAAAAGGCTATGATGAACAACGAGACCGGCTTCGGTATGAAGGTACTCCAGGTCCTCTATGAGAACGGACTCTCCTTCGAGCATATGCCCTCCGGTATCGACACTATGAGTATTACCCTCAGCACTGATAAGCTCGATCCGGTACGCGATAAGGTCCTCTCCGGACTCCGCAAGGCTGTTGAGCCCGACCACATCGACATCGAGGACGGTATCGCAATGCTCGCAGTAGTCGGCAGACGCATGAAGAACACAAGAGGTACTGTTGCGCG
The DNA here is from genome assembly GCA_900318825.1 of uncultured Ruminococcus sp. Classification (GTDB taxonomy): domain Bacteria; phylum Bacillota; class Clostridia; order Oscillospirales; family Ruminococcaceae; genus Ruminococcus. The sequence continues at coordinate 34,106 of ONMB01000006.1, forward strand.
TATCTTCGCAGCAATGGCTCACGCCCGCATCAATGTAAAGCTCATCGACCAGGGTTCGAGCGAGCTCAATGTTATCATCGGCGTCAGCGAGAACGATCTCCCCGAAGCTATCAGACGCATCTACGATATGTTCATCAATTCAGAGAAGTAATTTTCAATACGAATTATGCCATAGCTTTCCATTCCCGGAGGGCTGTGGCTTTTTTTATTAATCAGGAATTCGGAATTATTAATGCCCCCCTGCAAATAAAACGCGAGCTCCTTTTGTTAAATGTCTTGCTCCAGTTGTTGACTTTTGTTCATTTTTATGCTAAACTATCATCATAGGCATTAATAAAAAATAAGCAGCATAAGGAGTGCAGATATGACACCTTTAAAACCTTACAAAAGAGAAGTCTTTTACTACGAGACCGACAAAATGGCTATCGTCCACCACTCAAACTACATCAGGATTTTCGACGAAGCCCGTGTGGACTACCTCCAGCAGGCAGGTATCCACTTCAGTATGATAGAGGAGCTCGGTATCCTCATACATACTCTCTCAATAAACTGCGAATATAAGAACCCACTCGTTTTTGCAGAGCCCTTTGCAGTGTATATGAAAATGACCAAGTTCAACGGCACTACCCTCGAACTCGATTACCGCATCGTGAGCTGTAAGACCGGCAAAGTAAACGCACTCGGTCACTCGCTGCACTGCTTCACGGATACTAATATCAAGCCCCTGCGCCTGAAAAACAAGTTCCCGGAGCTCTACCAGACCTTAGCTTCATACCTCAATGTCGAACCCGAAGAAGAGCCTGTCGTTTAATTCGGAATTATTAATTCACTCTTGCATACGATTATAAATTTTTGCGCTTCCTCTCTTGACAAATCAGAAAAACTGTGGTATTATATGTACAATATCTTAAATCTATGATGAGGAAGGCTTTTCCGAAGCCGTTTCAGAGAGCAGTCGTCCGGTGCAAGACTGTACGGTAAGGAATATCAAGCACACCGCCTCTGAGTGCGCCCAATAAGCGCCGGACGCTCCCGTTAACGAGCCAATGAGACACGGAGTTTTTCTCCGCGTAAACCAGGGTGGAACCACGGTGTATCATCGTCCCTTATGTCTGTTTTTGCAGGCGTAAGGGCTTTTTTATTTGTCAGCACGGGAGGTGAGACATTGAGCAACATCAAATACAACAAGACCGAAGAGGCTTTCGAGCTGCCATACAAGATATGGGACAACGAACAGACCGTCCGCTTCTACGTCGATGAGGAGTCGGTCATAATGGAGAACCTCTCCGCTATCGCTGCCAAGCTCGCAAAGCTCGACAGTTCAAAGAAACACATCGCCGAGCTCATCGCAAACGAAGGTCACTACGATGGCGGAAACGCTGAAACTCTCGCAGGCAACCTCTCGCTCGAAAACGTTTACGTTGACATCGACGAGGACGAGATAGTGGTCTGTATTGAAACCGACAGCTTTGACGGCTATATGCCGTCAGCACTCCATATTGAGCTCTACGGCGAGGATTTCGAGATAACAGGCAATGCGTGATAAGGAGCTTCCGACAAGGAAGCATATACGGCTCAAGAATTATGATTATTCGCAAAACGGTGCGTATTTCATAACGGTTTGTACGAAGAATAAAATGTGTATCTTCTGGGACAATAATGACAAATATCAGCCGCTGTCACCGAAAAGCACTCTCCAAACCGTAGGGGCGGCGTTCCGCCGCCCGGAAAATCCGCATAAAATACGATTATCAGAATATGGACAGCTCGTAAAAAACGAATTGGATAAAATACCAATAGTGTATCCTGATATTGTATTTATATCGAAATATGTTATAATGCCCAATCACGTCCATTTAATAATTATTATCAGTAATGATGTGAACGGCGGGCGGCGAAACGCCGCCCATACGATTTCAAGGATAATGAATCAATTTAAAGGCTGCGTATCCCGTAAATCCGGTTTTCCGGTTTGGCAAAAGTCATTTTACGACCGTATAATCCGCAATGCAAATGAATACCGGGCATTCTGCGATTACATCATATCCAACCCGTCAACATGGGGAAACGATGAATTATTCAGCAAATAATAAACAATATATATAAGGAGAGATAATATGATAAAATTAACACTGAAGGACGGAAGCGTCCGCGAGATCGAGGCAGCTCAGCCTGCCGCTGAAATAATCAAGGGCATAGGTATGGGACTTTACAAGGCTGCCTGCTGCGTAAAGATCAACGGCGAGGTCAAGGACCTCCGCACAGTCATCGACAGCGACTGTGAATTCGAGGTATGTACCTTCGATACTCTCGACGGCAAAAAAACTTTCTGGCACACTGCTTCACACATTCTTGCACAGGCTGTAAAGAGACTCTACCCCGAGGCAAAGCTCGCTATCGGACCTGCTATTGATAACGGCTTCTACTACGACTTCGACCTCGAAAAGCCCTTCACTCCCGAGGAACTCGAAAAAATCGAGGCTGAGATGAAGAAGATCGTCAAGGAAGGTCTCGCACTCGAGCAGTTTGAGCTCTCACCTGACGAGGCTATCGCTAAGCTCAAGGAAATGGACGAGCCCTACAAGGTTGAACTCTGCGAGGAACACGCAGGCAAGGGCGAACCTATCTCATTCTACAAGCAGGGCGAATTTGTTGACCTCTGTGCAGGTCCTCACCTTATGACAACAGCTCCCGTAAAGGCATTCAAGCTCCTCTCATGTACAGGTGCTTACTGGCGCGGCAGCGAGAAGAACAAGATGCTCAGCCGTGTATACGCTACCGCTTATCCGAAGGCTGCTGACCTCGAGGCTGACCTCAAGCAGCGTGAGGAAGCCAAGCTCCGCGACCACAACAAGCTCGGCCGTGAGCTCGAATACTTCACAACTGTTGACGTTATCGGTCAGGGACTTCCTGTAATACTTCCAAAGGGTGCAAGAGTTATCCAGACACTCCAGCGCTGGGTTGAGGACGTTGAGCAGAAGCACGGCTATCTCCTAACAAAAACACCTTATTTCGCAAAGAGAGAGTTTTTCAAGATCTCCGGTCACTGGGATCACTACCTTGACGGTATGTTCATCATGGGCGACCCATACGACGAGGAAAAGGAATGCTTTGCACTCCGCCCGATGACCTGTCCCTTCCAGTATCAGGTATTCCTCAACAGACAGCGTTCCTACCGTGATCTTCCTATGCGCCTCGGTGAGACTTCCACCCTCTTCCGCAAGGAGGACTCCGGCGAGATGCACGGTCTTATCCGTGTTCGTCAGTTCACTATTTCCGAGGGACATCTTATACTCCGTCCTGAACAGCTCGAAGAAGAATTTGCAGACTGTCTTGCACTTGCAAAGGAAATGCTCGGAACTGTAGGACTTCTCGAAGACTGCACATTCCGTTTCTCACAGTGGGATCCTGCAAACCCGAAGAACAAGTATGAGGGTACTAAGGAACAGTGGGATTACGCTCAGGAAGTTATGGGCAAGATTCTCGATGACCTCGGAGTTGAATATACTATCGGCATCGACGAAGCTGCTTTCTATGGCCCGAAGCTCGATATCCAGTATAAGAACGTTTACGGCAAGGAAGATACTCTCGTAACTATCCAGATAGATATGCTCCTCGCAGAGCGTTTCGGTATGGAGTACGTTGACGTTGACGGTACCAAGAAGCGTCCTTACATTATCCACAGAACTTCTCTCGGCTGCTATGAGAGAACTCTCGCTTACCTCATCGAGAAGTACGCAGGCGCTATGCCTCTCTGGCTCGCACCGGAACAGGTTCGTATCGTTCCCGTTGCTGACCGTCACCTCGACTACTGCAATGAGCTCCTTGCAAAGCTCGAAGCTGCAAATATCCGCGCAACTATCGACGACCGTGCAGAAAAGGTCGGCAAGAAGGTCCGTGACGCACGTCTCGAAAAGCTGCCTATGTGGATAACAGTCGGTGACAAGGAAGTTGAGGAGAACACAGTTTCCGTATCCTCACGCCGTGAAGGTGACCTCGGTTCAATGTCACAGGGCGATCTTCTCAGCAAGATACTCGACGACGTTGCCAAGAAAGTAAGATAAATCACCGTCAGCAGGACGATTTCAAAGGACGGACTCAGCTCCGTCCTTTCTTAATTTGAAATCAGGCACTGTGTTGTCCTCGAACAGACCGTAGGAAAGGCCGCTCCCGGCGTTCTGCATTATGATATTTGTAGGGGGTGCGGGTGTCCGGCGGACACCTCTGCGAAGCAGACACCGACCGAGGCAACAGCCGAGACTCGAGTTCCGCTCGCCCCCAAAATGCAGATCAAACTGACAGGCGGCTGAAAGCTGCCCCAACACAAAAAATAACGGAGGTACATTTATGAACAAGCTTTGTTTGATAATCAAGGATATGGTAGTTCCCAACTTTATGAATATCAGGACCTCTCTGCGAACATATGACAGAAACGCGCTCTGCTGCGGTTCACCCTGCTGGCGCTGGGCTTACCACGCTATCCATTCAGCGGACAAGTGGTTCATTAATCCCTGCGTCTACGACGAGCCGCCCTTCCACAAGGAGGGACTCGACAATCCGGACAAGCCCTGCGATGTCGTGCTCACAGATGAGCAGCTCCTTGAGTACCTCGACGCTGTTGAGAAGAAAACGCTCGATTATATCGACAATCTCACGGACGATATGCTCTATGAGTGCCCCGAGAACTGCGAGCATACACGTCTTGAACTGGTACTAAGACAGTTCAGGCATATCTCCTTCCATACGGGTATGCTCAACGGTCAGACCGCTGTTGCAACAGGACAATTCCCGATGTGGGTGTCGCAGGCTGACAAATATGTCGATGACGGTGTATTCTTCGGCAGATACCGCAAAGGACAGGTCACAAAATAATAAAAAGCATGGGCGTTTAGAGGAGCGCCGATAAAGAAGTATTTAAGATTTTAAGATGAGGTTGCGTAACTGCCTTGGTTACGCAACCTTTCTCTTTTTGTCGTACTTCATACTGTCAGCAACGGCAGTCGTTACGGCAACATTGAAGCGGTAGTGAATTTCAATTTGCTGTGTGCGGTGACCGCTGCTCTTATCAGGAGCGTGAACAATGATCTTCTCGATAAGCTCATGCATGATCTCAGGAGTAAGCTCCGTGATACGCTCATACTTCTGCACCACGCTGATGAATGCAGTCACATCGGCGGACTTCTGTTCGGCGGTTTCGATATAGGCAGTAAGCTCTGTAACGCTTGCCTTTAGTTTCTTCTGCTCGTCCTCATATCCTTCTGACATGACAGCAAATCGCTCATCGGAAATTTTCCCTGATACATTGTTCTCATAAAGCCTTGTAAACAGCCTATCAAGCTCAATGATACGCTTTTCAGCCTGTTTCAGGGCTTTCTTTGCTTTTGTAAGCTCAGAGGACTGCTTCTGAACGGAATTGTCCATAGCCGCCTGCACAAACTCGTCCTCATGTTCCTTAACCCTGACAAGCAGTTTGTTCAGCTCGTTCAACACGATCTCATTCAGTACAACAGTTCTGATGAAGTGCGCGGAACAAGCGTCCTTGTCTGAGGAATATGTGGAACACTTCAAATGCTCCTGATCGGTGGTCAGACTTGTTGCACGGCACAGATACATCTTCTTTCCGCAATCGGCACAGTAGACCATACCCGAAAATGGATTGACTTCCTCATGTTTGGTGGGACGGCGCTTGTTCTTGCGAAGCTCCTGCACCAAATCAAACTCCTGCTGAGTTACGATAGGCTCATGAGTATTCTCAAAGATGAGCCATTCTTCCTGCGGATTTCTCACGGTTTTCTTGTTTTTGTAGGACTTCTTGTGTGTTCTGAAATTGACTGTATGCCCGATGTATTCGGGTCGATTAAGAATGTGGCTGATAGTTTTTCCGCTCCAGCGGTGCAGCTTAGCGTTCTTGTGACCGTTATCCCTACCCTGTGACAGAGCGTAGGCTGTAGGAGTCGGGATACCTTCCTGCGTGAGAATGCGGGCAATCTGCACCGGACCGTAGCCCTCAATGCAGAGCTTGAATATCCTTCGGACAACCTCAGCAGCTTCATCGTCAACGAGCCACAAATTTTTGTCAGCTTCGGACTTTTTATAACCGTAAATCGGGAGAGATAAAGGCTTACCCGACTGCCCCTTAGCCTTGAAAACGGCTCTGATCTTCTTACTCGTATCACGGGCGTACCAGTCATTAAAAATATTTTTGAAAGCCATCAGCTCATTTTCAGACTTTAAGGTATCCACGCCATCATTGATAGCGATATAGCGGACATCATAATCGGGAAATATGATCTCGATGTATTCGCCGGTTTTCAAATAATCACGACCGAGGCGGCTCAAATCCTTAGTGATAACAGTTCCAACCTTCCCGGCTTCTACATCTGCCATCATAGACTTGAAGCCGTCACGCTCAAACGTAGTTCCACTCACACCATCGTCCACATAAAACACGGGGTTTCTGAAACCATTATCCTCTGCGTACTTCTTGAGGATAGCCTTCTGGTTGGTGATGCTGTTGCTCTCACCCTGTAACATATCGTCCTGGCTCAGGCGACAATATAATGCTGTGATCTTGTCTGTCATATTTTACCTCTCTTTCCGACAGATACAGCAAGCTATGTTATCATTATAGCGCAATATACCGTCATTGGCAATGCGCCGATATTCCAAAGTTACACAGCCTGCTTCTCAGGTTCTTGTCCGGATTCACCGAAGAGTTTTTCGCTTTCCCGGATGATCAGCCGTTTCATGATTTCTGAAAGGCTCTCCTTTGAAGCAGGGTTGAACACGGTGGTCACCGTGTAAAGGGTATGCCCGATCTTATACTCGGACATTGCGCTGAAAGTAGTGTTTGTATTCATAGCGATCTTTCTCCTTTGCTTGTCTGTCTCTATGCATTTAGAGTGAGGGCATCGCTTTATCTCTCTTACCCTCATGATTGTTGTCTTATGATAGCTGTGCGGAACGGCAAGTGCCGTCCCATTGCATAGCTATTTTTATTATCGTATAGTTTTAATCCTCGTATGGATTCGCTTTATCCGTAAAGCTCATTTGTTGTCCGAAGTCAGCGGGAAGATCGGCGGTATCGGTTTTCTCATTTTCAGCATTTCCGCCGCCGACCAGTTTCAGCAGCTCGTCATCAGACAGACCGCTTGCCCGGAGTTTCTGCAACAGCGAATGCTCCGAGGTGATGATCTCATCAAGCTCACGGGGCTTGCAGTTGTACTCCTCCGCCATCGCCAGACGAGAAACTTCTTTCAGCTTGTCCTCCAGCGTTTTCTTTTTCGCAGTATCGCTTGCGATACGCTTTTCCAAACCTTTGATCTTCTCAATGAGCTGATCTCTCTTTTCTGTATAGATGCCCATAGAAAAATCACAACCTTTCTTTTGTGTTATTAGCAGACCGAGCCGAGTGACCATAGCTCACCTGCCATGATCCAATTATAGCGCGCTCTACATTTGAAATACAATCCGCATTGCGCACAAACTTTTGTTCATGCTTTGTTAACAAAAGTCCGGGGAATTTTGCGATTCAAAAAACTGAAAGTACGCTATTTCGCCGTTTACGCTAACCGGGCATTTTGACGAAGCGATTTTGAACGAACATAAAAAATCTGAAATTTATTATTGACGTGATCGGGAAAGTGCGCTATATTGATAATGGGGAGCGACGAAATAGAGAAAATCGCACAGCTCCAATTCTCGGAATCGAGAAAAAAGACCGAGCTGAAATGCTCGGAAATGCCATTCGCCCCACAGGGGGCGAAACTCTACCAGCAAGCACGGTGAAGTGTGGGCGCAAAATGCGACTTCACACACTTCACAAGGCTTGGCAGAGGGCGCTGCCCCTACGACCCCGAATTGAGAAAAATAAAAAAGGAGAACAAGAGAATGAAAGACGAAAAGAAACGTACATTGTATCTGAAAGTCCGTGTCAGCCCCGAAGAAATGGCGGCTATCAAGAAGAAGTTTGCTAACAGCGGTATGAGCAGTCTCAGTACATTTGTGAGAGCCATGATCTTCGAGGGTTACATCGTCCATATCGACGAGAACGAGCTAAAACGGCTCACTGTACTTGCGAATAATATCGCCAACAATATCAACCAAATTGCCCACCGAGCAAATGTCACGAACAAAGTTTACAAGGAAGATATTGAGGAGATCAAGGAGCTTGGCGATAAGCTCTGGCGTCCGCTGATGTTTCTGCAAACAAAGGTGGCTCAGCTAAAGCATTGAGCAGAATATGACAATCGCCGTCAGGATAATTCCCGACGGCAATGAAATAGCAAGTGCTTTTCGGTAGATACTGATACGGGTTTTAGTGTTCTATTAGGAACGGGGATAGTTGCAGAAGTAGCAAAAAAGCCACAAACAGGCTGAGTTCTCCGCTGATGGCATCAAGCATTACAAGAAGAACATCGCAGCTCTCAGGCTCACCGAGAAGCTTATGGCGGAGATAGATCGGGTCGTGGGGTTCTGATATGACGAAAAAAGGACAGATGCTTCTCTTGTAGAAGAATCTGTCCTTCTTTGTTATAGCCTGCTGTAAAGGTTTTGTTTATAGTAGTTGAAATAAAACTTCTATATTAGCGCAGTCCTTTAACAAGCGCCCTTTTTCTTTTGTGTTGATAATACTTTTCATTTTACGGTTTATCTTGAAATTCCGCCTTGATATTTGTATTGTTTTATGTTATAATGTAATTTGGAACAAGATCAGACAACGGAGAGTGAACTAATGAACAAATACAAAAAGCTCGCGTTCAACACCATGATATTCGCAATAGGCAGCTTTGGCTCAAAGATACTCGTACTGCTCCTGACAAGGCTCTACACCAACAACATCAGCCCGTCAGACTCCAGTACCAAGGAGCTCCTCGAGATAACTGCAAACTTCCTCCTGCCTATTTTCACATTCTCGATGACCGAAGCTATTATCCGCTACGGTCTCGACAACAAATACGACAAGGCTCAGGTCTTTACAACGGCGACGGTCCTCAATACGCTCGGACTCGTCCTGATGCTGATAGTCTCACCGATCTTCAAGATCATATCATTCCTCGACTTTATTGACGGCTACACGATACTATTGCTGATATACGTCTGTACATCGGCATTCCGGTCACTCTGCTCGCAGTTCGTCCGCGCAAGGGGAATGGTCAAGCTGTTCTCGCTCGACGGCATACTCGCTACCCTCACGCTCCTGATATTCAACCTCCTCTTCATTGCTAACCTCCACTGGGGCGTAAAGGGCTTTATGCTCTCGGTAATTCTCTCGGACTTCTGCTCAGCAGTTTTTCTGTTCATAGTTGCAGGACTCGCGCAGTTCCTGAGAATGGACAAGTACAACAAGCGCCTCGCAACAAGCATGATGAAATTCGCCGTACCGCTCATACCTACGGTCGTTATGTGGGTAATAACCGGCTTCTCGGACCGTCTCTTCATCAGATATATGCACAGCGACAAGGTCGTTCTCGGAGAGAGCGCTGCCGGTATCTACGGCTACGCAACAAAGGTCCCGAACCTCATCTCCATGGTCTCGACCATTTTCTTCCAGGCATGGAATATGTCCGCTATTATGGAAAACGACTCCGCCGACCGTAACCGCTTCTACGAAAAGGTCTACGGCGCTTATGAAGCTCTGCTCTTCATCTCGTCAGCCTTCCTGATAGCCGGAGTCCAGATAGTTACGCCGATATTCATCAGTACAGCACGTTTCGGCGAATACGGCGAGGTATACAAATACACTCCCGTGCTGGTCATCGCGGTACTGTTTATGTGCCTTGACCAGTTCCTGAGCAGTATCTACACCGCCACCAAGCACACAAAGAATTCCTTCTGGACCAGCTTTGCAGCAAGTATGGCGAATATCGTCCTCAACTTCTTCCTCATTCCCGAATGGGGTATACAGGGCGCTTCCATTGCGACTTTCCTCAGCTACTACCTCTGCTTCTGGGCAAGAATAGTTGACGCACGCTACTACGTTCCCTTCAGATTCAACGCTGTGCGCTCCTGTATCAGTACTACAATGCTCCTCGCAATGAGCTGGCTCATCATCGCTAAACCGCCGCTCTACGGCTTCTTTGCATTCGCTGTTCTCGCAGGCGTCATAGCCTACAACTACAAGGAATGTATCACGACTTTCAAAAAACTGCTTCACAAAGAAGCTTAATAAGGAGAGAATTATGAAAAAAATCAGAACATCTTCATTAATACTTGCTTCCTTCCTGCTGCTCGGAAGCACCGTTTCCTGCAAGCACGACACCGTAAAGGATCCCAATGAGCCCTCAGCTTCGCCAGCCGTTACCTCAGAGCTCAAGCCCGAGATAATCATGACAGGTAACGAACCCGCTACACAGGGAGAGACCGTTCCGCGTCCGGCTGACCTCGAGCGATCAGTTGCCGCAAATCCCGGCGATCTCTTTATTTCCGTATCCGACGGCGATATGAATATACAGTACAACGGCAGCAGCACCGATCCCCGTCACACTATGCTCTCATACAATGCCGTGAATGCTCCCGTTACCGGCAACGGAGACTATACCGTCAGCGTTACCGCTAACACAAAGGGCTTCCGCTTCGATATGACAGGCGACGAGAACAATAACTCCGTCCTCCCCGAAGGACTCCAGTTCCTCGCGGTAATGTACAAGGAGGGCAAAAAGCTCAATCCAAAGGCAGTTATCACGGTCAAGGCAGTCCGCGTGGACGGTCAGGAGATACCGCTCACAGCCAAGGGCTACACCGCTTCGGACGACGGCGTTGATCTCAAGACCAATGTATTCAACCAGTGGACGGATACCCCCACCTCGGACGCCCTCTCCGCAGACGGTCCGCTCTACACGAACGGTCAGCCGGCTGACTTCATCAGCGAGTATTCGCCCAGAATGATCGACGGCACCGGCTTTGAAAAATGGACTGATATAGAAATAGATGTTACGGTCTCCGGCATTGAATGAACGTGAAGTCTCATAATACCAGAAAAAGGCAGCCTTATGGCTGCCTTTCTTCATTCAACTGTTATAGTTCCGCCGGTAAAGTGTGAAAATGCGTACTTCTCATAGGCTTCGTCGCCGTCGAGAGTCGTGAACATATCCTTAGTGCTTTCTGAACTATGGTAATAATAGCTGAGGTCGTAGGTTTCGCCGGACTTTGCGTCCTCCGGAACCTTAAAGTAGAATGTCGCTATCTTTCCGCTTGTGCCGACCTCCTCGCTCATGAGAGCTGCAAAAAAGAGCATCTTCATGTGAGCGGATGCAAGGTCCTCCGGAAGGTCACCCTGCCACTTCATAGCAGATGTGTGCGGATTTTCGCCGCAGGCTTCTCCTACGATATATTTCACCATTTCGCTGTCACCATTAGTCTCACACTCAAGCTCCTCCGAATAGGTTATATGGAGACCGCACATAGCCCAGTTATGGTCGGGAGTGTCCACGGATATACTTACCGCGGCAGTCTCACCGGGCTTTGCAGTAACGCTCTCAATGCTGAGCAGCGGACCTTTTTCTGTGTCCTCAACGTCGGCAAAACTCTTCTCAAACTCCTGCCGGCTTATAAACATATCCGGCGCTTCCTTTTCCTTGACACTGCTGCTCTTTGAACTGCAACCTGCCATTGTTACGGCAAGAACCAGTGCAGCGGCGGCTGTTAACGCTCTTTTCATTCCTTGCTCTTCCCCTTCGTTCCCTCGACGGAGAGTTCCCCCTCCTTCACGGATACCGCTATCTCGGCGGTCTCAGAAGCTCTTTCGATGATTATCTCAGCTATCTTATCCTCAACGTCCTGACGAATGACTCTGCGTATATCACGCGCACCGTAGGGCTTTCCGAAGGACTTCTCAGCGATGAGCTCAAGAGCCTCCTTTGTGTATGTGAGAGTGATATCCTTGCCTGCGAGCGGCTCCTTCATCTCGTCGAGCATGAGTGCCGCTATCTCAGCGAAATTCTCCTTTGTGAGCTGACGGAACACGACTATCTCGTCGATACGGCTGATGAACTCGGGACGCAGGAATTCGCGCAGTCCCTTCATCGCCTTGTCCTTGGATATCTCGTCTATCGTGCGGTTAAAGCCGACTCCGACGCTCTTATCAGTCGAACCGGCATTTGAAGTCATACAGATAATGGTATTCTCGAAGTTGATAGTTCTGCCCTGAGCGTCATCTATCTTGCCTTCGTCGAGTATCTGCATGAGGATATTCATAACGTCCGGGTGAGCCTTTTCGATCTCGTCGAAGAGGATAACCGAGTAGGGACGGCGGCGAACCTTCTCTGTGAGCTGTCCTGCCTCGTCGTAGCCAACATATCCGGGAGGCGAACCTATCATTCGCGCTACGGAGTGCTTTTCCATATATTCCGTCATATCGAGACGGATAAGCGGCTCCGGTGAATCGAACATCTCATCAGCGAGAGCCTTTACGAGCTCGGTCTTGCCGACGCCGGTAGGTCCGACAAAGATGAACGAAGCCGGTCTGCGGCGCTTGTTCAGGCGGACTCTTGTACGCTTTATCGCCCTTGCAAGAACTTCTACTGCCTCGTCCTGACCGAGAACGCGCTTCTTCAGCTCGCCCTCGAGCTTTGCTATCTTGAGGAACTCGGTCTCAGCTATCTTGCTTGCCGGGATACCTGTCCAGAGCTCGACGACCTTGGTTATGTCCTCCTCTGTGACCTGAACGTTCTCAGCCTTTTCCTTGAGCTTTTCGGCGTCCTCACGCGAATGTATGAGCTTGCTCTTGACTTCGGCGAGTGCCTGATAATCTGGCTCCTGCTGCTCGGAGATGTCCTTTTCCATGTCCTCGAGGACCTTTATCTCCTTGGTGAGCTTTGAGTATTCAGCTATTTCAGGCGAGCGTATGCAGGCTCTTGCGCAGCCCTCGTCGAGGAGGTCTATCGCCTTGTCGGGGAGAAATCTGTCTGTGATATATCTCTCGGAGAGCTCTGCACAGGCTCTTACGAGGTAGTCCGAGATGTGGACCTTGTGGTAGTCCTCATAGTATTTCTTGATGCCGAGAAGGACGTCAACCGTATCCTCGATAGTCGGCTCAGTGACCGTTACCGGCTGAAAACGCCTTTCGAGAGCGGAGTCCTTTTCGATGTATTTTCTGTATTCGCCGAAGGTAGTCGCACCTATCACCTGAACCTCGCCTCTTGAAAGAGCGGGCTTGAGGATATTGGCGGCGTTCATCGAACCCTCGGAGTCTCCTGCGCCGACAAGGTTGTGGACCTCGTCAATGAAGAGAATGATATTGCCCTCGCGCTTTACCTCGTCAACGAGCCCCTTGACACGACTCTCGAACTGTCCGCGGAACTGTGTTCCGGCAACGAGTGCTGTGAGGTCGAGCAGATAGAGCTTCTTGTCAGCAAGATTGAATGGCACATCGCCCTCGCTGATACGCTGAGCGATACCCTCTGCGATAGCTGTCTTACCTACGCCGGGCTCACCTATGAGACAGGGGTTGTTTTTTGTTCTTCTCGAGAGTATCTGAACGACTCTTGCGATCTCCTTGTCTCTGCCGATGATACGGTCGAGCTCGCCGTCCGCAGCCTTCTGAGAAAGATTAGTGCAGTAGCTTCCGAGGAATTTGAGTTCCTTCTGCTTCTTCTCCTTGTTTCTGCCAAAGAGACCTTTCTTCTCGGGCTTTTTGGACTCGCTGCGTTCCTTAGGTTCTTTGGGCTCGCTGCTTTCGTTTTCCTCTGCCTGTTCATTTTCAAGAGCATTGCCGAACATATTGGATATGAAATCGGGCATAAGTCCGCTTCCGCCCATCTCGAACGAGTCTCCGTCGAGCATACCCATCATCTGGTCGGAGAGCTGCTCTATCTCCTCGTCGGTTATACCGAGACGGTCCATATATTCTGCTACCTGAGGGATATTGTTCTTACGCGCACAGGCGAGACAAAGTCCCTCATTCTTCTTTTCATTGCCCTGTACAGAGGTAATGAATACCACCGCGGGACGCTTTTTGCATTTGCTGCACATTATCATCAGGCTGTTTCCTCCTGTTATGTTTATTTTGCCTTTTTCGGAGCGCAGTGCTCCTTATCTGTTACATATTGTCTGCAACATAATTATACAGATATTTGAAAATATATGTCTGATCTACTGCTTTAAAGTTGAAGAAAAGCATCTCGTCGCTGCCGAGGACTGCGAAGAGTCTCACCGCGACTGCCACTACAAAGCACAGTATCAAGCCCTTGGGTATACCTATCAGCGCTCCTCCGACGTGTGCGGGAAGAGTCATTGCATGGTAGCCGTTTCCGAGCATAGTGTGCGCCAAATACAGCGCTACGATCATAAGCAGTGCAAAGAGAACAACAAAGGTCAGAAGCCTTGTTATAACGTTATACGGTTTCTGAGTATAGTCGTCCGCTATTTTCTTTGCGGCAGGAGTCTTGGTCTCCTTGTCGATAAGCAGCGGTATTATATTGTTGAACTTGTCCGGGTGCTCACGGACTTCCTTTGCCGCACACTCAGACGCGTACTTGTTCATACTGCTGTCTGAAACTATCTTCTTCATTATCTGGGCATAGCCCTCGTGGAGCTTGTCGTAGAATTTCTGAGGATCTTCCTCGACCTTCTTGCCCTTCTTGTTGTTGACGTATTTGAATATCTCGGAGTCAAAGCTCTTCTTGCCGTTGTAGATCTGCTCGATCTTCTTATGATCGACCTTTACTCCGTAATCGAGACTCTCGATATACGAGCTGACCTCTGAGGAAAACTTTGTTCCGCCGAGAGTTTTTTCGAGTTTTCTGACATTACTGTCCCTGATCGTGTTGCCGGCAATTGCGCTTGAAATACCTGAGCTTACGGAAACAGCTATTCCCGCCGCAAGTATATATGCTACAAATGTTGTAACAGCATTTACAGCGCCTTTTCTGCCGGAAAAAAACATACATACAAGGACAACAGCAGCAACGATTATATCATAGAACCACCAGAATTGAGTGCCCATTAACGATCACCAGCCTTTTCATTAAAATATAGTTTTTTCTGTTTTCGTTTATCTTTATGTATCATAGTCTATACGGTCTATGCGGTTATATCCCTTGAGGAAGATGTGGTCGTCGCTTCTCACGAAGCTCGTGTAGGAGTCGTTGACGCTCGCAGTCGAACGCAGCTTTCCGTCAAAATCGTAAGTATACACACCGTCCTGACACAGGATATAAGCCAGCCCCTTGAACACCGAAACGTCCACCGCCGCAGTGTTCAGCGGTATCATGAGCGGTTCTGAGTCATTGCCCGAGAAGAGCACAGCCGTATATTTCCTTGAATCTTCATTGTTGACAGCTACCGCCGACTTTCCGCTTATGCTCGCAGCAGCCGCAAGCTCGCCGTCATATTTGTAATATGAACTTATCTGTCCGCTCCTGTTTACATATCCGCAGGAATCGAGACCATAGACAAATGCCCCCTCTGAAGAGCCGAATACCTCAAGTCCGAGAGTATTTATTCCCGGAGATGTCCAGTCCTCCTCATCTTTGCTGAAGTCTATCTTCTGAACAGTCGTTACATGGTCGCCGTTTTCAGCCTTGATATACGTCACCATACAGCCCGAGCTCTTGTCGATAAAGCTGAGGTCGCTTACAGGGTCCATACACATTCTCTCGTATATAACGCTCCCCTTGCGGTTATATACTGTTATCTTACAGCTGTAATTCGGCTGTGTCGTGACGACTGCCGTAAAGCCGTCAGAGCTGAGTCGTGCAAACAGGATATTCTCATCGAATTCCCTGCTGTAAAATACCTCGTCCTCGTCCTCTACGGAAAATTTGTTTCCGCCGCTCTCATAGACCAGCGCTTTTCCGTTAGCCACTCTCAGGACCGAGTTGAGATAAGGGTGCTGCCGCTTTTTCAGCAGCGTTCCGTCTGTATCGTAAATATAAAGATAAGTATCGCTCAGTACCATTACTCTTTTGACGGTATACCTCATCTGGTATTCCGTGCCGGCTGAAAGCTCTATCGGGAAATTTCCCGTCGCGAGCTGTCCGGTATTGACGATGGTCTTGTACTGTTTGCCTATTCCGCGCAGCTTCGGGTACCATGTGTCGCGCGTGAAGTACATACCCACCGTTATCACTGCAACCAGTATCATCACCAGCAGCTTTATCAGCCTTTTCCGTCTTTGTTTCCGGTTTTTGAGCTCAACTATGTCTTCGGCGTCTATTACCGCCAATATCTCCATCTCCTTTGTTCTGTTTGTAGCGTCTGCCTGTGCGGAAATAACTCCCTGCTCAGCAGTACGCAAAGGTACTGCTGCAAAAGGCACACGTTTTGGTCATCAGGGCTCTGCGAACATCTCCTCTTCCGAGTAGAATACCCTGTTGAGGTAGAGTCCGTGCGCCATAGCAGTCCTGCCGGCGCGGAGCCTGTCCTTTGCAGCAAGTATCGCCGGGATATCACCGGGGGAAATAATTCCCTCGTTCACGTCGATAAGAGTGCCGACCATTATCCTAATCATATTATACAGAAATCCGTTGCCTTTTACAAGCATAAAAACCGAATCTCCACTATTTTCTATCCTGAACGAATAAACGTGACGCACAGACGACTTAGCACCTGTGTTGTCAGTTGAGAACGACGAGAAATCGTATTCGCCAACAAAATACTTTGCCGCTTCCTTCACTATATCGAGGTGAAAAGGTCTGCGGTAGTGGTACATAAGGTCGGTCGCGAAGGGATTTTTCGACTCGCTGCAGTGCATCTTGTAGACGTATTCCTTGCCTACGCAGTCAAACCGCGCGTGAAAATCCTCCGGAACGTCCTCGCAGCTCAGCACTGATATATCGTCCGGGAGCTCGCCGTTCACACCGCGGACAAAGCCGCGGCAGTTTATCCGGCTGTCAGTTTTGACATTGAAACAATAATTATTTGCATGAACTCCGGTGTCCGTCCTTGAACAGCCGCAGATAGTCACCGGCTGGTTAAGCACCTTTGAGACATGGCGCTCGACGACCTCCTGCACTGTCAGTGCATTGGTCTGCCGCTGAAAGCCGTGGTACTTAGTCCCCCTGTACGCTATCATCACTTTGAGATTTCTCATCGTTTCCCTCCGGTGAAGTTTCTTCCGCAGCGTCAGTTCCGGACTTTTCCTCAGCAGGAGAAGTCTCCTCCTCAGTTAAAGCAGGAGCATTTTCCTCAGCCGGTGCTGTCTCAGGAGCCTTCTTGCTCTCCTCATCGGAAGGCTTGGGCTTTTCAGCCTCCTCGACCTCCTGATTGTATATCTCGCCGACGGTTATCTGTCCCTCTTCTATGGAGACCTCTGCGGGCTCGTCAGGCTGATCGCCTGCTTCTGCCTTGCCTCCGCTGAGAGGAGCTGAGAGCTTCTTCTTTCTGCGCTTTCTCTCGAACCACATTATGCCGCCGCTGACTGTAAGAGCTGCAAAGCTGACTATAACGCCCGGTATAAAGCCCTCGGGGTAATACTCGAGTCTGATAGTGTGTTCGCCTGCTGAGACCTCTGCGCCCAGCATAGCGTCAAGTACTCTGAATGTATCGACCTTTTCGTCGTCAACGTAGACACTCCAGCCCTTTTCATAGGGAAGTGCGAGATAGAGGACTCCGTCCTCCTTGGCAGTGATCCTGCCCTCGATCTTGCGGTCGCTGAACGAGGTTATCTCGAGCTTTTCGTCCGCAAGCGCATTGAACTGCTCCTCAAATGTTGCCTGATCGAGTGCATATACCATCATCTTGTAGTTTCCTGACGAATGATCGCTGTCAGGCTGGATAGAAACGGTAGAATTCGTACCCTCTTCGCCGCTTCCCATGGGGAATACGAGCGCGTACTGCTTGATGAGATCGCCGCTGTCAACAATGACATTGTTGCAGTTTATCTCAAGGTGATCGCAGCAGTTTCCGGTCGAGTCGGCATAACCATAGAGGTGCTTGCCCTCATGGTGGTCGAAGGTGTAGATAGTCTCACCGACAGAAGATCTTTCATCTGCCAGTCTGTATGTATAGTTGCCGAAGCCGTTCTTGGTGACTTCCATATTCTTATAATCGACAACTGATACCATCTGAGGCTCAAGACACTCCTTGTCTATGCCGGAAGCTGCGCTCATGATCTTGCTCTGATACTCGAGCGGGCAGGTGTTGCCTGTGTTCGGAACGTTGAGTATCTTCTTGTTCATCATATATCCGAGTGAGATAGGATACTTGCTCGAATAGAGATAGCTGCTGCCTGCGTTTGCCATGAATTCCATTGCGTATTCCTCGGTATTTATCGTCGATGAGCGGTCGAGGAGGTATCTTATGTCAAATAGTGTGCTTACGATAGGAGTATTCGTCCTGTAATAGTAACGGTTTCCGGCTTCGGAAGCATAGAGTCCGAGTCTCTTGCAGAGCCTTGTTACGGAGACATTTGCCGCAGATGAGAACTGTGATACTCCGTAGTAGCCGTAGAGTGCGCTGTCGTTGAGGGTATAGTTGTCGTCCATCTCGACACGGTAGAAATCATCATCGTCAGTTTCCTTTATCGTGGAGAGGAGCGACTCGATCTCGTCGTAGTGTGAGGGATAGCTTTCGTAATCGCTTCCGCCGACTGTCTTGACGCCTATCTTTGCATTGCTGACGAATTCACTGAATACCGCTACTGCCAGCGCAAGGCTCATAAGCGTGTTGCGGAGCTGCTTGTTCCTGAACGGGAATACCCTTATCGCAAGGAATATTGCCCAATAAGCGCCTGTGATTATGATAGAGCTCTTTACTGCGCCCTTGAAGCCGAAATCGCTGCCCTTTACGAGGTAGGTCACATAGAACACGAAGAACGGTCCGGCAAGCATCAGAACGAGCTGGTATATCTTGACTCCCCTTGAGAGCATGACGTCGTATGCGCGGTAAGCCATAGCCGCAAGTATGAAGCTGAATATGAATGCGAAACGGTAGGGTATCTGGTTAGTGAAATGGCAGCCGTGCCATACATAGTTGAGCTGACGCATATTGCAGCTCAGACCAATGAAGAACAGCATTCCCGATGCGAGGACCTTTTCGCGTATCTTTATGCCCCTCGAGAAGAGGAACACTCCTATCAGCAGTATACACAGCATACCGCAGGCGAAGTTTGGAAGTCCCTCGACCTTGGTAGGCTCGTTATAGGAGATGGTGTTTGCAACAAGCGATTTCCAGCTGTGGTAATACTTCTTGTCCTCCTTGAAGATGTCGAGTATCTTCTTCAGCATAGAGCGGTCATCATTGCTGTAAGTGGTCTTCAGACCGTAGTATGCCGGGAGCGTTATGAAAAGGCTCAGGCACACGCCGAGAAGTGCAGAGCGCACCATGAGGTAGAGACTGTAAAGCCAGCCCTTGATGCTCTTGAATTCGATGATACCTGACGCAAAGAACATCAGTATCGAGAAGAGACAGGTGAAATAGCCGATGTAGTAGTTTGAGATGAGTGAAAGTGCAAGTGCAAAGGTGTAGGTCTTCCACTTTTTCTCGCGGCATATCTTCACTATTCCGAGCATTACCAAAGGGAAGAGCGCTATCGTGTCGAACCACATAGCGTTCCAGTAGTAGCCGAGAGTGAAAGCGCTCAGGGCATACATCACTGAGAATATGCAGGTCGAGAAGTCATTTCTCTGGAAGGTGTATCTGAGGAAGCGCTGGAAGAAGCCTCCTGCAAAGCCTATTTTCAGTATGAGTATAAAGGTGAAGGCGTTGCGGATACTGTTTTCATTGAAGAATATGGATATCCAGTTCAGGGGGCTCATCGCGTAGTAGGATATCAGCGACAGGAAGTTCGAGCCGAGACCGTTCTGCCACGAATACATGAACGAGCCGCCTGTAAGGAGCTTTTCCCTGACTACCCTGAAAAATGGGTAATACTGGTGCCAGCAGTCCACGACGAGCATCTGCTTTTTGCCGAACGGGTGTATACCGAAGTTCGCCATTGCAAATGTCATTATCGAAGCTGATACTATGAACGAGATAAGGAAGTAAAGCAGTCCGTGCGTATACATCACGCGGTAGAACCTCGTTCTCCTGAATTTTTCGAGCTTTCTCTGGAGTTTCATCTTCTGGACGTTCTTGTTGACAGCCTTGGCAGTCCTCACGCCTGTTTTATATGCTTTTTCATCAGGTTCGGAGCCGCTCCCCGAAAAGACCTTCTCAACAGCGGTCTTGCCGCCTATTACACTCTTTTTAACACTGTTTTTATTTTTTTTTCTGTTACTCATTTTCACATCTCTCTTTTTAGTTCTTATAATATATACAGGTCTCAGAATATCCTGCCGGCAGCTATGACCGCTGCAAGAAAAATTATCGTGACAGCCAACGCGATATAGTCGCGCGGTGCGGACTTCATCTGCCTAAGCCTTGTGCGTCCCTCTCCGCCGTGGTAACAGCGGCACTCCATAGCCGTTGCGAGCTCGTCTGCACGTCTGAACGACGATATGAAGAGCGGAACAAGTATCGAAGCAAGGTTCTTTGCTCTCTGCGTAAAGCTGCCGGAGTCTATTTCGGCACCTCTCGCCTTCTGTGCGGAGATTATCTTGTCGGTCTCCTCGATGAGAGTTGGTATGAACCTCAGTGCTATCGACATCATCATCGCCAGTTCATGCACCGGAAATCTCAGCTTTTTCAGCGGCGACAGAAGTCTCTCTATCGCGTCCGTGAGCGTTATCGGCGACGTAGTATATGTAAGCACAGAACTGCCCATAATGAGCAGAACTATGCGTATTATCATAAACAGACTTATATTCAGTCCGGAATCTGTTATCTTCAGGGCTTTCCACTGCCACAGCACCTCGCCGGACCTCACGAAAAGCAGGTTCAGGCAGGCTGTTATTATCAGAAACGGCATGAGCGGCTTTACGCTCTTCCAGTACATCTTCAGCGGTATCCCCGAGAGGAGCAGTGCAGTCACGGTATAGACCGCGCCGATGCCCAGACAAACGGCGTTTCCGCCGCTGAACAGCATTATTATGAAGAGCAGCGTTATCACCAGCTTAAAGCGCGGATCGAGTCTGTGAACAATGCTGTTTCCCGGAAAATACTGTCCGATAGTGATATCCCTCAGCAACTCACAGTCCCTTCCTTTCGCTCAGTCGGCTAAGGAGAAGCTCCCTCGCGCTTTCCACGGTAAATACCTCCCTGCCGAAGTCAAAGCCGCGGCGTTTCAGCTCCATGAAAACCTTTGTTATCTGCGGAACATCAAGTCCTATCTGTGTTATCTCCTCCGCTCTCGCAAAGACCTTTTCCGTCTCATCGAAGCAGAATACCTTTCCCTCATTCATAACGAGTATGCGGTCGGCAAACGAAGCGACGTCCTCCATACTGTGCGAAACTATGAGAGTGGTATTGCCTGTACGGCGGTGATAGGCACGGATATGGCTGAAAATCAGTTCGCGTCCGGCAGGATCAAGTCCGGCAGCCGGCTCGTCAAGAACGAGCACACGCGGCTCCATAGCCATAACTCCTGCGATAGCGACGCGGCGCTTCTGACCGCCTGAAAGCTCAAACGGCGAACGCTCAAGCAGCTCCTCCGGCAGACCTATGTCATTCGCAGTCTCAAGGACTCTCCTCTTTATCTCGGCCTCGCTCAACCCCATGTTTTTCGGACCGAACGCGATGTCCTTATAGACCGTCTCCTCAAAGATCTGATATTCCGGATACTGAAAGACCAGTCCTACCCTGAACCTTACGTCCCTGATGTTCTTTTTGTCCGCCCAGATGTCCTTGCCGTCGAGGATCACCTTTCCGGACGAGGGCGCGAGCAGACCGTTGAAATGCTGTATCAGAGTGGACTTTCCGGATCCTGTATGTCCCATAACTCCTATCATCTCGCCTTCGTTTATTGTCAGCGAAACGTGATCCACAGCAGTCTTCTCAAAGGGAGTCCCGACGCTGTAAGTATAAGTAAGTTCCTGAGTTTCAAGTATTGCCAATTGTGGTATCTCCCTTGGTTTGTGTATTGTTGTGCAGACCTCAGCTGCTCAGCAGCCGTGCCAGAGCGTCTGCACACTCCTCGCCGGTGATTATCTCCGGAGAGATGTCATAACCGGCACTTTTCAGCTCAAATGCAAGCTCTGTGACCTGCGGAACGTCAAGTCCGACAGCTTTGAGCCGTCCGACCTGCGAGAACACCTTCTCAGGCATTCCGTCCATAATTATGCTGCCGCCGTCCATAACGACCACTCTGTCGCAGCCGGCAGCTTCCTCCATATAATGAGTGATGAGCAGTACCGTCATACCATGTTCGCGGTTCATACGCCTTACCGTCGCAAGGACCTCTTTTCGTCCCTGCGGATCGAGCATTGCCGTTGACTCGTCAAGTATCAGGCACTTCGGCTGCATCGCGATCACTCCTGCAATAGCGACTCTCTGCTTCTGTCCGCCCGAAAGCTGGCTCGGCGAATGAAGTCTCAGGTCGTACATACCGACCGTTTTCAGAGCCTCATCGACGCGCTCCCTCATCTCCTCATACGGAACACCGAGGTTTTCCAGTGCAAAGGCGACGTCCTCCTCAACGACCGACGATACTATCTGGTTGTCGGGGTTCTGGAACACCATTCCGGCAGTCTGCCTCAGCTCGTAGAGCCGGCTCTCGTCGGCGGTGTCGATGCCGTCAACAGTGACCTTTCCCTCAGTCGGGAGAAGTATGGCATTTATGTGCTTGGCAAGTGTGGATTTCCCCGAGCCGTTGTGTCCGAGAACCGCCACGAATTCGCCCTGCTGCACGGTGAGGTCGATGCCCTTGAGCACCTCCTCCTTACTGTCGCCGTAGCGGAAATGCAGGTTCTCTATCCTGATTATCTCACTCATTTTTAAACCTTGTTTACCTTAATTGTTGATGCTATCTGCAACGCTTCTTCCTGCGAATTTGCCCTTATCATAGCTGTATATTCAAGATCGGGCTCAACAAAAGCGCTCACCCATAACGAACGGTACTCGTCGTTCTCGGCTTCCTTCGCAGGATCAAACTTTATACCTGCATAGGTCTCAAAATAGACCGGAACACCGCTTGCTTCGAGGTAGCGCACCCTCGGGAATGACATACCGAATGTACACGCCTTGAGCGTTGCAAGATAGTTGAAAGCCTCAGAATTGTCGTCAGACTCGTCCGCTTCCGTCATCGAAAGCAGAGTCTTGTAGGTCGAAAGCTGTGAGCCGTCCCAGTCAAAGCCCATATCCTGCATATATTTCGCCGTTTTTTCATCGGTAAGGTCGCCGTCCTTCGGGTAACCGAGATCATCAGCCTCACCTTCGACTTCGCTGTCATACAAAGTGGAGGTCTCAATCTCAGCAGACCAGTCGTTATCGCCAAAGAACATAACGCCTACCGTATTGTCAGCATTTTTAGCGCTCCTGATAGCAGCGCCGCCCTCTTTCATCTCAACGTCCGCCGGCACCTTAAAGGTCAGCTTGCCGTTGGTGATCTCATGCCAGTCCGCCGGTATCTCTCCGGTATCAGGCATAGGCTCGGCAGTCATATTGATGCCGGCACGATTATCAAAGTGCGGCATATCGAGCTCAAAGCCGTCGCTCGCCGTTGTAGTCTCTGCTTCCGGCTGAGAAGAACTCTTATCGTCCTTGCCGCAGGCGGTGACAGAAAATGCCAGAACCGCTGCCGCAAGCATTGCCAGTGTTTTTTTCATTTTATCTCCCATAGAAATTGTATTTATGTTACACGGGACGCCGTCCCCTACGAGCGCTCCGGTCAAACACACCGAAACGATCAACGTGGTCACCCGCGGGGTTAACCCTCCCAGATGGCGGTAGAGCCGCAGGGCAGTGTCATTCCGGTGGACTTTACCGGCAGACCTATCTCGTCAAAGGTGACATTTCCGCCGAATTTACCTGTGAGTACGCTTCCGAGGATATAGCCCATAACAGATGGTGAAAGTCCAGTAGTATAGCTGTTTATCAGGAAGAGCAGCGGATCGTCGGAGAGGACTCCGGCGCACAGCTTCACAAGGTCATAAACGCAGTTCTCGAGCTTCCATATCTCGCCGCCCGGACCTCTGCCGTAGCTTGGCGGATCCATAATGACCGCGTCGTACTTCCTGCCGCGGCGTATCTCACGCGCGATGAACTTCTCGCAGTCGTCCACTATCCAGCGGACAGGCTTGTCCGAAAGTCCGGAAGCAGCAGCATTCTCCCTCGCCCACTGCACCATGCCCTTTGAAGCGTCAACATGGCACACCGAAGCACCGGCATTCGCACATGCAAGCGTAGCTCCGCCAGTGTAGGCGAAGAGGTTGAGGACGTTTATCTCACGGCCGGCATTTCTTATCTTGTCAGCCATAAAGTCCCAGTTCACAGCCTGTTCCGGGAAAAGTCCCGTGTGCTTGAAGCCGGTCGGGCGTATATTAAATCTCAGGTCGCCGTAGCTGATGATCCACGACTCCGAGAGCTTTCTGCGGAATTCCCACTGACCGCCGCCCTTATCGGAACGGTGGTAATGACCGTCGGCGTTTTTCCATAGGGGATCGAGCCTGTCGGTTTTCCAGATGATCTGCGGATCAGGTCTGACGAGGCTGACATCTCCCCATTTTTCGAGCTTTTCGCCGTCGGAAGTATCGAGTATCACATAATCTTTCCAGTTTTCAGCTGTTCTCAAGACAAATTCTCCTTAATAACGGTCAATTCTTAGAAACATGACACTCAGACTTTATCGTCTGTGCCGTTTCCATAGCCATTTCGTTTATTTCAGCGAAATCCGGTCCCTCGACGAGGACTCGGATAAAGGGCTCAGTGCCGCCGGCTTCACGGACGACTATGCGTCCTGCCGAACCGAGCTTCTCCTCGTTATCCCTGATGATACCGGTAATGACCGCGTTATTTTTCCATATCTCCTTTTTCAGAGGTGAGATCCTCACATTTATGACCACCTGCGGAAGGCGGTTCAGTTCTCCGGCAAGCTCGCTGAGCTTTCTGCCGGTTTTCTTCATTATTGCAAGAAGTCTCGCACCGCATAGCTGACCGTCCCCGACCGAGGAGTCGTTCAGGAAGATGATATGTCCGCTCTTTTCGCCGCCGAGACTGCACTCCTCCTCGAGCATACGGTCAAGGACGTACCTGTCGCCGGTACCGGAGGTGAGTACCCTTATGCCGTTGTCGCGGGCGAAGTTGAACAGTCCGAGACTGCTCATATAGTTAACGACGATAGTGTCGTCGCGCAGCTCGCCTCTGGCTTTCATAGCCTTGGCAAATATCGCAAGGAGGCTGTCTCCGTCGGCGAGCTTGCCGTTCTCATCGACAGCAATACAGCAAAAACCCTCGCTGTCAAAGGCGAGTCCGCAGTCGCAGAAATTAGCCGGGACGAAGTCCATGAGCCGCTCGAGATTTGTCGTAGCCGGCTGGAAAACGTCCTGTTCAAAGTCCTCGTCGGGCTCCGGAAGCACGAAGACCTCCGCTCCGAGCTCTGTAAACAGCCTTTCTGCGGTAGTATCAGCACAGCTCCCCGAACAGTCGAGAGCTACTCTGAGTCCCGAAAGATCGGCGGAGACCAGTTCCTTGATATGTTCTATGTATCTGTCGGAAGCATCGTCGCTGCGGAGCATTCTTCCCATTTCTGAACGCGGACGCGCCAGAGCGGAATTTGCTCCCACACCGAAAACGAGCTCCTCTATCTGCTCCTCGGTAGCTTTAGGAAAACGCCTGCCGTCCGGGGAATATATGCGTATACCGCTCGAATTCCCGTCCGCACCAGTTGAGGATATCATAATGCAGGCGTCAGCGTCGAGAACCTTGGTAAGCCACGCAGCAGCCGGTGCAGGTACGGGACCGAGTCCCTCTGCGTCGGCGCCGGCTGAACATATACCGGCACATACTGCGGCTTCAAGTATATCGGAGGACAGCTTGCCGTCCTTGCCGATAAGTATCTTTGATCTTTTGCCCTCACCGCCCGAAAGTACGGCAGCGGAGGCTCTTCCTGCCTGCATTGCTATCTCGCAGGTCAGGTCGGCGACAGTATTGCCCCTGGCACTGTCTGTTCCGAATAGTCTTGACATTTGTTATACTCCTGTTTATATATCTGTATCTGTATTTATAGTGTAGATCGCAATGGGCTTTCTCTTTCCGGCAAAGGTCCCAAAGTCCGCGCAGAGCTGGGCTTCGCTGCGGTTATTGTAGCGGTTGTAGACTCTTATGCCGCCCTCCTCGCGCACACAGAACACCGTATGTATCGAGGAAAGGAAAGGTCTGCCTGTCCAGTAGCTGACGATGAACGCCTTTTCTCCGCGGTAAACGCCGGTGCGGACACAGTCTGCGCCGAAATATCTCAGTGCCCTGTCGATCCTGCCGGCATAGCAGCCGAATATGCCCATAAGCATACGGAAGCGCTCCATATACAGGGCTATCTCCGGCAGAGGAGCGTTCTTCCCGAGCCACGCAAGAGCGTTGTAGACCGAGATGACCTCACAGCCGTTGAAGCTCATACGGCAGAGCCCGTAACGCAGCTGTGAAACTGCTCCGAGCCCCTGTCCGTTTATCATTTCACCATTCACCGGCAGTCCGCAGCATTTGCAGTTATACCGGTAGTTATGTTCTTTCAGCATATCAGAGCGAGAGCTGTCCGTCGTTCGTCTGCTCAGGCGCCTTGAAGCCGAGATGCTCGTAGGCAAGCCTTGTGGCACATCTTCCGCGCGGAGTTCTTCCGAGGAAACCGAGCTGCATAAGAAACGGCTCGCAGATGTCCTCAAGTGTAACGGACTCCTCGCCGATAGCCGAAGCAAGCGTTTCGAGTCCCACAGGACCGCCGCCGTAGCCCTTGATTATCATTTCGAGCATACGCCTGTCGAGGCTGTCGAGCCCGAGGTTGTCTATCTCGAGACGGCTGAGGGCAATAGAAGCTATCTCCCTCGTTATCTGACCGTTGCCCATAACATCGGCAAAATCGCGGACTCTCTTCAGCAGGCGATTAGCGATACGCGGTGTACCTCTTGCGCGTCCTGCTATCTCCGCAGCACCGTCAGTCTCGCAGGGGATACCCAGTATCATCGCGCTCCTGCGGACGATATCCGTGAGGTCCTCCTTTGAATAGAGCTCCAGACGCTCGATAACGCCGAAGCGGTCGCGCAGAGGCGCAGAGAGCTGTCCCGCACGGGTAGTAGCTCCGATGAGCGTAAAGGGCTTGAGGTCCATTCGTATCGAACGCGCCGAAGGACCTTTACCTATGATTATGTCAATAACTCTGTCCTCGAGAGCCGGGTAGAGTATCTCCTCTACCGCTCTTGAAAGGCGGTGTATCTCGTCTATGAAGAGGACGTCGTTGTCCGAAAGGCTCGTCAGCAGCGAAACGAGGTCGCCGGGCTTTTCGATAGCGGGACCTGTCGTAACGCGCAGATTTACGCCCAGTTCGTGGGCGATGATGCCTGAAAGCGTAGTCTTGCCGAGTCCGGGAGGACCGTACAGCAGAACGTGGTCAAGGGGTTCGCCGCGGCGTTTAGCCGCTTCGATGTATATGGCGATCTTCTCCTTGACCTTCTCCTGACCGACATAGTCGTGGAGAGTCTGAGGGCGGAGCGTTACCTCGATATCGCCGTCCTCCTGGATATTCTCCGGAGATATGACTCTCGGAGCAAACTCCATATCTTCAGTCTGTATCATTGTTTCACCTTAATTTTGATCCGGGATCCTGACGTTTGAATGACGAATTATAGCTGATATACTGCCGCATATATTATAGTTTCAGAAGGGAATGTAGTGTGTTCTGGATCCGGTATCAAAGATCATTTTTCAAAGTAGCGCTTCTTGCGGACATAGAAGGGATCTACCGTTTCGGCAGCCTTCTTGCCCATATCCTGCTCATAGCTGATGAAGCAGAGGTGTTCGTTTGCCTTGACCGTCTTTGAGAGGTACTTGGAGAGGGGCACGAAGAGCTTTCTCGTGCTTCCCATCATATCGAGCACCATAAGTATCTGCGGTCTTTCGCAGCCCTTTATCATTTCCATTATGAAGGCGCGGTCAACATTGGGCTGCTTGGAGAGAAACTTCGTTGCAGCCTTTGTGATATGGCTGACGGAGTGCTCCACCGGGCGGTAGGAGATCGTATCGGCCTCGTTGTAGGAGATAGCCTTTATCTTGAGGTTCCTTGCAACGAGGAGTATGCTCTTTATCTCCTGTGAGGAGAATTCCTTACCGTAGGAATTCGGGTTGAGTACCGCGGAAACTGACTGTATGAGGTCGAAGAGACGCAGGCAGTTGATCTTGTAGCAGTCAACATATCTCTTTGCGAACTGCTGGAGTGCGCGGTAGCTTGTGAAGAACGGGATAAAAACATCGCCGTCGGGGTTCTGAGTGGTAATGAGCTCGAGCTGGATACCGCCCTCAGCTCTGTCACGCTCCTGTTTTACAGGGTTTTTACAGATAACATATACGTCACTCTTTATAAGCGTCTGGAGGAACACCGATCTCTTTGACGGGTCCTTGATCGCGGCTTTCAATAATTCGTCAAGATTCATAATAGATTCTTCCCTTCTGTATGGATTCTCTTAACGCGAGTTCTTAGCTGTCATTATCCTTAAAGTTTCTTTTATCAATTCCTGAGTGCTCAGAGACGGATCGAGCTTGCCGAGAATAGGAGCAGCTTCGCCCTGAGAGTATCCGAGGACCATAAGTGCCTCGAGAGCCTCTGTTACAGCAGAGCCGGCAGTTCCCTGCGGCAGGGAACCGAAATCGTCCGCGTCGGCAGCGATGCTTCCGCTTATCGCCTCTGACGAGACCTTGTCCTTTAGCTCAAGCACTATGCGCTGAGCCGTCTTTGCACCGATACCCTTTGTCTTTGTGAAAGATTTGCTGTCGCCGGAAGCCACAAGAAACGCAAAGCGTTCCGGCGTTACGTCAGAAAGTATCGAGAGCGCAGCCTTAGGACCTACTCCCGAGACCGATATGAGCAACCTGAAGCAGCTCAGCTCCTGAAGAGTAGCAAAGCCGAACAGCTCGACGGCGTCCTCCCTGACGTACAGGTGAGTATATACAACAGCCTCGCTGCCGGTCTCGCCGAGAGCAGCGGCTGTATTGTACGAAATCTTGCAGCCGTATCCGACGCCTGCACATTCTATTACGGCAAAGCCCAGTTCCTTTACTGTGAGCCTGCCTCTCAAACTGTATATCATAAGTTTTTCCTCTGTTTCAAGGTTTTATGACCAGCGGACTGAATGTCCATGGCATATTGCGATAGCGAGAGCGTCAGCAGCGTCATCGGGCTTGGGTATCTGTGCAAGGTTGAGTATCTGCCGCGTCATTTCCATGACCTGTTTCTTTTCAGCCTTGCCGTAGCCTGTTACCGAGACCTTTACCTGAAGAGGGGTATATTCCGCGACTGGTATGTTCCTCCTCGCGGCAGAGAGCACTGTAACTCCCCTTGCCTGTGCAACGTCGATAGCGGTCTTCTGGTTGGAGGTGAAGTAAAGCCGTTCGATAGCCATACAATCGGGCTTGAACTTGTCAAAGATGAACTCGATGTCCTCATAGATCGCCCTGAGCCTTTCCGGGAAGGGCGTTCCGGCTTCTGTGAGCACTGCTCCGTATTCTATCGGGGTGAACCTCACACCGTCGTAATCAAGGACTCCGAAGCCCACTATCGCGTAGCCCGGATCCACACCAAGTATCCTGATATTCTTCACTTTCCGCACCGTACCTTCGTATAAATACAACTTCTCACTATATACTTTATTATTATACCACACATCAGAGCATCTTTGCAATATATTTATTCTAATTTTATTGATTTTCACAAAAAAACCTGTTATAATGTATGTTGTGAAATTATTACCGGAGGTCATATATGGACGATTTACAGCAGCTTCGCGGCAGAATAGATGAGACAGACGAGAAGATACTCTCCCTTTTCATGCAGAGAATGGAGCTCTGCAAGGGAGTTGCGGAATACAAGAAAATACACGATATGCCCGTATTTCAGAGCGGCAGAGAACAGCAGGTCGTTGACCGCATAAAGGCTCTCACCGGGGACAAGTCCCTCGAAGCCGGCACAGCTGCCCTCTTTACCACGATCATGGATATCAGCAAGATACTCCAGAACCGCGCCATAAACAGAGTTTTCAACGAGAATTACACGGTCCCCGACTTCGACGGTGCAAAGAATATCGGCTGTCAGGGTACTGAGGGCGCAAACTCCGAAGCCGCTGCAAGACTCATCTTCGGCAGCAGACCAGTGAAATTCTACCGCACCTTCGAGGACGTTTTCCGTGCAGTACAGTCCGGCGAGCTCGATTACGGCGTTCTGCCGGTACATAACTCGACCGCAGGCTCTGTTGACAGTACCTACGACCTTATGGCAAAATACGATATATTCACCGTGCGCGAGGTCTGCCTCGAGATAAACCACTGCCTCGCTGCAAAGAACGATATACCGGTCAGCGATGTTGCCTGCGTCTACTCCCACCCGCAGGCTCTCGCACAGTGCAGCGACTTTCTCACCCTCAATCACCTGAAAAACAAGGACTACGGCAATACGGCTACCGCTGCCGAAAAGGTCGCAGCAAGTGCTGACGGTGACAACATCGCAGCTATCTGCTCACCTGAATGTGCAAAGCGTCTCGGTCTGACCATAATCGCCGACAACATAACCGACTGTCAGCTCAACCGCACAAGATTTGTCTGCATAGCAAGGGAATTGCAGGTAGATCCGCAGTCAGATGCTATCACGGTAATGCTCACTATCCCTCACACAGAGGGTAGTCTTTACCGACTGCTGACCAAGTTCTACGTCAACGGTATGAACCTTCTCCGCATTGAGAACCGCCCGATCCGCGACGGCAGCTTTGATGTAAGGTTCTACCTTGATTTCAGCGGAAAGCTCTCCGATCCGACGGTACAGGCTGTGCTGTGCGATCTCGACCAGAACCTTGAATACTTCCGCCTGCTCGGAACCTTCAAGAACGAATAATCAAAGGGGGAATTGTCTGTGTCCCGGTCATTCTGTGACCTTCTCGGCAGAGAAGGCTTTATATATCTCGACGGCGGTATGGGTACGATGCTCCAGTCTATGGGCATCGAAACGGAGCACGTTCCGGAGCTCCTGAACCTCACCGCCCCTGAGTCGATAATGAAGATACACCAGATGTACGCCGAAAGCGGCTCTGATATCGTCTACGCAAACACCTTCGGTGCTAACTGCTACAAGCTGAAAAACAGCGGTCACACCGTTGATGAGGTCGTCCGCACCGCCGTCAGCAACGCCCGCCGCGCAGTCGGAGGAGAAGTTCTCGTCGCACTCGATATAGGTCCGATCGGTCAGCTCCTTGAACCGGCAGGCACCCTGCGCTTTGAGGAGGCTTACGACTGCTACAAGGAGATAGTCCTCGCAGGCAGCGATGCTGATGTCATCGTTATCGAGACAATGACTGACCTCTATGAGGTCAAAGCAGCCGTTCTCGCGGCTAAGGAGAATTCGGACAAGCCCATTCTCGTCACTATGACATTTGAGGAGAATATGCGTACTTTCACCGGTGTTTCGCCGGAATGTATGGTCGCAGTCCTTGAGGGACTCGGCGTTGACGCTCTCGGTGTCAACTGCTCCCTCGGTCCGGAGGAGCTCTTCCCCGTCCTCGACAAGATCTGCTCACTGACCGCTCTCCCCGTCATCGCAAAGCCGAACGCAGGTCTGCCCGATCCCGTTACCAATAAATTCAACGTAGGTCCGGAGGAATTCTCCGCAAGCGCTGTAAAGCTCGCAGACGCAGGCGTCACAATATTCGGCGGCTGCTGCGGAACTACTCCGGCACATATAAAGGCTATGACAGAAGCGCTCGCCGACAGGGAGCGCGTCGCAAGAGAAATAGTACCGGTAAGCAAAGCCTGTTCCGCCGTGAACTGCGTCGTCATCGACCAGCCGCGCGTCATCGGCGAACGTATCAACCCGACCGGCAAGAAGCGTTTCAAGGAAGCTCTCCTCGCCAACGATATCGACTACATTCTCGGTCAGGCTGTCGAGCAGATACACGCCGGCGCTGAGATACTCGACGTCAACGTAGGTCTCCCCGGCATCGACGAAAAGGCTATGATGATAACCGCCGTAAAGGCTATACAGGGCATCTGTGACACGCCGCTCCAGCTCGACTCGACGATACCCGAGGTGCTCGAAGCCGGACTCCGCGTCTACAACGGAAAGCCTATCGTGAACTCCGTAAACGGCGAGGACGACTCGCTCGACACTATCCTCCCCCTCGTCAAGAAGTACGGTGCATCCGTCGTCGGACTCACCCTCGACAAGGGCGGTATCCCCAAGACCGCTGAGGGAAGATTTGCCATTGCAAAGAAGATACTCGACCGCGCTATGGAGTACGGCATACCGCGTCAGGACGTTTTCATCGACTGTCTCACACTGACCGCTTCCGCTGAACAGGACGGCGCTATGGAGACTCTCACAGCTCTCAACAGAGTCAAGAACGAGCTCGGTCTCAGGACCGTTCTCGGCGTTTCAAATATCTCTTTCGGTCTCCCGAACCGCGAGCTAATCACAAGGACATTCCTCACAATGGCTCTCCACAGCGGTCTCGAC
Source organism: uncultured Ruminococcus sp. (assembly GCA_900318825.1). Taxonomy (GTDB): domain Bacteria; phylum Bacillota; class Clostridia; order Oscillospirales; family Ruminococcaceae; genus Ruminococcus. The sequence continues at coordinate 66,558 of ONMB01000006.1, forward strand.
CTGCCGATCATAAACCCGAATATAGCTTCTATCATCGGAGCCGTCCGCGCGTACAGACTGCTTGCCGGCATCGACCGTGATTCTGCGGAATTCATCAGCGTCTATGCGCAGGAAAACGGCGCTCCGCCGCCACCAAAGCCTGCTGTGGAGAAGGGTGAGCCCGACCTCATCTACGCTGTCGAAAACGGTCTCAAGAACGACGCAGTCAAGGCTGCCGAGGCTATGCTCGGGAAAGTCGATGCTATGGAGATAATCAACAATTACCTCATACCTGCTCTCGACTCCGCCGGTGCTAAATTTGAAAAGGGAACTATCTTCCTCCCGCAGCTCATTCTCACTGCCGGAGCAGCTCAGGCTTGCTTCGAGATAATAAAGGAAAAGCTCTCACTGAGCAGCAGCGAGAGCGTATCAAAGGGCAAGGTAGTCCTCGCAACTGTCAAGGGCGACATTCACGACAT
>ONMB01000040.1 GCA_900318825.1 uncultured Ruminococcus sp.
TCTTATCCAGAAGTTCAAGGAGAGAATCGAGCGTCACGCCGAAGCTGTTGAAGTCAACGAGGATTGGGGTAAGCGCAAGCTCGCATATCCGATCGAGGACGAGACAGAGGGTTACTATGTGATCTACACATTCACATCAGCTCCCGATTACCCGGCTGAGCTTTCAAGACGTCTCAACATTTCCGATGGCATCCTTCGTTCACTCGTAACTGTTGTCGAGGAATGATAACTTCATTATTTAAGGAGAAAGTCAGATGAATAAGGTTATTTTAGTTGGCAGACTGACCGCTGATCCCGAACTGAGACAAACTCAGAGCGGTGTATCATCGTGCAGGTTCACCGTAGCTGTTGACAGAAGATTTGCCGATAAGAATACCGGCGAAAGACAGGCTGATTTCATCACCTGCGTCGCTTGGAGACAGACTGCTGAATTCGTTTCACGCTATTTCAACAAGGGTAAGATGATCCTCGTTGAGGGCTCACTCAGAAACAATAACTATCAGGACAGAAATCACCCTGATGTTACTCATTATACTATGGATATTTTCGTGGATAATGTTGAGTTTGTGGGCGGCAAGAACGAGAGCGGCGGAAGTCAGGGTGGCTATCAGAACAGCAATAATAACTATCAGGCTGCTCCTCAGCAGAATGCTCCCGCAGCTGCTGCACCGAATAATGACAGTATGTCATACGGTTCGCTGAGCGACTTTGAAGAGATCCTCAGCGACGGCGATGTTCCTTTCTAAGGAAAAGCCGTAAAACTGAAACGATTATTATGAAAGGAGTAAACGCATCTTTCACAGATGTGCGGTAGATATTATGGAAAAGGAAAGAAATTCCCGTCCTTCAAAGAAGCCCCGCAAGAAGGTTTGTATGTTCTGTGCAGACAGAATCGAGAAGATCGATTACAAGGATCTCGCAAAGCTCAGAAAGTGTATGACTGAGAGAGCTAAGATCCTGCCCAGAAGAGTTACAGGTACCTGTGCTTATCACCAGCGTGAGCTTACAGTAGCTATCAAGAGAGCAAGACACATCGCTCTTCTCCCTTACGTTAGCGATTGACAGAAAATAGACAGGGAGGCTTAAAGCCTCCCTTTGTTGTTATATGCGCATTTTTGATACACGAACTATCAGTGCGCGTATGTATGCGCTCCGACGGCATCATTCGGAGCGGTCATCAGGTCTTACCGACTTGAACTTGTATCATAGGCAAGCTCTTCGTCTCTTCTGAAGAGAAGAGAGATGCACCATACCGCTGACAACGCTACAAGAATATAGAGCGTTCTGCTGATGATGCTCGCTGAACCGCCAAAGAGCCATGCGATGATATCAAGCTCAAAAATGCCGACCAGACCCCAGTTTATTCCTCCTATTATCAGAAGAATAAGCGCTAATTTGTCCCACATATGAGAACACCTCTTTGATCGGGATTTTTGAGACGCGATGTGCGTCTGAGACTATTATTGCTGAAAAAAACTAAATTATTCAGAAAAACGGGTGAAAATTATGTCAACAAAAGTTACTTTGATAATCATAGGTATACTGCTCGTGCTGCTGTTTATAGTTTGCGTTGCAAAGTATTTCAGCAAGGGGAACCGTAAAGGCAGAGCGGCTGAACGCAAAGTTGCCGGCGTGCTCAAGAAGTTCGCAAAGAACGACAACAGCCGCATACTTAACAATATCTATCTTCCGCTCTATAAAAAGACCTGCGAGATCGACCACCTTGTTCTCGGAAGATTTGGCGTCCTCGTAGTTGAGACAAAGGGCATTTCCGGAACTGTTTCCGGTAAGGGCAAAAAGCTCAAGCATACTCTCGGCGAGGTCGAGCACAAGCTCTACAACCCTGCACTTCAGAACCAGACTCATATGGATAATGTTATCCACCACCTGAAAAAAGGCGGTTTTGAGAATACTCCGGTGTATGGCGCGGTAGTTTTTACCGATAAGAACATCAAGCTCGAAGCTAATGTCGGAATGAAGCTCGACCAGTTCAAGGACTATTACGAAAATCTTCCTCCGTCCAACTGCAATCAGGACGTTCTCCTTCACTATTTTGAGGAGATCAGGATAACAAATCCGTTCAGGAAGTTCCTTCACAAGTTCAGCAAGAAGGACTGGGATTGAGCGTAAACACGCAGTTTTTAGCAATACGATACGGAGAATGATATGGAGAATAATACCGGATTAAAAGAAATGGTTTATAATCGTTCAAAAATGACAAAGTATAAGGCGAGCTCTGACCGCATCGGAAAAACCTACCTGATCGTGTGCGGCTCGCTGCTCTTCATAACTTTTGGCTGTATGCTCATAACTGCCAATCTGGAAGCAATGTTGGATATTGTGCTCCTTGTTGCGATGTTCGTTTTTGGGTATGGCGGAGTTTACCGCCGAAGCTCATGTTTTGCCGCGGCCGCACCTGTTACAGCCCTGTTCGGGATAGTGATTGCTGGTTCTTTGGATTTTTTGTATTTTCTTCTGCTTCCGCTGTCACTGCTGCTTATGATACTGACTTTCAGGGCGAACAAGCTGTACGAATATCTCAGCAATCAGCCGGGATTTCCGCAGTTTGACGAGCTGTTTGAGGAGTCAAAGATCCGTTCGGAAAAAGCTGCGCGCGAGAAAGAGGAATACTTTGAGCGCTTTAAGGCAATGGCACTGAGTGACAGCAATGATTTCGGTGAACCGGCTGCCGGTATCACGGAAAAGCCTTCTATGCCTGAAAACGGCGGTTATATGGACTCTATCTGAATAGATGCAAAACAAAAAGGACTGCCGCGCTGTGCAGCAGTCCTTTTATTTTTGATATCGGATCACTTAACGATAAATCTGTCAATTTCTTTAAGGAATTTGTCGGCGTCATCAGTATGAGCATTGAGTTGTATCGGCTTTGAAAGATCGAGGCTGAAAATACCCATGATAGACTTTGCATCTACTGCATATCTTCCGGATACAAGGTCAATATCGAAGTCATAGTGCATAACGATAGTAACGAAATCCTTAACATCGTTGATAGCCTGTAAAAATACAGTTGTCTTAGTCATATTCTTACCTCCTGTTGTTCGATTGGTGTGGTTGTTTTTTTCTTGTTTATTTCTTTTTCTGCGGTTTGCCCTTACCGCAACTATATAATAGCATTAAAAAATGACGTTGTCAAGCGATTTTCTGCAAATTCGTCAATTTAGTATAATAGAAGTGACAGTAACGGCTGTATTTTTATTCATAGAGGATAGTTATTGAGAGTGCATAAAATGAGACTCTCAATTTTGTGCAGGTTGCATATGTTGAGTGTGCGAAAGCTATGTGATAATAAGGTGAAAATATGTATAAGGTATTATTTATTACATTTGGGTGCAAGGTCAATCATTACGAGACCGAGTGTATGAAGGAGACTTTCCGCAGCAGGAAGTGGGAGGTCGTCGGTGAGGACTGCGATACTGATGCCGTCGTTATAAATTCGTGTACGGTCACGGCTTCGGGCGACAGCAGAGTGCTTGCGGCGCTCAGAAAGGCCCGGGCACGTTATCCGGAGGCTGTTATCGCACTGACCGGCTGCTATCCGCAGGCTGATCCGGAGGGGGCTTCAAAGCTGATGGACGCCGACCTCGTTTGCGGAACAAAGGACAGGGGACGCACCTGTGAACTGATAGAGGAACTTATCGCTGACCGCAAACGGACGGTGCTTCTTTCTGCCCACGAAAAGGGCGAGCTCTTTGAACCGATGAAGTGTACTCACTATGAGGACAACACCCGCGCATTCGTCAAGATACAGGACGGCTGTGACCGCTTCTGTTCATATTGCATTATCCCATACGCGCGCGGACGCTGCCGTTCAAAGCCGCTGGAGCTTCTCCGCGAGGAGGCTGCCGAAATAGCTGCAAACGGTATCAGGGAAATGGTGCTGTCGGGCATAAACCTCGCTTTCTACGGGGCTGAAATGGGACTCACTCTTGCTGATGCAGTTGAGGTATGCGCCGGAGTTGACGGGATAGAGCGCATAAGGCTCGGTTCACTCGAGCCGGAGATGATGACCGACAGCCAGCTCGAAAGACTTGCGGCTGTTCCGGGCTTCTGTCCGCAGTTCCACCTCTCGCTTCAAAGCGGCTGTACAAGGACTCTCCGCGCGATGAACCGCCACTACACCGCTGATGAATACTTCGCGCTTACCGAGCGCATCAGGCTGTATTTTCCGGACTGTGCCTTCACCACGGACGTTATGGTCGGTTTTCCGCAGGAAACTGACGAGGACTTCGCCGAGTCGGCTGCTTTTATTAAGAAGGTAGGCTTCTCGAAGGTACACGTTTTCAGGTATTCGCGCAGACACGGAACTCCAGCTGACCGTATGCCCGGACAGATACCGGAAGCTGTCAAGACCGAGCGCTGGAAAAATATGACTGCCGCTGCTGATGAGACTCGTGAACGTTACCTGCGTTCCCTCATCGGAAAAACTGTCCCGGTGCTGTTTGAGCGCGAAAACTCCCCGGAATTCCATCAGGGCAGAGCTCCGGATCACACTCTCATAAAAATTTCTCGAAAAAATCCTGAAAAAAGTTTGCGTAATCGGATAATTAGTGTTATAATAGAAGAGAACGGTCCCGACTGCTGCTTCGGCAGACCAGCCGCCGACCTTGACTATGATCTTATTTAATTCGGAAGGAGATATTTATGTCCGTATTCAGAATTTATGTTGAAAAGAAGCCCGAGTTCGCAGTAGAGGCACAGTCAGTCCTCAGCGATGTCAGAACCGCTCTGAGACTCAACCTTACAGGTCTCAGGATACTCAACCGCTATGACGCCGACAAGCTCAGCGAGGAGGATTTCAAGGCAGCTATCAGCACTGTTTTCTCAGAGCCTGCCGTTGACCTCGTTTATGACGATATGCCCAGAGTCGGCGAGACCGACCGTATCTTCGCAGTAGAGTACCTCCCCGGTCAGTTCGACCAGAGAGCCGACAGCTGCGAGCAGTGTATCCAGATACTCCGTCAGGGCGAGCGCTGCCGCGTGAGAAACGCAAGAGTTTACATAGTTTCCGGACACATTACGGACGAGGAGTTCGACAAGCTCAAGTCCTATATCATAAACCCCGTCGAGAGCCGTGAGGCTTCACTTGAGACCGTAAAGTCGCTCGACGCAAATTACGAGATCCCCACTACTGTTGAGGTGCTCGAGGGCTTCACAAAGCTCAACGCTATCGGTCTCCACGCATTTGTGGACAAGTTCGGTCTCGCTATGGACTACGACGATATCAAGTTCTGTCAGGACTACTTCCGCAACGAGGAGCACCGCGATCCTACCATAACTGAGATCAGAATGATAGACACCTACTGGTCTGACCACTGCCGTCACACCACATTCCTCACAAACGTTGAGAAGGTCGATATCAAGACTCCCTACATCAAGGATACATACGATATGTACCTCAATGTACGCGAGGAACTCGGCAGAAGCGACCGTCCCGTAACTCTTATGGATATCGGTACTCTTGCTGCAAAGAAGCTCAAGGCTGACGGACTCCTTCCCGACCTTGACGAGTCCGAGGAGATAAACGCTTGTTCCGTTAAGATAAAGGTCGACATCGACGGCAAGCTCGAGGACTGGATCCTCATGTTCAAGAACGAGACTCACAATCACCCGACCGAGATCGAGCCTTTCGGCGGTGCTGCTACCTGCCTCGGCGGTGCTATCCGTGATCCGCTCTCAGGACGTTCATATGTATATCAGGCAATGAGAGTCACAGGTGCTGCAAATCCGCTCGTACCCGTTGAGGACACTATCACAGGTAAGCTCCCGCAGAGAAAGATCACAGTCGGTGCTGCAAACGGTTACAGCTCATACGGCAACCAGATCGGACTTGCAACCGGCCACGTTACCGAGGTATACCACCCCGGCTATGTTGCAAAGAGAATGGAGATAGGCGCTGTACTCGGTGCTGCTCCTGCTGAGAATATAAGAAGAGAGAGACCTGTTCCGGGCGATGTTGTAATACTCCTCGGCGGCAAGACCGGACGCGACGGCTGCGGCGGTGCAACAGGTTCCTCCAAGTCACATACACTCGAATCTCTCGAAAGCTGCGGTGCAGAGGTACAGAAGGGTAATCCTCCTGAGGAGAGAAAGCTCCAGAGACTCTTCCGTAATCCTGAGGTGACCAAGCTCATCAAGCGCTGCAACGACTTCGGTGCAGGCGGCGTATCCGTTGCTATCGGTGAGCTCACAGACGGTCTTATCATCGACCTCAACGCTGTTCCCAAGAAGTACGACGGTCTCGACGGTACTGAGATTGCTATTTCCGAGTCACAGGAGAGAATGGCAGTAGTCATTGCTCCCGAGGACGTTGAGAAGTTCATGGCTGAGGCTGCAAAGGAGAACCTCGAGGCTACTCTCGTGGCTGACGTTGTTGAAGAGCCCAGACTCAAGATGAACTGGAACGGCAATACTATCGTTGATCTTTCAAGAGAGTTCCTCAATTCAAACGGCGCTCCGAAGTTTACTGACATCGAGGTAGAGGATCCGGCTGCTGACCGCGATGACGATCCCGGCGACAGTGCTGACAACTGGTCAGAGCTCATGGCTAACCTCAACGTATGCTCACAGAAGGGACTTGTTGAGAAGTTCGACTCCACTATCGGCGCAGGAACAGTTCTCATGCCTTTCGGCGGCGTATATCAGATGACTCCCTCACAGGCTATGGCTGCAAAGATACCGGTACTTACCGGCGAGACCAACACCTGTTCACTCATGGGCTGGGGATATGATCCTGAGATCTCCGAGAAATCTCCTTACCACGGTGCAATGCTCGCAGTTGTTGACTCTATCGCAAAGGTAGTTGCTGCCGGCGGTACATATAAGAAGTGCTGGCTCACATTCCAGGAATACTTCGAGAGAACACAGAATGATCCCAGACGCTGGGGACAGCCTATGGCTGCACTCCTCGGTGCTTTCAAGGCTCAGCTCGAAATGGGCTGCGGCTCTATCGGCGGCAAGGACTCTATGTCCGGTACATTCGAGAATATCGACGTTCCGCCTACACTCGTTTCGTTCGCAGTATCAACTGCAATGGCTGACAAAGTAGTTTCCACAGAGTTCAAGAAGGCCGGCTCTGACGTTATAATGGTAGTTCCGGAGTACGATGAGAACGGTCTCCCTGTATTCGACAGCGTAAAGGCTTGCTTCGACAAGGTCGAGAAGCTCATAGCTGACGGCAGAGCTGCTGCTGTATGGACTATCGGCTACGGCGGTGTTGCTGAGGGTATCGCAAAGATGTGCTTCGGTAACAAGCTCGGCTTCGAGTTCACACAGAGACTCAGCGGCAAGCAGCTCTACAAGCGCGGCAACGGCGGCTTTATCATAGAGCTCACTGACAGCGCTTCAAATAACGAAGAACTCATCGGTAAGACTATTTCCGATTACAAGATCGCTGCTATGGACTACACTGTAAGTCTCGACAATCTCCAGCGCGTATGGGAGGGCAAGCTCGAGCCTGTATTCCCGTGCCGCATCAAGACTACGAACGCTACTCCAGAGGTTTATGCAAGCTCAGACAGACTCCACCTCACAGCTTCTATCAAGGCTGCACAGCCGAGAGTGCTCATTCCTGTATTCCCCGGTACTAACTGCGAATACGATACCGCAAGAGCTTTCGAGAGAGCAGGTGCCAAGACTGAGACAGTCGTTATACGCAACCTCTCTGCAGGCGATATCGAGGAGTCGGTAAGCTACTTCGAGAGAGCTATCCGCCACTCACAGATCATTATGATCCCCGGCGGCTTCTCAGGCGGTGACGAGCCCGAGGGAAGCGGTAAGTTCATCACAGCTTTCTTCCGCAACCCCAAGATCAAGGACGCTGTTCACGACCTCCTCAAGAATCGCGACGGCCTTATGCTCGGTATCTGCAACGGCTTCCAGGCACTCATCAAGCTCGGACTCGTTCCCTTCGGTGAGATAATAGATATGCAGGACGAGTCTCCTACGCTCACATTCAACACCATTGCACGTCACCAGTCAATGATGGTAAATACAAGGATCGCTTCCAACAAGAGCCCGTGGCTCTATGGCTGCGAGGTAGGCGATATCCACACTATCCCGATCTCACACGGTGAGGGACGCTTCGTAGCTCCGGCAAGCCTTATCCAGCAGATGGCTAAGAACGGTCAGATCGCTACACAGTACGTTGATATGACCGGTGCTCCGACTATGGACATCAGATACAACCCCAATACTTCAGTTGAGGCTATCGAGGGTATCACTTCGCCCGACGGAAGAGTCCTCGGTAAGATGGGACACTCCGAGCGTATCGGCAGCTTTATTGCAAAGAATGTTCCCGGTGCAAAGGATCAGAAGATCTTCGAGTCCGGCGTTGCATACTTCAAGTAATAACTGTTAAATGATAGGATAAGGATAATGGGCGATAAAAAGAAGAATGACAATAAGGGCAAAAAAAATCAGGGAACCGGTATGTGCATAGGTCTTGCACTCGGAACATCTGTCGGAATGCTCGTTTATATGTTGACGGGCAGTATCTTGTGGATGCCTTTATGTCTCGGTGCCGGTATGTGCTTGGGCTTGGCAGCTTTCAGCGGCAGCGGAAAGACTGACGAAGCCGGTTCTGAAAAGTCTGAGGATGGCTCTGCCGCTGAAGACGACACAGATGATGAGCAGTGATACTGCCTTATCACACAGATATAATGCTTATTACGAAACGAGGGCGCAGGTGACTGCGCCCTTTTATCATAATCATACTGCTGTTCACAAAAAGTTTACAAATATGATAGACGTATAATCAACTGATATTGGTGATTGTTTATAAATTCTGCTTGACTAAAGTTGACATTTGGTGTATAATGTTAATTGTAAAGCTGTAAGTAATGCTTACAATAGTAGAAGGAGTTGAATTAATATGAAAAATATACTTTTCGCGGCATCTGAAAGCGTACCTTTTATAAAAACAGGCGGACTTGCTGACGTTGTAGGAGCGCTTCCTCAGTATCTCAATAAAAAGGAATTTGATGTGAGGGTGATAATGCCCTATTACACTTGTATTCCTGATAAATACAGAAATGATTTCAAGTATGTTACACACTTCTATATGGACTACGGTATGCGTCCTGACAGCTTCCATGTAGGCATTATGGAATATGAATATAATGGTATCAAGTTCTACTTTGTGGACGATGAATACTACTTCAAGTGCGACAGCCCCTATTCATCTGATATGAAGTGGGACATCGAGCGCTTTACTTTCTTCTGTAAGGCAGTTCTGGCAATAATGCCTGTTATCGGCTTCCGACCGGACATTATCCACTGCCACGACTGGCAGGCTTCTCTCATACCTGTATTCCTGCACACAGCTTTTGCAACTAACCCGTTTTACAGCTCTACAAAGACCATTATGACTATCCACAACCTTAAATTCCAGGGCGTATGGGACATTGATACCTTCAAGTACAATACCGCACTCCCGGATTATATGTTCACGCCTGACAAGCTGGAGTTCCACAAGGACGCCAATATGCTCAAGGGCGGACTCGTTTACGCTGATTATATCACGACAGTCTCCGAGACCTATGCAGAGGAGATAAAGTATCCGTTCTTCGGCGAACAGCTCGACGGACTTCTCAGGGCAAGGTCTGCTTCACTGCGCGGTATCGTCAACGGTATCGACTACAAGGTGTTCGATCCTGAGAACGACAAGAAGCTCTTTGCGGAGTTCAATAAGAAGAATGCCAAGGCTCAGAAGGCTGTAAACAAGGAAAAGCTCCAGGAACAGCTCGGTCTGCCGGTCGACAAGGACAAGTATATGATAGCTATTATCTCGCGTCTCACCGATCAGAAGGGACTCGACCTCGTAAACTACGCTATGGAGCGTATCTGCGACGAGTTCACACAGTTTGTTGTCATCGGTACCGGCGATCCGAGATATGAGAATATGTTCAAGCACTATCAGTGGAAGTATCCGGAGAGAGTTTCGGCGAATATTATGTACTCTGACGAGCTTGCACACAAGCTCTATGCTGCGGCTGATACAATGCTCATGCCTTCGCTGTTCGAGCCCTGCGGACTCACTCAGCTCATAGCCCTCAGATACGGAACTGTCCCGATAGTTCGCGAGACCGGCGGTCTCAAGGACACAGTCGTGCCATACAACGAGTTCGACGGCACAGGAACAGGCTTCTCGTTTGCTAACTACAACGGCGATGAGATGCTCGGTGCTATCAACTACTCCAAGCATATTTACTACAATCACCGTGACCAGTGGGACAAAATGGTGGTTCGTGATATGGAGGCTGACTTCTCGTGGAACAGCTCTGCCCGTCAGTACGAAGGTATGTACGACTGGATGATAAACTGGTGAGGCATACGCCTCCTTTCCACGTTGGCGCTCGTTTCACTCGCTCACTTTGTCGGCACTATCAACGATGTGTGACTTAATTGTGGGTGCATACGCCTCCTTTCCACGTTGGCGCTCGTTTCACTCGCTCACTTTGTGTGTGAACGATAATCTACTTTCGCACACGGCACTATCAACGATGTGTGACTTAATTGTGGGTGCATACGCTTCCTTTCCACGTTGGCGCTCGTTTCACTCGCTCATGCGCGGATTTTGCGTTGACACAATTTGTAGGGAACGCCGCTCCCGGCGTTCCGCAATTACATACAGCTTTTGCAGGGGCGGATAACATCCGCCCTTCAAATCTGATACTATGACACTTTTCGGTTGAAATATATGCTATGAAAAGAATAATAAAAAAATACAAAACTAACCGTATCATGCTTATTGCCGCGGTTATGAACACTATTATCGGTGTTGCGTTTCTTGTGATGTACTTTGCATTAGATAGCATCTCCAATGATATTATGGACGATTCCAATCCGGTAATAAAGTTTCTGCTTTTACCGGCGTGGTTTCTGTTGGAGCTGCTTTCGGTCGCAGGACTTGCCTTAGGCATACCGTTTACGATAAGCGGCATAGTGTGTTTTGTACTCGTTTTTCCGTATCTCGGACGTTTGAATGAGATAACTAAGGTGCGTTTGGGAAACGGCGGAAAGATACCGGAGGACCTGCTGGAGGATATGCTAAAATACGGCGAACTTGACCAGCAGGAGTATGAAAGGGAGCTGGCGAAGTATGCTCCGAAGGAGAAGTCTGATGATGGTGAAAAGTCTGATATTTCAGTAAAGAGCGTTCTTCTCCGGATAGTGGGAGCGGCTTTGGTATTAGGGATAATGATAGGTCTGCCGGTGCTGATCGGATATCTTCTCGGCATACTGCATTAAAATACAGCAAAAGGAACATTATATGAACAAACTCAAAGGTGCTATTTTTGATATGGACGGTCTGCTGATAGACACCGAGAAGCTCTATCTCCGCTACTGGAAGCAGTCGGCGGCTGATTTCGGCTATGATATGCGTGACGAGCACGTTTACGCTATACGAAGCCTTGCGAGGAAATACTCTATCCCGAAGCTCAAGGGCTTTTTCGGGGAGGACTTCCCGACAGAGGAGGTCCGCGCTCACCGCACCGAGCTGATAAACGCTCACATCGCGGAGCACGGCATCGACCTGAAAAAGGGGCTTTTCGAGCTGCTTGACTACCTCAGGGACAAGGGCATCAGACTGGCGGTCGCTACGGCTACTCCACGCGAGAGGACGCTGAAATACCTTGAAAAGATAGGTGCAGCCGACCGTTTTGACGCGGTGATCTGCGGAGATATGGTCACGAGCGGCAAGCCTGATCCTGAAATTTACCTTACGGCAGCAAGAGAGCTCGGTCTGCCGCCGGAAAACTGCGCTGCGTTCGAGGACTCGCCGAACGGACTCAAGGCGGCAAGAGCAGCAGGCTGTCAGGTGGTAATGATACCGGATATGACACAGCCGCAGCCTGAGGACAAGCCTTTTTACGATGCGGTGTACAGCAGTCTTGACGAGGCGATAGACTTTTTCGAGGGGAGGGGAGCGTAATGCCAAGCGTATCACAGGTTTTTGAGATACCCGGCTACTATTACTTCGACGCCGGCAACGATTTTTCCGGAAGCAAGGGAGATTTTGCCTATAAAATAATAAACGGCGAGCGTTTCCGCGCTATCGCGTGGCACGGCAGACTCTGCTCAATGAAGGCTGAGATAGAGCACGAGGCGGATTTTGAGCGGACTCCGGACGGCTTTGCCGCACTGGTGAAGTGGCTCGAGGAAACATACAATAAATGAGAAAGGGCGGACGTTGTTCGCCTTTTTGTTTTATATGCGTAAAAATGTGGACGCCGTCACCTGCAATTGGTCTGTCAATGTCGGAGCAAGATTTAATTCGTACTTAATTTATTACAAAATCGCTTCAATTCATCACAAAAGTGTTACAGAAAAGATACAATTTCAGAAGATGTGTGATTAATAGACGGCAAACGGTTGACTTTTGCAAGGAATACTGTTAAAATAAATATGATGCGTTACTATGCGCAAGTCAATCTGATACAAAGGAGGAGCAGCTTTGGGAGAGCAGAAATTCTGTTATAAGTGTATGGAAAAGATAGATCCTCAGCTCCATATCTGTCCGCACTGCGGCTATGACAACAATACTCCGGCTGACCTTATGTATATCGCTCCCGGAACGATCCTTCGCGATAGATACCTCATCGGCGCACTTATTGAATATAACGGCGAGGGCGCTTCCTATGTCGGCTACGATATGGCAACTGAGTGCCGCGTGCTCATAAGGGAGTATATGCCCATAAACCTCTGTTCAAGAGTCAAGGGTAAGGCTACTATCAGCGTAAACTATAACAATCTTGCAAAGTATAAGGCTTTTATGGCTGAATATACCGAGCTGAACAAGTCGCTCGCACGACTCAGGAACGATTCAAATATCATACCTGTGCTCGATATGTTTGCCGAAAACAATACTACTTATACCGTCTTTGAGAGCGTTGAAGGCGTCAAGATGCTCGATTACCTCAAGGACAATGCCGGCGAACTGAGCTGGGATCAGGTGTCAAGACTCTTCCCGCCGCTCTTTACTACGATAGGCAGACTCCACAATGCAGGCATAATCCACAGGGCTATCAGTCCTGAGACAGTTTATATGACCGATAAGGGAGAGCTCCGTCTCTCTGGTTTCTGCATATCACCGGTAAGAACTGCCAACGCAGGACTTGAATATGAGCTCTTCAAGGGCTATGCAGCTCCGGAGCAGTATTCAGCAAATATCGACAGCAGACAGGGTTCATGGACTGATGTTTACGGCATCTGCGCCCTTATCTACCGTGCGCTCACAGGCTGTATGCCGGTCGATTCCACAAGCAGACTCGGTCACGACGACCTCTGTGAACCTGCTGTGCTCAATTCACGCATACCGCAGCACGTTTCGCGCGTTATAATGGACGGTATGAACCTCAACGTCCGCGACCGTATCCAGACCATTACTGAGCTCGTTACGAGACTCTTCGAGCAGCCGCCTGTTATCAGGAATGCCGCTCCTGTACCTCCGCGTCCGGAGCAGATGCCTCCTCAGCAGCAGAATGGCAATTACGGTCAGTTCCCGCAGAATGACCAGCGTCAGCAGCCGATGTACCGCAATCAGGCTCCGCCTCCGCCCTACGGCTACGCTCCGCAGCAGGACGACTACTACGACGAAGAGGAATACCGCTACGAAAAGGTGAACACAGTTGACAGACTGAAGGTTCCGGTAATTATCGGAATACTCCTTCTCTCTATCCTGATGATACTCATAGTTGTCATATACAACATCCTTCACGATCCGACCAGAGACGAGAAACCGGCAGCAAGCCGCAGTACGTCTGTTTCTGACAACGTTGTCTCCGGTACTACCGGTACGACTAATTCTGAGCCATCTTCTGAGGTCGAGGATACCGAAGTTCCCCTCCTCACAGGAAAGTTCTTCGAGCACGAAAAGGAAAAATGGGCAGATTACGTTGTTCTCGACGCTACCTATGAATACAACAACGATTATCCCGATAACGATATGATCTTTGAACAGCTCACCGAGGCGGGTTCTATGGTGCCCAAGGGAAGTGTTATCAAGGTCAAGGTCAGCAAGGGACCTGAATCGGCTATTATTCCGGATTACAACGGCTGCACAGTAGCTCAGTACAAGAACAAGCTGGAAGAGGCAGGCATATCTGACAACTACCAGTTCATCGAGATCAAGAACCCCTACTACGGAGTTCCCGATTCTATCGCAGAGCTTCAGGTGGACGGAAAGAGAGTCAGCGCCGGAACTTACTTCAGCAACAAGGAAAACAAGAAGCTGACTGTTTATTATATCTCCGCAGACGCGCAGATACCTCAGCAGACAGAGGCTCCTCAGCAGCAGGAAACTGAAGCAGAGACAGAGTCACAGACCGAAGCTCCGCAGGAACAGCCTCAGCAGCAGGAACAGCCCAAACAGCAGGAACAGCCCAAACAGCAGGAGCAGCCTCAGCAGCAGGAGCAGCCTCAGCAGCAGGAGCAGCCCCAGCAACAGGAGCAGCCCCAGCAACAGGAGCAGCCCCAGCAGCAGGAACAGCCTCAGCAGCAGGGCGGCGAACAGCAGCAATAATGTGTATTACGGGCGGCTAATTGCCGCCCTTTTCTTTTGCCCTGAGATGTTGCTATTTTTTTCTTGATGTGTTATAATATAAGGTAGCATATTTTTGTCAGGAAGGAGACGGAAATGGATATCAAGGAAACCGTCAGAGCGTTGTCCGAGGCACAGGGAGCTTCCGGAAACGAGACTCCGGCTGCGGAGCTCGCACTCTCAATGCTCAGAAAATATTGTCCCGAAGCTGAGATAGTCAGCGGGAACGTTATAGGAAAATTCGGCGTACACAGCGAGGGAAAGCCTTCTCTTGTGCTTGACGCGCATATAGATCAGGTGGGATTTATCGTTACATACATCACTGATGAGGGCTTCGTCAAGGTCGGAAACCTCGGCGGCATCGACCGCAGACTGCTTCCGGCACAGCCTGTCGTTATCCACGGAAAGCACGATATCAAGGGCGTTATCTGCTCTGTACCTCCTCATCTTCTCAGCGGAGACAGCGAGGTTCTGAGTATTGATGAGGTGTCGGTAGATACAGGTCTGAGCGCAGAGGAGCTTCGTTCGCTCGTTTGTCAGGGCGACAGCATTACCTTTGACGTGAAGTTCAGACAGCTTGCCGGAGAACGTGTTACAGGCGGTGCTATGGACGACCGCTGCGGCGTTGCAGCAATACTCCGTGCGCTCGAAATGCTCGGAAATTCGGCGACAAAATACAATGTTACGGCTATTTTCTCGACTCAGGAGGAGCTCGGCGAGAGGGGCGCAAAGATCGGTGCTTTCACACTTGATGCTGATATAGCTCTTGCTGTGGACGTCAGCTTTGCTTATGCGATAGGAGAGGACGAGCAGAAGTGCGGAAAGCTCGGCGGCGGTCCGATGATAGGCATTTCGCCAAGTCTCGACAGACAGCTCTCGGAGGAACTCATTGCTGTGTCCGAGAGAGCGGATATCCCTTACCAGCGCGAGATAATGAGCGGACTCACATCCACGAACGCTGACCAGTATTCCGTCAGCCGCGGCGGTGCAAGAGCCTGCACTGTCTCGATACCGCTCAGGAATATGCACACTCCCGTTGAGGTCATAGACCTTGCCGATGTTGAGAACACTGCCAGACTCCTTGCGCAGTACATTAAGGAGGCGTGACGATGAAGGAATTACTGAAAGAACTCTGCCTTATCGACGGCGTTTCCGGAGACGAGAGCGCTGTCCGTGAAAGGATAATCGAAAAAATTGACGGCTTCTGCGAGTATCGCGTTGATCCGCTCGGAAGCCTTATCTGCTTCAAGAAGGGGCTCAAAGCTCCGGCGAAAAAGCTGATGATATGTGCGCATATGGACGAGGTAGGCTTTATCGTGACCTATATCCGTTCAGACGGAACGCTCAGCTTTGACTGTGTGGGCGGCATTGATCCGTCCGTCATCATCGGCAGACAGGTGACTGTGAAGAGCAGTATCACCGGCGAGAAGCTGTACGGCGTTGTAGGTTCGACTGCTGTCCACAATCTCAGCAAGGAGCAGCGCGAAAAGGCTCCCAAGACCGGCAGTCTCTATATCGACATCGGTGCAGCTGACAGGGCAGAAGCTGAAAAGCTCGTCCGTCAGGGCGACTGCGCTTACTTTGTGTCCGATTTCGAGAAATTCGGCGAAAGACGCATAAAATCCAAGGCTATCGACGACCGCGCAGGCTGTGCTATGATGGTAGATATGATACGCGGCGAGATACCTTATGATACATATTTCGTTTTCAATGTTCAGGAGGAGATAGGTCTCAGGGGCTCGACAGCTTCTGCGTTCGCAGTCGCCCCTGACTTTGCGATAGTCCTCGAATCGACTACCGCTGCTGACATCGACGGCAGTGAGGGTGCAAAAAGAGTCTGCGCTCTCGGCGAAGGACCGGTCGTTTCGTTCATGGACCGCAGCACACTCTACGACAAGGAGCTCTACCGTCTTGCATTCGATATTGCTGCTGAAAACGGTCTGCCCTGCCAGACAAAGTCAATGGTCGCGGGCGGAAACGATGCCGGTGCTATCCACAAGAGCGGCAGGGGCGTGCGTACCATCGCTGTTTCTATACCTTGCAGGTATCTCCATTCGCCGTCGAGCGTGATAGAGTACCGCGACTTTGAAAACTCATACAGGCTTGTGAAACTACTCTCCGAAAGGATTCAGCTGCTATGATAAAACTCATCGAACACGAGCACGAGCTGGACTCCCAGCTGCTCAACAAGACTCTCAACGGCAAGAAAATGCTCGCTTATATGAGAGCTTACGGTCCGAATTACGAGTTCTGCCGTTTCTACAAGATAACCGGTGATTACGGCGGAGTCGGCTATATGTTCATCATAAATTCCACGCTCATCATCTGCTCGGACGGTCAGCTCGAGCCGAGTGAGGAACTGAACCTCTTTGTGAGTATGAACGTGCCGTTCCGTATCGAGGGCGACAGGGAAGTCCTCGAGGGCATAAAGATACCAGAGCGCTATCAGACTCTTAACAGGACTATATTCGAGCTCATTCCGGACGAAACTCCCCTTGAATCTATCGAGGAGCACGTTGAGTTCAACCCAAAGCTCACCGACGTTTACAAGATACTAAGTGAGGGATTTCCGAATATCGCGGATTTTTCCCTCTGGTACACCGATACCTCACACCGCTGCCGTCACGGGATAAGCAGGGTGTTCACATACCGCGGCTCCACGACCGCTTCGGCAGTTTTCGACATCGGCAGCACCGTCCTCATCGGACAGGTCGCTACGAATACCGCTGCCCGCGGCAGAGGCTATGCGAGGGAATTCCTCAAGTGGCTCGCAAAATTCTTCAACGGGCTCGGCAAGAGGGCTTACCTCCTTGCGCTGGACGTCAGAGTCAGCTTCTACAAGGAGATAGGCTTCAAGGTAGTCGGACAGGAGATAGTTCTTGAGCGTATCGACGTTGTCAAGGATAATGTTACAAAGGGCAGACTCGTCGGCTGACGCTGCCCTGACTGAAAGGATATACTATGAACAGCAGGATCTCAGATATATACGATTTTTCGCCCCGTCTGCTCGAACTCGCTCAGCAGGCTGAGGACAACTGTAAGGACGCTTTTGCGCGTATCAGCGATATCGCCGAGTATAACGGCGCAAAGGTGCTGAAGGCTTTCACCGACAACAAGGTCAGTGAGCCGTGCTTCTACGGTTCGACCGGCTACGGCTACGGAGACGTAGGACGTGAGGTCATCGACAAAGTTTTTGCGCAGGCTCTCGGTACTGAGGACGCACTCGTCCGCCACAATTTCGTTTCAGGAACTCACGCGCTCTCTGTGGCACTGTTCGGAGTTCTTCGCATGGGCGACAAGATGGTCGCGATAACCGGCAAGCCCTACGATACTCTTGAAGAAGTCATCGGTATCAGCGGAAACAAGGGAAACGGTTCGCTTATGGACTACGGCGTTGAGTACGGACAGGTAGACCTCAACGAGGACGGTTCACCGAAGCTCGACGAGATAACCGAGGCTGTAAAGGGCGCAAAGGTGGCGTACATTCAGCGTTCGAGGGGATATTCGCTCCGTCCGGCATTCACAGTTGCAGACATTGAGAAGATGATAGCCGCAGCGCGTAAGGGCAACCCTGACGTTATAGTTATGGTGGACAACTGCTACGGCGAGTTCGTCGAGGAGCGTGAGCCCTCTGCCGTGGGAGCTGACATAATGATAGGCTCCCTCATCAAGAACGCCGGCGGTGGTATTGCCCGCACAGGCGGATATATAGCCGGAAGAGCCGACCTCATCGAGCTCTGCTCCTACCGTCTCACCTGCGTTGGCATGGGCAAGGAAGTTGGCTGTACTCTCGGTATGAACCGCGAGCTGCTTCTCGGACTTTTCTTCGCTCCGGACGTTGTTTCAAACGCTATAAAGACCTCTGCTTTTGCGAGCGAGCTCTTTACTATGCTCGGCTATGAGTGCTCTCCGCGCAAGGACGATGCCCGCGGCGACATAATCACGGCTATAAAGCTCGGCAATGAGGAAACTCTCTGCGCTTTCTGCCGCGGAATACAGAAGGGCGCTCCGGTAGACTCCTTCGTGACTCCCGAGCCTTGGGATATGCCGGGTTACTCCGACAAGGTCATAATGGCTGCCGGAGCCTTTACAGGCGGAGCTTCCATAGAGCTCTCAGCCGACGCTCCTCTCCGTGAACCCTATGCGGTATGGATGCAGGGCGGTATAACCTATACCTCCGGAAAGCTGGGCGTTATGCTCGCAGCAGCAGAAATGATGTGAGTTTTTTCGCTGTGACTGTTGCTATTTCTACGGCGATATGTTATAATGAAAATATGATATACGGACACTCAGGGGAATTGCAAGTGTCAGAATTATTGGACTATCATGATCTATAAGTTTGGGAGATCAATTATGAGCACTATTACTTTTGATGAAGCTAAAAAAGCGGCGTTAAAGAAGTATTTCAGCCGTATGAATGACAGGCAGCAGGAGGCAGTCTTTACAGTGGACGGCCCTGTTCTTGTGCTTGCCGGTGCCGGAAGCGGAAAGACGACAGTTATCGTCAACCGCATCGCAAATATGATTAATTTCGGCAGAGCTTATTCAGCCGGCGGTCAGGGAAGCGACAGCGATATAGCTTTTCTCACTGATTACGCTGAAGGAAAGACCGATGATTTCGATACCCTCAGGGACATCGTTGCCGTCGATCCCGTGAAGCCGTGGAACATACTCGCCATAACCTTTACGAACAAGGCTGCCGGCGAGCTCAGGGAGCGTCTTGCAGCTATGCTCGGCGAGGACGGTATGAACATCAACGCTTCTACCTTCCACTCAGCCTGCGTTCGTATACTCCGCAGCGAGATCGGCGCACTCGGCTACGGTCAGAGCTTCACGATATACGACTCTGATGACAGTCAGCGCCTTATCAAGAACATTATGGCTGAGCTCGACATCTCTGAGAAGCAGCTCGCTCCGAGAGCTATACTCAGCGAGATAAGCTTTGCAAAGGATAAGCTCATTTCTCCTGCTGAAATGAAGGCGGACGCCGGTATGGACTACCGCAAAAAGACGATTGCCCGTATCTACCGCCGCTATCAGGAAAGGCTCCGTGCAGCCGACGCTGTTGACTTCGACGATATACTCTGCCTCACCGTGGAGCTATTCGAGAAGTTCCCGGAGGTCCTGGAGAAGTATCAGAAACGCTACAAGTACATAATGGTGGACGAGTATCAGGATACCAACCACGTTCAGTTCAGGCTGGTATCACTGCTCTCGCAGGCACATAAAAACATCTGCGTTGTCGGTGATGACGACCAGAGCATATATAAATTCCGCGGCGCCAATATCGAGAATATCCTCGGCTTCGAGAACCAGTTTGAGGGCGCAAAGGTGATACGTCTCGAGCAGAACTACCGCTCGACTCAGACTATCCTCGACGCCGCAAACTCAGTCATAGCCAACAATCAGGGCAGAAAATCCAAGACTCTCTGGACTGCCGGTGAAAAGGGCGACAAGATATACTGGTACAAGGCTGTGGACGAGAACGATGAGGCGAAATTCGTTGCCGACACTATCCTCAGCACATATAAGGCTACCGGAAGATATTCCGACTGCGCAGTTCTCTACCGTATGAACGCACAGTCAAATACAGTCGAGAGAACGCTCGTCAAGTGCGGCATACCTTATAAGGTGTACGGCGGTATGCGCTTCTTCGACCGCAAGGAGATCAAGGACGTGACCTCCTATCTCGCATTCATAAACAATCCGAACGATATGCTCCGCTTCCGCAGGATAATCAACGAGCCTAAGCGCGGCATCGGTGACTCCACGCTCGCACTCATCGAGGACATCAGCCGTGACCTCAAGCTGTCGCCGTATGACGTTCTCCGAACCTGTGACGAGTATGCTCCGCTCTCCAAGAAGCTCACTCCGTTGCGGAATGCGGCTGAGATGTTCGGCTTCCTCATGGAGAAGCGCGAGGAGCTTCCGCTTGATGAGTTCTTTGACCTGCTGCTCGACAAGACAGGCTATATGGACTACCTCAAGACTCTCGAGACCCCCGATACAAAGATAGAGAACGTTCAGGAGCTTCGTTCCTCGATAGTTCAGTATATGAACGACAGCGAAGAGCCCGACCTGAGCGGCTTCCTTGAGGAGGTAGCCCTCTATTCTGAGGCTGACCGCGATAATTCCACGGACGACAGAGTCACTCTTATGACAGTCCACTCCGCAAAGGGACTTGAATATGAGAACGTTTTCGTTATCGGTCTCGACGACGGTATCTTCCCGAGCTCACGCAGCTTCGACAGCGAGGAGGATATGGAGGAGGAGCGCAGACTTGCATATGTTGCCATAACCCGTGCAAAGAAAAAGCTCTACCTTACGAATGCGAGACAGCGTATGATATTTGGTCAGACTCAGCATAATGTGACTTCACGCTTTATGCGCGAGATAGGCTCAGAGCTCGTTGAAAAGCACGACAATGCCGCTGCAATGAAGAATGCACTTGCACAGGAGGATAAGACTGTTACCGCGGTACACTCCGCGACGCTCCAGCAGCAGCTTGCCCGCAACAAGATGCACGCAGGTTCTGCCGCAGCAAAGGAGACGGTCACATATTCAGCCGGAGAAAAGGTCCTCCACAACGTTTTCGGCGAGGGCACTATCCTCTCCGTAAAGCCTATGTCCAACGACTCCATGCTCGAGATAGCCTTCGATAAGGTCGGCACAAAGAAGATAATGGCGAATTTCGCAAAGCTCAAGAAGCTCTGATATATCAGCATATCCCATTCTGAAAGGAAGTTTGTACAATGAGAAAGACCAAGATAGTCTGTACGATAGGTCCTGCGACCGATGACGAGAACATTATGCGCGAGCTCATGCTTGCCGGTATGAACGTTGCACGTTTCAATTTTTCGCACGGCGAATATGAAACTCACGAGAAGCGCTTCCGCCAGATAGAGAAGCTGAGAAAGGAGCTCGACCTTCCGATAGCAACTCTCCTCGACACCAAAGGTCCGGAGATAAGACTCGGAAAATTCGTCGATGACAAGCCTGTTGAGATACACGACGGTGACATTTACACTCTCACTACCGAGGACGTTCCCTGTACTGACAAGGTCGGAAGCATCAGCTTCAAGAAGCTGCCGCGCGATGTGAGCATGGGAACACGCATACTCGTTAACGACGGTGTTATCGAGCTGCTTGCCGAGAAGGTCACAACTACCGATATCATCTGCCGCGTTATCCACGGCGGTACGCTCTCGAACAACAAGGGCATAAACGTGCCCGGAGTAAAGCTCTCTATGCCTTACCTCAGCGAGAGGGATATGGACGACCTTGAGTTCGGCTCAAAAATGGGCTTTGACTTCATCGCTGCCAGCTTTGTCCGTTCGGCAGCGGATATAAACTACCTCAGAAAATTCACCCAGAGCCTCGGCTGGTTCGATGTAAGGATCATCGCAAAGATCGAGAATACCGACGGCGTTGAAAATATCGACGAGATACTTGAAGCTGCTGACGGAATAATGGTCGCAAGAGGCGATATGGGCGTAGAGATACCTTTCGAGCAGATACCGGCTATCCAGAAGGACCTTATCCACAAGGGCTACAATGCCGGTAAACAGGTCGTTACAGCGACTCAGATGCTTGAGTCTATGATAACAAATCCGAGACCTACCCGTGCCGAGATAACCGACGTTGCTAACGCTATCTACGACGGCACAAGTGCTATAATGCTTTCGGGTGAGACAGCAGCCGGTGCATATCCGGTCGAAACGGTCAAGACAATGGCGCTCATCGCTGAGACTACTGAGAACAACATCGACTACAAGGGACGCTTTTCAAAGAGAAGCTCCAATCCCGACGGAAACGTTGCCGAGGCAATTGCCCACGCAACTGTTACCACAGCCCACGACCTCGATGCAAGAGCTATCATAACTGTATCGCTCGGAGGTCAGACAGCAAGACTCATCTCGAAATACCGCCCGCTCTGTCCTATCATAAGCTGTACGATGAGCGAGGTAGTTTGCAGACAGATGAATATGAGCTGGGGCGTTATACCTTTTATAATAGATGAAAAGACCAATACCGATGACCTCTTTGCCGCAGCTGTTGACGCTGCCGAGTCGCACAGACTCGTTGAGGACGGCGACCTTGTTGCCATAACAGCCGGAGTTCCGCTCGGCGTATCCGGCACGACCAATCTTATGAAGGTCGAAAAAATAGGCAAATAACTTTCACCCAAAAGACGCGGACGCTTCACTCACGTCCGCGCTTTTTGAATTTTATAACATCCTTAAAGCGGCGTATTACAGGCTTTTTCCGGAGGATAAAAATTTTTTTGAGAAATTTTGTCTGATTTGGCTGCCGGACACCGATAGTGTATTATGAAAGCGATGATACGTATCAGCTTAACAGCAATAATAATATCAATATCACCGGGGTGATGAGAATGACTGATAACGAAATAGTTAAACTGCTCAAAAGTGAGCCGGATAAAGGCAGAAGAGCGTTGTTTGATGAATACTGCAACTACGTCTATGCAATTGCCGCAGGAAAATTAAGAAGCTGCGGAACACGCGAGGACATCGAGGAATGTGTCAGCGACATTTTTGCCGAGATCTATCGTTCCTTCGACGCAGGAAAGGTCACAGGAAATATCAAGCCTATCTTAGCGACTATCGCAAAGAGAAGAGCTATCGATTACTTCCGCAGAGTATCGGGAGCGTTCGGAAGAACAGTCTCGATCGAAGATGAGGACTTCAAAGAACCGCAGTCAGCCGAGAGGATCGACGCTGACGCAGAGGTCCGCGACCGCAACCGCGTCATAATGAAGAAGATAGGAGAGCTCGGAGAGCCTGACTCGACTATAATAATACAGCAGTATTTCTACAACCGTACTGCAAAGGAAATAGCTAAGACAGTTTCACTTACAGCCGGCAATGTACAGAAGAGAAGCAGCCGTGCGAGAGAAAAACTCCGTTCGCTGCTGCTTGAAGTCGGTATCAGTTATTGAGGAGGTGCTGGAATGAATAAGAATGAGTTCGATGTATTTGAAGACCCTGATGATGAGATCATAAACGAGATAGCAGCCAACTACCCCGTATTGTCTGATGAAGAAAAAGAGAGGATGTTTTCTATGAGTGAGAGAAAGTATAATATAAATAATAATATGAACAATGAGAATAACGGCGATATAGTAAGCGGTGTAGACAGATACACCAAGCCTGTATGGCACAGATACGCAGCTATCGCTGCAACATTCGTACTTCTTGCCGGCGGTATAGGCGGAAGCATTGCGCTCGGCAAGCACATGGACAAAAACAAGAAAAACGACAGTGATATGCTCACTGCTACAACTACTGCGATAACTACCGAGGCAGTACAGACAACATCTGCCGAGAATATCACAGCTACAAATGCTCAGATAGTTACAGATGCAACTATCGCTGAGATCGTTACATCTGCATCGACCGAAACTACTGATGTATCAGATACAACAGAGACAACAACAGTTACAACTGATGACAGACGCAATCCCTCTGACCTTGATGCATTCGCTAAGGAGTGGGAGCAGAAATATCAGAAATACCTGTGGAAGGTATATGCCGGCGGTGTTGATCACGCGGATACTCCTGTCAGCTTCAAGCTGACTGAAGGTTCTGTACTCGATGCATGG
>ONMB01000017.1 GCA_900318825.1 uncultured Ruminococcus sp.
ACGCTATTAACGTATACACGAGTTCCAGTCGTGCGCCTTAGACCAGCTCAGCCATCTGTCCACTATGGTGCGAGTAATGGGACTTGAACCCATACGTCTCTCGACACACGCCCCTCAAACGTGCCTGTCTGCCTATTCCAGCACACTCGCAATTACTCAATAATTATACACCAACAAATCACAAATGTCAATACCCAATATAAAATATTTATTATATAACAAAATATGTAAATATATAATTTTGATACTTAACAATCATCATACGGTCATTAAAGCAAATATCACACATATATAAATTGAAACAGACAATAGTTTTGCAGAATTACATATGCAGTTGTAGAATAAGATAGATAACATATCAACTTTGTCAGAAAGAATAGTCATATTGTACGATTTTTGAGTTCTATGACATATTTTTGAAATAATCTATTGAATATCGATGTTTTATGATGTATAATATAGATACACTAAAAAATATACTAAATAACAGGAGACAAATCATGAACAAAAACTCAGTAAAAATCTTAATAGGCGACGACTCAATCGAAACAGGAATCAAAATAGCATCTCATCTCCACAGTGAAGAGATATTCGCGTATACGCGCAAAAATGACTATAACGTCATCTTTAATGCTATTGTGAAAGATGAACCGGACATTGTGATCTGTAACCTCGTTTTCAATGAGACGGATTCACTCATAATGATCGATGATCTTAAAGAGATGAAAAAGAAGATCCCGGTCTACATTGTTATTTCCGACACAATTAATCCGTTTATTATACGTTTAGCCAAAGAAAAAGGTGCACTATGCTGTCTGCCTCAGGACTTCTCGCTTTCCGATATTACCGAAGCAGTCAACAAGGCACGCAGTGTGCTCAAAACCGGCAAAGAGAGCGATATTGAGGTAATGGTTACTGAAGTCATTCACAAGCTCGGTGTTCCTGCACATATAAAAGGTTACCACTATCTGAGAAGTGCTATCATCAACTCACTCCTTGACAGAAGCCTTATGGAATGTGTCACTAAGCTCCTCTACCCTACTATCGCTATGCAGTTCGACACAACTTCCTCCCGTGTTGAACGTTCTATCCGCCATGCTATCGAGATAGCATGGGATCGCAGCGGAACTTCCGATTTTTATTCTTACTTTGGATATTCACCTTCCGCTCACAGATCAAAGCCCACAAATTCGGAGTTTATCGCACTTATTACTGACTCTCTCAGACTTCAGCTGAAAAATCAGAAGTAAACTCCTCTACATAACAAACATTAACTCCCCGAAGCAGTTCAGCCGGATTGCTTCGGGGAGCTTTATCATTTCTTGTCAATGTCCATATATACTCTCGAACCTGTTGCACCTTTCTGTCCTTGATATTTGCCTTTGTATGGATTTAGTGCAGCACCGTCCATTTCTGCAAATACAAGCTGTCCGACACGTCTACCGGCTTGCAGTTCGATAGCACATCTGTTGGCATTGAACAATTCAAGTGTGATCTCGCCCTTGAACCCGGGATCTACCCAACCTGCATTCTGAATGAAAAGTCCCATACGTCCGAGAGAACTCCTTCCCTCAACAAAAGCTGTCAGATCATCTGGAAGCTCAAAGTATTCCATTGTTGTTGCAAGAACAAACTGCCCCGGCAATATCAGATATGTATCGGTAGTTATCGTATTATATTTTATCGGTTCATCAAGCGTGATTATGCCGGAAGAAGTATCGCCGGCAACGCTGAAAGTGTTTCCGAGTCTTATGTCAACGCTTGCCGGCTGTATCTGCTCAGGCGTCAGCGGTTCTATCACAAGCCGATTTTCATCGAGCATATTCATTATTTTTCTATCTGAAAGTATCATATTCAAGCCTCCGCTCTTTCTATTATTATAGTAAAGATTATACAGCAACGTATGCCCTTTGTCAATATCTCTCCAGCTGACTCCCACCATTATAGATGTCAGCTCTTCCTCATATGACAATCCGGAGGTGATTTTCTTTATATAAACTCTTTACAAACCGCCCTGTTTCTGATATAATTATAATGATATATTATGCGAAGGCATAGAAAAGAGGTAACGCTTTGGCAAACGAAAAAATCAGAAATTTCTGCATTATTGCACATATAGACCACGGTAAGTCCACACTTGCCGACCGTATTCTCGAAAAGACCGAGACCGTTGCTATCCGCGATATGGAGGAGCAGCTCCTCGACAATATGGACATCGAACGTGAACGCGGCATCACTATCAAAGCCCGTGCAGTCCGCCTGAAATACACCGCTCAGGACGGTGAGGACTACATCTTCAACCTAATTGATACTCCCGGCCACGTTGACTTCAACTATGAGGTATCACGTTCGCTCGCAGCCTGTGAGGGCGCTATTCTCGTCGTTGACGCTTCTCAGGGTATCGAGGCACAGACGCTTGCCAACACCT
The DNA here is from genome assembly GCA_900318825.1 of uncultured Ruminococcus sp. Lineage (GTDB taxonomy): Bacteria > Bacillota > Clostridia > Oscillospirales > Ruminococcaceae > Ruminococcus. Next base: position 2,429 of record ONMB01000017.1, read on the forward strand.
ACCTCGCTATCGAACACGATCTCGAGGTCGTTCCCGTCGTGAACAAGATAGACCTCCCCTCAGCCGATCCTGAAAGAGTCTGCGCTGAGGTCGAGAACGTCATCGGCATTCCGGCTATGGACGCTCCGCGTATCTCCGCAAAAATGGGCACTAATATCGAAGCTGTCCTCGAAAAGATAGTCACGGATATACCTGCACCAAAGGGCGATCCCGACAAGCCGCTCAAGGCACTCATCTTCGACAGCTACTACGATTCCTACAAGGGCGTTATAATATATGTAAGAGTCAAGGAGGGCACGGTCAAGGTCGGAGACAATATCCGCCTTATGGCTACCGGTGCAGTCTTCAACGTTGTTGAAGCCGGCTTTATGGACGCCTCCTCACTTAACAACAACGGCTTGCTCGAAGCCGGTGAAGTTGGCTATATTGCTGCTTCTATCAAGAGTATCGGCGACACGAGAGTCGGCGATACCGTCACCAACGATGACCGTCCCTGCGATGAACCACTCCCCGGTTACCGCAAGGTCAACCCCATGGTCTTCTCAGGTATCTACCCGGCTGACGGTGCAAAGTACGGCGACCTCAGAGAAGCTCTCGAAAAGCTCCAGCTCAACGACGCTTCCCTTTCGTTTGAACCCGAGACCTCTATCGCACTCGGCTTCGGTTTCCGATGTGGCTTCCTCGGACTCCTCCACATGGAGATAATCCAGGAGCGTCTTGAGCGAGAATATAACCTCGACCTCATCACGACCGCCCCGTCAGTTATCTACAAGGTAACTCTCACTAACGGCGAGGTCCAGTACATCGACAACCCCACAAATTACCCCGATCCTGCTCTCATTCAGTCCGCCGAAGAGCCTATGGTCAAGGCAAGCATACTCTCCCCTTCCGAATTCGTCGGCAATATTATGGAGCTCTGTCAGGACAGACGCGGCAACTTCAAGGATATGAAGTACCTCGATGACACCCGCGTTGAGCTGCACTATGAGCTGCCGCTGAACGAGATAGTTTACGATTTCTTCGACGTTCTCAAATCAAGGACAAAGGGCTACGCTTCATTTGACTACGAGATGATGGGCTACTCGCCCTCGAAGCTGGTCAAGCTCGATATTCTCCTGAACGGCGACGTTGTGGACGCTCTCTCTTTTATCGTCCACACCGACAAGGCTTACCCAAGAGCGCGTAAAATAGCTGAAAAGCTCAAGGATAACATTCCGCGCCAACTCTTTGAGGTACCCATTCAGGCTGCTATCGGCGGCAAGATAATCGCCCGCGAGACCGTCAAGGCTGTCCGCAAGGACGTTCTTGCAAAGTGTTACGGCGGCGATATCACCCGTAAGAAGAAGCTCCTCGAAAAGCAGAAGGAAGGTAAAAAACGTATGCGCCAGCTCGGTACGGTAGAAGTTCCGCAGGAGGCGTTCATGAGCGTTCTGAAGCTCGACAGCTGACAGGAGGTACTATGTTCAATTACGTTATTCTCGGCTTGGCTTCACTGTTTTTCCTCGTTTCACTGATAACAGTCATCGCCGAGCCGCTCACCGGAAGAAATACCGCTCCCGGACGTTTCTTCCGCTATTTCAGGATAAGGTGCCGCGAATTCTCGCTTATGAACTTATGCGTCACAGCTCCGCTGCTCCTCTTGTGGGGACTCGCGGTCGGCGATGACAGTTTCCGCTTCATATGGCTGTTCATCGGCATACTTCTGCTCACTCTCATCTTGCTCCACGCACAGGCAATTTTCTGCCGGCGCAGGAAGCGCAGAAAGGCTGCAAAACTCGCTTTAGCCGGAATGACTCCGGTACTCCCGGAAACGACCGGAACTGCTCCACTGCTGAACGAGCTCCCTGAAAGCAAAAAACTCTCCGCCGACTCAGAAGAGAAGGCTTAAAGAAAGGATATATTATGAGTATCTACACTTGTCCCTGCTGCGGAAAAAAAGGCTTCAATCCGTACACAAAGGGTATGGCTGGAAAAATGAATTCCAAAGGCAGACCTTGCAAGCACTGCGGCAAGCTCTGCGTAAACGGCAAGGGCGCGACCGTTTTCAACGCCATTTTCAGCCTTATAATGCTGGTCTGCTTCGTTACGCTCTTCCTCATCTCCCAGAACTACGACTTCCTCGCAAGACGTGAATTTCCGCTCATGCTGCTCATGCTGCTCGCTGAATTCGTCGTACCGAGACTCGTTAACGCTTTCTTCTTCAAGATGACTCAGTCGATAAGACGAGACTTCTGATGAACGACCTCGGTATCTATATCCATGTGCCGTTCTGCGGCAGAAAATGCCCATACTGCGACTTCTACTCCGTTCCCTATACAGCCGGAGCTGTCGCCGGCTACGCTGCTGCTGTCCTCAGAAATATACGGCGCTACTCAGAACCGGAACGTGCTGTTTCTACGCTGTATTTTGGCGGCGGAACTCCTTCGCTCCTCACCACGGAACAGCTCGGCAGCATCATATCTGAGGTACGGAACTGCTTCCGGTTCGCAGACTCTGCTGAGGTAACTCTCGAGGCGAACCCGAATACCCTGACTCACGAAAAACTCTCCGGACTGCGCATCGCAGGCATAAACAGGCTGTCGATAGGAGTACAGTCGCTGCTTGATGACGAGCTGAAAATGCTCGGCAGGACTCACTCCGCTGAACGTGCTAAAAAAGCCGTCCGTGACGCAGCCGCTGCCGGTTTTGAGAATATCTCCTGCGACCTGATGATAGCTCTCCCCGGGCAGGATGAGGAAAAGCTCCGGCGTTCTGCTGAGAGACTTGCGGCTCTGCCCATACAGCACATCTCCGCATATATCCTCAAGCCCGAGGCCGGAACTCCCTTCGCCGACAGCGAGCTCCTGAAAGAGCTCCCCGACGACGATCTATCCGCGGAGCTCTACCTCGAAACAGTCCGCATTATGGCTGAAAACGGCTTTGAGCAGTACGAGATCTCGAATTTCGCCCGCAAAGGCTTCGAGAGCCGTCACAACTGCCGCTACTGGAAATGTGAGGATTACCTCGGGATCGGTCCTGCCGCACACTCCTGCTATCACGGAAAGCGCTTTGCCGTTCCGCGAGATATAGAGCAATTCATCAAGTCAGACTCCCAGACAGAAAACATTACCGACAACTCGCCATGCGGCTTTGAGGAAGCTGCAATGCTCCGGCTGAGACTCACAGAGGGACTCGACCTGAACGACTTCCCCGAACACCGCGCGTCTATCGAAAAAAAAGCCCCTGCTCTCGCAGAGGCTGGCTATATCCGTTTCGACGGCAGAAGGCTCTCCCTCACTCCGGAGGGATTCCTCGTTTCAAACGCCGTCATCGGTCAGCTTATTTTCTGATGCTACTCCAGAAGCTCCTTTCGCATCTGCGTCAGGAGCTTCTTTTCGCGCCTTGACACCTGCACCTGCGTCATTCCCAGCGCCTGAGCAGTCTTTGCCTGTGTCAGCTCGCGGAAGTAGCGGAGCTCAAGCAGCGCCCTGTCACGCGGTTCAAGCCGGCTCATTATCTGCCGCAGGGCAAGCACGTCAACTATCCCCTCGTCCGGCGATTCCGTCGGAACGTCTATCTGCCCCTCGTCCTCGGAGGAAGTGAGGGACATAAGCGGCTGACAGACGCACAGGGCTTCTGCAACAATTGGCTCATTCTCTCCTGAAAGTGCCGCCAGCTCAGAGAGCGTAGGTTCTCTGCCGCTCTTCTGCCGGAATTCCTCGCAGATACGCTGGATACGCACTGAGAGCTCCTTTAGGCTGCGGCTAATGCGTATGCTGCCGCCGTCACGGAAAAGCCGCTTGATCTCGCCAAGTATCACCGGTACGGCATATGTCGAGAACCTCACGCCGCGCTCAGGATCAAATGCCCGAACCGCCTTCATGAGCCCCACGCAGCCGGCAGAGTAAAGGTCGTCGTACTCTATACCACGCCCGCGGAACTTGTTCGCGCACAGGTGAACGAGCCCGAGGTTTTCCTCAGCGGACGGTGCTATGACTTCAGTCGCCATGATAAGATAGCCTTTTCCGCATAGTCACGGTCGTGCCTTTTCCGGCAGCGCTCCTGACAGACAGCTTGTCCATAAACGACTGCATCACCGAAAATCCAAGCCCGGAACGTTCCTCCTCCGGAGCCGTCGTGAAAAGCGGCTCCATAGCCTTGCTTATGTCAGGGATACCGCAGCCGCGATCCTTGACTCTTATGTATATCTCACGGTCTTTCAGCAGCTTGACCGTCAGCTCAATAGTGCCGGAAGTTCCACGGTATGCGTGAACAACTGCGTTCGTGACCGCTTCCGAGACAGCCGTGCGTATGTCGGAAAGTTCCTCGACGGTCGGATCTGTCTGTATCAGGAACGACGACACCACCGCTCTCGCCGCACTCTCGTTCACCGAAAGCGACGGCATTGTGAATTTTATCGAATTGATTACTTCCATATTCTCCTCCTTGATAAGCCTCAGTTTACCTTAACTATGCGCTCTATGCCGGACAGCTTCAGGACGCGCCTGATGTACGGCTGAGGATTGCGCACCTCGAGTATCCCGCCGCACTCCTTCATCAGCTTGCTGCGTCCCATTATGAGTCCTATGCCTGAGCTGTCCATAAACGTTATCTTCCCCATGTCTATCGCGAGCGACCGCGGCTGTGCAGCGACTATGTAACGGTCGAGCTCATCGCGCACCGCTCTTGCATTGTGATGATCTATTTCGCCGCTGAGCACGGCAACTGCCGTTCCGCGGTCTGATCTTATATCTACCTTCATCGTGTTACCTCCGTTCTTCTCTGTCACTATATTACCACCTTTCAGCCGCAGAAGCTGTCGGATACGGTCGGCTGAGGAAAATTTTTTCAGTGCAGGCGGTTTATACCGGAAACACTTGAAAATACAGCCCGGAAATGATATAATATCAATGATATTTTTTTGAAGTCAGGTGAATGTATGTCTAAACAATTCTGGAAGGGCAGCGCTCTGCTTGCCCCTGTCCCCGCCGCACTCGTTTCCTGCGGCACAGTCGACTCCCCGAACGTCCTTACGATAGGCTGGACCGGCATCGTCTGCACACGTCCGGCTATGACCTATATATCGGTGCGCCCCGAACGTTTTTCCCACGACATTATCAAGAACAGCGGCGAATTCGTCATCAATCTCACCACCTCCGCTATGTGCAGGACTACTGACTTCTGCGGCGTGAAAAGCGGAAAGGATACCAATAAATTCAAGGTCTGCGGTCTCCACGCCGCTCCTGCACATGAGGTCAGCGCCCCTCTTATCGAGGAGTGTCCGGTGAGTCTTGAGTGCCGCGTGACCGAGTCAAAGCTGCTCGGCTCGCACACGATGTTTCTTGCGGAGATAGTCGGCATCGACGCCGATGAACGCTTCATCGACAGCAAGGGTAAGCTCAACCTCCAGCAGTGCGGTCTCATGGCTTACGCTCACGGCGAATACTTCGCCCTCGGCAGAAAGCTCGGCGACTTCGGCTTCTCAGTGCGCAAAAAGAAGAAGCACCGTCCTCAGCCGCCGAAAAAAGGGCCCGTCACGAAGTAATGTCGCTGATATAGCTCCTCAGCTCGGCTTCTGTCGAAAAAGCTATGCCCTCTTCAAGGCGCTCGCGGTCGAGCTCCGGAAGCAGTGCCGTGTCAGCATCAATGTACATATACGGCTCACTTTTGCCGGTGCGGAAAACTCCTATCCTGCCGTTGTACTCCCTGACCGTGTACGGATATGACTGCCTGCTGCTCTCCGCCGCTGCTATCTTAGTTTCAATGCGAAGCTCTCGGTTGCTCTGCCCGAGTGAGCATATCATTATCACCGCCGAAGCCGCAAGTGCTGTGAACAGCGTCAGGAATATCTTCAAACGCATTTTTTCTACCATTTTCATTTCACCTCTGTTGTCGAAACGTCTTATTTATTATCTCCGTTTTTCCCTATATTATACAATATGACGGTTTTAAAAAAAACGCTTAACATCTACGGCAAAATGTGATATAATGTAAGTTGTATAATTGTCTGAAAAATCTGTGAAAGGAGCCGCGCCGTTCCTATGTGAACGGTACTCTTGTACAATGAACGATAATAATTTTGATATGCAGCATAAGTCCGGTGAGCAGACGCCGCACCGCGATAACGGCAGCCGTCCGCCCTACCCGGAACGCCCCAATGGAGCTCCTCAGCCTTACCGTCAGGTCAGGACCGCTCCAAGACCGCCAAAAAAGAAAAAGAACAAAGCCCTTGTGATACTCAAGAAGCTCTTTGCAGTAGTGGCTACCACTATGCTCTCACTGCTCCTCGTTATCATCATCACAAGCACTATCGTCGCTACCGCTCTGACGGTCTACGTCCTCGACTTTATGGAGGACTCAACAAGCATCACTCTCCAGGACCTCGAAGCCGGAAGCGATACCCACTTCTACCGTACCGAGATAGATGAGAACGGCGAAGAAAAATTCGTCGAGATACACCGCGTCAAGAACGGCGTTCAGCGTATCCCTGTCTCTATCGACAGAATACCGCAGCACGTCCGCGACGCCTTCGTTTACACCGAGGACGAGCGTTTCTACACCCACGACGGTGTTGACTACAAGCGTACTTTCTCAGCATTCGTGAATATGTTCATGCATATCTACGATACCGAACAGGGTGGTTCTACTATCACTCAGCAGCTCATCAAGAATATCACCGGCGACGATGAACACTCGCCTCAGCGTAAGATACGCGAGATATTCTCAGCGATGCAGCTCGAAAAAACCTACACCAAGGACGAGATACTTGAAGAATATCTCAACTACATCGGCTTCGGCGGCGCTGTAAACGGTATCCAGCTCGCTTCACTGAAGTATTTCGGAAAGAATGTCGATGACCTCACTACTCCGGAAGCCGCAGTTCTTGCAGCTATCCCCAAGAGCCCTGAGGAATACGGTCCTTTCACCGAATATGTAAACAAGTACGGCGAAAAGGTCAGCGGCCGAGACGTTAACCGCGAGCGTCAGAAGTACGTTCTCTACAAGCTCTACGAAAACGGCGCTATCACCTACGACCAGTACCAGGAATACCGCAATACTCCCCTTATCTACACCGACTCCGATGAATACAAGGCTCTCCACCCCGAAACAACTGCCGAGGAACTCATCGAAAAGGATAAGGTCAACTCATGGGAAGTCGATGCCGTTTATCACGAATTCTTCAGGATCATGAAGGAAATGTACGATGTTGACGACGACTCAGAAGCCCTCAAGCGCATAAACAAGGGCGGTTATAAGGTCTACACCACCATCGACAAGGAAATGCAGGACTATGTAAGTGAGAAGTTCCTTGATCTCAGCAACCTCGTTGACGTTAATTCAGTTGTGAGAGTCGTTGACGCCGACGGCGACGGCGAGCCCGAGGAATTCAAGCCGCACGTTGGCTTCGTTGCACTCAACTACGACGGAAGCGTCCGCGCTATCGTCGGTCAGTGGGGCGAGAAAAAGGATTCCCTCGTTACAAACTACGCAGACTATGAGCCCCGTCCGGTAGGTTCAACTATCAAGCCTGTTGCCGGATATGGCTGCGCTATCGAAAACAATAAGGTACACTGGGGTACTGTGCTTCAGGATAAAGCTCCGTATGTTTTTGAAGGAAAGCCCTGGCCTGACAACTACGACGGTACACCGACAGGCGGTTCACACCCCCTCTACTACTTCCTCCAGAACTCTGTAAATACTGCTTCCGCTCAGCTTGTAAAGATGTGCGGTGAGGAAACTGTTTATAAATTCTGTACCGAAAAGCTCGGTCTGAGAATGGATCCCGATCACGATATGAGCCCTTCACCTCTTTCGATCGGTCAGCTCCGTCACGGTCTTACTCTCGAAAACCTCGTAAACGCTTACATTCCTTACGGTAACGAGGGTATTTACAGCGAGGCTCACATCATCACAAAGATCGAGGACGCTAACCAGCAGGTCATCTACACCAACGACGGCAATGCCCGCGAAGCTATGGCTCCCGAATCTGCATGGGTAATGAACCGTCTCATGAAGACCGTTGTTGACGGCGGTACTGCTTCACGCTTAAAGCTCAATAACAAGGTAGTTGTCGGTAAGACAGGTACTACCGAGAACTGGTGGGACCTCGCTTTCGTAGGACTCACAAGAGACTTCGTAAGCGGCGTAACGATCGGTTACGATAAGAACATAGAAGGAGTTCAGCTCCCCCACTACCTCCAGTCACCATTGCTCTGGTACAATATCATCGGCGAATACGCTGATACTCACTTCAGCAACACTCCCAAGGACTTCGATCCTGTCAAGACAGTCATCGAAGCACCTATGTGCTCTTCTTCCGGTATGATAGCAAATCAGGGCTGTCCTCACGGAATAGTCGGCTACTGGAAGCCCGATAACGCTCCTACCTGCAACGGCGGTCACTATGTTGCTCCGGCTGCGGGCGAGGGCGACAATAACGGCGGCGAAGGCGGCGGTGACAACGGCGGCGATAATGCCGGCGGCGACAATAACGGCGGCGAAGGCGGCGGTGACAACGGCGGCGATAATGCCGGCGGCGACAACGGCGGTGGTGCTGCTGGCGGTGACAACGGTGGCGGTAATGCCGGCGGCGACAACGGTGGCGGTGCTGCTGGTGGTGGTGAAGCTGCCGGAGGAAATGCTGGCGGTGACAACGGCGGTGGTGCTGCCGGCGGTGGTGAAGCTGCCGGAGGAAATGCTGGCGGCGGTGACGCAGGCGGCAATGAATAATAAAAGGTGATATTTTGAACGATACAATGAGACTATGCTGTCCCTGCCACTTCGGGCTGGAAAGCGTACTGAAATATGAGATCATGAAGATCGGCGGTACTGACCTGAAAGTCAGCGACGGAAAGATCAGCTTTACCGGCGATGCAAACATTCTCGCAAGGGCAAACCTCTGCCTTTCAACTGCTGAAAGAGTCCTCATCGAGCTCATTGAATTCAGAGCCGAATCCTTCGAGGAACTCTTCCAGGGCGTCAGAGCTATCGAGCTCGAACGTTATATTGCTCCTACTGACGCATTTCCCGTAAAGGGATACTCGCTGAATTCGGCGCTCCACAGCGTTCCGGACTGCCAGTCTATCATCAAAAAGGCTGCCGTTGAACGTCTCAAAGCCAAGTACGGCATAAGCTGGTTCGATGAGACCGGTCCGGCTGTACAGATAAAGTTCAGCATTCTCAAGGACATAGTTACGATATACCTCGATACGAGTGGAACAGGTCTCCACAAGCGCGGTTACAGGCGGAATTCAAACGCCGCTCCGATAAAGGAAACTCTCGCAGCCGGTATCATCGACCTCGCAAGAGTACGTCCCGATTCGGTCGTATGCGATCCTTTCTGTGGAAGCGGTACTATCCTCATCGAGTCCGCACTGAGAGCGCTCCGTATCGCTCCGGGCATCAACAGGCGTTTTGCCGCTGAAAAGTGGTCGTGCTTCAAGCCCGAGATATGGCGCGAGGAACGCAGCCGTGCTATCGAGAACGTTGACCGTTCCGCTGAATTCCACGGTATCGGCTTCGATATCGACGACGCAGCAGTTGCACTCGCTCTCGACAACGCTCACAAGGCTGGCATCAAGTCCCGCGTGACTATCGAACAGGCCGACATCACCTCCTTCCGTCAGCCGGAAAACTCAATAGTTATCTGCAATCCCCCCTACGGTGAAAGACTCCTCGAGCTCCGCGAAGCTGAGGATATATACAAGAAAATGGGCAAGGTCCTCGGCAAGTGCGGCAGCCGCCAGACCTATGTCATCTCCCCTCACGAGCAGTTTGAGCAGTTCTTCGGTGAAAAAGCCCGCAAAAGACGTAAGCTCTACAACGGTATGATAAAGTGCCAGCTCTATATGTATTTCTGATGTAAACTATGGATATTATTATTATCGCGATCGGCTTAGTCCTCATTATACTCATGGTGCTCCTGCTGATGCGCACAGGAAGCAACAAGAATATTAACAAGGAGCTGCAGAAGTTCGCTGAGAGCATCAGAGCCGGAAATGAAGCTGCTGACCGACAGCTGCGTTCCGAGATAACCTCAAACGTTCAGCTCAGCGTCAAGAACCTCGGCGACGTGCTGAGCAATAATCAGAAGGCTGCCGGCGACGCTGTCAGCGCACAGCTCGCTTTACTCGAAAACCGCTTCAAAACTCTCGAAAGCCACAACGAGGAAAAGCTCGAGGCTATACGCGCAAATATGACCAGACACCTTGCAAGTATGCAGGACGAAAATACCCAAAAGCTCAACGCCATTCAGACCACTGTGAACGAAAAACTCGAGAGCAAAATGAACGAATCGTTCAAGCTCGTCAGCGACAGGCTCGAACAGGTCTACAAGGGACTCGGTGAGATGCAGACGATAGCTTCCGGTGTCGGTGACCTCAAAAAGGTCCTCTCGAACGTCAAGAACCGCGGTATTCTCGGTGAGATACAGCTCGGCGCTATCCTTGAGGACATACTCGCTCCGGAACAGTATGAGCGCGAGATACCCACTATCCCCAACAGCACCAACCGCGTTGAATTTGCAATCCGTCTCCCGGGCGCTGATGACGGCAGATGTGTTTACCTCCCGATCGACTCAAAGTTTCCGGGAGATACATACACGGCTCTTCAGGACGCCTATGACTCCGGCGATGCAGAGGCTATCAGCAATGCAAAGAAGCAGCTCGCTGCCGTTGTCAGAAAGTGCGCCAAGGACATTCACGAAAAATACGTTGAACCGCCTTATACCACCAACTTCGGCATAATGTTCCTCCCGTTCGAGGGGCTCTACTCGGAAGTCGTGAACAGCGGTCTGATCGAAGTACTCCAGCGCGAACACAACATAAATGTTGCAGGTCCTTCAACTATGGCTGCCATGCTAAATTCCCTGCAAATGGGCTTCCAGACGCTTGCTATCCAGAAGAAGAGCAGTCAGGTATGGGAGATACTCGGCGCCGTCAAGGCTGAATTCCTTACATTCAGCAAGGTCCTCGAAGACACTCAGAAGCATATCAAAAAGGTCGATGACGATCTCGAAAAGCTCGTCGGAGTCCGCACACGTCAGATAAACCGCAAGCTCAGCAAGATCGAAGCTGCCGAGCTCCCGGACGATCTGATCTCAGAAGAATAGCAAAAAGCTCCGTTCATCGGAGCTTTATTTATAACGTATTATGAATATTGGTTTTAAAGAGAAAATACTGCATTTCTTCTTCCCGACGAGATGTCCGGTATGCGGAGAGTTTATCTGCCCGGAGGAACTCTTCTGCGAGAAATGTGCAGGAAGAATAACCCCTTTTACAAGTGAATTCACGGTGAAAGGCGCAGACGGTTTCACTGCTGCATTTGTCTATGACGAAAATATCTCGCCGGCAGTTATACAGATGAAGCGCGGTGTATGCGGAAACGCCGACCGCGCACTCGGTCTGCCGCTTGCAGAAAAGCTCAAAGATAACGGAACCGCTGCAGCTGTGGATATTATAGTACCAGTCCCTATGCACAGAAGTGCCAAACGTGAACGCGGCTTCAATCAGGCGGAACTGATAGCTGCTGTTATCGGTAAGGAGCTGAATATCCCTGTTGCAGCAGACTGTGCCGTCAAACTGCGCAAAACTGCCGCTCAGAAGGAGCTCGACCGTATCCACAGAATGAATAATCTCCGGAACGCTTTCAGGATAGTTCGTCCTGAACTCGTCAAAGGCAAAACTGTTCTCGTCGTTGACGACGTTTGCACTACCGGCAGCACTCTCGCCGAACTTGCTGGCATTCTGCGGAAGGCGGGAGCAGTCAGAATATTCTGTGCCGCTTCTTGCAAAACTCCGCTCGTCATGCAGAATGAACAGCAGTAACGCACGCAAATGTTTCCGCAGAGCAACAAATTTCCCCTGAATTTGACATTTTCTGAGTTTTGCGCTATAATAGTCTTTGTTATTCAGGAGGTACAGATATGAAAAAGGATATTTATGAAAAATATGAGATAATCGACGCCCACTCCCACATTTTTCCGGAGAAAATAGCCGAGATCGCTACTGAGAGCATCGGTAATTTCTACGAAATGCCTATGACAGGCTACGGAGTCAGCGAAAAGCTGATAGAAAGCGGCAAAAAGATCGGCGTTTCACGCTACCTCGTCTGTTCGACCGCAACTACTCCACACCAGATAAGTGCAATCAACCACTTCATCAGCACTGAGTGTGAGGCACACCCCGAATTCTACGGCTTCGGAACTACACACGCCGATTCAGAGAACCTCAACGCTGACATTGAAGAGATCATCTCCCTCGGTCTGCACGGTGTAAAACTACACCCCGATTTTCAGAAATTCAACGCAGATTCCCCAGAGGCGTACAAGATATATGAGCGCATCGAAGGAAAGCTCCCGCTCCTTATACACTGCGGCGACAACCGCTACGACTTTTCAGCACCGCACCGCATTGCTAATATCCACAAGGATTTCCCCAAGCTCAAGATACTTGCTGCCCACCTCGGCGGCTATCAGCGCTGGGACGATGCAGAAAAGCTCCTCGTTGCAAACGATACGCTGAAATTCGATGTCAGCAGCTCGCTCGCGTTTATGTCGCCGGAAAAAGCTGCTCACCTCATACATACCTACGGCAGTGAAAACTGCTTCTTTGGCTCAGACTTCCCTATGTGGAGTCACGAGGACGAGCTCGAACGCTTCTTTGCTCTCGGTCTGACCGAGGAGGAGAACCGTATGATACTCGCCGAGAATTTCAAGCGCTTTCTCGGATTATGATAACAGCAAAGCCGCACATCAAGTGCGGCTTTTTCAGCATATTACAGTCTTTCGCGGAAGTCCTCATAGCCGAATTTTCTCAGCTCTGTGACGCTCCCGTCCTCCCTCAGCAGCATTATCGCCGGCAGCGGCATACCGTTGAAGGTGTTGTTCTTGACCATGGAATATATCGCCATATCGCCGAATATCAGCTTATCTCCGACTTTCAGCGGCTCATCGAAGGAATACTCCCCGATAGCGTCACCGGCAAGGCAGGTCTGTGAGCCAAGACGGTAGGAGTACGCTTTCTCGCCTCTCTCTCCCGAGTCCTTAAGCGGCGGACGGTACGGCATTTCAAGCACGTCCGGCATGTGACAAGCAGCCGATGTATCCAGTATAGCGATAGGCATATCGTTCTCGATTAGGTCAAGGACCTCCGTTACAAGCCAGCCGGCATTAAGCGCGATCGCTTCTCCGGGTTCGAGATAGACCTCCAGCCCGTACTTCTCCTGCATACGGCGGATACAGCGTTCAAGGCGCGGTATATCGTAATCTGCACGGGTTATGTGATGACCGCCTCCGAAGTTCACCCACTCCATATCCGCAAGAATATCGCCGAACCTCTCCTCGACAGCTTCAAGAGTTTTCTCGAGGTCATCGGAATTCTGTTCGCAGAGCGTATGGAAGTGCAGTCCGGTAACGCCGCGGAGATCGTCGGTACGGAAATTCTTTCTCGTGATGCCGAGCCGCGACTTCGGTGAACATGGATCGTAAATATCGTGCCCCTCCTGAGTTGAAAACTCAGGGTTTATGCGCAGTCCGATCTTCTTTCCGGCAGCAAGTACGCGGTCGCGGTACTTATCAAGCTGCGTGAAGGAATTGAAGATGATGTGTCCGCAGCAGGAGATTATCTCGTCGATCTCACTCTCACGGTAAGCAGCCGAAAAAACGTGATTTTCCCTGCCCATTTCCTCATAGCCCAGCTTCGCCTCGAAGAGTCCGCTGCAAGCCGTACCTGCGAGGTACTCCCCTATCATCGGGTAGAGGTGATAGCACGAAAAAGCCTTCTGTGCGAGCAGTATCTTAGCGCCTGTACGCTCCTGAACTCCGCGGAGTATCTCAAGATTTGTCCTCAGCTGAGCCTCGTCAATGACGTAACACGGCGTCGGCAGCCCGCTGAGTATATCTCTTTTCCCGTTCATCAGACAAACTTTACAGCTGTGCCGTAAGCAACGACCTCAGCAGCTGACTGAGCGACCTCTGAAGAAACGTACCTGAAACCAACAACAGCATCGGCACCCATGCTCTGAGCCTGAGCGATCATTCTCTGCTTTGCGATACTGCGGGCTTCGTTCATCATTTCAGTGTAGCCCTTGAGCTCGCCGCCCACGAGGTTCTTCAGACCTGCCATAAAATCTCTGCCGAAATTCTTTGTCTGTACCGTTGCTCCCTCAGCCATTCCGATGATCTCAAGTGTTTTTCCTGCGATGTAATCTGTTGTTGTAATGAGCATTTTATTCACCATTCCTTTTTATACTATTTCCGCAGGCAGCCAAAGACCGCCTGCGGTTAGAAACATTATTATCAGTCGACGAGTGTGGGATCGAAGTCCTCTTCCCACGGGAGTCCCCACTTGTTGAGAGCTTCCATGAACGGATCGGGATCGAATTCCTCGATGTTGTAAACACCAGCCTTTTTCCATGTGCCGGTCATTATCATCATTGCACCGATCATTGCAGGTACGCCTGTTGTGTAGGAGATAGCCTGTGAACCAACCTCCTTGTAGCACTCCTGATGATCGCAGATGTTGTAGAGGTAGTAGTTCTTATCCTTGCCGTCCTTCTTACCGCGGAAGATACAGCCGATGTTTGTCTTGCCGACTGTTCTCGGACCGAGTGAAGCAGGATCCGGAAGAACTGCCTTCAGGAACTGGAGCGGTACTATCTCCTTGCCCTCGTACATTATAGGCTCGATAGAGGTCATACCTACGTTCTCAAGGCACTTGAGATGTGTGAGGTAGCTCTGACCGAATGTCATGAAGAAACGGATACGCTTGATGCCCTTGATGTTGAGTGCGAGTGACTCGAGCTCCTCGTGGTGAAGAAGGTACATATCCTTCTCGCCTACGCCCTTGAAGTTGTACACGCGCTTGATCTCCATAGGCTCGGTCTCTACCCACTTGCCGTCCTCGATGTAGCTGCCCTTTGCGGACACCTCACGAATATTTATCTCGGGGTTGAAGTTAGTTGCGAACGGGTAGCCGTGATCGCCGCCGTTGCAGTCGAGGATATCAATGTAGTTGATCTCATCGAACTGGTGCTTCATTGCATAAGCTGAGAAAACGCCGGTAACGCCGGGATCGAAACCGCTTCCGAGAAGAGCTGTTATGCCAGCCTTTTCAAATCTCTCGCGGTATGCCCACTGCCACTTGTACTCAAACTTTGCAGTATCGAGCGGCTCATAGTTTGCGGTATCCACATAGTGAGTCTTGGTTGCGAGACAGGCGTCCATAATTGTGAGATCCTGATAAGGAAGAGCAAGGTTGAGCACAACGTCCGGCTTGTAGCTGTTGATGAGAACAACGAGCTCGTCAACATTGTCAGCGTTCACCTGAGCAGTCTCGATGACTGTCTTTGTGGTGGGCTGGAGCTTCTCCTTGAGCGCGTCACACTTGGACTTTGTACGGCTCGCGATCATTATTCCCTCAAAAACCTCGCTGTTCTGGCAGCACTTGTGGATAGCAACGGAAGCAACTCCTCCGCAGCCGATTATCATACATTTTCCCATTGATTTATACCTCCTTAGAATTCATAAGCATCTTTTTTCTTATAGCATATCATCAGTACAGCAGCGGCAAAAACTACCGAGGCAGTTGCGATCAGTCCGAAAAGCCGTACATACATACCGTCTTTTACTTCAACTGTGCGGGCAGCTTCAAGTGTACCGCCCTCATCAACATCCGAGCTTTTCATAATACTATCGTAATTGGTGTCCCAATTCTTCAAGTAAGCGACCTTTACCTTATCGCCGACCTTGTCATTAGAACTGCGCGGAATATAGAACTCCATAGTCTGACCGCCGGCAAAGGTCACATCAACTGTGCATACACGATAAAAATCCAGTATCGTCAACGGTTCATAATTACTTCCGTTAAGCGTTTTGAAGCCCTTTATCGTGACTTCCGCGACTGTATAGCTGTCGGGATCCATTCTGTAGTCCTCATAGTCCTTGTTCACCCAGTCCTTACCGAGCGAGGCGTTTGCACCAGCCAGTATAGCTGTAACGAGCGCAATTACAAGAGCTGCGATAAACAGAGTTTTCTCCCGTCTGTTTTTTAATATTTTCCCCATTATTTCCCCCATTAATTTTCCTGCTTATCAGTCACATCATGACATCGCAAGCAGCATTTCGCGTATTATCTTGCAGGCAACTGCCGTCGAAACTCCGCTCTGGTCATAGACCGGACTCAGCTCATTCACGTCGCAGCCAACTATATTCAGACTGCTGCAAACGAGAGTCACCGCTCTGCGCAGCTCGTCAAAGGTGACTCCACCAGCTTCGGGAGTACCTGTGCCGGGGAATACCGACGGATCAAGGACGTCAAGGTCGAGCGTGAAGTAGACGTTCTTTCCCCTGAGCTTCTCTACGACCTCCTCAAGCCCGTCAAAGCTGAACTTGTGCATCTCGGTATGCTCATCGGCAAAGCGGAACTCGTCACGGTCGCCGCTCCTGATACCGAACTGGAAGATATGTCCGTCGCCGAGAATGTCCCAGCAGCGGCGCAGTACGCAGGCGTGGGACATCTTCTGTCCGAGGTAGTCCTCACGGAGATCAGCGTGAGCGTCAAAGTGTACGATGTAAAGGTCATCGTACTTCTCCCTGACCGCCATTACCGAACCGAGCGTCACAAGGTGCTCGCCGCCTATCATGAAAGGCACCTTGCCGTCTGAAAGTATCATATCTGAACGCATTGCTATATCAGCGACCGCACGGTTCGTGCTTCCGAACGGCAGCTCTATATCTCCGCTGTCAAAATATGAGTAGTCGAGCATATCCTTGTCCTGATACGGGCTGTAAGTCTCGATGCCGAAGCTCTCGTTTCTTATTGCGGACGGACCGAACCTCGTTCCCGGACGGAAGCTGGTCGTTCCGTCAAAGCCTGCGCCGAAGAGAACTATCTTCGCATCTTCATACTCGCTGTCGCAGGCGATAAAAGTCTGTACATTCTTATTCAACATCTTTCAGAAGCTCCTCAACATAATTTGGCAGCGCGAACGCTCCGACGTGCAGGCGCGGATTGTAGTAGCGCGTTTTCAGCCCGAGCATATTCCACTTTGTTCCGTTGTAATCGGCTGTCGGGTGGTACTTCTTTGAAGCAAATCCGAAGAGCCAGTGTCCGGAGGGATAGGTCGGGATATGTGCCTGATATACCTTGCTTATCGGGAAGCTCTCCACTATACGCTTGTGGGAACGCTGCATAGCTGCCGCGTCCTCTGCATAAAACGGGCTCTCGTGCTGGTTTACCATAATACCGTCATCGTGCAGAGCCTTGAAGCAGCTTCCGTAGAATTCCTTTGTGAAAAGTCCCTCTCCCGGTCCGAAGGGATCGGTCGAGTCAACGATTATAACGTCGTACTGGTCTGTGCAGCGGCGTATGAACTTAACGCCGTCCTCATAGTAAACGTGTACCCTCGGATCATCAAACCGGCAGGCTGTCGTCGGGAGATACTGCTTGCTGACCTCCACAACGAGCTCATCTATTTCGACAAGGTCGATGTTCTCGACTGAGGAGTACCTTGTCAGTTCCCTCACGACTCCTCCGTCGCCTGCACCGATAACGAGGATATTCTTCGGGTTAGGGTGAACAGCCATGGGAACGTGGGTTATCATTTCGTGGTAAATGAACTCGTCCTTCTCCGTAAGCATCATATAGCCGTCGAGCGTGAGAAAACGCCCGAACTCCTTCGAGTCAAACACGTCTATACGCTGAAACTCACTGTTTCCGCTGTAAAGCTGGTGATCCACTTTGATCGAGAATTTTACATTCGGAGTATGACGCTCCGTAAACCATAGTTCCATAGATTACCTCCGTTCTTCAGGACCGCTCATACGGTTCACTTATCGTCTCTGTCAGCACCCTTCATTGCTATCCTGAGATATACAGGTGTAAGAAGGAATGCAAGCAGGAAGCCCACGATGAGTCCGATACCGAGCGAGCTGATGAACGCCGGAACGAACTTCATAGGTTCGCCGTGCTTCTTTGACATATTGTAAGCAAACGTTATCATCGCAAGAGTCATAACAGGTGTGAAGATAAGGTCTACGATAAGGCTTTCAAGACATCTTGCGCCGTTGCTGCCCTCCTCAAGTCCGCACTTGCGGCAGGCAGCCTTCCCGATAGATCCTATCGGCACAAACAGGCAGATAATAAGGCAGATCAACGTGCTGATGATAAAGCTCGAGATAAATCCGACTGGTGTGAAGTGTCCTGATGTGATGTTTCCGATGAGAGACATACAAAAACTCATTGTTACGCCCATAAGTATGCTCATTTTTCTTCCGGCTTTTTTCATATTCATAACTGTACCTCCTTTATCTCCCCAAAGTTGATGGATATCCCTGATCCCTGTGCCTCAGTCCTCTGCAAGGACGTTGAGACGTTCGATGTTTATATCCTCTGTGCCTGTCATCTGACAGCCCTTTTCCTTGGCATATCTGATATACTCGATTATCTCCGGAGTTATCAGCTCTCCCGGAGCGAGTATCGGTATACCGGGCGGATAGCACATAACGAACTCCGTACAGACATTGCCGGCTGCTTCATCAAGAGGAAGTGAGCGCTTCTTTGCGTAAAAAGCCTTGCGCGGCGGTTCTGCGACTACCGGATTGATGTACTCCTGTGTGAGCATACCTGTTCCGGACTTGCCGAAGCGTCTCTTTATCTCGGACATTGCACTGATAAGACGTTCGATATCGCGCTTTCTGTCGCCTACGGAGATGTAAGCGAGGATATTTCCGATGTCTCCGAATTCTATCTGTATATCATATTCGTCCCTGAGAAGGTCGTAGACCTCTATGCCGGCAAGTCCGATCGGCAGGGTGTGTACCGACAGCTTGGACACATCGAAATCATATATACTGTCGCCGTTGATGAGCTCGCTCGAAAAAGCGTAATATCCGCCGATCGAGTTGATCTCCTCGCGGGCGTACTGTGCCATTTCAACTGTTTTTGCAAATATCTCCCTGCCGCTGAGAGCAAGTCTCTTGCGGGAGATATCCAGACTTGAGAGCAGCAGATAAGAAGCGCTCGTGGTCTGGGTGAGATTGACTATCTGTCTCATATAATCGGCATTTATGCGCTCGCCCATAAGCAGGAAGGAGCTCTGTGTGAGACTTCCGCCTGACTTGTGCATACTTGCCGAGGATATATCAGCTCCCGCAGCCATTGCCGGCACCGGAAAGCCCTCGCCGAAATAAAAGTGCGTACCGTGAGCCTCGTCGGCAAGCACGAGCATACCGTGAGAATGTGCAAGTTCAGCTATGCGCCTGAGGTCTGAGCAGATGCCGTAGTATGTGGGATTGTTCACAAGAACTGCCTTTGCATCGGGATTTTCTTCGATAGCCTTCTCTACCTGAGATACCGACATACCCAGTGCGATACCGAGCTGGCGGTTCACGTCCGGATCAACATAGACCGGCACAGCACCGGTGAGTATCATAGCGTTGATAGCGCTTCTGTGAACGTTTCGCGGCATAATGATCTTGTCGCCCTCCTTGCAGGCGTACATTATCATACTCTGAACGGCAGAGGTCGTTCCGCCGACCATGAAGAAAGCGTTTGCCGCACCGAAAGCCTGTGCTGCAAGATCCTCCGCGTCCCTGATGACCGACACCGGGTGGCAGAGATTGTCGAGGGGCTTCATCGAATTCACATCGACGTTCATACAGTCCTCGCCGAGGAACTCTGTGAGCTCCATATTTCCGCGTCCCCTCTTGTGTCCTGGGACGTCGAAGGGCACTACCCTCATACGGCGGAATTTCCGAAGCGCTTCGTATATCGGAGCGTCAACCTGTGAAAGAGCCATTTCCGTAAACATTCCTTCCGCTGAAAATTTCTATCATCTCTCTCTTCAGAGCTGTTGTTATCTCCAGTCTGCGCTGGGGAGGGAGCTCATTCACATCTGTGTTGAAGAGGTAATTCTGAAGGTCAAGCTCCTTGATGAGCATTTTTGTGTGGAACATATTCGCCTGATAGACGTTTATGTCCACGGCATCATAGCGAAGCAGAGTCGCATCGTCGATATAGTCCTGAATGGAGGTTATATCGTGGTCTATGAAGAGCTTTTCGCCGTCGAGGTTTCGTGTGAAGCCTCTTACGCGGTAGTCCATAGTGATTATGTCTGAGTCAAAGCTGCCGATAAGGTAATCGAGAGCAGTGAGCGGTGTTATCTTTCCGCAGGTAGCAACGTCGATATCAACGCGGAAAGTTGCGATACTCGTATCAGGGTGGAATTCCGGATAGGTATGCACTGTAACATGGCTCTTGTCAAGATGAGCGACTATCTCATTTCCGCCGGCTGGTATCATAGTGTCGTCGGCTATAAGGAAGGTCGCGGAAGCTCCCTGCGGATCGTAGTCCTGACGCGAAACGCTGAGCACCTGAGCACCTATCATCTCCGTAAGGTGAGTCATAATATCCGTAATTCTCTCGGAATTATACTGCTCGTCAACATATGCTATATACTCCTGCTGAGCCTTTGCAGTCTTGGCATAACAGACGTCATATATGTTGAAGCTCAGTGATTTTGTAAGATTGTTGAAGCCATAGAGCTTTAATTTATTTTCCATATCACACCTCAAAAAAACACGTACAGCCTTATCAGCCATACGTGTTATCCGATCATATGTCAACTGCACAGATTGACTTGGTTTCAGAGTCTATATAAGCAAGATAACTCCACCTTTTACTACTCTTATTGACCTTTCACAAGCTGATGAAAACTTATAAAAACATATCGGCGCACAGCCGAATCAATAAGGCAACAGAAGTTGCCAGCCGGTACACCGGCGGTCTTGCTTTGAAACCGAAGCAATTTTACTATACATATTTTATCATATTCCGACATTGTTGTCAAGAGTTTATTGCAAATTCTCTTTCTTTTTCCTTTTAATATCAAAGGCTGCAGAAACGATGAGCAGAAGAGCTCCTGCGAATATACCGCACATCGTCACTCTGAGTCCCGTTACGCGCATAGGAGCGTGATATTCGAGCACGATGCAATGCTCACCGGCGGTTATCGGGAAACCGATGAAGGCCAGGTCTGTGCGGTAGTAATCGACCTTTTCGCCGTCCACCTTCACCTCGAAGTGCTTGTCATACGGTATCGAGAAATTGAACCAGCCGTCCTTGCGGACATTGATAGTACCGCTGATGCTGTCGCCGATATGCTCTTCCTTATCAATTATTAGAGCGTCCTTGTTATCCATAGTCCTGCTGAGAACGCTGCCGTCCATAGTATAAGCCTCAAGACCGGAAATATTATAGTTGCCGGCAGAAAAGTCCATTTTCAGCTCGGTTATCGGTTCATTCGAGGAGATAATGTAAGAGAAAGCATAATTGCCGTTATTGTACTTCCAGTTTGGATCGGTGAGCTTGTTCTTGACGCCGTTAACCGTCAGGATAACGTCCGCCTGATGTGAGAGCTTTCCGATGCGGTTGTCCGCAAAAGCCGTTACTATGAGCACCTTGCCGTCAACCGGCTTTTCAAGAGGAAGAACAGCGTGTATGGGCTTTTTCGAGTTGATAGTAAAGGTCCTGTTGCTGTAAATAATTCCCTTTGTATCAGAAAGATCGCCGAAATCTATATCAAGCCTCTCTGTGCTCTCCGGGAAACGCGCTTCTCCCTCCATATCAGCCGGGATTATGACGTTGTCGAGGAGAGCCTCCTGCTGGAGCTCCCACTGAAGGTGCTTGTAACGCTCCGCAGACATCGCGTTCGCACAGGCATAGCCGAGCGGGAGCGCGTAGTCATTCTTCAGGACGCGGTAATCGCCCGACTCCGCTACCTGCCGCTCGCCGAACATCTCATCGTCAGTTCTGACAAGTCTGTAACGGCAGCCCATCAGTGTATTGAAAACGATATTGCGCGGCTGCTTATGGATAGCATTGTTGCGCGTACCGATCTCGCTGCCTGACGAATAGAAGCGGAAATCCCTGAACTTAGGATTGCTCAGCGATGAGTAGATATTCGTAGTGAGGTAGTCGGTGCGGTATATCTGGTTGACCGTCATACTCAGTGAAGCGTCCTCTGCAAAGCGGTATAAGTCAGTGTCCTCGTCGAGAATGCCATCAACGAGCTCTTTCTGCGTACTGCTGTAAAGCTCATCGAGAGTGGACTTCTTCACAAAGGTATCCATAGCGTTCGACACTATACATATCGAGAATGAGAAAACTATTGCCATTACAACGACCGCTCTCAGTCGCTGCTTCTTCACGCATATATATATCGTAAGTATCGTGAATACTGTATCAACGATGACTATTATGAACTGGCTCTGTGAAAGTGAACCCTGCGTCAGCGAGAGAACGGCAGTTATCGCAAAGACTATGACCGTGAACCTCAGGTCGACCTGTTTGTCCCTCAGGCGGTTGAAGAAGCGTCCGCATATTATCAGCAGCAGCGGTATGAACGGTATGAAAGCCTTTCCGTCAACGTACATCGTTCCGTTCATCAGATATACTACAAGCGGAAGTAGTATGCAGCTCGCCATAACTCCTGCGAGGAAGCGCTCGGAACGAGTTCCGTTCCTGAGAAGAGCGATTATCGAAACAGGTGAAAAGCAGCTCATTCCGGCTGAATAAGGCGAATAGAGCAGTACGCTGAAATTAACGACCGGTATTATCAGGCTCGTCAGCGATACATCGACCGAGGTAGATGCTCTTCCCGATACTATCGCAGCAAGCGACGGCATCCAGAAATGTGCAGCACAAACGCAGCCAATGACCGCAAATACGCACTTCTTCCACATCTTTCCGATTATGGCTTTTACCTTTATCTTCTGATCCTGCTCGATGCAGTTGAACACCATATATATGCCGACTGCCGCAAATGCGCCCACACTGTAAAAGTAGCTCGTGCAGACCATGCAATAGCTGAAAAGTCCCATCAGAAAGCAGTTCAGCGCACAGTCCCTGCCGCGCACCGTAAATAAGAGTGCCATCAGGAACGGATAGTAGTTCACGAACATTATGTGCCTGTGGCTGTGGAATATCAGCGGTCCGGCAAAGAGGAACATCAGTCCGAGCAGCAGGGGCATCATACCGCTGAAATGGCGCTTGAAGAAGTAGTAGCTCATCAGCGCCGAAACGAGTATCCCTGCCATACTTATCGCCTGAACATACACCGCCATATTCACAGACGGCATAAAATACGCCGGAAGGTAAAGAGGATTAGCTATGCCATAATAGGCAAAGTTGTAGATATTCTGTCCGCCTCCGAGCTGTATGGCAAAATCCGGATGATGGTCACCGGTCCCAAAGAAGCGCATACGGAGGTATTCCGGTATCATAAAATGCTGGCTGCTCCAATCCATATCAGAACCCCAAACCACGCCGTGACGCAGTACAAACAGATTGAGAACAACTACAAACAGGAATGCTCCGGTAATAACAGAAACCGAGAATAAATCAGGTCTTCTGCTGTAAGCGTTTCTCAGACGCTTTATCATTTTTTCACCCCATTCTTTATATCAAGAAATTATCCCTCATCATTTGAGTTCGGCTATTGTAACGCCGTCCTCGCCCTCGCCGAAGAGTCCGAGACGGAAGCTCTTAACCGAAGGGTGTGCCTTCAAACGGCGGTGTACAGCCTGTCGGAGCAGTCCTGTACCCTTGCCGTGGATTATAGTTATTGTTGAAATATTCGACATCACAGCCTGGTCTATGAACGAATCGAGCTGGTAAACTCCGTCATCACAGGCACAGCCGCGTATGTCAAGCTCCATTTTGCCGCGGCGCTCAGCCTTTACGCCTATCTTGTTCATCTTACGTCCCGGCTTTACCGGTTTGCTGCCGTAGGTGACCTTTTCAGGCTCTTCAAGACGGAGTCTTGAGATGTTCATTTTAGTTTTCATAACGCCCATCTGGACGTATACGAACTCGCTGCCGTCAGGATCGCCGGAAATTATTCCCTTACGCTGGAGATCGACAACGTATACCGTGTCGCCGCGGCGCAGCTTTCTCGGCAGAACGTAGTCCGCGTTTGGATCGCGCTTGTCAACGGGATTTGCTGCATCGTACATCTTGTTGAAGCTCTGCTTGGTACGCGATTTCATACCGGAAACGTTCACGCTGAAATCCTTCTTGTCCTTTTCCTTGCGCAACTTGTCGAGCTCATCAAGCAGCTCGTTGGACTCAGCTTTGGTCTGCTCGATTATGGTCATTGCACGCAGACGTGCCTTTTCGAGCTCGTCTGCCTTGAATTTTTCAAGCTCCTCGCGCTCCTTGCGGAGGGTTTCCTCGTGCTCGGCAGCAAGAGCTTTCAGGCGGCTGATCTCAGCCTTCTGGCGCTCAAGCTCAATACGCGAAGCCTCGAGCTTGCCGATGACCTCCTCGAGACGGGTATTCGCCTCGCTTACACGCCCCTTTGCGTCCTCAATTATATCCGAGGGCATACCGAGGCTCTCGGATATGGCGAAAGCGTTGGATTTTCCGGGCGAACCCACGATAAGACGATAAGTAGGACGGAGAGTCTCGATATCGAATTCGCAGGAAGCGTTCTCGACGTTCGGGCTGTCTATCGCAAAGACCTTGAGCTCCTGATAGTGAGTTGTGACCATTATCTTGGCTCCGCTCTCCATAAGACGGCGGATTATCGCGACCGCAAGTGCCGCACCCTCTACCGGATCGGTTCCGGAACCGAGCTCGTCAAGCAGCACGAGCGAGTTCTCGTCCGCAGTTTCGAGTATCTCAATGACCTTGTTAGTGTGAGACGAGAAGGTAGAGAGGTTCTGCTCGATGCTCTGACTGTCGCCGATATCGGCAAGGATATGGCGGAATATCGAGATACGGCTGCCGTCCGCGACAGGTATCATGAGACCGCACATCGTCATTGCGCTGAGAAGTCCGGCAGTTTTGAGAGCGACTGTCTTACCTCCGGTATTCGGACCGGTTATGATGAGAGTCTGATACTCCTCGCCGAGCGAAAGATCTACCGGAACGGCTTTATTCTTATCAATGAGCGGATGACGCGCCTTTTTCAGGAACATTCTTCCGTCATCGGTTATCTCGGGCAGTGAGCACTTCAGCTTCGCCGCAAGATTTGACTTGGCAAAATAGAGGTTGAGTTCGGTGCAGACGCGGTAGTTCTCACAGAGTATATCCGCGTATTCACCGCAGTTTGCGCAGAGTTCGCGTATGATACGCTCTATCTCCTCCTGCTCTTTTCCCTCAAGGATTCTTATATCATTATTTGCTTCCACGATAGCCATAGGCTCGATGAAAATGGTCTGACCGGTAGCCGAGGTATCGTGTATAAGTCCGGAGACCTGTCCCCTGTACTCCGATTTTACGGGAAGAACGAACCTTCCGTCACGGATAGTTACCGCGCTCTCCTGGAGATACTGCTGGGTGGTCTTGTTCTTTATCATCTTGTCAAGAGTCTCGCGGAGCTGCATACCGGCACGGTTTATCTTGCGGCGTATCGCAGCGAGTTCCGGACTTGCCGCGTCTGATATCTCTGTCTCGGAGATTATCGAGCGTTCGAGCTTTTCGAGCAGCCAGTCGTTCGGCATAAGGCGCGAGAACAGATAGTCAAGGTCTGTTTCAACGTTCTCGCAGCGGCTGTACCAGTCGGCGAGTCCCTTTATCTGACGGAGCATTGCTGCAATGTCCATAAGGTCGCGCAGCGAGATGACCGCCCCTGACTTCGCACGGGCAGCCGATGAGCATATATCCTTGAAATTGCTGAAAGGCGGAGTTCCGTACTGTACAGACAGCGCAAAAGCCTGAGAGGTCCTCAGGCATTCCTTTCTGACTGCTGCAAGGTCAGTATCCGGACGTACAGCGAGCGCCATACGTCTCGTCTCCTCATTGGAGGTGAGATCCGCAAGCATTTCGAGAATTTTATCAAGTTCGAGTGTTTTCAGGTATTTATTCATAGTTGTTCCTTAAAGCTGCCGTGCTTTCACAGCAGCGATTTATAGAAGTCAAGAGTTCTGAAGCTGCGTTCGAGGTGGTGTTTCAGGTAGGCTTCTGAGAGCTCCGCAAGCACCGACATCGAATTGTCAGAGACTCTGAAATTGAAAAGCCTGTCAAAATCAGTCAGTACGATATGTCTTACCGCATTGAGCACAGGCAGTGTGATCTTGTAATAATTTTCGCCGTTTTCTGTGAAGCAGTCAGCGCAGTAGAAGCTGCCGTCGTCAATGCAGAAAAAAAGCTCCTCCGGCTCGAATGCTCCGCAGCCGAGGCACATTATGATGTTAGGCATATAGCCTATCTCCGACATCAGACGCAGCTCGAAGATAGTCTTGAGCTGAGCTTCACTGCGGGTTCCTTTTTCGAGAAAGTGCAGGCAGTTCAAAAAGAGCCTGAGAATATCCGCAGACTGTGCCTCAGGATTTATGCAGTCTCTTAAAACGTCGGCGAAATAAGAGGCAAGCGAGATCCTGCTGAGCGAGTTTCTCAGGTCGTAAAAAATATGTATCGGCTCCGCGCTGTTGAGGAAGAAGCGTTCTCCCTTCTGGTTTAGGCAGAAGCGCGAATATGCAAAAAGCTGAGTGGAGCTGCCCGATTTTCCGGTGATCTTCCTTGCACCCTTGACGGAAACCTCGAGAACTCCGCTCTCTTTTGTCAGTATATCAATAAATTTGTCCTGTTCGCCGACAATCCTCTCCCTGAGGACTATTCCTTCCGATATTATCATTTTCAGTATCCTTTTGTGCCGAATACCGGAGATAATCTTCTATACTTCCGCTGACGGCAAATTTATCCCATAAAACGTCACTGTTCATATCTGCACCTCACAAGAACTTACTGTATGTATTCTGTTCCGTATGAGGCGGAAAATAAGTGGAATTACTTGTCAGAAAGTCCGAAGTTGCGTATGATTCCCTCGCGGTTGCGCCAATCCTCCTTGACCTTCACCCAGCACTTGAGGTTGACCTTTATCTGGAAGAAGTCCTCAAGCTCGATACGGGCAGCAGTTGAAGCCTTCTTGAGCATAGCTCCGCCCTTTCCGATGACGATGCCCTTGTGGGACTCCTTCTCGCAGTAGATCACCGCGGATATGTCAAGTATGTCCTTGTCCTCACGCTCCGACATCTCCTCGACTCCGACTGCGATGCCGTGTGGTACCTCGTCGCTGAGCAGAGTGAGCAGCTTTTCGCGTATCATCTCGGCTGCAAGGACCTTTTCGGGCTGGTCGGTTATCATATCGTCCGGGAAGTAGTGCGGCGACTCCTCCGCGAGCTTGATTATTTCATCAAGAACTATGTCTATGCCGTTGTTCTCAGTAACGCTCACCGGTACGATCGCCTGAAAATCAGCCTTTGAGGTGAAGTCCGCGATCACAGGAGCAAGATCGTTCTTGTTTCTGAGGAGGTCTATCTTGTTGAGGACCAGTATCACCGGCATCTTTGAAGCATTCATCGACTTCAGCAGGTTGAGCTCCTGCTCGTTGATCTTCTTGGTGCAGTCCTGCATAAAAACGACAGCGTCGATGTCGCTGACTGACTCCTTGACGGTATTGAGCATATGTTCGCTGAGCTTGTTCACGGGCTTGTGGAGTCCGGGAGTATCGAAGAATACGAGCTGAACGTCGTCAATATTGCGTATGCCTGTGATACGGGTACGGGTAGTCTGGGGCTTGCTGCTGACCGAAGCTATCTTCTCACCGATGATAGCGTTGAGCAGCGAGGATTTTCCGGCATTTGTACGTCCGGCGATAGTAACGAAGGCTGTTCTGGACATCAGTTATTGTCTCCGTTCACAACGAAAGTTACGTCGCGTGAGATGCCGAGCTTTTCGAGCACGGACTCCTCCTTTTCGCGCATGATGCGCTGGTCGAGCTGACTTGTCTCGTGGTCGTAGCCGAGGAGGTGGAGCATTGAGTGTACAGTCAGGAAGCCTACCTCTCTCTCGAGGGAATGACCGTAGTTCTGAGCCTGCTTTACAGCAGTTTCGAGTGAGATAACTACGTCGCCGAGCTGTACTGCGCCTGTCTCGGGGTTCACCTCAACAGTACCGTCCTCGCTTGTGAGCGGGAATGAGAGAACGTCAGTAACACTATCCTTGTTTCTGTATATCTTATTGAGGTTCTTTATCTCGTTGTTGCTTACGAATGAAACGCTTACCTCGGCGTCCTTGCCGAAGTTCTCAGTTGTGAGGACAGCCTGACAGCAGCGTCTGATGAGCAGACGTATGCCGACCGGTACCTTCACCTCTGTCTGATTGTTCTTAACGTAGACCTTTAGTTTAGCCATTATTATTTTTTCTCCCTTCGCTGAATTTTTCGTATGCTTTTATTATGTCCTGAACGAGTCTGTGGCGCACAACGTCCTTTTCAGTAAAGCGGTGTATGCCGATATCGTCAATGCCGCGGAGGACTCTGAGTGCTTCAACGAGTCCTGATCTTCTGGCGTCCGGAAGGTCGATCTGGGTGATATCGCCGGTGATGACCATACGGCTGTCGTTTCCGAGGCGTGTGAGGAACATTTTTATCTGCTCTGAAGTCGTATTCTGGGCTTCATCAAGGATTATGAACGCTTCGTCGAGCGTTCTGCCTCGCATATAGGCAAGAGGTGCAACCTCGATAATGCCCTTCTCCATATACCTCGCGAAGCTCTCTGCACCGAAGAGGTCAAAGAGAGCATCGTAGAGCGGTCTGAGGTACGGATCAACTTTATCCTGAAGATCGCCCGGCAGGAAGCCCAGCTTTTCGCCGGCTTCGACCGCGGGACGAGTCAGTATTATCTTTTTGATCTTATGCTCGCGGAAAGCCTTTACAGCCATTGCAACTGCAAGGTAGGTCTTTCCGGTACCGGCTGGTCCTATGCCGAGGACTATGGTATTGTCCCTTATCATCTCGACATAGCGCTTCTGTCCGACGGTACGCGCCCGGAGTATCTTTCCGGAAGCTGTAACGCATATTCCGTCGCCGCCGAGCTCCTCGAGCTGCTGTTCGGCGCCGTCAGCGACCATGGAGGTAACATAGCGGACAGTCTGCTCGCTGAGAGCCTGACCTTTGCCGCTTATCGTGAGCAGAGCACGGACGGCTCTTGCAGCGTTCTCGACGTTTTCCTGCTCGCCGATGAGTTTTATGCCGCCGTCGCGGCTGACCATAAGAACGTCGTATTCTTTCCTGATACGTCCGACATTGTCGTCAAGGCTTCCGAACACAGCCGAAAGCTGCTCAGGTGAGCTGACTGTCAGAAATTTTTCTGCCATTGAATTACTCCGTTTCGTATCTTATCATGCTCCGGAAAGCTGTTCCGGAAAAGCGCCTGCGGTTGCGAGAGCGGCGTTTGAATACTTCTTATCTGACGAAACGTCTCTTATCACGCGGACGTTGTCCGGAAAGTCTATCTTCTGCTCCGGAGAACGCAGTTCGAGCTCCATAATGGCAAGCTCGCCGGAGAATGGATAGGTATCGAGTTCAAAGAGCTGGTCGTGGTAATCAAAGCAATAGCGCACCTTTTCCACAGGTGAAAATCTTTTATCGGTCTGTCCCAGCAGATCGCGGTATTCCCTTTCGGTTATCTCATACTCATTCTCCTCGCGAGTAACGTCTGTGAGAAAGACCTTTTCGGTATAGGTGTATTTCACTGAACCGTTTTCGTCTATTCTGCGGACTCTGCGCTGGGAATGGTTCTCTCCGCTGCTGAGGTAGGTCTGAGTTATCGCTATTCTTCTTCTGACATTGAGGCTGTCCAGATCGGGCAGTTCAACGAGAAATTTTCTTTCGATCTCAAGTCCTTTTGACATATTTAAATGTACTCCCGAAAAACAGATAATTACGGCTGTTTAAGCCGCACTTATATTATATAACTTTTTTTGATGATTGTCAACAAAAATTTCAGATTTTTCTGTTAAAAATGCTGTAACCTAACTCAATCATACTTTCTCTTGATGCCGAGCATTATCTCAAAGGGCAGTGCAGCATCTTCTTCGAGCTTCTCGGCGTAGTCAGAACTCATGCTGAGACTGAGCATATCGTCCTGAAGCATTTCCGAAAATCCCACAATAAACCTACCGCTTTCATAAGTGAATGAAGCACCTGTCCTTTCAGCAAAATTAGTGCAGACGCTCCTGATGTAGTTTCTGAAATAGGCATCGTCCTCACCGACCGCTCCTGCTTCTCCGGCAGGTTCGGTGAATATCTTTATCAGACCGCCGGAACGTTCTGCACCGACGTTCAGCTCAGCTCTGCCGCAATGGTCGATAACGTCCCTGACACCACAGAGGAGGATATACTCGATAAGAGTCCTGTCTCCCTTGACGAACTGTCCCTGCTCGCCTGTACGGGTAAGATTTATGGTATCGCCGGCAAATTCCCTGCACCTCTCGACGAATTCGTCAAGAAGCTCGTCCACAGGAACTACTCTGATACTTATATTCTTTGCAGAAAGCATACCGTTCAGCTCGATCGCTCTGACGATCTGTGAACAGCAGTTTCTGATATTGTCGAGTTCAGAGAGCCCGCCCTCAGTATCCGCGACCATAGGCTCAACATTCTCGCAGGAATTGAGTATGCCGGACACGGCAAGCGAGACGACACTTTTGTTTGAAGCGTCGCTCCCGCGGAGGACGCTTCTGAACATCATCGCTTCAAAATCATTATTCATTTCAACGCAGCCTTTCTGTTGGTTGGATCGTGAAACATATAAAAACGCCAAAATGTATCACACTATTATTATACTACATTTTATATAAAAATGGAATAGCAATTTCAGCCTTAATGTTACAATTGATTTTTACAAAATTCTCCGTTTTAAAGCCGCACAAATTGTGCTGTCTGCACATTTTGTAAAAATCCTGTTATTTTTTTATCTAACCTCTTGAAAAATTTACCGGGTTGAGGTATAATAAGAATATAAATTATTTAGGAGGTAATTTTCCAATGTCAGTTAAAGTTGCTATTAATGGTTTCGGCCGTATCGGTCGTCTTGCATTCAGACAGATGTTTGATGCTGAGGGTTATGAGGTAGTTGCTATCAACGACCTTACAAAGCCTTCAATGCTCGCTCAGCTCCTCAAGTATCAATGCTCGCTCAGCTCCTCAAGTACGATACAGCTCAGGGCGGTTACTGCGGTAAGATCGGTGAGAACCTTCACACAGTAACAGCAGACGATGAGAAGGGTACTATCACAGTTGACGGTAAGACTCTTACAATCTATGCTAAGGCTAACGCTGCAGAGCTTCCTTGGGGCGAGATCGGCGTAGACGTTGTTCTCGAGTGCACAGGTTTCTACTGCTCAAAGGACAAGGCTCAGGCTCACATCGATGCTGGTGCTAAGAAGGTTGTTATCTCTGCTCCCGCAGGCAACGATCTTCCTACAATCGTTTACAGCGTAAACGAGAAGACTCTTACTAAGGACGACAAGATCATTTCTGCTGCTTCTTGTACAACAAACTGCCTCGCTCCTATGGCTAAGGCTCTCAATGACTACGCTGCAATCCAGAGCGGTATCATGAGCACAATCCACGCTTACACAGGCGACCAGATGATCCTCGACGGTCCTCACAGAAAGGGCGACTTCAGAAGAGCTCGTGCTGGCGCTGCTAACATCGTTCCTAACAGCACAGGTGCTGCTAAGGCAATCGGTCTCGTTATCCCTGAGCTCAACGGCAAGCTCATCGGTTCTGCTCAGAGAGTTCCTGTTCCGACAGGTTCTACAACAATCCTCACAGCTGTTGTTAAG
Organism: uncultured Ruminococcus sp.; assembly: GCA_900318825.1. Classification (GTDB taxonomy): domain Bacteria; phylum Bacillota; class Clostridia; order Oscillospirales; family Ruminococcaceae; genus Ruminococcus. Next base: position 34,042 of record ONMB01000017.1, read on the forward strand.
GGTGCTAACGTAACTAAGGAAGGCATCAACGCTGCTATGAAGGCTGCTGCTTCTGAGTCATTCGGCTACAACGAGGATCAGATCGTTTCTTCTGACGTTATCGGCATGAGATTCGGTTCACTCTTCGATGCTACTCAGACAATGGTTGCTGAGATCGGTGACGGCCTCTATGAGGTACAGGTTGTTTCTTGGTACGACAACGAGAATTCTTACACATCACAGATGGTAAGAACTATCAAGTACTTCGCAGAGCTCGGCTAATTCCATTAGACGGACATTATTTAAGGACGTTCCCTCGGGAGCGTCCTTTTTTGCACATAAAAAAATGAGCGGCTCATAACGAACCGCCCGGATCTTATTATTCATCGCATCTGATCTCAACGCCCCATAAGGAACCTTTTATATAGCCTTCCTTATTACCGCCGTCAAAACGGAATACTACATACTTAATAGTTTTTCCGTCTGCATCTTTGAGACAGTATTTGAAGTTGGGCTCACCGGAATCCGAACCAACAGTTTCAGTCGGCTCACCATATGCAGCCTTGACTTCTTCACGGGTAGATTTGCCGATAACTATATCCTTTGCAAGCTTAGCCTCTGCATCGTTGAAGCCATAATAGCACTGCAAACATTTTACCTTGTCAGTGTCCTTTTGGTCAGTACCTACGCTTATGCAGCTGCCGTCAAGTGCAAGATTATTGTAACTTCCGCCTTTTTCAGAAGATGTCCAACCGTCATTATTCAGCGTTTTAAGTGAACAGGGCAATGTAATTACGTTGCCGCCGAGAGAGATCTGACAGTCAAAAAGCTCGTCGCTGAGTTCAGCAGGTGCTTTCTCAGCCTCAGTTGTCTCCTCAGGCTCAGAACTTGTATCAGCCTCTGTTGCAGCATTTTCCTCTGTTGCAGCATTACCTGAAGTTGCCGCGGCGGATTTATTTCTCCGCTACTGTTGCCATTTCTGCAAATATATGGTATAATTAATTAGTCGAATATATTGCAAACGAGGTCATAGAATGAACGATCAGATCACACCTCAGGAGCTGAATAAACTCGCTCCCGAAACATATACTGTCATCGACATACGCGACCGTGCTGCTTTCAGCTACGGTCACATCAAGGGCTCTGTCAATATCCCGGCTGATGAGCTCAGGAACGCTTCCCTCCCCGAGGACAAGCTGCTCGTCATCTGCTGCAAGAGCGGTATCATAAGCGCCGATATCACAGACGAGCTCCGTGAAAAAGGTCTCAACGCCGTGAACCTCGCCGGCGGCTATATAGACTGGCTCCGTATAAAAATGGAGAACCGCCAGATCACTGAGGACGTCGAGCTCAGTATCCGGAAAAAATTCAAGAAAACCATATGGTGCAAGTTCACCAAGGCGATCAACGAGTACAAGCTCGTAAATCCCGGTGACCGCATCGCTGTCTGTATCTCAGGCGGCAAGGACTCCATGCTTATGGCAAAGCTCTTTCAGGAACTCAAACGCCATGATAAGTTCCCATTTGAGGTGAAGTTCCTTGTAATGGATCCCGGTTATAGTCCCGCAAACCGCCGTCTCATCGAAAAAAATGCCGAGTCTATGTCAATACCGATAGAGATATTCGAGTCTGACATTTTTGACTCCGTTTTCAATATTGAAAAGAACCCCTGCTATATCTGTGCGCGTATGCGCAGAGGCTACCTGTACAGCCGCGCAAAGGCTCTTGGCTGCAATAAGATTGCACTCGGTCACCACTTTGACGACGTCATCGAGACAATTCTCATGGGTATGCTCTACGGCGGTCAGGTCCAGACTATGATGCCCAAGCTCCACAGCACAAACTTTGAGGGCATGGAGCTTATCCGTCCGCTGTACCTCGTCAGAGAGGACGAGATCAAACACTGGCGCGACTATAACGACCTCCACTTTATCCAGTGCGCCTGCAAGTTCACCGAAAACTGCACTTCCTGTGACAAGGACGGTCAGTCAGTTTCCAAGCGTCTCGAGGTCAAAAACCTCATAGCCGATCTGAAAAAAATAAACCCTCAGGTCGAGAAGAACATATTCCGCAGTGTCGAAAACGTCAACCTCAGTACCATTATCGCCTACAAGCAGCACGGCGAAGTTCATAACTTCCTCGATACCTACGATCTCTGATTTTCATTTTTTTCCTTTAATAATCTTTTTTTATGAAGTCATAATACTATCACGGCATCAAAATCAATCCAAAGGAGATCAAAACAATGGCAAATAATAATGGAAACAGCAACAGCGGTACTATGACTCAGAAGGGCAGAGAGGCTCTCGAAAGATTTAAGATGGAATCAGCTTCCGAGCTCGGCGTAAACCTCAAGCAGGGCTACAACGGCGATCTCACTTCCCGTGAAGCCGGCTCTATCGGCGGACGTATGGTCCAGAAGATGATCAATTCCTATAAGATGCAGTAACAGACCTGCATAAAAAGAGGGACGCTCAGCTGAGCGTCCCTTATGCTATTATGTTGATTGAAGCGCCGTCCGCCTACATTTTCACAAGACGTCGCAGTCGTCGTCCCAATCAACACGGGACGTCGAGGACGCCGTCCCCTACTTATTCTTTCTTCTGACAAGAACAGCTACGATATCAGGTCCGATATTCGCGGATACCACAGCGCCGATATTTCCATACATCTCAGCCTTTCTGCCGGTACGCTTGATGAGCTCCTTCTCTATCTCCTTGGCAAGAGTATCGTCTCTGCCATGAAGAATGAGGTACGGTGTCTGCGGAGTCATATTCTTCTCGGCTATCTCAACCAGCTTAGGAACGATATTCTTCTCGCCTCTGATCTTGTCAACAGTATCAGTAGTACCGTCAGCAAAGAGGATAACCGGCTTGAGTCCGAGGAGCTCTCCGGCAAAAGCCTTTGCTGCTGAGATACGTCCGGACTTTCTTGCATACTTCAGGTTATACGGAACTGCATATATACCGCATACATTGAACCAGTCCTCAAGATATGCAACTATCTCCTCAGCCTCTGCACCCTTCTTGATACGCTTCATAGCTTCCATTATCGGGTAGCCGTAGAAAACTGTGTAGCACTTGGAGTCGAGGTTGAAAATGCGCATTTTGTCCTTTGCTTCGGGAGTTGACTCATAGAAATCCTCCTTAGCAACGAGTGAATTGTTGTAGGTACCGGAACCGTTTGAGTTTATAGAAACGCTGATAACGTCAGTGTAACCCTGCTCGAAAAGCTCCTTGTAAGCCTCCTCGAACCTTAACGGCGAGATCTGTGAGTGCTTCGGTATCTCGTCGGTATTGGACATTATCTCGTAAACTTCCTGCGATGACTTGTCGAATATCTCATGGAAAGTCTCTCCGCCGACTGTTACCTCAAATGGCAGTACCTTTATTCCGAGTTCTTCTATGACCTCCTTCGGAAGGTCGCAGCAGCTGTCTGTGAGTATCATTATCTTTGACATAGTTTATTCTCCTTTACCATTCATATTTTATTAGCTTTCCCTCTCGCGAAAGATCGGGGTAATCCCATTGTCTGAGTATCTCGTAAGCCGCTATGGCAACGGAATTCGAGAGGTTGAGACTTCTCAGCTCGTTCCTCATCGGTATCCGGACGCAGCTGTCAGGATTATCGTGGAGAAGCTCCTCCGGGAGTCCCTTGTCCTCTCGCCCGAAAACTATATAGGCATTGTCAGGATACTCCACTTCACTGTGGACCTTGCGTCCCTTAGTTGTGAAATAGAAAAAATTCCCGTTTTTGTTCCTTCTGAAAAAGTCGTCGAGACTGTCATAATAGGTCAGGTCGAGCTTGTCCCAGTAGTCGAGACCGGCACGTTTCAGATGCTTGTCCGTAACCTCGAAGCCAAGCGGTCTGACGAGATGCAGCCTTGCACCGGTGACAGCGCAGGTACGCGAGATATTCCCGGTATTCTGCGGTATCTGTGGTTCAACAAGAACGATGTTAAGATTATACATTTTTATCCCTCTTGTATATCAGCCGCTCATACGCACACAATAACCCCGGCAGGATACTGCCGAATACTTTTCACGGAGCGACCATTATGGATATGAGATCATTTGCAAAGAGTGCGGCTGCCGGAGCAGTCGTCGGCTTTGCTTACTACGCTATTTCAGCCGCCGGTCCTGTTCAGAAATTCAGCATAAAACGCGACGCCAACAAGACTCTCAAGGCGGCAGGCCACCTGATAAGCGACCTTAAATCAGTCGTTATGTAGCGGATATACCGGAATTTCTCCTGTATCCGAGATAGCTCTCGAGGATAATAGTTGCTGCGACGGCGTCAACTACGGCTTTGCGTTTCTTACCCCTTGTGTTGGTCACATTCAGGAAGTTATGCGCCGAGACCGTCGTACAGCGCTCGTCCCAGAGCTTTACGGGGCAGTCGATGAGCTCACCGAGCTTTTCCGCGAACAGCTGACACTTCTCAGCTCGTTCGCCGACTGTTCCGTTCATATTTTTCGGGTAGCCCACGACTACCTCCTCGGCTCGCTGTTCCTTTGCAAGGGCAGCGGTCTTTTTTATACATTCGTCGAAATCCTTTTCGTTGATGACTGTAACCGGCGAAGCGATCATTTCGCTCTTTCCGCAAACGGCAATGCCTGTGCGCGAGTCGCCGAAGTCAACGGACATTATTATCATAATTTTTTCCTTTTATTGCAGGGGACGGCGTCCCATTACATATTAATCGTTCAAAACGGAACGCCGGTGACGGCGTTCCCTACAAGCTAACGGTTCAAGTCCACGGCTTTACAGTGCCGATGATGTCGCGGACGGAAGCGATGCCCTTGCTGTCGAGGAATTCGTTCATCTCCTCAACAATGCGTACCGGCGCATAGGGATCGGTGAAGATAGCCGCTCCGACCTGAACTGCGCTCGCACCTGCCATCATAAGCTCGATAGCGTCGCGTCCGGAGGAGACTCCGCCCATACCGATGACCGGTATCTTGACAGCGTTTGCTACCTGCCATACCATGCGCACGGCTATCGGGAATACCGCCGGACCACTCATACCGCCGACATTGTTGCGGAGTATCGGACGTCCGGTATTTATGTCTATCCTCATTCCGAGGAGAGTATTTATCAGCGAAACCGCGTCAGCACCGGCAGCCTCGACAGACTTTGCGATGTCAGCGATGCTCGTAACATTCGGCGAGAGCTTTACCACAAGGGGCTTGGTTGTGACCTTGCGAACCTGACGTGTCACCTCAGCAGCCATTTCGCAGCTTGTTCCGAAAGCAGCTCCGCCCTGCTTGACGTTCGGGCAGGAGATGTTGAGCTCTATCATATGAACGTCGGTAGCTTCGAGCTTTTCAGCTACCTGCGCACATTCCTCCGGAGTCGAGCCGGCAATATTTGCAAGGACTACAAGATCCTTCGTGAGCAGATACGGCAGCTCAGTCTCTATAAAATGGTCGATACCGGGGTTCTGAAGTCCGACCGAGTTGAGCATACCCGAGGGAGTCTCGGCAATTCTCGGAGCGAGGTTGCCTGTTCTTAGGTGGAGGGTAGTTCCCTTTGTAGCGATACCGCCGAGCTTATCGAGCGGGAAGAGCTCCTCGTATTCCCTGCCGTAGCCGAACACGCCGGAAGCCGGGATTATCGGGTTTTTAAAGTCTACGCCGCAGACTTTTACAGAAAGATCAGCCATTACCAGAGCACCTCCTCAGCCTTGAATACGGGGCCGTCCTTACAGACATGCGCGAAATATTCCTCGTCGTTTCTCACAGTGCGGCAGGCACAGCCGAGACACGCACCGATACCGCAAGCCATTCTCTCCTCAAGCGAGATCTCGCAGAAGACGCCGTTTTCTTTACATATAGCCGCAACACCCTTTAGCATGGGCATAGGACCGCAGGCGTAAACTGCTCCGATACCGCTCTTTGCAGCAAGCTCCCTGAGCGACTCGGTAACAAAACCGTGTATGCCGGCAGAACCGTCGTCCGTACAGAGTATAGTCTCAGCGCCGGTCTTTTTGAAATCGTCCTGGAGTATCACCGCAGAAGCGTTCCTGAAGCCGCTTATCACAGTGGCATTTCCGCCGTATATCTGTGCAAGAGGCAGCATAGGAGGAGTACCGATACCGCCGCCGATAAGAACGACCTTTCCGAAGCTGCTGTCAACCGTGAAGCCGTGACCGAGAGGCGCAAGCATATCCACAAGGTCACCCTCGTTGAGCTTGGCTATCTCGGCAGTTCCCTCGCCGCGTATCTCGAACACGATGCGGAGAGTACCCTTTTCCTTGTCAATACCGCAGATAGATATAGGTCTGCGGAGAGTGAAGCCGTTTGCCCTGATGTGGACGAACTGTCCCGGCTGAGCGACCTCAGCAACTTCAGGACATTGTATCGTGAAGCTGTATATTTCTTTTGCTATGGCAGTTTTCCGGGTTATTATGTATTTCCCCTGAGTATATTTCATAGCTACCTCCTGTACGCCAATATTTCCTGTCAATTATATCGTAAGATAAATATAATGTGGTTTGCATTCATTATACCACATTTTTGCAGAAATAGCAACAGTCGCGGAGAAATAAATCAGCAGTATTCATGTATAGCGCGAACAAGGCTGCGCGGACTCCGCGCCTATACCACATTTTTGCAGGAATAGCAGCAGCCTGAGCGAAAAAAGCTATCAACCGACCATTTTTTGACACTTGACAAAATCGAATGTATGTGCTATACTATCATCAGAACATTTATTCGGAACTAATGTTTGAAACGAGGTGGCCTATATGAAACGCAGCATACTCCATGTGGACTGTAACAACTTCTTCGCTTCCGTCGAGAGCGTCTACGATCCTTCACTGAGAGAAGTCCCCTGTGCCGTAGCAGGTTCCAAACAGGACAGGCACGGTATCGTTCTCGCCAAAAATGAGCTTGCAAAGAGGTTCGGCATCAAGACCGGCGATACAGTCTGGCAGGCTATGGAAAAATGTCCCGGTCTTAGGACGGTCGAGCCGCATTTTGACCGATATAACAAGTTCTCGAAGCTGTTCAAGGGGGTATGCTTCGAGTATACTGACCTCCTCGAGAGCTTCGGCATTGACGAGTGCTGGCTCGACGTAACCGGCAACCGCAAGGATGCCGTCACGATCGCCGAGGAGATACGCTGCTGCGTGAAAAACGCCTACGGACTGACGGTCTCGGTAGGAGTCAGCTTCAACAAGATATTTGCCAAGCTGGGCTCGGATATGAAAAAGCCGGACGCCGTCACCGTGATAAGCGAGGACGATTTCCGCGAAAAAATATGGGGACTTCCCGCCGAGGATATGCTCGGAGTCGGAAGAGCTACCCTGAAATGCCTGCGCAGTCACGGCGTTTACACAATAGGCGAGATAGCCGATACCGGTCCTGAAACTCTCTGCTCGTGGCTTGGAAAGTCCGGCGACGAACTCTGGAAATACGCTGCCGGACTCGATAATTCGCGCGTTATGCGCTTCGATGAAAAAACACCGCCGAAATCTGTAAGCAGCGGCTATACTCCCTACCGTGACCTCGAAAACGAGAACGACGTCCGGATACTGATATACGCACTCAGCGAAAATGTCGCCGCACAGCTCCGAAAGCACGGGCTCTGCTGCCGGACTGTCTCCATAAACGTCAGGGACAAGCAGCTGAACCACGTCTGCCGGCAGGGACATTTCAGCAGCAGTATCGCGGACAGCTCCCGGATAGCCGAAAAAGCCCTGGAGCTTTTCAGAAGCTGCTGCGGAACATCTGCGCCCGCCCGAAGTCTCACTGTATGCGCTTCCGATCTTGTACCGTACAGCGAGGAAGTACAGCTCGATCTATGGGGCGAAACTCAGCGTGAGGAGCGCCGTGACAGCATAAACCGGGCAGTTGACGCTATACGCCGCCGCTACGGTTACAGCGCGGTCTGCCACGCTGTGATAATGCAGGACAAACGGCTCGGTATGTTCGATCCAAAAGAAATAGGCGACGCTCACCCGGTCGGCATAAGGCGCTGAAGCTACCGCCGTGAACGCAGATACTGCCGGAGGGCGATCAGCCCGGTCAGCAGAAAGAGCAGTCCGCCCGAAACTGCAAGCGGAACAGGCAGCTTTACCGGAGCATTTTCCGACTCTGCCGGATCAAATACCGCAGAGGCTTCCAGAACATCAGAAAACTTTATCCCATTGGCAGAGGCGTACTCCTCCGCCGCAGAACCGCCGCAGCCGAGAATGGTCAGCGGAGACTTTTTTTCGCCCTGCTCAAAGCCTACCGCCTCACTGCCTATGAAGGTTACAGACGACGGTATATAGACATTTTCCATAGAACGGCACATATAGAAAGCTCCCAGCCCTATCGTTCTGAGCCTGCCGCTGAGCGAGACGTAATTAAGAGAAGTACAGCCGCAGAAGCAGAATTTTTCTATCACCGTCACGCTCTGAGGTATGACAACTTTGCCAAGCGAGGTGCAGCCGCGGAAACATGAATCCGGAAGAATTCCGAGCGAGTCAGGGAGAACGATCTCTCTGAGTGAAGTGCAGTTTGAGAAGCAGCCCATGCCAAACTCATCTGTTCCCACCGGAAGAACGACCTTCTCAAGCGAAGTACAGCCGAAAAACGCGTGATGACCTATGGTCTTCACGGTCGCGGGCACAGTGATGCTTTTCAGTGAAGTGCAGCGGTAAAAGGCATTATCTCTTATCCCGACGACGGGACAGTCCTCGATATACTGCGGTATATCTATGTTATCGGGTTCACCACTGAAACCGGTTATCGTGACATTTCCTCCGATGACGGTATATGTGCAGCCGCTTACCTCGCTGCCGTGTGCCGGCAGAGGGACTGCAAGCAGAATAACGGCAATAAGCGGCAGAATTGCGAGTTTTTTCATACATACCTCCTGAACAGACTATATATTGATTTTATGCCTGTTCAGGAGCATCTCACAAGGAAAATATTTCTGCGTTTTCCGTGCAGTTACGACATTTTCTGAGTTGAAGCGAGCGAAAGTCCGCCGGAGCTCCAAAAAATCCTGCCGGAAAATAAAAAAAAGCCGCAGGATTTGCTTGCCGATAATGTCGTTTTAAGGTATTTCCCTCCGGCTATTGCTATTTTTCAACTTTTATGGTATAATGTATAGGATTATTGCTCTATGAACTAAACTCATCGATCCAACTACTCTTTCAGGAGGCAACTATGAAACCAGCTCTTCTCGTCATTGATATGCAGAACGACTACCTTTACGAAAAAAGAAAGCCGAAGTTCAGCTATGATACCCCGGCTCTCACCGCCGCTGTCAACAAGCTGATACACAAGTACCACGACGACGGCTGTGACGTCATCTACATACGCCACATAATCCAAAACCTCCCTACAAACCGCCTGCTGTTCGGCTTTTCGATAGCCGGTACAGAGGGCGCGGAGCTTTACGGCGGACTCGATATCGTCTCCGACTACTGCTTCGACAAGCTGCTCGGTGACGCACTCACCAACAAGGAGCTCCTCGCTATGATACAGCAGAAGGGCTACGAAGCTCTGCACATCTGCGGCCTTGACGAATGCGGCTGCGTGACCTCAACAGCTCTCGGTGCTGCAAAGAGAGGTTTCCGCGCCGAGATAATCCGCAGCGGCACTGTCTCGGTATTTCCCGAAAAGAAGATCGCCAAAGCCCGCGCAAAACTCGAAAAAGCCGGCGTCACTTTCATCGACGTCACTTGAAGTTAAGATCCAAAGGAAGATATTATGCTTGCAAGCCTTACGAACATAAACAAATTCTATAACGGAAATCAGGTGCTCAACAACGTTTCCCTGACTATCGACGAAGCTGACAAAATAGGGCTCGTCGGAAACAACGGCTGCGGTAAGTCCACCCTGCTGAAGATCCTCACAGGCTCGGTCGAACCCGACCGCTTCACCGAAAAGGACGGTATCATTTCTCTCGCCGCAAAGACTACTATCGGCTACCTCGAACAGATGGGCGGTCTCGACTCCGAGAGCACCGTCATCGAGGAGATGCGCAAGGTCTTTGAACCTATCCACCGTGCTATCGACCGTCTGCGTGAGATCGAGATAGAGATAGAAATGGGCGACAACTCCGCTGCCGACGAGTATCAGCAGCTCTCCTCGTGGGTGGAAGCCAATGACGGCTACAACACCGACGTTAAAATACGCACTATCCTAAATGGTATGGGCTTCACCGAAAATGAGCTCAACCGCACTGTTTCCGGCTTCAGCGGCGGAGAAAAGACCCGTCTCTGCATATCAAAGCTGCTCCTTGAGGAACCCAACCTCCTCATTCTCGATGAGCCCACCAACCACCTTGATTTCAAGACCATAATGTGGCTCGAGGACTACCTCCGCACTTACCGCGGCGCTGTCCTCATCGTTTCACACGACAGATATTTCCTCGACCGCCTATGCACCTCTATCTGCGAGATCGAACGCGGCACTCTCACACGCTACCGCGGCAATTACTCAGCATTTGTCAGACTGCGCGAGGAAAACGATGCTCGCCGCGAAAAGGAATACGAGCTCCAGCAGAAGCAGATCGCCAAAATGGAGGACTATGTTGCAAGGAACCTCGTCCGCGCTTCAACAACGAAAATGGCTCAGAGCCGCCGCCGTCAGCTCGAAAAGATAGAGCGTATCGAGAAGCCCTTCCACGATACAAAGTCTGCAAAGATACACTTCACCTATGCTGCCGAACCGCCGATAGACGTCCTCAAGGTCAACAACATTGACATTTCCGTCGGCGAAGGCACAAAACGCAAGACCTTGCTCAGCAACGTCAGCTTTGAAGTCCGCCGCGGCGAAAAGGTCGGCATCATCGGTGACAACGGCATTGGCAAATCCACGCTCCTGCGCATTATCCAGGAACAGCTCCCCCACTCCGGTACTGTCCGCTGGAATTCCAATATCAAGATCTCTTACTTTGAACAGGAAAGCACTCAGCTAAACCGCGAGCTCACAGTTATGGAGGAGCTCCACAGCCGCTATCCTTCACTCTCCGACCTCGAAGTCCGCAATCTGCTCGCTCAGGTCAGACTCGTCGGCGAGAACGTTTTCAAGGAGACCGGCGTTATCAGCGGCGGTGAACGTGCAAAGCTCTGCTTCGCCATTATGATGCAGGAACACGGCAACGTCCTCATTCTCGACGAGCCTACCAACCACCTCGATCTCTCCTCAAAGGAGGCTATCGAAGAAGCTCTCGAGGAGTACACCGGTACAATAATCTTCGTTTCCCACGACCGTTATCTGCTCAGCAAGATCGCCGACCGTCTCATCGAACTCACAGCAGACGGTTACCGCTGTCACAACTACGGTTTCAGCAAGTACCTCGACGTTCTCCGTGAGGAACAGGCTGAGGAAAAGCGTATCGCTGACGCTGAAAAGCAGCAGAAGGCTTATGAAGCTGCAAAGGAAAAGACCGGCAAGGCTTACCGCAGCAAACAGCAGAGAAGTGCCGACGCTGCCCGTAAAAACGAGATGCGCCGCATCGAAAAGGAGATCGACGACCTTCAGGTTCAGATCGACGCTCTCACCGAGGAGATCTCCAAAGAGGAAGTTTACAGCGACTACGAGCTGATGAACCAGAAATGCTCAGAAATAGACCAGCTAAAACAAAAGATCGACGAGGATCTCGAACTCCTCATCGAACTCGACAGCTGAAAAAAGCTCCGGTAAAAACCGGAGCTTTTATTTGTTTATCTTGCAAGGAAAACAAGCCTCTTCAAGAGTATAACATCAAAAACATTTACTCTGCCGTCGCCGGTCACATCGCAAGACATATCGTATTCACCTCTTCCGAGTACGACTCTCACGCAGCTGATAACATCTGCGATGCTCACCTCGCCGTCACAGTTCACATCACCCTCCATGTACTCCCAGCTAAAAGTTGTAGGCTCGGTAGTAACTTCGGTTTGCGTTGTGTTCTCGGTAACCGTTGTGGTGAGCTCTGTTGTAGTCTCGGGAACCGTCGTAGTGAGCTCTGTCGTAGTCTCGGAAACCGTCGTAGTGAGCTCTGTCGTAGTCTCGGGAACTGTCGTTGTGAGCTCTGTCGTAGTCTCGGGAACTGTCGTTGTGAGCTCTGTTGTAGTCTCGGGAACTGTCGTTGTGAGCTCTGTTGTAGGCTCAGGCTCAGTAGTTGTAGCCTCTGTTGTAGTCGTTGTGGTAGTCTCTTCTGTTGTGGTCGTTGTTGTGCTCGTAGTAGTCTCTTCAGTAGTTGTTGTCTCAGCAATTGTAGTTGTTACATAATATGAAAGAGGATCGAAATCATTCTCAGAAAGCGTCGGGTACTGGAGGTAGGTTATACCGTAATCCGGATCGGGATAGTGCTTTACGTTATTCTTGGAGCCCTTGAGGAAATACTTGTAATAAACCTCTCTGCCGTTTACGCCGTCACAGTCGTCCCATGTAACATCAACGCTGTACCAGTTGCCGTCCTCCATCTGGACGTAATTCCACATATGACCAGCTTGTGTATCCTCGTCAAAGTTTCCGAAAACGCATACACACGGTATGTCAAGACGGTCACAGATGAGCTTGAAGGCTTCTGCGTAGCCCTCACAGACTACCGGAGGAGTTACTATTGCTCCGATAGGTGTGGACATGAAAGGCGACTCAAAGTCATTGTCATAGCTGGTATAATAGGATATCTCATCGTGAATCTGCTTGAGCATATCGTAGCGTGTTCCCTGCTCGGGGAGCATACGTTCAACAGCCTGTTCGAGCTGTTCACGGTAGTTGTTGATATTGTCAAGAGCATAATTGGTATCGCTATTCAGCGAACCGAACGCTTCATAACAGTCATAATTAATGGTAACTGAGTTTACAGTAAGAGAGTATTTTTTATGTCCCTGCATAACTTCCCAATAATTATTGGAAACTAACTTAGCATTCTTGAGACCAAGTGATATCTTGGAAGGATCTATCCAGAAAAGCTCAGGTATATCAAGCATAGCGGAGTCCATACCCGGTTTGCATTCAGCCCATAGCAAGTCGAACAATTCATTCTGTTCATCGTCAGAAATGCTTCTGCTGCTTACTTCAACACTGACGGTAGAATCAAGTGCGATGCCGAAAGAGCCTATACCTTCATCACTGACAGCAGTCGGAGCGATGAGTTCTGAAAACTTGTTGTAGACCTTTTCGTTTGTACCGGTCAGGAAGTCGCCGTAGCGGTATGCACCGATGTTGTTGTTGACAAGTACATCAGGTCTCTTAGGCATAAGAGATGACAGGTCGATAGCCTCGTCATAGCTCATAGTAAGCTCGTCCACATCACCTGTTCCATTGCTGCCGTTAATGAGTTCCGAAACCGCTTCGCTCAGAGTTCCCCCATCTGAAGCAACAGTTACTTCGGAAGCCGCAGCTGTAAAGGCAAACTCACCCGCACCAAGAGTTACCGTAAACACACAAGATAAAAATAATGAGAATACTTTTTTCATAACGATTCCTCCGTTTCCAAAACAATATTCCCTATCCCCTGATATATATCTATATTCGGTATTCATATACCTTGATGTACTTCCCCGTACTATAAATATATTATAACAAGTTATACTGTATTTGTCAAGAACTATGGATAACTTTTGTCATTAATCCACAATGAGCAGCAGCTTTTTCAGGTGCTTTTGACAAGACATAATCCGGTATATAGGCATATAATGCCGAAAACACCAAAAAACAGGCTTTTTCCTGCCTGATATTTGTTATATTGTCACTTGCAAAACTCGTTCCGCTATGCTATACTTTTATTTGGCAAAAATTTGTCATAGTTTATTGATATTATTCTGAAAGTTTGAAAGGTGAGGTACCTAAATGAATTTGTCTCAGATGAACAAGGAGCAGCTCATCAGCTTCAAGAACGAAACCGAAGCTCTCTACAACGATTTCAAGGCGCAAGGTCTATGTCTTAATATGTCAAGAGGCAACCCCTGCAAGGAACAGCTCGACCTCAGCGTTGATATGCTCAAGGTCTTTGATGACGGAGAGTTTATCACAAAGAGCGGCATAGATGTACGCAACTACGGAACCCTCGACGGCATTCCCGAAGCTAAGGAGTTCTTCTCTGAGATGATAGGCGTTGATACTGATGAGATCATCATCTTCGGCAATTCAAGCCTCAACGCTATGTACTTCTCCATTCAGCTTGCTTATAATAAGGGCTTCAACGGCTGCAAACCGTGGTCTGCATACGATAAGGTGAAGTTCCTCTGTCCCGTTCCCGGCTACGACAGACACTTTAAGGTAACTGAGTTCTTCGGCGTGGAAATGATAAACGTTCCCATGACTTCCACAGGTCCTGATATGGATATGGTCGAGAAGCTCGTTTCCGAGGACGAAACTATCAAGGGTATTTGGTGCGTTCCGCAGTATTCTAATCCCGAGGGAGTCTGTTACAGTGACGAGACTGTAAAGCGCTTTGCAGCTCTCAAGCCTGCCGCTAAGGACTTCCGCATCTTCTGGGACAACGCTTACTGTATCCACCACCTCACCGACTCCCCCAAGCCCATTCTCAATATCCTCGATGAAGCAAAGAAGGCTGGCAACGAGAACATCGTTTACATTTTCGGTTCTACTTCAAAGGTAACATTCCCCGGTGCAGGCGTTGCAGTAATGGGTTCGAGCCGTGCAAACATCGAAGAGCTCAAGAAGGCTCTCGGCATCAGCATCATCGGCTACGATAAGATGAACCAGCTCCGTCACATAAAATTCTTTGGTACATTCAAAAATATGTGCGAGCATATGAAAAAGCATATGGCAATAATTGCTCCTAAGTTCCAGATAGTATGCAATTCTCTCGAAAAAGAGATCGCTCCTCTCGGTATCGGCAGCTGGACTGAACCCAAGGGCGGTTACTTCATCTCGTTCAATGCTCTACCCGGCTGTGCAAAGAGAATAGTGCAGCTCTGTGCAGAAGCCGGTGTTACGCTCACAGGTGCAGGTGCTACCTTCCCCTACGGCGTTGATCCCGAGGACAAGAATATCCGTCTTGCACCTACTTTCCCGCCTGTTGAGGACCTCAAAAAGGCCGCTTACCTCTTTACTGTCTGCGTAAAGCTCGCAAGCGCTGAGAAGCTCCTCTCTGAGATGTAATATAATTAAGTATATAAGAGGACGTCCGCGTCCTCTTTTTGTATATGCCAGCCTTACAAAACTGACACTCATTTTCACACTGCTGTCATAAATGTGAAAAATCTTACACAGAACATTTCGCAAAACTTAACATTCATTGCAAATTTATTTCACATAGCACGGGTATACTATAACCATAGTCTGAAAGACAGCTTCAGAAAAAAAATACTACGAAAAGGATCGTGAATATTATGATGAACAATTACACACCCAATGATTTCAATAGTGAGAACGAGACAAATGTAAGAGAGTTCACTACGGATTCCAATATCAATAATAAAAAGAGCAAGAAGCGCATCGCCGCTCTTATGACTGCAAACCTTATGGCTATGGCTTTAGTATCTGCCGGAACAGTCGGTATATACCGCGCCGTTGACAAAAAAGACTCCGAAACCAAGATAATCACAGAATATGTTGACAAGACCACTTCCACAACCGCAGCAGCTTCTCCTATGGGACTTATCGACATGGCTGCCGCAGAGGAATCAGGCGGTCTCACAACAGAGAGCGTAGTTCAGAAGCTCCTCCCCTCCGTTGTAGGCATCAAGTCTGAATTCGAGGTAGCAGCTCATCAGAGCATAGAGGATTTCTTCGGATTTGGCTTCGGATACGGCGGTCAGCAGGAACAGCAGCCCTCAACTCAGACTGCAACAGCTACCGGTACAGGCGTCATCATATCTGAGGAAGGCTACGTTGTTACAAACGCTCACGTTATCTACGACAGCGAGCACAGCGCCGGTCTTTCCAAGAAGATCTCAGTTATCCTCAACGACGACTCAAGTCACGAGGCTAAGGTCATCGGATATGACACAAGCAGCGACCTTGCAGTCCTCAAGATAGAGGCTGAAGACCTCACAGCTGCCGAATTCGGCGACAGCGACGCTCTCCAGCTCGGCGAGTCAGTTATCGCTATCGGCAATCCTCTCGGCTTCAAGAATACCGTTACCACAGGCGTTGTTTCAGGCAAGGACAGAAACGTTTCCGTAAACGACGAGTCACTCAGTCTCCTCCAGACCGACGCCGCTATCAACTCAGGCAACTCCGGTGGTCCTCTCCTCAACAAGTACGGCAAGGTCATAGGTATCAACTCCTCCAAGATGTCCTCCTCATACTCTGAGGCTTCAATAGATAATATCGGCTTCGCTATTCCCTCCAACGACGTTGCAAGGATAGTAAAGGACCTCATCGACAACGGTCACATCACAAACAAGTGCAAGCTCGGCATAAGCTGCCGTGACGTTGACGAGTCAATGGCAAATGCTTACAATCTCCCCGTCGGCGTATACGTTATCAAGGTAAACGAGGACAGTGCTGCTGAGAAAGCAGGTCTGTGCTACGGTGACATCATCACAGCAGTTGACGGCGTTGAGGTAAAGAGCGTCGCTCAGCTCAACAACCATAAGAACAAGCACGAACCCGGTGACACTATCGAGCTCACTATCACAAGAAGCGGCAAGGAGCAGAAGGTAAAGCTCGTGCTCGACGAAGCTGACGACGAAGAAGCCTCGACCGAAGAAGCTACTGAAGAAGAGGAAGAAACAACTGAAGCATCTACTGCAAAGAGAAGACCTTCTTCACCTTTCTTCAACTAAGCTCCCACTATAAAATGTATTCCCACCTTTAATTGTAAGTAATATTTCCTTTTCCTCTCAGACGGCAGCCTTTTTGGCTGCCGCTTTTTTTGCCTTAACTCTTTACAAAACGACTCAAATGATGTATAATGTTAAAAGTAAGACAATCTTACTCAATCTATTTCTGGAGGAATTATTTTATGTATATCACCTGTCTCGACCTTGAAGGCGTACTCGTACCCGAAATCTGGATCGCTTTTGCTGAAGCAAGCGGTATCCCCGAGCTCAAGAAAACTACCCGTGATGAGCCCGATTACGATAAGCTCATGAAGTGGCGTCTCGGTATCCTCAAGGAGCACGGTCTCGGTCTCAAAGAGATCCAGGACACTATCGCAAAGATAGATCCTATGCCCGGCGCAAAGGAGTTCCTCGACGAGCTCCGCTCTATCTGTCAGGTGATAATCATCAGCGATACATTCTCTGAGTTTGCTGCTCCCCTTATGAAGAAGCTCGGCTGGCCGACCATCTTCTGCAACTCACTCGAAGTAGCTCCCAGCGGCGAGATCACAGGCTTCAAGATGCGCTGCGAGCAGTCCAAGCTCACTACCGTAAAGGCTCTCCAGTCTATCGGCTTCGAGACTATCGCAAGCGGCGACAGCTACAACGACCTCGCTATGATAAAGGCAAGCAAGGCTGGCTTCCTCTTCAAGAGCACCGACAAGATCAAGGCTGATAATCCCGAACTCCCCGCTTTTGAAACTTACGGCGAGCTTATGGCTGCCATAAAGAAGGCTATGGACTGATAAGCAGTCCTATTTCAATGATAAAGGATCTGGATATATGAAAATCAAAAGAACTGCCGCTCTGCTTTCAGCTCTTGTTCTCACCTGCTCCGCTGTATCCTGCGAAGAGTACGTTGAGTCGTCAGAGAGCAAAAAGAGCAAAGGCTTACTCCATTCCATTACCACGACCGAAGCAGTATCAGAAACTGAGACCGAGTCCGAAAGCACCTCCGAAACCGAAAGCAATACCGAGGATAGCTCCGAACCGGCTTCCGTGAGCTCATTCATCACAGATACCACCCCGGAACCTGCTATGTGGAAGGTCACCGATCCGGCTACCGGAAACCACCTGAACCTCCTCGGCACTATCCATATCGTGGATCTCAACGAGATAACTCTCCCCGACTATATCCTCGAAGCATATGACGAATGTGAGGGAGTTGCAGTCGAGTATGATATGTCCGAGGTGACGTCCGATATGGCACAGATACAGGAGCTCGCTTCGTATCTGGTCTATACTGACGGCTCCAAGATAACCGACCACATCTCTCCCGAAGCCTACGCCAATGCAAAGAAGCTCCTCGAGGACGCAAACGTATACAATCCGATCTACGACAACTACAAGCCCGGTGCATGGCTGGACATTATCCAGACCGCTGCAAGCTCAAATGTCGAAGGTGTAAAAGCTGCCGGATTTGAGGGCTACTTTACGGATAAATGCAGAGCTGACGGCAAGGAAGTAGTGAACATCGAGTCGTTGAAGATACAGGCGGAGGCTCTTACCGCTTACAGCGACGACTACGCCGACTATCTCATAAAGAATTACAAGGTCGAGGACGTTGATCCGGAAACACAGAATGAACAGCTCAAGTTTATGTACGACAAGTGGTCAACTGGCGATATAGACTGCTTCGTTGAGCTCTTTACGGACAACAGCGCTGTTCCCGACGACCTCAAGGACGATCAGGAGGATTTCAACAACAAGATGCTCTTCGACCGAAACAAGGGCATGGCGGAAAAGGCTTCCGAGTACCTCAAAGAAGGCAAACAATACTTCTTTATGGTAGGAAGTGCTCATTATGCCGGTGACAAGGGCGTCGATGACATTCTCAAGGACATGGGATACGAAGTTGAACGTGTAGCATGATCTTACATCAGGGGCGGATATTGATCCGTCCCTTTATTTGTCCCGTCAGAACAACAGCCCTGCACACGTTTTGCCGCAGACCGCATATAATGGAATGTACCCTGTTCAGGCTGTACTGCACAGTTCCGGTCAGGGGGGATACAATTGACAGTATGTATTGCGGAAATGCCCTCTTACACCTATGCGGTGAAAGGAAAAAAGCTGCTGAAAGCAAGAGGGTATCCCTGTGAAATAAAGAGAAATGAACGTCCCGGAAGCGGAGGCTGCGGATTTTCCCTCATCATAAAGGAAAGATGTCCGGAAGCGCTTGAGATACTCAGATTATATGCCGTTCCCTACACCAACGTCCGCGGAGGAGGGACTGACGATGACGGTAAACTTTGACAATGCAGCAACTACCTTCCCTAAGCCCGAAACCGTAAGGCGTGCGGCTGCTGAAGCAGTCAGGCAACTCGGCGGAAATGCCGGCAGAGGCGGGCACTCTCTCGCTATGAAGAGCTCCTCGGCAATCTACTCCGCAAGAGAGACCGTTGCCGCTTTTTTCGGAGCTCAGCCGGAAAACACCGTATTTACCCTGAACTGCACCTATGCTCTGAATATGGCTATACAGGGCATTATGAACGGCGGCGGCCATATGATAATCAGCTGTCTTGAACACAATTCAGTAGCTCGTCCGGCAGCCGCTCTCGCTTCATCAGGAAAGATATCGCTGTCGGTCGCAAAGGTCTACCCGGACGATGACCAGACGGTCGAGAGCTTCCGCAGACTGATACGCAAGGATACAAAAGCAATAGCCTGCACCCTCGCAAGCAACGTCACCGGACAGATACTTCCGTGGAAGCGCATAGGCAAGCTCTGCCGCGATAACAATATCTGCTTCATCGCCGACGGAGCCCAGGCTTGCGGCGTTGTTGAAGTAAAACTGAGCGACGGTATCAATATCCTCTGCACAGCAGGTCACAAGGGACTTTACGGTCTCACCGGAACAGGTATTCTCCTGAGCGACGGAAGTTACCGCATAGAGCCCATTATACAGGGCGGCACCGGTACTGCTTCCACAGACCTCACACAGCCGCTGCTGCTCCCGGAAGCCCTCGAGAGCGGCACGCTAAATATACCCGGTATAATGTCGCTGAAAGCCGGCACAGAGTTTGTCAACGGGCTCGGGACCGAGAAGATATACAGGCACGAGACAGCCGTATGCAGCCGTTTTATCAATGAGCTCGAAAAGCTGCCCGGAGTTACGGTATTGAGGGAGAGCTCAGCTTCCTACGTCCCGATCGTTTCGTTCACGATAGACGGCATACCGCCAGAAACAGCTGCCGCAAAGCTGTCCGAAGCCGGTTACTGTCTGAGAGCCGGCTACCACTGCGCCGCTCTCGCTCACAGCTGTCTCGGCACCGAAAATGGTACTATCCGCTTCGCTCCGTCGATTTTCAGCCGTGAAAGCGACGCCGCTGCACTTGCAGCAGAAATAAAAAAGATGTTAAGAGATTAAAAAATTCGCAAAAACTATTGAAATTCTCTGAATTTGTGGTACAATATTAATATGAGGGATTGTGCAGTCAGCCAAATGTAAGCTCTCCCTCATTACATAATAAGTTAATACTTGCAATGTTTTTTACGGAGCGCGATACATAAACAGCGCTGCCGTCAATGTGTAGAGATCAGAAAGAACCGAGAAAGGAAGTGAACCATTATGTCGCTGCATGATATCAAAGATGCTTTTCTCAGTATTATCAGCACTCTTCAGTTTATAGACGTCATCGACGTGGCTATCCTCGCCTACGTCATTTACATATTACTCAAGCTAATTCGCGAAACACGAGCCGGTCAGCTCGTCAAAGGTATCGTCCTACTTGTAGCAGGATACTTTATAAGCGATTTCCTTGAGCTCAAAACAGTTACATACCTCCTCAAGCAGACTCTCGACAACGGTCTTATCGCTATGATAATCCTCTTCCAGCCGGAGCTGAGAAGAGTCCTCGAAAAAGCCGGCCGTACCAAGTTCGGCGTGAGGATGTTCGGTATCGGTCAGAGCGCCGATGAGACGGAACAGATGTGGGAACCCGCTATCGAAGCTATCTGCGACTCCTGCGTAGAACTCTCCGCAACTCTTACCGGTGCGCTGATAGTCGTTGAACGTCAGGTGAGGCTCGGCGAACAGATCGAGACCGGCACCCTGCTCAACGCTACCCCGAGCAAAGAGGTGTTCGGCAATATATTCTACCCCAAAACTCCCCTTCACGACGGCGCTGTCATCATGCGCGACGGCATAATTCTTGCCGCTGCCTGCTTCCTGCCAAAGCCTCAGAAGGACGAGCAGATCAACAAGCGACTCGGTTCACGCCACAGAGCCGCTATCGGTATGAGCGAAAACTCCGACGCTATCGTTATCGTCGTTTCAGAGGAGACAGGTCAGATATCTGTCGCTATGAACGGAGTCCTCACAAGAGACTACACCCACGATAAGCTCAAGAACCTCCTCAACAAGGAACTCTTCGAGCAGAACGAGCTCTCTATCCCAGGCAAGAAACTCTTCTCCTCTCATTCCGAAAGGAGGAAAAAGGATTGACAGTTTTTAAAAAGATCAAATCAAAGCTCCTGAAAGGCGCTCAGAATAACCTTTCACTGGCTATATACTCCATTATCATAGCGATACTGCTATGGTTCGTTATCTCAATGACCTTCTACCCGTCGGTGCCTAAGACTATCGAGAACGTTGCCGTCAGCTATGACATAAGCGGAACTCCTGCCTCAGAAAGCGACCTTGCCATTATAGACTGCGATGTCGATACAGTCAAGGTCAGACTAAAGGGCAGCCGTACTCAGGTCGGCAAACTCAACTCTGACAGCCTTTCTGCTTATATCGACGTCAGCAACATCACTACCCCCGGCAAAAAGACCGTTCCTATCAAGGTAAAGAGTACCAGCAGCATAAACTATGAGATCGATTCGATAGTTCCCTCTGCCGCAACTGTCACATTCGACAAGTTTGTAACAAAGGAACTCCCGATAAAGCCTCAGATACCCAAGAACGTCCAGCTTGCCGAAAACAAGATAATCGAATCTGACGGCGCTGTCTGCGAACCTGATGTTATTTCAATAACCGGTCCGTCCGCACAGCTTGACAAGATCACAAACGTATACGCAATTTCAGAAAAGCTGTCTGCCAGCTCGGAACAGCTTAGTGCGTCATTCACCACACAGTCTGATGCTATCAAGCTCTACGACAAGGATGGTTCAGAGATCTACAACGACAAGATCACATTTGACCAGACCAACTTCCTCATAAAGGTACCTGTACTCACCAAGAAAACTGTACCGCTCAGCTATCAGCTCAATGCGCCAAAGGGCTTCGACACAGAATGGCTCAAAAACCGCATCTCGCTCTCAGCAGATACTATCATACTCGCTTCCGGAAACGCTCAGACCGAGCTCCCGGATACATTCGATATCGGAAGCATCAAGCTCAACGACATAGGTCTTGACTACTCGCCGACATTTGATATAAGCTCGAGCTTCGATGAGAAAAACCTCAAGAACCTCAGCAGCTTCAATAATGTCACTATCAAATTCGACAGCACAGACCTTGAGTCAAAGAACTTCTACATCAATAATTTCAACGTCCTGAACAAGCCTTCCGGAAACTTTGATTACAACGTTATCACAGACGCTATCAAGGTAACTGTCATAGGACCTAAGGAGACGCTCAGCGAGCTCACATCAAACGACTTTACTGCCGATGTTGACCTCCTTGTGAATGATACTACGCTCTCCTCGGACAACAAATTCACCGCTGATGTAACGGTAAGCTGTTCAGCACACCACAGAGTATGGGCTGTCGGCAAATACACGGTCCAGATACTCAAGACCTCCAAGGAAGCTACTTCCGAAAGCACTAACTAATGATACATTCCCAAACAGCCGGCATTGCGCCGGCTGTTTCTTTTAAGTTCGTGAGATATACAGCCAGTATTATTAAAGTAACTATTTACAAATATGTACATTTCACAAGTAAAAAAATACTGTTTTTTCGGACATTTTCACAAATGTTCACAATTTGTTAACATATTCCAGCGCGTAATGTGATACAATAATGTTATGCAATTTGCGGTCGCAAACTCTCCTTTCTTCTGCTGTTTCACCGTATGTTGCATACGGTTTTCCTACAATAACAAACTTCCAGAGAAAACTTCCGGGCAATGACAGTCCGGTCGTTTTCATTTATACGCAAATATCGGGACTGCCCTCTCTGAGCAGTCCCGATGCTATATCAAAGCAGCCGTCCGGAAAGCACCTTTCGTCCTGAAGCTATTCACGGGCATCATACCACTTCCGGACGGCACTTCGTTTTTGCTGCTTATTCTATTTTATGCTGAAATGCCTGAAAGGTACAAAGAAATTTCTTACAATCAGCAGTCACAAAAATAGTATTGTAATTCTTGTCAGAATTATGTAACTCCCTTAAATCTTTGTGTAAGCAAAACTATTCCAAAATGTATCAGAGCTGAAAACTCACTGTTATTGCATTATTGCGCTCTATGGATTATAATTAGAGCATAGGATATACAAGGTTATATCAAACACCATTTCTCTATCACGCTCCCTCATACCTCCGGAGCGTTAAAAGGCAGCCGCCGGTCCGCACACTGCCGGCGCTGCCATACACACACCTTTCAGATATTATAGAAAGACCGGCAGCCAATAGACTGCCGGTTTTTCTCATTCTTCACCGCCGCTCTTTTCAAGCAGGAACATCATTCCAGTGAACGGCGGGATATTCAGTTTTATCTTGTCATCAATGTATGTGTAGTCGCTCTTGTCATCGGGAGTTTTTCCGCTGAAGCTCTGCCAGTCAGAGTCAAGCAGGAGCGTCAGTTTATAGTCCTTGCCGACTGTAACAGAATAATCCGCCTGATACCAGTCCGAGAAGTTCAGCACAGCCAGTATGTCGCCGTCAGCACTCTTTCGCCTTATAGCGTAGACACAGCGCATAGCCGAATTGCAGTCCTCCCAGCAGAAGTTGGTTGGATCGTAGTCGTAGTGGAGCGCGGTATATTTCAGGTATATTTCGTTCAGGCGGCGTATGTACTCACGGAACGAATCGTGCATAGGGTATTTCAGCATTTCCCAGTCCTGCTGACGCTTCTCGTCCCACTCGCGGAGCTGCGCGAATTCGCTGCCCATAAAGTTGAGCTTCTTGCCGGGGTGGACTATCATATACATATACAGAGCCCTTGCCTGCGGAAATTTCTCAGGATACTGCCCGTTCATCTTCTGAGCGACGGTGGCCTTTCCGTGAACGACCTCATCGTGTGAGAGCGGCAGTATGAACCGCTCATTGTAGAAATACAGCATGGAGAATGTCAGCTTGTGGTAGTCCCTTGTGCGGTACATCGGTGCGCTCTGGAAATACTCAAGCGTATCGTGCATCCAGCCGAGGTCCCACTTGTAGTCGAAACCGAGTCCGCCCTCAAGAACCGGAGCCGTTACCTTCGGATAGGACGAAGAGTCCTCCGCAGCGATTATAGCCGATGGGTGTCGCGCTTTCAGACCGGCATTCATAGACCTCAGAAAGCCGATAGCCTTGAGGTTCTCTCCCCTGCCCTCTTCACCGTTCCAGTAGATCATATTTCGTACAGCGTCCATACGCAGCCCATCAAAGTGGTAAACGCTCAGCCAGTAATTCGCCGCAGACTGTATGAAGCTCTGGACTTCACCTCTGGAATGGATAAAGTTGCGGCTTCCCCACTCGTTATAGCCTATGTCATCGGTCGGGTGCTCATAGAGCTTCGTGCCGTCGTACTCGGTCAGCCCGTAGTGATCGACGGCGAAGTGTACAGGCACAAAGTCCACGATGACTCCTATGCCGCGGCTGTGGCATTTATCGACCAGTTCCATGAGCTGCTCTGGAGTTCCGTACCTTGACGTCGGCGCAAAGAAGCCGGTAGCCTGATACCCCCATGACTCGTCACAGGGATGCTCGCCGAGCGGCATGAGTTCGATGTAATTGTAGCCGTACTTGCAGGCATAATCCGCAAGCTCATCGGCTATCTCCGAGTAGCTGTACCAGCCCTCCTCGTCCTCATCGGACTTTTTCCTCCATGAGCCAAGGTGTACCTCGTAGATATTCATAGGCTCGCTGCGGCGGTCGGTACGCTTTTCGAGCCATTCCACGTCGCTGAACTCGTAGCCCTCTATGCTCCGCACAACAGAACACGTTCCCGGACGAAGCTCCGCGCCAAACGCATAGGGATCGGCGTGATCTATGAAGCTGCCTTTCTTGTCGTAGATACGGTACTTGTACCGCATACCCTCCTCAGCATCAGGGAGAGTTATCTCATATGACCTGCCGTCGATGATCTGTTCCATGGGCAGTTCCTTCCAGTCGGAGAGATCGCATATAAGCGATACCTTGGAAGCATTGGGCGCGTATGTCCTGAAAACAACGCCTTCTCCGGTGATATGAGCGCCGTAGAACTCATAAGCCTCGAACTCATAGCCCTTGTAAAACTTCATTATGTCCACAGATCATCAACTCCTGTCATTTCTCAGCTGTAATTCTTTGCCAGCCTGTAATCGACCGCTCCGGTAAACGGATCAAAGAAGATATCCTCGTTGTCCTTATCGGCAACAAGGTAAGAATTCTTGTAGAATACCGGCACAAAGCCTGATTTGTCAAGTATCGCGTGTTCAGCCGCAGTACACTTCTCCGCAGTCTCGGATACAGAAGTGCAGCTGAGCAGTTCATCGAGGTGCTTAACACCGTCGGAAGCAGACTTGAGATGAGCGTCGCTCTCAAAGTTTTTGAAAACGGAGTAAGCAGCGCTCATATCGCCTCTAAGAGGGTAGAGTGCGAGCGAGAAGTCGTTCTCGTCAAGACGCCTGTAAAATTCGTCCTCAGAAACGTCCTCAATGCCGATATAGATGCCGAGAACGTCCTGCCAGTCCTGCGTTATGAGGTGAAGATAAGAGGAATTGACCGTATCGGCGCAGACCATTATCTTAACGTTTTCAAATGAACCGACACCGAGCTCGTTCTTTGCTCTCTGGATAAGATCCTTTGCCTTTTCGGGATCGTATACGTTAAAGACCCTGTCCGAAGCCATTTCCCTGTAACTGCGTCCGGCAAGTCTTGCAGCCGGCGGTATGATGCCGTATGCAGCCTGTATATCGTCGCTCAGCTCATCTGCAAGCTGTTCCCTGTTGACAGAGAGCGCAATGGCTTTCCTGAGAGCAGCACTCGAAAAATAGCCCTTCTTGTCGTTGAATATAAACCCGAGCGTAGTAGCGCTCTTGCTTGTTATGTTGTTATTCTTTGAGCTGTCAGAACCGCTGAATGTCGTGAAGCACTCGATCTCGGAGTCCTTGAAGCACTCGCGGACGTCCTCCTCATTATTCTGGATAGTGAAGCTCAGATACGACGGTATGACCTGATAATCGAGGTTAGTATTGACGTCGTTCCTGCGCATATAGAGTATGTTGTGGTGACCGTAGGGATCAAACATCCACTGGCGCATATAGAACGCCCCATTGGACATCACAGACTTGTCGTTGAGCCCGTAAGTTCCCTTGGTGGACTCGAAGAACTCCTTGTTGCAGGGGTATGAAGGTGCAGCCGCAAGCAGATTGAGGAATTCCGATGAAGGGTGATCGAGCTTTATCTCGAGCGTGTAGCTGTCCTTGGCGGTCACGCCTGCTGTAAGCGCGTCGAGCTGTCCGCTGATGATCTTTTTTCCGCCCTTTATGCAGGAGTAGTATTCAGCGTAGGGCGACTGCATATGCGGATCAAGCACTCTCTGGAGCGCAAAGACGTAATCTTTGGCAGTTACCGGAAAATACTCGTTCTTCTCGATAATATCGTTGCCGTTTTTATCTATGAACCAGTAGTTGTCCTTCCTGAGCTGGAAGGTATAGGTCAGACCGTCGTCGGAGACCGTATATTTCTCTGCGTTGCAGCAGCTTATATTGCCGTTGTCATCGGTCTTCATCAGACCGCTGTACATATTTTTTATGACCGTATTTGACGAGGGATCGCTGGCGTACTGAGGATCGAGACTCTTTGGGTTGCCTTGGAGCGGAGCGTCGTACATATGCCCTGCACCGTCTCCCCTGTCCTTGCTTCCGCAGCCGGCAGCAGCTGACGCGAGCATCACCGCGCACAGCATAAGGGGTATCTTTCTCACTGTTATCTCCTTTTTTCCGTATATTGAACACGTCCCCCTTGCGGGGGACGGAAGTTTTTTAGTTTAAGCTGACTGTTACGATAAAACCGTCAGAATTGTTGCCTGAAACTGTAAACGTCTTGTTCTGCGGTACGGGAACATCAGTATTTCCCTCAGCAGAAGCAGATACATAGTAAACCTGATAGTAGGATTGTCCGGAAGTTATTTCGAGGGGCGCTGTATTAGTATATGACTTCAGCTTTTCAATATACTCCTCAAGGCAGAGTCCGTTCTGCTTCATATATACAGCATGGGGCTTGCCGACATAGCGATAGGTCTGAGTTCTCGGATGCTCACCTGTGATCTCTTCCTTGCCGTCGGGGAATCTTACGATAAAGCCGTACTCAGCAGCATTCTCGTCGAGCCAAGCATAGTCGCCTCTCGGTGAGTAGTAGCCCGAGCTTGAACCGTCCTTCGGGAAAATGCCGAGGTCGAAGGTCCTTGCGGTATGGTAGTCTGAACAGCCGCCCTTAAATCCGGAATTGCCGTTATTGTACTTGTCATTCTGCTCCTCAAGTGTGCGGTAGCCGCCGATGACTGTGAGGTCAGTATTCTTCTTAGCCTCATAGAAGCCCTTCATCCAGTTGTCGAGGCTGGCGAGAGTCTCCTTGTCGAGCTTTACAACATAATCACACACATTGTAATACTCATTTGATCTGTTATTGTAGAGTGTTAAAGGCTCTGTGTCGCCTTCCTTGAACTTGTACTCGTGGTCTGCATTTACGAGGATGAGGTTGCCCGTGTAGACATCGTCTCTTGAATGGCTCTCAACAACAAAATCGGAAGAAGTGGTCTTCATATCCTCTATCGAGCTGATGAGGAGCGAATCTGTCTGCTTGCTCGTGTCGAGGTTATCAACGATCGAGGACTGTGCTGCGGTAGTGCCTGTCGTGGAAGTATCGCTGCTATCGGACTTCTTATCGTCCTTTGAACAGCTCTTCACACACGAAGTAAGTATAACTATAAGCACGACGAGGACGAGTGCTGCTGCAACTATCCTGTCGTATCTGATCTTGTATCTTTTGGCGGACTGCCTCCTGCGATTTCTGCGCTGGCTGCCGTTACTCATAAAAATCTATCTCTCCTTAGAACATCTGCCGTAGAACAGCAGACTGCAATTATTAATGATATTACATCAATCTTAATTATTATATCACATTTTTTTGCAAATGTAAAGGATTTTTTTGATTTTTAGTCCAGAGCCTCCCTTATCCGGTATCTGAAGTCCGTCGGAGTGCAGCCCTTGTGCTGCTTGAACTGCCGCATAAAGTAGGAGTCACTCTCGTAGCCGCACTGTTCAGCTATCTCACTGACCGACATATCGGTGTTTTCAAGGAGATCAGCTGCGGCTGAGAGTCTGCTTTCGATGACGTCCTGGCGGCAGGTCACACCGAATGCTGCAAGGTATATCCGGTGGAAATATGTACGACTTATCCCCATTTCATCTGCAAGAGCTCCTGAGTCCCACTCACTCGTCGGATCCTCATATATAGACTCGCGGATAGCTTTCAGCTCTGAATACCGCGGAATACGTTTTCCGGCAGCGGGAGCTGTGTTCTCAGCAGAATTTCCCACAACGAGAAGTATGAGCCGCATTGCAAGCTCCGAAAACTCCGCAAACTCCTTCCCCTTATATGTGGACTGCACCTTCAGGCACTTGAGTATGCCGGATATGACGAAATCATCAGTGACCTTCACAGGTTCGCCGGACACGATGCCGACTGATGCGAGGTACTGCTTTTCGGCTGCTGTCAGACGGAATGCCACAAGGTCATATCGCATAGGCTGACCATCTGCACTATGTATTCTGCCCTCAGAACCTGCGTTTATCAGCACAGCACAGTTTTCCTCAATAGTTACGGACTCTTTTCCGCTCGTAAAAGTCACAGGCGATCTGAAAAAAACAAAGGCATTTCCCGAACCTGTCTCGCCGCTCAGTGACTCCTTACGGCAGCCGATGCGTATCTTGCTGATCTTCATACCGTCACCCCCTTGATAGTGTCATTATACCATAATCACGCCAATAAATCAACATATTAGGTGCAGAACAAAAAAGGAAGCGGACTTTCGTCCGCTTCCTGTCATATGGCAACGATCATATCTCGTTAACCTTTCTTGCAACATAAGATGTGTGAAGAACCTCGTGTGCCTTGTGGCTGCCGGGCTTCTCAAAGAACTCCTCGTAAACCTGCTTGATAGCGGGGTTCTCGTGAGACTGTCTGAGAGGCATAGACTTGTCAAGATTGTAGAGGACCTTAGCTCTCTCAGCTCTGATGTCAACGAAGTTTCTGATTCCCATGGGAACCTGAGGCTGACCGCCGCCGTTTACACAGCCGCCGGGACAAGCCATGATCTCGATGAACTGAGCGTCACAAGTGCCGTTCTTGATGCTGTCGAGAACTTCTCTTGCGTTGGAAAGTCCGCTTGCAACTTCAACATTTACGCTGAGGTCGCCAACGTTGTAGGTAGCCTTCTTGATACCCTCAGTACCGCGTACCTCAGGAAGATCTGTTACAGTCTGACCTGTGAGTGTATGAACAGCTGTTCTGAGAGCAGCCTCCATAACACCGCCGGTAGCACCGAAGATAACACCTGCACCGGTAGAAATTCCGAGCGGATCATCAAACTTCTCATCGGGGAGAGAGTTGAAGAGGATACCAGCGCGCTCGATCATTCTGCCGAGCTCACGAGTTGTGAGAGAGTAATCAACATCGGGAACGCCAGCAGCGCTCTGATCCGGTCTGCCGATCTCGAACTTCTTAGCTGTACAAGGCATGATGGATACCATAACGATATTCTTAGGATCGAGTCCCATCTTCTCAGCGTAGTATGTCTTAGCTGTTGCACCGAACATCTGCTGAGGTGACTTACAGCTTGAAAGGTGGGGAAGGAGCTCAGGATAGTAGTGCTCACAGAACTTTACCCAACCGGGTGAGCATGATGTGATGAGCGGGAGAACGCCGCCGTTCTGAACGCGCTCAACGAACTCGTTAGCCTCTTCCATGATAGTGAGGTCAGCAGCAAAGTCTGTATCGAATACCTTGTCAAAGCCGAGGCGTCTGAGAGCAGCAGCCATCTTGCCTTCAACGTTTGTACCGATAGGATTGCCGAAGCACTCACCGAGACCTGCACGAACAGCAGGAGCTGTCTGAACGAGAACTGTCTTCTCAGGATCAGCGATAGCTGCGAGAACTTCCTTTGTATAGTCCTTCTCGGAAAGAGCTCCGACAGGACATACTGCGATACACTGACCGCAGGATACACAGCTTGTCTCGCCGAGTCCCATATCGAATGCAGAACCGATGTATGTCTTAAATCCTCTCTCGTTAGCGCCGATTACGCCGATGCCCTGTGTCTTGGCACATACAGCTGTACATCTGCGGCAGAGGATACACTTGTTGTTGTCACGGTACATATGAGCAGCACTGTTGTCTACTTCATATTCGTTCTTTACGCCGTCGTAAACTGAAGCGTCCTCAACGCCGTAGTCCTTAGCGAGCTTCTGGAGCTCACAGTTGCCGCTTCTTACGCAGGAGAGGCACTTTCTGTCGTGTGTTGAAAGAATGAGCTCGAGAGTCTTCTTTCTTGAAGAGATGACCTTGGGTGAGCTTGTGAGGATCTCCATATTGTTAGAGCAGGGATAAACACAGCCTGCTACGAGACGGAAACCTCTTCCCTCGTTTACCTCGGTAACGCAGATACGGCAGGCGCCGATCTCGTTGATCTCTTTCATATAGCAAAGTGTAGGAATTTCAAAGCCAGCCATATGAGCAGCCTCAAGAACAGTAGTGCCCTTAGGTACTTCTAACTCTACACCGTTGATTTTAACAGTTATATTTTCCATTACTATTCCTCCGCTTACTTCTTGATGATTGCCTTGAACTTACATGTTGCGATACAAGCGCCGC
>ONMB01000008.1 GCA_900318825.1 uncultured Ruminococcus sp.
TGAACTACGAGGCCAAAGAATTGGTGGGGACTACAGGGCTCGAACCTGTGACCCTCTGCTTGTAAGGCAGATGCTCTCCCAGCTGAGCTAAACCCCCACGCTTTCTCTCGTCAGTCGGTATCAGTTCCGACGACTTTAATATTATAGCACGGAATTATATATTTGTCAACCCTTTTTTGAAAAAAAATTCAGATTTTTTTCGGGAGCCGCCTTACATTACAGTATATGCAGTAAAAACCGAAATGTTTACTGTAAAAAAGAGTCAGGAAACTCTTGTGTCCCCTGACTCCTGAGTGTTTTATTCTTCTGTTCCGACTGCCGAGATGACCTCTGCAAGAAGATTTGCAGGAAGCTGCTCGTATCTTACGAAATCAAATGTGAAGCTGCCGAGACCTCTTGTGGTCTGACGGAGATACATTGCAAAATCGTGCATCTCACGCATGGGAACTTCTGCCTGTATCATTGTAACGCCGTGCGAAACAGGCTCCATTCCGAGAACTCTGCCGCGGCGCTTGTTGAGCTCGCCCATTATATCGCCGGTATTGTCGTCGGGAGCTGTTACCTTGAGCTCGCCGATAGGTTCGAGCATTACAGGATCAGCCTGACGGAGACCTTCCTTATAAGCAATAGAAGCAGCGGTCTTGAACGCCATTTCTGAGGAATCTACCGGGTGGTATGAACCGTCAACGAGTATAGCCTTGAGTCCGACTACGGGACAGCCTGCAAGCACGCCCTTCTTTACGGACTCCTCGAGTCCCTTCTGTACTGCCGGGAAGTAGTTCTTCGGTACTGCACCGCCGAATACCTTCTCTTCAAATACAAGAGTATCGCTTACGCAGGGTTCAAATTCGATCCAGACGTGTCCGTACTGACCATGTCCGCCGGACTGCTTCTTGTGCTTGCCCTCGACCTTTACCTTCTTGCGGATAGTCTCCTTGTAAGCTATCTTAGGAACTGTGAGCGCTACGTCTACGCCGAACTTTGTCTTGAGCTTGGAAGCTGCAACTTCGATGTGCTGCTCACCGAGACCGCTCAGTATCTGCTCCTTGGTGTTCTCGTCCTGAGCATAGGTAAGAGTGGGATCCTCTTCAACAAGTCTCTGCATACTTGATGATATCTTTGCTTCATCACCCTGAGCCTTAGCCTTGACTGCCATTGAGTAACAAGGTCTCGGGAAGTCCATAGGTGCGAAGGATACAAGTCTTGAGGAGTCTGTAAGTGTATCGCCTGTGTTGGCACTGATCTTTGAAGCTACAACGATATCACCGGCACTTGCACTGCTTACATCAGTCTGCTTCTTACCGCAGAGTGTGAACAGCTTGCCTATCTTGTCATTGCCGCCTGTTGTGGAGTTGATTACGTCGCTGTTAGCCTTGAGTGTACCTGACATAACGCGGATCATAGACATCTTTCCTACAAAGGGATCGGCGATGGTCTTGAATACATATGCAGAAAGCGGTTCTGCTGCGTCGCACTTTACTTCAACGACTTCCTTTGCTGTATTGTAAGCCTCAGCAGAATATACCTCAGCAGGATTGGGCAGAAGAAGCTCAAACTCCTTGAGAAGCATATCTATGCCTGCAAGCTCAGCAGCTGATGTGCAGACAACAGGTGTGATGATACCGCGGTTCATACCGTCGTGGATACCGTCAATGAGCTCCTTCTGTGTGAAAGGCTCGCCCTCGAAGAACTTCTCCATAAGGTCATCGGAGGTCTCAGCAACAGCCTCAGAAACAGCTGCTACAAGTCCCTCGATACGGTACTCGAACTTCTCGGATATCTCAGCGGTAGGCATCTCTGTCTCGATAGCGTTGCCCTTATCATCGTACTTGTAAGCCTTCATCTCGATGAGGTTCACATACTCAACAATTGAACCGTGGCTGATAACAGGTACTACAACAGGGCATACAGTAGGTCCGAAGACTGTCTTGAGCTCTGTGAGTACGTTGAAGAAGTTAGCGTCCTTATCGTCTATCTTTGTAACTACGAACATCTTTGACTTGCCCTGCTTTACAGCTTCCTCGTAAGCCTTGCGGGCACCGACCTTGACGCCTGATTTAGCTGAAACAGTAATGAGAACTGTATCTGCCGCACGGATACCCTCGATCATTTCTGCTGCGAAATCAAAGAGTCCGGGCGTATCAAGGAGGTTCACCTTGAGATCGTTGTATTCAAACGAAGCAAGAGAAGTACCGATAGAGATCTTTCTCTTGATCTCTTCGGGATCATAGTCGCATACGGTAGTACCGTCAGCGGTCTTACCGAGACGGTCGGAAGCGCCTGCTTTATATAGTATAGCTTCAGCTAGAGAGGTCTTACCTGAACCGTTGTGTCCGGCTAAAGCAATATTTTTGATCTTATTGACATCGTATTCTTTCATAATGATTTCTCCCTTTGGAATTATATAGCAGCTAAAACTGCATATGAACATTATAAACTATTTTTTTACTATTTGCAATAGCCGGATAATTATTTCTACATTTCACATCAGTCGGCGAACAACTTTTTGTCAGTTTTGCACAATTTTGATATCGTCTTAGCATCTCTGTGTTTACAATCTTTTACAGATAGTATAATTACACTAAAATATAACAGTCCCCAGAGCAGCGTCAGCGCAACATCTGACATAAATGTCCTTTCAGTACCGACTACCGTTCTCACCAGCAGTTCCGCTGTCCCCATAGTAAGCAGTACATATACCAATGGTGCCGCCAATGTCCTGAACGGTCTCAGTTCCATTTCCGACGACCGGACGAGCTTGACGAAACGGGAACAGTTCCCCGCTATATTGCTCGCATAATACGATGCCGCTATACCCCAGAAGCCTATCCTCGGCACAAGCACCAGTACCACACTTATCCTCACCGCATACTCGCACAGATAGTTCAGCGATGAAAAACTCTGTAAGCCCATTCCCTTTATCATCGCCTCAGAAATAATTTCCATGTAAATGAACGGCACTACCGGCGCTATGACTGTTATCATTCTGCCTGCAAGCTCTCCGCCTCCGAGCCTCTCACCTATCGTTCCGCCCATACGCATCAGAACCGCTCCGGCAAATATCGAAAACCTCATCGTCCAACCGGTCAGGTCACCGGCAAGCCGACTTATCCTCCGGCGGTCTCCGGCAGCCGCCGCTCGTGCTGTTTCACTGACTATTATTCCCGACATCGAACAAAGTATTACTGATGGGAAGAACAGCGTCGGTATGACTATCGCTTCAAAGACGCCGAACATACTAAGCGCTTCGCCGGCAGAGTCGCCGTACTGTCTTAGACAAACCGGTATCAGTGCATCGTTCGTACTGCTCAGCACGGTCGTAAGTATGCCGCCGCCCATTATCGGTACCGCAAGCGCTGTGTAGCCGCGAAAAGTCAGAGTCCCCTTTCCGGCTGAACGCCTGCGCGTTTTTATGTAGACCGCCGTGAAAAACAGAAGCGAGAAGAGATTTCCGGCAATGATACCACCGATCATTATCCTGCACACACTGCTCTTATCCGGACTTCCTGTCGTCATCGCCATAGTCACTATGACTCCGCAGCGCACTATGAATTCAAGTATATCCCCTGCCACTGTGACCGACGAGCGGCGGTTAGCGTTGAACCAGCCTTTCAGACACGAAGCTACTGCCCCGGATATGAGTGCAACCGGCATAAGTCTGATCGTGCTGACCATACCGCCGCCGAAAAATCTCGTGCTGAATGTCTCTGCAAATATGAACACAGCTGAGGAAGTCACTGTGCTGAGTATCAGGCAAAGCATTATGCCGTGGCGGAGTATGCGCTCCGGACACGAATTCTTTCTGCCGAGCTCCTCGGATATAAGACGGCTCGTGCAGAGGTATGCATTGCCGTTCGAGACTACTCCGGCAAGTCCGAGAAAGGTTCCGGTGAGCGTGAGTATGCCTATTGCCGATGTACCGAGCCTGCGCGTGATGAAAACGTTCAGCAGCAGCGCTGCCGTGTCGAGGAATAGCTGCATCGCGGTCAGCAGCAGCGTGTCGCGGACTATCTTACTTCTGATTATCATACTGTCCTCCTGAATGTTCTTATACATTCTATGGAGAAGCAAGCCCGAAAATGACAAAGGACAGCCGAAGCCGTCCGTTATCAATTTATCTCTTTTTGTAAACGAGCAATTCAGGCTGCCCGCCGCCTTTTCCGTAAGTGGATACAAGCAGGAAATCGGCATTTGCAAGTATTCCGAAACACATCTCGCTGTCCGACTCGCTTTCAAGCTGATTTCCAAGATATGTGGCGTTATCGTCAAGGAACTTCACAGCCGCTCCGTTTGGCAGCTTATACTCCAGATTTACATAGCTTCCCACAAGAGCGTTCAGCTTATCGACCTTCGGCATACCCTTGACGTTCAGAGCGTTGAATTCGCTGATAAGCTGCTCTTTGAACTGCTCAAACTTTCCGCCGTCCTCAAGCTCTTTATGATTTTTCCAGTAATCCAGCTTCGGCAGCATATCTTTCATATAGGCGCGCACCTGATCCTCCGTAAAGCTCTCGTTAGCCATATGCTTTACACAGACATCTATAAGAGCGTCCATATCATGATACATATACTCGCCGTCAGCATAGCACCACTTGCAGTAGTCCTCATTGAAAGCGCCGTCCGGCTCTCTGCTCGTAGTTTCGTCCTCAAGAGGCATACCGCAGCACTGACATACCAGCTTCCGCGGTGAACCGAGCAGCGTATTTATCGACACATCAAACAGCGTCGAGAGCTGCTTCAGAGTTTCGGTGTTTGGAACTGTCTCGCCGGTCTCCCAGCGTGAAACTGCCTGCCGGGTAACAAATACCTTTTCGGCAAGCTCGTCCTGTGAAAGTCCGGCTTTCTTTCTGAATTCAAATATTACATCTTTTGTTTCCATAGAGTTTTCACCTCTCGTTTAGTATAACTCTATTATAGCATACTGCCGGCAGATATCAAGCAACTGTCTGTTGCTTACTTTTTAAGGAGCCTGTCCAGCATTACCTTGCGGCATTCATTCTCGAGACTGTCGTCAAGAGGTTCGAGCGTTATCTTCTCAGAAGCTCCGCGGTTCACGCAATAGCTTATCATATAGTCCGAGACCTCTGGGTTTTTCGAAAGACACGGTCCGTGCAGATAAGTTGCGATGACGTTCTTCTCGAAGTAGCCCTCAAACTCGCTCGAAGCGCAGTTGCCGTTTCCGCAGAGTACCTTTCCGAAAGGAGTTTTCACGCCCTGAGTCTGTCCGCCGTGGTTCTCGAAACCGACTATATCCACGCTCTTTCCGTTCAGCTCAGCTCGTATCACGATGTTGCCGATACAGCGGAGCTTTCTGCTCGCCGGAGCAACTGTATGGTAGCCGAAAAGTCCGAGTCCTTTTATCTCGTTGCCGTCAGCGTCACGGTAAAATTTTCCCATAAGCTGATAGCCGCCGCATATCAGGAACAGGAATGTTCCTGCTTTATAGGCGCTTAGTATGCCATCACGGCACTTCATCAGGTCTTCGGAAATGTGCTGCTGTTCGAGGTCAGCACCGCCACCGATGTATATGAGATCGTATGACGCAAAATCCGGCTTCGGTGAGTTTATCGAGTAGGAGTCCACCTGACAATCTATCCCTCGCTTTGCACAGCGGTACTTCATTATCTCCATATTTCCGCCGTCGCCGTAGAGGTCGAGCATATCGGCATACATATGAAGTATCTTTATGCTTTTCATTTGCTGCCACCTCCGTGTTTTTCACCGTAGCGCTTCAGAGCAGCTCTCGTCGGCTGGACTGCGGTGTAGTTGGCTATGACGAACTTTCTTCCCTCAGTGCGCGCGAGCTCCGCAACAGCTTCGTCGAGGTCGGGCTTGACCACTATCTTAGCCGGATCATAGCCAGAACACTTTATCCTGACCGCTATGTCATAAGCTCTTGTACCGGAGGTCACTACCCTCGTCACGCGCTCGAAAATGCTGAAATTTATGTCCCATATCCACGATACGTCGAGTCCGTCTGCAACATTGTCGTTGAGGACGAAGAGAAGCTCCTTTTCGCCGTTCATCTCGTTCATAACACGGAGAGTCATATTCGCACCGACAGGGTTTTTCGCAAGGTTGAGAGTTGCTTTCCTGTCGCCGAGCATGAAGTTCTCCATACGGCCGTTCTTGACCGTGTACTTCGAGATGACTTCATCAGTTATCTTCTGGTCGATGCCGTAGAGCTTCGCAACTGCCGCAACTGCCGTCATATTATAGACATTGTAGATGCTGTTCAGACGCGGCGAATATGTGTGACCGTCAGCCGTGAACACCGGCTTTTCAAGGTCGATATTGCTCGCAGTGATATAGGGAGTGTAGTCGCCGAAGCCGCACTTCGGACAGCGGAACTTTCCAATGTGCGAATACTGATAATAGTCGTATGTGAGAGTCTCTCCGCAGAACGGGCAGAAGCGTCCCTCCGAAGCCTCAAAAATGGTATCAGTCGCAAAACGATACCTCTCAGCAGTGAAGTATTTCACGTTCTTGTTATTGGGATTTGCCTTGCCGAGACGGGCTGTATTGGGATCGTCACCGTTGAGGATAAGGTTGCCCTCGAAGGTCTTGCAGAAGCCGTTTATCTTCTGGATAAGAGTCTCCATCTCTCCGTTTCTGTCGAGCTGGTCGCGGAAGAAATCCAGCACAACAAGGGTATCGAGCTTGAGCTGTGAGTATACCACCGGAACGTGCGACTCGTCAGTTTCGAGTACAAGGAGATCAGCCTTAACTCTGCCCTTCATATCGCAATGCCGGAGCAGCAGCGAGCATATTCCCGTGTCGAGGTTGTTGCCCTCGCGGTTGATTATCAATTTCTTGCCGCTCTTCTCAAAAAGCTGAGCGATGCAGTTAGTGACCGAGGTCTTGCCGTTAGTGCCGGTTATGGCTATTATCGGGCAGTCCACCTTGAACATCGAGACAGCCTTGTGCCTTGAAAGATGCCAGAGGACTATTCCCGGCAGATTTCCTGCATTGCGGTGCATGAGCCGCAGCAGTTTCACGATTATTTTTCCTATGAGTATCTGTAAACGTTTCAATTTTTGCCTCCTGATCTTCTCACGGCAGTGTCAGGATTTTTTCACTACTATACCGCCGGTCTTCCAGATGCTCTCGGGCGGTACGACACCTCTCACGCAGCTTGTGGGGTAGATGTTGGAGTGAGGTCCGATGACAGTTCCGGGGTTGAGAACGCTGTTGCAGCCTACCTCAACGAAATCGCCGAGCATTGCACCTATCTTCTTGATGCCGGTCTCGAGCTTTTCACTGCCGGACTTGATAACGACGTTGGTCTTGTCAGACTTGACGTTAGAAGTGATAGAGCCTGCACCCATGTGCGACTTGTAGCCGAGTATGCTGTCACCGACGTAGTTATAATGGGGAGTCTGTACTCCGTCGAAGAGTATGACATTCTTCAGCTCTACTGAATTACCTACAACACAGCCTGCACCTACGAGTGCGCTCCCGCGTATGAACGCGCAGTGACGTACCTCTGTATCAGGTCCGATTATGCAGGGGGCTCCGAGGTAAGCGCTCGGGAATACCTTTGCGGTCTTGTGTACCCATACGTTTTCTGCCGGATTGTCGTATTCGTCCGGACTGAGCTTGCCTCCGAGTTCTATAATGAGATCCTTGATGCCCTTGAGAGCCTCCCACGGGTATTCAAAGCCTCTGAGATAATCAGCCGCAATAGTGTGGCTGAGATCGTAAAGTTCAGATATTCTGATATTTTCCATTTGTTCCACTCCTGTGATAATTTTAGCGATACCGCTCTTTAAATTATACTATCAGCAGGGGCGATTGTCAATAATAATGTGCAGTAATGAACAAATTTTCATTTTGACTTTACAATTCAGGAAAATTGTGCTAAAATATACTTAATGTTATTATATGAAGTCTGGAGTTGAGTGATAATGAATACATATCTCAAGCATATGATAGGCTGTATTTCCCTGTGTACCGCCGCTGCGCTGACTGCTGTTTCATGCGGTTCCGCCGTTGACGACAGCAGCTCTGTTCATGAAGCTACTGCCGTTTCGGCTTATTTCACCGACGAGACTCAGCCTGAAAACACAGCTCCGGCAACTATATCCTCTGAATCCTTCACCATGTTCACTGAGACATCTTCGGCCACGGATTCAACTCAACAGGCTACCGCTCCGGAACTTATCACCAACGCTGCTGAACCAACGGCAGATCCCAACGCCGAGCCTACTATCCCCCCCTATAATCCCGACTTGATCCAGTCCGGAGCTTCCTCAAATGAGGAATTCTACAAGGAAAGGCTCTTCGTTATGGGAGACTCTATCTGTCACGGATTCAATGTGTACGGCTTCATTCCTCACGAGCACTGCCTCACTCAGTCCTCTGTCTCTATGTGGAACCTCGACTACTTCAAGTTCAACACACCCTCAGGTCAGCTCGGTATGGTAGATGCGATAGCTGACGTCCACCCGAAGCTGCTCTATATGTCGCTCGGTATGAACGACGTCAACCTCCACAAGCCGCAGGACTTCGCCGATAAGTACGTTGACATAGCTAAGCAGATGATCGAACGTGATCCGGATATAAATATCGTCATAGCTTCTATCACTCCGATAAACAGCAACATAAGCTCTTTTACTACAAACGAAAATATCCGCAGCTACAACGCTGCCCTCGAAAGCACAATCAAGGCTGCAAATTCCACAAGGATATTCTACTTCGATACATACTCGATAATCGCCGATCCTGAAACTCTCTCACTGAGCGAGGGCCGTACCTCAGGCGACGGTATCCACCTTTCGACCTCCTGCTACACCGATTTTCTGACCGAACTTTACAGCTTCCTCGACAAGACTCCTGTAATGGAGCAGATCAAGGCTTCTGAAGAATAATAAAAAGGCTTCCGTGATACGGAAGCCTTTTTCATCATGTATTCTTGTCTACTGTGTGGAACTTCTTGAGATTTCCGATCTTCTCGTTTCTCTCGTCAAGCACCTTCTCAACATCTGTCCACTCAAGTCCCTGATTTGCACAGAGTACCATTACATGATAGAGCAGATCGTTGATCTCGTTCATGAGCTCGTCGTTGTCGCCGTTCTTTGCAGCGATAACGGTCTCGGTAGCCTCTTCGCCTACCTTCTTGCAGATCTTGTCCACGCCCTTGTCGAAGAGATAGCAGGTGTATGAGTTCTCAGCAGCAGTGCCGTTCTCATACTGCTTCTTTCTCTCCTTGATAACTTCAAAAATTTCCTGATAAACGTTCATTATTCATTCTCCTCTGTATTATAGATCTCGTTGAAGAAACAACTGTAACTTCCCGTATGGCAGGCAACTCCGGTCTGCTCAACATTGACGAGCAGTGTGTCATTATCGCAGTCACCGTATATCGAAACTACCTTCTGAAGGTGTCCGCTCGTTGCGCCCTTGTTCCAGTACTCCTGACGCGAACGGCTCCAGAACCATGTGTAGCCGGTCTCGAGAGTCTTTTTCAGGCTCTCCTTGTTCATATACGCAAGCATAAGAACCGTTTTTGTATTGACCTCGTAGCATATCGCCGGGATAAGCTCCCCCTTGACGAAAAACTTATCAAGGTCGTTCATATCTATCTTTATCATAGCTTTTTACCTTTCGTATCAGTAATCTATCCACCACTCCGGAGTTATCTCGCCGAGCGTGATGACCTGTCCTTTGCTGTAATCGAGCATTATCTCGATGTCCTTGTAGCTTTCCGGCATAAGCTGCACCATAAGCTCGCGGCAGGCTCCGCACGGAGCTCCCTTGCCCTCGACAGGCGGTAT
This sequence comes from uncultured Ruminococcus sp., assembly GCA_900318825.1. Classification (GTDB taxonomy): domain Bacteria; phylum Bacillota; class Clostridia; order Oscillospirales; family Ruminococcaceae; genus Ruminococcus. Next base: position 9,777 of record ONMB01000008.1, read on the forward strand.
GCACAGCACCTTGTCTATCTCATTCTCGCCGTTGGTTATCATGTTGAATATAGCGTTTCTCTCAGCACATATTCCGAGTGTTGAACAGGTGTCGATGCACACGCCGGTGTATATCTTTCCGGACTTGCTCAGCACAGCTGCGGAGACCTCTCCGGCTGTAACAAATTCCGATATTTTACGCGAGGCAAGTACAGCCTTTGCGGCCGCGTACATATCTTCCCATATCTTGTCCATAGCTTACCTCACAATTACACCCTTGCCGCGGCAGTAGTCCTTGACCTCGCCGACAGTGAGCTCCTTGAAGTGGAAAAGTGAAGCCGCCAAAGCTGCCGTAGCGCCGGTCTTTTCAAAGACCTCGTAGAAATCGTTTATCTTGCCTGCACCGCCGCTTGCGATAACAGGTATCGAGCAGTTGTCACAGACTGCCTTCAACATTGGTATATCGAAGCCTTCCTTGGTCAATAGTGTGTACCCAGTCTATGAGGTCAATTCCCATATCCTTTCTGCCGCCGTTTATATATACGGTCCACTTGTTTTCGGCTATCTTCTTCGCGTCGATACCGACACATATGCACTGGCTTCCGAAGATGTCAGCACCGTCCTTGATGAGCTGAGGGTTCTGAACTGCCTGAGAGTTCACGGAGACCTTGTCAGCACCGGCTCTCAGCGCATCGCGTATGTCATCAACTGTCTTGATACCGCCGCCGACTGTGAGCGGTACAAAGACCTTCTTCGCCGTGTCGCGCACAACGTCAAGGAACACGCCGCGTCCCTCGAATGAAGCTGTTATATCGTAAAATACCAGCTCGTCAGCACCCTGTTTGTTGTACTCAGCTGCGCATTCAACGGGATCTCCGACATCGCGGACTCCCTCAAAATTCACGCCCTTTACTACCTTGCCGTTTCTTACGTCAAGGCACGGGATTATTCTCTTTGCAAGCATTATTCCGCCTCCTCTGCATCAATATGGATTTCATTCTGCATTTGCATAGCTTATTGCTTCTCTCAGATCGAGAGTTCCCTTGTATATGGACTTTCCGCAGATAGTTCCGTAAAGTCCCATTTCCTTGCAGGCAACGATGTCGTCCATAGTATGAACGCCGCCGGAAGCTACGATATTTGCTCTGCCCTCAGTAGCGTCAGCGAGCTTTTTGAGCTGTTCGCGGTTCACGCCTGAGAGTGTGCCGTCCTTGGAAATATCAGTGAAGATGAAATACTTCACGCCGGACTCTATCATCTTGTTTGCAAGGTCGATATAGTGAACATCAGAGCTTTCGAGCCAGCCCTCAGTTGCGACCATTTCGTTCATAGCGTCGATCCCAACGACTATCTTCTCACTGCCGAATCTCTCAACGGCTTCGCGGACCAGCTTGGGATTCTTGAGCGCCACCGAACCGAGTATAACTCTCGTGATGCCCATATCAAGGTACTCCTTTATGGTCTGTATGCTTCTGATACCGCCGCCAAGCTCGACCTTGAGGTTTGTTTTTTCGGCAACGTCTGTGTATATCTTCGTGTTGACAGGTCTGCCCTCTTTGGCGCCGTCGAGGTCTACCATATGTATCCACTCGGCACCGGCAGCTTCAAAGCTCTCAGCAGTCTCAAGGTAGTCGCTCGCTACCTTCTCAACTGTCGAGAAATCACCCTTGAACAGACGGACACAGTTGCCGTCCTTGATGTCTATTGCAGGAAAAATTATCATTGTTATTCACCCTTACCCTTTACGGTCTCAATCAGCGGTCCGATGTATTTCTTGTCAGTCCAGTCGCACTTCTTGTCCTTTGCCTCAAAGAACGGTTTCTCCCACGCTTTTATCTCGGAGGGATCCTTCTTCGAGAGCATCTTTACATACATCTTGCACATAGCTTTGTCGGCAAACTTCATTCCCTCAAGATCCCACATTCCCTGATAATAAAAGCAGGGTATGTCCGCAAGTTTGTCCTTGAAGTTTCTCTTTCTTATCGCCTCGACAAGCTCCTCGTCATACGGTGCCGCACCGCAGCAGAAAACATATATCCTCTTACCGTCGAGTGCTCCGATATTCTTCTTGAGAAATGCGATGCCGGCAATAGCAGAGGCATAGACTCCTCCGCCGAGAATTATAGTATCATACTTCGATACCTCTTTTATGTCAGCCTTTTTCGTTTCGACTATCTTAAAGCCAGTCTCCTCGGATATCCATTCTGCGTATTTCTTTGAAGCTCCGTACTTCGACTGGCAGAGTATTATTCCGCTCATTATTTTACCTCGTTTAGTTTTGAAATTATTGCTGAATATGATCCTATCCAGTCCTTTTGCGCGTCGTCAATGACCATGCTGTCAATATCAAGTCTGTTCAGTATACCGAGCTCCCTGCGCTGTCTTTCCTCAAGAGCGGAAATATAGCCATCAAAGCCGCTCAGTCCGAGTTTCTTGCCGTATTCACCGTTACAATGGTAGTCGATGACGGCATTGAGCCATTCGTCACCGCGCTCAGCTGAAGCACGTTTAACGCTGCCGCGAACATCGCTGTTTTTCAGATACACCACAAACGGCGAAAGCGGAGCGATAATGCTGCTGATCTCACGGATATAAGCCTCGGAAACAGCAGCGTCAAAGCCAAACCGCATCATAGTCTCGCACATCGGATTTTGCATCAGCACACAATTGAAAACATAGCTCGCATCGCCGGTGTTTCCAACGAATTCCCGCCATTTATCGAGCATTACAGGTCGCTCAGCCTCCCACGGCAAAAAGTCATATATCTTATGCTGTAAGAGTTTATCGAAGAGCTCTCCCGTGAAATCGCTGATCTTCACAATATATCCGCCGGACTTTCTCTCAGCCGCGGACAGCACCTCTTTCCGCTCATTATCTGCGAACTTATCAAGGTCGCTCCCTGTGAGGAACGCGTGGAATTCGTAGTCCGCAGGGTGAGCTCCGCTGTACTCGTCAACAAAGGTCATACCAAGTTTATCCGCGATATATCGGGCGGTAGTACTCTTACCAGAGCATGGGAGCCCTTCAACTATAATCAGTTTTCTGTTCATTTGCAGCCCTCAGGAATGTAGTTTGCTCCTTATCATATCAGCGTGTTCAGCAGCAAGCCCTATGTATTCAAAATACCTTCCGACTGTTCCGAAGCGTTCCGTAAACAGGTCAATGAAGCCGTCAATACTCTTTTCGTTCGCAAGACAGATCTCGCGGTCTATCTCTGGGTGCGCACTAAGAAACGCTTCCAGCTTTTTGCGGTTGTACTCGCGGCTGATGACGTAATCATTGATGATTGCACTACGTTCAGCACCGCAGGTCATGAGTATTATCGCAGCCGCAACTCCCGTTCGATCCTTGCCTGCCGAGCAGTGGAAAAGCACCCCTCTGTCAGCTTCCGCAATAGTTTTCATCACCTTCGGCATATTCTCCGCAAGCGCTATGTCCATATACGAATGCGGAACTGCTTCAAGTGTCGCAGGAACGCCGCTTCCCTCAGTTATCGTGAAATGATGATACTCAAAGCCGGCAGTCTCCGAAAGTATATCGGGTACCCTTTCGGCTTCCTCTGCGGTACGCATATCAATAATAGTAGTGATACGGTTCGCAAGCAGTTTATGAATATCCTCCGCCGAAGGCTGTACCGGTACATCGCTGCGCCAGTACACGCCGTTCTTGGTCACACTGCCGTCAGCAAGCCTTATGCCGCCAAGCTCGCGGGTGTTAGCCGTGCAGGAAAGCAGGCTCTTATATATCATATAAGCCCTCCGAAGCTGCGGAGTATCTTCAGACCTGTCTCGCCTGATTTCTCAGGGTGGAACTGTGCTCCGTAAACGAACTTTCCGTCGTATACCAGTGCAGGGACTCTTCCGCCGTACTCGCTGTATGCAGCGATGTTACTGTCAGCGCACTCTGCCTTGTAGGAGTGAACAAAGTACACATACTCGTCGTCGCCGACATTCGCAAGAAGCGGACAGTCATTCAGCTTTTCGAGCTTGTTCCAGCCCATATGCGGAATGATGAGGTCAGGCTCCTCCATTTTTCTTACAGAACCGGAGATAAGTCCCAGACCGTCGCACTCCTCAAACTCGTAGCCCTTCTCAAAAATGAGCTGCATACCGAGACATATGCCGAGGAAAGGTTTTCTGGTCGCCTCCTCCTTTATAACGTCAACAAGACCTGTTGCCCTGAGCTTCTCCATTGCTGCCGGAAATGCTCCGACACCCGGAAGTATCACGGCGTCAGCTTCGCGCACGGACTTCTCGTCGGAAACGAGTCTGCTTTCAAGCCCGAGGTAGTCCATCGCGTTCTTTACGCTGAAAATGTTTCCAGCACCGTAGTCGATTATTGCTATCATCACAGAACTCCTTTCGTTGAGAGCGTGTTGCCGTCAGCGTTAAGTGTGACTGCCGTTTTAAGAGCGTGTGCAACAGCCTTATATACCGCCTCTGCCTTGTGGTGATCGTTGCTGCCGTAAAGCAGATTTATGTGCAGAGTCATTCCGGAATTGAATGCGAAAGCACGGAAGAATTCCTCAGTCATACAGAGGTCGTAGCCGCCGCAGGACTGGTTCGTGAAGTCGCAGTTGAACACTAAAAACGGTCTGTTGCTGAGGTCGAGACTTGCCATTGCAAGCGACTCGTCCATAGGGATATAGGCTGTTCCGTAGCGGACTATACCAGACTTTGTGCCAAGAGACTGTCCGAGAGCCTGTCCGAGAACTATTCCGGTATCCTCTATCGTGTGGTGGCAATCCACATTCAGATCGCCCTTGACCTTTACAGTCATGCTTATCCCGCTGTGTACTGACAGTGCTGTGAGCATATGATCGAAGAAGCCGATGCCTGTATCAATGTCAGCTCTGCCCTTTTCGTCAAGCTCAACAGTAACACTGATCTGAGTCTCCTTTGTAGCACGTTCAATGGTAGCTGTGCGCATACTCATCCTCCTCACTTTGTAAAATACTTCTCAAGTGCAGCTATCACAGCTGCATTTTCCTTTTTGCTGCCGGCAGTTATCCTGAGATAGCCGCTGAACTTGCGTATCGCGATCGAGTTCTCAAGCAGGAACTCGTATATCTTCTGAAATTCGTCTGTCTTTATATAGACGAAATTGGTGCAGGGCTCATATACCTTTTCAAAGCAGCCGTACTTTGCATCAAGCGCTTTTATATCGCTGTAAAGGCTCTTAGTACCGGCAACGATAGCGTCCCTGCAAGATAAGAGATAGTCCTTTTCTGCAAGCACTTCCGAAACTATCGTCTGTGCAACAGAGTCGTTGTTGTACGGGGACTTTGCCGCTCTGAGAGCTGTTGTTATGGTCTTGTTCGCAATTGCAAAGCCAACTCTTACTGCTGCCATTCCGATAGCCTTTGAACAGGTCTTGAGGATAATGAGATTATCGTACTTTTCCACTTCGTCAAGCAGCGACTGATCCCAGAAATCCATATAAGCCTCATCGAGGATAACAAGTGTGTCGCTGAGGGAAGTTATTATCTTTCTCACAGCATCTCTGCCGAGTCCGAGTGAAGTCGGATTGCAGGGATTTGAGAAAACTACTCCTCGTGCGTTTTTTTCCCTGCAAAAGCTGATGAGCTTGTCGGGATCAATGGTGAGATCAGCTTCCTTCTGATAGGTCTCGACCTTTGTCTCGTAGAGCTGTGCATAGAAGCCGTACATTGAGAAATCGTGCGATACGTTCACTACCGTGTCACCAGCCTCAAAAAAGCAGCTCATTATCACGCTTATAAGCTCATCAGAACCGTTTCCGGCTGTGACCAGCTCCGGTGAAACGCCGTAGAACTTTGCAAAAGCCTCTGTCGGTCTCTTAGCAAGGCAGTCAGGATAGCGGTTGAAATCCACCTTGGCTATACTGCGGCAGATCTTCTCCTTGAGCTCCGGCGAAAGATCGAAGCAGCTCTCATTAGCATCGAGTCTTATGTCGTAGTGTCCGGTTATCGGATCGTACGGCACTAAATTTACCAGCTTCTTATTAAGTTTGTAACTCATATTTATTTTCCTTCCGAAAAACACCTTTAGGGCAGCTCTTTTGCAAGCCGCCCCATTTGCGTCGTATTAGTCTTCAAATCTTACCTTGATCGCATTAGCGTGTGCAGTAAGTCCTTCTCTCTCTGCGATGAGTACGATGTCGTCCTTTGCCTGACGGAGAGCGTCCTCTGTGTAGTAGGTATAGCCTGTGCGCTTTGTGAAGCTCGCTACGCCGAGAGGTGAGAAGAAACGCGCGGTTCCGCTTGTCGGAAGAACGTGGTTAGGACCTGCATAGTAGTCGCCGAGAGGCTCGGAAGCATAGTTTCCGAGGAATATCGAACCGGCATTGTCAAGACTGCCGAGGAGCTCAAAGGGATCCTTCATGAGGACCTCAAGGTGCTCGGGAGCAATACGGTTCGCAAGCTCAACGCACTTCTCACGGCTGTCCGCAATGATTATAGCGCCGTAGTCCCTGAGTGACTTCTCGATGATCTCTTTTCTGGAGAGATACTCCTTCTGACGGTCGATCTCCTTGATAGTTGCATCAGCAAGCTCCTCGCTTGTTGTGACCATGATCGCGGAAGCAAGCACGTCGTGCTCTGCCTGTGACATAAGGTCTGCCGCTGCGAACTTAGGATCTGCGGTCTCGTCTGCGATCACGAGTATCTCGCTCGGACCTGCTATCATATCAATATCAACTACACCGTAAAGGAGCTTCTTTGCAGTTGCAACATAGATGTTTCCGGGACCTACTATCTTGTCGCACTTCGGGATCTCCTCAGTACCGTAGGCAAGTGCTGCGATAGCCTGTGCACCGCCTGAAAGGAATACTCTGTCCACACCGCAGATAGCTGCTGCAACGAGGATATCCTTGTTGGGAGTACCGTCCTTGAGAGGAGGTGTTACCATGATTATTTCCTTTACGCCCGCTATCTTGGCAGGTATAGCGTTCATAAGAACGCTCGAGGGATAGGCTGCCGTACCGCCGGGAACATAGAGTCCTACTCTTGTGAGACCTCTTACCCTCTGTCCGAGGATAACACCGTTCTCCTTTGGAGCGATAAAGCTCTGCTGTACCTGTCTCTTGTGGAAATCAGCTATGTTCTCCTGTGCATTGAGGAGCGCATTCACAAACTTCTCGTCTGCTTCTGTGAGGGCGTCGTTGATAACGTCTCTCGGTACTTCGTAATACTGCGGCAGGTTTCCGTCAAACTTGAGCGTGTAGTTCTTTACAGCCTCGTCGCCGCCGTTTCTGACGGTCTCGATGATCTCTGAAACTACCTCTGTGACCTTGCGGTTTGTCTCACCGCTTCTCTTTTCAAGATCAGCAAGAAACTCTGCCTCGTCCTTGCCGTTAGCGTATATCTTCTTAATTTCAGCCATTGTTCAGACCTCCGTTATTCACCGTATATCAAAGATTTTTTTCGATAAGCTCTACGAAATGCTCTATCTCGGCATGGCGGAGCTTCATACTTACCATATTTACAATGAGACGTGCGGAGATAGGTGCAACGTCCTCGATGACCTCGAGACCGTTCTCCTTGAGAGTTGTTCCTGTCTCAACTATGTCAACGATACCGTCTGCGAGTTCAAGGAGAGGTGCAAGCTCAACAGAGCCCTCGATCTTGATTATCTCGGTATCCATTCCCTTCTTCTCGAAGAAGTGGCGGGAAACATTCGGGTACTTGGTTGCAATGGTCTTGATTCCGTAGCCGCCGTAAAAATCGTAGCCCTTCTTGGTCGCAAGTGCGAACTTGCAGCGTCCGAAGCCAAGGTCAACAAGCTCATAGAACCTGCCGTCCATTTCCATTATGGTGTCCTTGCCGACAACGCCCATATCGCACACGCCGTGCTCAACATAGGTTATAACATCGTTTGCTTTTGCGAGAACTACTTCGAGGTTTGCGTCCGGCACAGGAAGTATGAGCTTTCTGCCCTTTTCGCGTACTGCCGTACAGTCAAATCCCAGCTTTTCAAGAAGTCCTACTGTATCCTTTTCAAGTCTGCCCTTTGTGAGAGCAATTCTGATAGGTCTGTCCATTACTCTTCCTCCCTGCTGCCGTCAACGACAACTACCTTTGCTATCTTACGCTCCATAGCGTACTCTCTTACAGAAGTGGGATCGTCGAAGAGAGCATTCTCAACAACAAGTCCCTGCTCGCGGAGCTTTCCGGCTTTCTTGAAAGCCTCAGCCTCACAGCCTTTCTCTGCGTATACGATAACGTCTGCGGCTGGCACCTGCGGAAGCGCACCGCTCTTTTCTATCACCTTTGCAATGCCGTTTACGTTCACGGCAAAACCGACAGCCGGTACATCATAGCCGAATTCGGAAATGAGCTTGTCGTATCTTCCTCCGGAGATGACCTCCTCGCCGTGTCCCTGAAGGTAGCCCTTGATTATGAGACCTGTGTAGTAGTCAGTCTTGTTGACGAGTCCGAGGTCAACAGTTATCTCGCCGTCGCTGCCGCATATCTCGCAGGCATCACGGTAGATAGCACGGAGCTCCTCAAGCTGACGAGTGATGTTCTCATCGGACATGAGCTCCTCAGCCTTCTCAAAGACCTCCTCTCCGCCGAAGAGTGCCGGCAGCTTCTTGAGAGCGTCAATGACAGGACTGCTTCCGAGAGAGTCAAGAAGATCGTTGAGCGCAGGGAAATTCTTGGTCTCGATGCGGCGGCGTATCTTCTCCTTGAAATGATCGTTAACGTCGAGCTTGCTTACGAGCTCCCTGAAAATGCCGATATGTCCGATCTCGAGAGAGAAAGGCATTTCCATAGCCTTGAGTGAGTCAACGGCAGTCGAAATCACTTCAAGATCGGCAATTTTGAGTTCAGAGCCGATAAGCTCGATGCCTGCCTGAACTATCTCGTCGCTCCTGCCCTTGAGTGCAGGCTCTGTGCGGTAGACGGTCTGGTCATAGCAGAGCTTGAGCGGAAGGACTGCGTCCTTGAGACGAGTTGCAACTACTCTTGCGATAGGCATAGTAGAATCCGGACGCATTACAAGCAGTCTGCCCTTTGCGTCTGTGAGCTTATAAAGGTTCTCCTGCGGAAAATAGGGAGAATTGAGATTGAAAACATCAAAGAATTCAAGACCGGGAGTTATCATCTCGCTGTAACCGCGGCTCCTGAAAAGTCCCATGAGCTTGTTCTCTATATTTCGTCTGACTATGCACTCGCCGAAGAGCAGATCCTTTGTGCCCTCGGGAGTTATAAGATCGTAATTTCGCATAAATATCCTCCTGTTAAGATATTCAAAGTATTCTGATTTCCGTATTGAAAAAACTCAGCGCAGATACACAATTATCTGTTTTATCTTTTCAAAATCCGGAGCATCGTATTCAAAAGAAAGTATTGTCTCGCCGTAGTCTCCGCGATAATCATCCGTAAGACTCATACTTGTTTCAAGAGTTCTTGACGGAGCACCTATCTTATTGCAGACATCATCGCGTGTATCACCGACAGTGATGCCGTATACAGAAATAATGGGTTCTTCTGAGCCTGATATATTTCTATCATCAATATATATATCCTTGATCCTTGTGCTTTTTTTAATGTCTTCCGGACCTTCACAGTTTTCCAATGTAAAGATTCCCACGCTCTCACCCTTATAATATACAATGCACATCGAGTCAGAGAATTCAAAATCATCACCAAGATCACCGACTGTCAGCGGAGAAGAAAGCTGGCGTCCGAGAAGGCAGATATTACTGTATATCTCCCCATTGTCATAGAGCTTCTTTTCTTTCGGCGCCGAAGAGTCCTGCGTGTTCTCATTATTTGACGGTGCCACAGTTGTTTCAGATGATACAGTCTGAGTTGTCTGCGGAGCGGAACTGTCGCTCTCTGATGATGAATCGGCGGAACAGCCTGCTGCCGTACAGATGAGAGCTGACATAGCAAGAATAGATAAGATCCTGTATTTCATTGTGACCTCCGGTTAATCACTTTAGTATGCTAACGTGTTACTATGGTAATATGATAACATATTACCAAGAAAAAGTCAAGTCAAAACAACGAAAGCTGTGCAGAATCGGGTAATTCACCAAAGGCACCTATGCTTTTCAACATATCTATTGTGGTTTTTGACGCACCGCTCTGCTCCTGGAATTCCTCTACCGAAATGAAAGAACCTTTCTGAGCGGTCTCATAAATACCCTTGGCAGCGTTGAGTCCTATGCCGCTCAGAGCCGCAAAGGGTATCCTGAGCTTACCGTCCTCAACAACGTAGTCCTTCGCATGAGACTTGTACAGATCTATCGGCAGGAACTCATATCCTCTCGCCAGCATTTCGTTGGTTATGAGGAGGATATCGTAGAGGTCGCTCTCCTTTTTGCTGCGGTCGTTGCCGAGAGCCTTGAGCTCCTCTATCCTTGCGCGTACCGCTGCCCTGCCCTTGACTGCAAGGTCAGCGTCAAAGTCTTCGCCTCGTATCGAGAAGTAAGTCGCATAATATTCGAGCGGTCTGTGCAGCTTGAACCAGCCCAGCTTTATCGCCGCGATAACGTAAGCTGCCGCGTGAGCCTTCGGGAACATATACTTGATCTTCAGGCAGCTCTCGATGTACCATTGCGGAACATCGTGCTCCTTCAGCATCTCAATTATCTCCGGCGTGAACTGCTTCGGTGCCTTGCCCTTACGAGTCCACTCCATTATCTGGAACGCCATTTTCGGTTCGACGCCCTTGTACAGAAGATACGTCATGATACTGTCACGGGTTCCGATAACCTCAGAAATGGTGCATACGCCCTGATCTATGAGGTCCTTTGCGTTGCCCAGCCAAACGTCCGTACCGTGAGAGAGTCCGGATATCTGGAGGAAGTCGCTGAACTTTGTCGGCTTGGCGTCAAGAAGCATCTGTATGGTGAAGCCCGTACCCATTTCAGGTATGCCGAGACTTCCGGTCTGGCAGTAGATGTCCTCGGGCGTTACGCCGAGAGCGTCGCAGTTCGTACACATACGGATAACATCAGGATCAGAAGTCGGAACGTCCTTGATCTTTATGCCTGTGAGGTCCTCGAGGTGCTTGTAGAGCGTCGGAACAACGTGTCCGAGCTCATCGAGCTTGAGGATAGTATCGTGCAGGGAGTTGAACGTGAAATGCGTGGTGATTATCTCAGAATCCGCCGTATCAGCAGGGTGCTGAACAGGCGTAAAGTCATAAACATCATAGTCCGAGGGAACAACTACCATTCCGCCGGGGTGCTGACCGGTCGTTCGCTTGATACCGGTGCAGCCTGCCGCAAGACGGCTCATCTCACAGTTGTTGAGCGTGACGCCGTTGTCCTCGCAGTATTTCTTGACGTAGCCGTAAGCCGTTTTTTCAGCGACAACGGAAATAGTTCCGGCTTTGAAAACGTTCGCCTTGCCAAAGAGCTTTTCCGTATAGCGGTGAGCCCAGAACTGATATTCATCAGAGAAGTTAAGGTCTATATCAGGCGCTTTATCGCCGTCAAAGCCAAGGAAGGTCTCGAAGGGAATGTCGTGTCCCTCGCGGTGCATATCAGTGCCGCAGTCCGGACAAGCCTTCGGCGGCAGGTCAAAGCCTGAGCCGTACTTACCGTCAAGCAGGAACTCGCTGTGCTTGCACTTCGGGCAGACATAGTGCGGCGGCAGAGGATTTACCTCGGAGATACCAGCCATCGAAGCTACGAACGACGAGCCTACTGATCCTCTCGAACCGACAAGATAGCCGTTCTCAACGGAGTTCCACACCAGCTTCTGCGCGATGATGTAGAGCACTGAGAAGCCGTGCTTGATAATGGACGAAAGCTCTCTGTCAAGCCTTTTATCAACTATCTCCGGGAGCGGATCGCCGTATATCTCATGTGCCTTATCGTGCGTTATCTTGACGAGCTCCTCCTCCGCACCTTCGATCGTAGGAGTGAACGTTCCCTTAGGTATCGGGCGGACAACTTCTATCATATCCGCAATCATATTTGTATTTGTTATGACTACTTCCTTCGCCTTGTCAGCGCCGAGGTACTCGAATTCGCCCATCATTTCCTCGGTCGTGCGGAAATAGAGCGGTGCCTGATTTTCGGCGTCCTTGAAGCCCATAGTCGCAAGGATTATCTTACGGTAGACCGCGTCCTTCATATCTATGAAGTGAACGTCGCAGGTTGCACAGACCGGTATGCCCAACTTGTCACCGAGCTCAACTATGCGGCGGTTGTAATCGCGGAGCTCCTCATCGTTCTCAGCAACTCCCTCACGGACCATGAATTCATTGTTCGCAATAGGCTGTATCTCAAGGTAATCATAGAATTTTGCCAGCTTTTCGAGGTGCTCCTCCGGCTGCTTTTCGAGCATTGCCTGAAAGAGCTCTCCGGCTTCGCAGGCGCTTCCGTAGATGAGTCCCTCACGATGAGCTATCAGGACGGATTTCGGGATAAGCGGCTTCTTATAGAAGTATTCGAGGTTGCTCAGTGATACGAGACGGTAGAGGTTCTTGAGACCTGCCTGATTGCGGACGAGTATGATGTGGTGGTAGCTTTTCAGCTTCTTTACGTCGATCTCTCCTGCAAGGCAGTTTATGTCGTCGAGCGTTTTCGCACCCTTTTCGTTGACGAGTCTGTTCACGAGCTCTATGTATATCTTGGCAAGCATCAGAGCGTCGTCGGAAGCATGATGGTGGTCGAACTTGCCGAGCTTCAGCGCCTTTGCGACCATATTCAGCTTATGGCGTCCCATTTCCGGGAGCATAGCCTGACACAGCACGAGCGTGTCTATCCAGTTGTAGTCGAACGTGATGTTCTGACGCTTGCAGACCTCGTTTATAAAGGTGGTATCAAAGTTGGCATTATGAGCCGCAAGCACCGGCTTGTCGCCGCAGAACTCCATGAACATCTCCACGGCTTCCTTTTCACCGGGAGCGTCCTTTACGTCATCGTCACTGATACCGGTCAGCTCGGTTATCTTCTCCGGAATGTGCTTCCCAGGGTTGACCTTAGTGTTGAAGCTGTCAACGACCTGCATATTCTTCAGCTTGACTGCACCTATTTCGGTAAGCCTGTCAGAAGAAAAGCTGAGTCCGGTCGTCTCGACGTCGAATACTATTATCTCATCATTGATAGCACGGCTGTCTGGATTCTTGACTATGAGCGGTCGGTCAAGGTCGTTCACGACATAGGCTTCCATACCGTAGATGACCTTGAAGTTCTTGGGCATATTGTACATACAGTCCGGGAACGCCTGAACACAGCCGTGATCTGTGATAGCCATTGCCTGATGTCCCCACGCAGCAGCGCGGTTTATGAGGGTTACCGGATCTGTGACAGCGTCCATTGCGGACATATTCGTATGACAGTGGAGCTCGACTCTCTTTTCAGGGTAGTTATCCATTTTCGGGATACGCTTGACCTTTATGAGAGAATGGGGCGATATTACGATATCGCGGGCATACTGATCGTAGTCGGTCTTGCCGTGAACGAGGAGAGTCGTACCGTTCTTTATGCCGGCAAGTCCCATGTCCTCGATCTCCTTGTTCGTACCGAACACTTTGACCTTCATCGAACCGCTGTAATCGGTTATATCAAAAGTCGCAACAGTCTTCTCGTTGCGGAGCTCCTTGATCTCAGACGCAAACACGTCTCCGACAACGACCAGCTTTTCACCGAGACGGTGTACGGCTTCATTTATCGAAATTGGCTTCTCGCGGATAGCTCTGCCCTTGATTATCTCCGCAGATTCGGGATCAAATTCGGTGTTGAGTGAGGTCGTGTCCATAACGGCAGTAGGGATAGCTGCCTGTCGCTCCTCGGCGATGATCTCCTCGCGGCTCTTCTCCGGAACGAGCTGTGCGCTGTAATCCGGAAGCTCGTCTGCCATTTTCTCTATCATCTCATCATAATCGTCAGCGGTCACGGCAGTTTTTCCGTTGAGGGTTATATTTAACCTGATACCGAACTGATTGTATATGAGCTGTGAGAACCTGCGGCGGAAATTCGCCCCCTCAAGCATTTCAAGGCCGCCGTGAGTAAGAGTTATGTCGATGCTGACCTTGCCGAAGTTCACCTCGGCGCCGTCCAGAAAACCGTTCACAACAGGCACGTCGCGCTTCATCAGCTTGATGAGCTCGTCGTAGTATTCACGTCCGAAAAGCTCCTTCGGATAGCGGCAGTTGAGTCTTACCCTGTCAACTCTGACCGCGGTCTCCATAGCCTTTTCAAACGCGAAAATGTCGTCGGCAGGAACAAGACTCTCATATGCGGCAAAGAAGTTGATATTGTCGAGCTTCTCGGTATAAGTTATCTTGAATATCTCACCGCTCCTGACGCTTTCGGGGAGATCGGTGACCTGATCCTTCAGAAATTCAGCTATATTTATATTCATTCTCAGAGCTTGTCTACCTCTGCAAGCAGTTCGGTGACAATGTCCTCCTCCCTGATCTTTCGCTGTGTACCGTCTTTGCGGAATATTACTGCGCAGCCGTCGCCGCCGGCAATTCCAACATCGGCTTCCTTAGCCTCTCCGGGACCGTTGACCACACAGCCCATAACGGCTACGGTTATGTCCTTGTCGAGATCCTTGAGTGCAGCCTCGACCTTCTTCGCAGTTCCGATGAGGTCAATACGAGTCCTTCCGCAGGTCGGGCAGGATACAAAACGGACTCCGCCGCGCTTTCCGATACATCTGAGGATATCCTTTGCAGCTTCGATCTCCTTCACCGGATCATCTGTCAGCGAAACACGGATAGTTTCACCGATGCCGTCACAGAGCAGTGAACCTATACCTACTGCTGACTTTATAAGTCCCATTCTCTCGGTACCGGCTTCTGTAACACCGAGATGCAGCGGATAATTGCACTTCTCTGCTGCAAGTCTGTACGAAGCTATCATACGGTTAACATCGGAGGATTTGATAGATATCACTATGTCGTCAAAGTCAAAATGCTCGAGCATTGCAGCGTGTCCCATAGCGCTCTCAACGAGTGCTTCCGGCGTGGGCGAACCGTACTTCGCCAGAATTTCCTTCTCGAGCGAGCCGGAGTTCACACCGATACGGATAGGGATATTCCTCGAACGGCAGGCGTCTACGACCTTCTTTACCCTGTCCATGCCGCCGATGTTGCCGGGATTTATGCGTATCTTGTCGATGCCGGCTGCGGCAGCTTCTACTGCGAGTCTGTAATCGAAATGTATGTCCGCAACGAGCGGAATGGAAACGGCTTCCTTGATAGCCGGAATGAGCCTGACAGCGTCCATATCCGGTATAGCTGCACGGACTATCTCGCAGCCTGCCTTTTCAAGCTCGACTGCCTGTTTTACGCTGCCCTCGATATCGTCCGAGCGGACGTTGAGCATTGACTGGATATATATGTGTCTGCCGTCGAGGACGCAGTCCCCCACTCTGACAGGTTTTACGCTTCTCATAGTTTACCTCCTGTATCTGACGTTAAATCAGGTCAGCCTGTTATCAGTTTTACGATGTCGTTATAGGTAGCAAATATCATAATGCCAAAGAGCAGAGCCATTCCTGCAAGATGAACATAGCCCTCGTGCTCCGGCTTTACCGGTTTGCGGCGAACCAGCTCGATAAGGCAGAACAGCAGACGTCCGCCGTCGAGTCCGGGTATGGGAAGAAGATTGAATATGCCGACGTTTATGCTTATCAGAGCCGACATATAGAAGAGCTGGAAGAGAGCGTCCTTCTTGCTCTCACTCTTCTCGGTAGCCTCGCTGATAGTCGTAACGACGCCGACAGGTCCGGAGACCTCCTCCTTTTCTACCTTGCCGGTAGCAAGCTGCTTGAGCGACATTCCTACCATGTGTCCCATTGACATAAAGAGTCCGCCGCTGCATTTCATAACGGTCAGCGGGTTCTTGCTCTCGTAGACGAGGAAGAAGTCAACGTGGTCATTGTCGCGCAGATCGCGGAATTCCACGTCATCGAGCTCGACCTTTTTGCCGTCACGCTCAACAACAACGTCGTGAGTATGAGTCTTTGTGGTAGCAAAGATATAGCTGAGGTCAAGGTAGCTGAAAATGCGTATGCCGTCTACCTCAACGAATTTGTCTCCGAACTGGAGACCTGTCTCGTAGCTGCGGGAATAGTTGACTTTAGTGCCGTCATCGTTCTTCTTTCCGTAGAAGCCGTGGACCTCTCTTGTCGGAACATCAGCCATTGAGCAGACCATTCCGATGAGAAGTATGAAGCCGAGAATGAAGTTCATAAGCGGTCCGGCAAAGAGAACGAGCGCTCTCTTCCACAGCTTTGCATTGCGGAAGCCGCGCGGATCGTCTGACTCGTTGTCCTCGTCCTGCATAGCGCAGTAGCCGCCTATCGGGAGGAGTCTCAGCGAATACTTCGTCTCGCCCTTCTGAGTCTGGAGGAGCTTCGGTCCCATACCGACCGAGAATTCCAGCACCTTTATGCCGCTGAGCTTGGCACAGATGAAGTGACCGAACTCGTGTACCGTTACGATAAGTCCGAAGACCAGTAATGCTATTATGATACCCATTGAATCTATCCTTTCTCTCGGGAGCTTATCTCTCCGAAACTGCGGCTCTTACATATTCTCTTGCCGCCTTGTCAGCCTTCATTACGTCATCGTAGCAGTTTATCTGTGAAGGCTCAAATCTGTCGAGTACCGCCGATACTATCTCGCCGATCTCAATAAATCTTATCTCGTCGTTCAGGAAGGCACGAACGGCTTCCTCATTGGCTGAATTCACAAGACACGGATAAGCTCCGCCGCGCTTGATAGCCTCGATAGCAGTGCTCAGGCACCTGAAAGTCTCAAAGTCGGGCTTCTCAAAGGTGAGTTTACCATAATCCGTGAGGGAGAGCCTGCCGGTCGGGCAGGGCTTTCTGTCCGGGTAGAGCAGCGCGTACTGTATCGGTATCTTCATATCCGGAACCCCGAGCTGTGCGATGACGGAGAAGTCGTCGTACTCGACTGCGGAATGTACTACGCTCTGACGGTGTACCACTATCTCGATCTGGTCAGGAGTTAGGTCGAAGAGCCACTTTGCTTCGATGAACTCGAGTCCCTTGTTCATCAGGGTAGCGGAGTCTATCGTGATCTTGCTGCCCATATCCCAGTTCGGGTGGTTGAGAGCCTGTTCCTTTGTCACGGAACGCAGCTCGTCGTAGGTCTTTCCGAAGAAAGGTCCGCCGGAAGCTGTCAGTATCACCTTGCTCAGCTGACTGCGTTTATTTCCCTGCAAGCACTGGAATATCGCAGAATGTTCGCTGTCCACAGGGTAGAGCGCTATCCCCTTCTTTGCTATCTCCGACATTACGAGCTCACCGCCTGCAACGAGAGTCTCCTTGTTTGCAAGTGCAATGTCCTTGCCGGCGTCAATAGCAGTGAGAGTCGGGAGAAGTCCTACCATTCCCACTACCGAATTAAGAACGATGTCTGTCTGAGGAAGAGCTGCGATCTCGCATAGTCCCTCCATTCCGCAGACTATCTTCACATTCATATCGCTGAGAGCGCTTTTCAGTTCAGTGTACTTCTCCTCGTTGTAGATGCCGATGTACTCCGGTCTGAACTTTCTCGCCTGTTCTGCAAGCAGCTTCACACTGCTGTGAGCGGCGAGTGCTGTTACACCGAGTCCGTGCTTCTCGCACACCTCCAGCGACTGTGTTCCTATCGAGCCCGTCGAGCCGAGTACGGATACTGTTTTCTTCATTTTGTTCACCTTTTTTCAGGGAATTTCTTCCCGGATATTATATGGAGCATTTCCTGATAAAATGCGAAAGGGACTATACGTCTGAACGTTAGTCTCCTTTCATAGATATTAGATTATACCTGTCATTACCACAAGCACATAGAAAGACGGCAGCACGAAAAGTACACTGTCAAAGCGGTCCATGAGTCCGCCGTGACCGGGCATTATCTTTCCGTAATCCTTGAAGCCTATCTGTCTCTTGACCATAGAAGCCGAAAGATCGCCGATAGTTCCGATGACTGCGCAGGCTGCACCGATAAAGAATATCAGCACAAAGCCTCCGAAGTTGAGGTCTGTCATATCGGTATTGCGATTGTATATCGCAAAAGCAGCGGCGTAAACGATACCTGTCGTAACGATACCGCCGACAAAGCCTTCGATAGTTTTCTTGGGGCTTATCTCCGGACAGAGCTTGTGCTTGCCGATAGCCACGCCGGTGAAGTAGGCACCCGTATCAGCTATCCATGCGCCGCAGAGTCCCATAATGAGCAGAAACAGACCGTGGTCGGGACTGTATCTGTCGATGCGCACCATAGTGCTCATAGCCTGTGGCACAAGAGCCATGCTTGCAAGTGCAAAAAACACCTGTTCATAGCGTATCTCCTTGTGCTTCCTGAGCCATGTAACGAATATGATGAATGAAGCAAGAAGCATAACGCAGAAAGCCTGTAAAGATACATTAGCGTCCTTGAATACAAGTGAGCCGCTGCCGATGACTGCCATATCGTCGTCAGTATAGTAGTACCTTTCATAGATAAAAGGCATAACTATACCGCAGAGCTCAACGGCTGCGAGTATAGTGAGGCACTTCTCCAGCTTGACTGCACGGAGAAGCTCAAAGAGCATGACTGCCACCATAGCTGCAACAGCTATTGGCAGGAAGATAGTGTCGTGGAGTATGAATACCACGACCATAAGAGCTACACCGACAGCTCCTGAAATGATTCGTGTAAGCATTACACACCTCCGAAGCGTCTCTGACGCGCAGCAAAGTCTATGAGAGCCTTGTCGAGTTCATCGGGGGTGAAGTCCGGCCAGAGGATATTCGTGAAGTAGAACTCCGCATATGCACACTGCCAGATAAGGAAGTTTGAAAGGCGCAGCTCGCCGCTGGGACGTATCATAAGGTCAACGTCCGGGAAGCCCTTTGTGTAGAGCTCACCGGAAACAGCGTCCTCGGTGATGTCCTCGGGACGTATCTCACCGTTCACAGCCTTCTGTGCAAGGAGCTTCGCAGCGTGTGTGAGCTCGTCCCTGCCGCCGTAGTTAACGGCGATGAGTATATACATCTCATCGAAAGGAGCGGTCTCCTCCTCGACCTTTTCCATTTTTTCGCGGAGATAGTCCGGGAAAACGGACTTGTCACCGAGAAATACCATGCGAGTCTTTTCTGTGAGGAGCTCGTGGATATCGTCGAGGTAGTCGCTGAACAGCTTCATAAGAGCGTCAACTTCCTCCTTGGGACGGCGCCAGTTCTCGGTAGAAAAGGCATAGAACGAGATGCACTTGAGACCTATATCCTTGCAGTGACGGACTATCTTACGGAAATTCTTAGCACCCTCACGGTGTCCGAAGGCACGGGGAAGTCCGCGTTTCTTAGCCCATCTGCCGTTGCCGTCCATAATGAAGGCAACGTGCTCGGGGAGCTTCTCGGGCAGATTGAGCTCCTCGTCCTTCTTTTTACTGAATATTGCCATTATCTCACCATTAAACTGTCATTACTTCTTTTTCTTTATCAGCGACCATCTTGTCAACGTCAGCGCAGAACTGGTCAGTGATATCCTGTACCTTCTTCTCGCCGTTCTTGAGATCGTCCTCTGTGAGTTCGGAAGCCTTCTGCATCTTCTTGAGCTTTTCCATAGTGTCGCGGCGTACAGAGCGAACTGTTACCTTGCACTCCTCGCCGTACTTCTTGATAGTCTTGCAGAGCTCCTTACGTCTGTCCTCAGTGAGCTGAGGGAAAGCAAGACGGATAACGTTACCGTCGTTGACGGGAGTGATGCCGATATCGGAGGTCTGGATAGCCTTCTCGATGAGCTTGAGAGTGGACTTGTCCCAAGGCTGGATAACGAGAATTCTTGCCTCAGATACTGAAATGGCAGCCATCTGGTTAACAGGAGTCGGCGCACCATAGTAATCTACCATCACCTTGTCGAGAACGGCAGGATTAGCTCTTCCTGCACGGATAGAAGCAAATTCGTTTCCGAGAGCGTTGAGGCTCTTGTTCATTTTTTCTTTAGCTGCATTGATAGTTTCTTTCATTGGTATAAATTCCTTTCGTATAGAATATCTTTATAACGGATCAGTCCTCGTAAACAACGGTTCCGACATCTTCGCCCATAACGGCATCGTAGATATTGTCGGGACGGCTGAGGTCAAACACGAGCATCTTCATCTTGTTATCACGGCACATAGCTGCAGCAGTGCTGTCCATAACGCCGAGATCCTCGCCGATGACCTGACTGAATGTGAGCTTGTCGTACTTCTTGGCGTCATCGAACTTATGGGGATCCTTGTCGTAAACGCCGTCAACGAGAGTAGCCTTGAGGAAAATATCAGCCTCGATCTCAACGGCACGGAGCGAAGCGGCAGTATCTGTTGAGAAGAAGGGGTTGCCGGTACCGCAGCCGAAGATCACTATCCTGCCCTTTTCAAGGTGGCGGACAGCTCTGTTGCGGATATAGGGCTCAGCAACAGCCTGCATAGTTATAGCAGTCTGGACTCTTACTGTACAGCCGAGCGACTCAAGAACGTCAGCGAGTGCAAGAGCGTTCATAGCAGTAGCGAGCATACCGATGTGGTCTGCACGAGTTCTGTCCATAGCGCCGCTCGAACGGCCTCTCCAGAAGTTTCCGCCGCCGACAACGACAGCTACCTGAACGCCTGCGTCAGAACACTTCTTGACGCTTTTGCATATCTCAGTGATAACATCATAATTGAGACCGGTCTTCTTGTCGCCTGCGAGAGCCTCGCCGCTGACCTTTAATAAAATTCTTTTATATCTTGGTTCCATATCGCACCTCACAAAAAAATATCTATGATTATTTTACACTAAAATAACGATTATGTAAAGTATAATTTTTCAAAAAATCAGAATTTTACTATTATTTTCATATTTTTACTTATAAATCAGTTAAAAAAACAGCTATTTAGTCATAATGTACAAAAATGCCACAAATTTATATATTTATTTCGCTGCTGTTCGTTATTGACTTTGACAAATATCCGTGGTATAATAATTAAGCTGATTGATGCGGCGGTAAGATGCCAAGCCAATCGCTAATATTTACAATGGAGAGGTATCGAAGCGGTCATAACGAGGCGGTCTTGAAAACCGTTTGACTTAACGGTCACGTGGGTTCGAATCCCACCCTCTCCGCCATATTTTTTCCGGCGTTTTGCCGGTTTGCGGATTTACCCAAGTGGTGAAGGGGCTCCCCTGCTAAGGGAGTAGGTCGGGAAACCGGCGCGAGAGTTCAAATCTCTCAATCCGCGCCATGCGGACTTATCGTCTGCGCTGTTACGGATGAAGTTCGCTTCATCCGTTTTTTGCTTTTAACTGATACAGAACGGAGGTATTTATGCAGTTTATTCTATGTGCTCTGACAGGTTATCTCATCGGTAATATCAACCCTTCCTACATCATTGCCAGACTCCGGGGATTTGACATAAGAGAACGCGGCTCCGGAAACGCAGGCGCTTCCAACGCTATCATGACCATGGGCAAGAAAGTCGGCGCTGTTTCTGCACTGTTCGACATATTAAAGGCGTTCATCGCGTCAGTCCTTGCAGCACAGCTCTTCCCGCAGATAAAATTTGCTAAGATACTCTCCGGCTGTTTCTGCATAATCGGTCATATATACCCGGTGTTCATGGGCTTTCACGGCGGAAAAGGACTCGCGAGCCTTGCGGGTACGATCCTCGCCTTTGATCCGGACGTATTCATCACTCTGCTGATACTCGAGATCATCATCGGTTTTTCATTCGATTACATATGCGTTGTCCCGATAACCGGCTCAGCGATCTTTATGGCTTACTACGCTTTTGTCACAGGAGATGCTCTCGGAACCCTTCTCCTTGCACTCGTAGCTGTCATAATACTCTTCAAGCACGTTGAAAACCTCAGACGAATACAGAACGGCACCGAGGCTCATCTCAGCTTCCTCTGGAAAAAGGAACAGGAGCTCGAACGCATCAAAAAGAACGAACAATGATTATTTCCCAGTCCTCTGCCCGAGGGCTGGTTTTTATTGAGGAGGCTGCAATGCAGAACAACAGATCCGACCTCTGTGAAGGTCCGCTCCTGAAAAAAATAATACTCTACACCGTTCCGATAATACTGACCGGCATACTTCAGCTCCTGTTCAACGCTGCAGATCTTGTCGTTGTCGGAAGATACTGCGGCGAACTCTCAGTTGCCGCTGTTGGTGCGACGGGAGCTCTCATAAACCTTATTATAAACCTCTTTATCGGTCTTTCCGTCGGTGCAGGCGTAACAGTCGCCCACGGACTCGGCGCCGGCAAGGAGGAAAATGTCCGCAGGACGGTCCACACAGCGATACCGACCGCCATTATATGCGGACTCATACTCACTGCCGTAGGCGTTGCCGGCGCACACACCTTCCTCAGCCTTATGGACACTCCGGACGAGGTCATCGGACTTTCAACCCAATACCTCCGGATATATTTCTGCGGCATAACTGCAACTATGCTCTACAATTTCGGCGCTGCTATACTCCGAGCCGCAGGTGATACACAGAGCCCGCTCTACTACCTGACCGCCGCCGGCATCGTTAACGTGATACTCAACATCGTATTCGTCCGCGTGTTCAATATGAACGTCGCAGGAGTCGCTCTTGCAACAACTATCTCGCAGGTGCTTTCAGCAGCAATGATAATCATAAACCTCATGCGCCGCACAGACTGCTGCCGCCTTGAGCTCCGCAAAATGAAGTTTCACCGTGCTCAGCTGTCAAGGATACTGAGCATAGGATTTCCTGCCGGTATACAGGGCTCGCTGTTCGCGGTCTCAAACGTTATAATTCAGTCATCAGTAAACTCCTTCGGCTCGATAGTCGTTTCAGGAAACGCTGCCGCCGGAAACATCGAGGGCTTCGTCTACACCACGATGAACTCGTTCTCGCAGACCTCTATGAATTTCACCGGTCAGAACTACGGTGCAGGCAAGTTTGACCGCATAAAGAGGATAACATTTATATGCCTCGCGTCGGTTTTCGTAGCCGGTCTCACAGCAGGCTGCACCGTGTACTTCTTCGGCAGACAGCTCCTTTCGTTCTACATTCCAAGCTCTGATGAAGCGATACACTACGGCCTGATAAGAATGGCTTATATATGTATACCCTACTTCCTGTGCGGTCTTATGGACGTCACTACCGGTCTCATACGCGGACTCGGTTCATCAATGCTGCCGATGATAATAACCGTTATCGGCGTGTGCGGTATGCGTATCGGCTGGATATACACAGTTTTCCGGAGCGAGAAGTACCATTCGGTACAAAGCCTTTACCTCTCCTATGCAATTTCATGGTCACTGACCTTTGTAACAGAACTGGTCGTATTCTTCGTACTGTTCAAAAAGATAAAAAATCGAAAAAATCCGCTCCTGCCTATTGACACGGGAACAAATATGTGATATATTATATTTGTTCCAATTTAGGGAACACAGTCTATGAATTTGAACACAGACTGTGTTTTCTGTTTTTTATTGCAAATTTCCTGACCGGTACGTTCATATCTGAGCACCGGTAAAATATTACTGAACATCTCAGGAGGTATATCAATGAGCAATATTTCACGCAGGCAGTTCGATATTCTCGAGATACTCGCTGCCGAATCCTCACCGCTCACTCAGCGTCAGCTCGAGGAAAAGACCGGCTACTCGCTCGGCACTATCAACCGCACCGTAAAGGAACTCACAGAGCTCGGCTTCATTTCCGACGGAGCTATCACTCCCTCAGGTCTCACAGCGCTCGAGCCGTATCGTGTTAAACGCGCTGTTTTCATCGCAGCAGGCTTCGGAAGCAGACTCGTTCCCGTTACTCTCAACACACCTAAGCCGCTCGTCAGAGTAAACGGCCAGAGACTCATCGACGGTCTCATCGACGCAGTACTCGCTGCCGGCATCGACGAGATATACATCGTAAGAGGTTACCTCGCAGAGCAGTTTGATCAGCTTTTATATAAGTACCCGATGATAAAGTTCATCGAGAACCCCGCATTCAATGAGGCAAACAACATCTCCTCAGCAATGTGTGCGCGTTACCTTCTCAGCAACGCCTACGTCCTTGAAGCAGATCTTCTCCTGCGCAATCCGCAGATCATCAAAAAGTATCACTACACCTCCAACTTCCTCGGCATAATGAAGGAGCGCTCCGACGACTGGTGTCTCATGCTCAACAAGGACGGCTTCATCTGCGAGGAAAAGGTAGGCGGTCTCAACTGTCACCAGATGGTCGGCATCTCCTACTGGAACGAGGCTGACGGCAGGAAGCTCGCCGACCACATCATCAAGGCATACGAAATGCCCGGCGGCAAGGAGTTCTACTGGGAACAGGTGCCGCTCGTTGTGTTCAAGAACGAATATAAGGTCGCAGTCCGCGACTGCACTGACGACGATATCGTCGAGATAGATACATTCCGCGAATTAAAAGCTATTGACAAGACATATGACGTCTGAAAGGAGTTCAACTATGGAACCTATCAAAAGAAACATACTGCTCAACCCCGGTCCTTCAACCACTACTGATACAGTTAAGTACGCTCAGGTAGTACCGGATATATGTCCCCGTGAAAAGGACTTCGGCGGACTTATGAAGGGACTCCGTGAGGACCTCGTAAAGATCGTTCACGGCGACCTCGAAAAATACACATCTGTACTCTTCTGCGGTTCGGGCACCATAAATATCGACGTGTGCATCAACTCCCTCCTGCCCGAGGGCAAGAAGGTTCTCGTTGTGGACAACGGTGCATACAGCACAAGAGCTGTGGAGGTTTGTCAGTTCTACGGTCTCCCGCACATCGACCTCAAGTTCCCAGTTGACGAGCGTCCCGACCTTGCAGTTGTTGAGAAAACTCTCAAGGAGAACCCCGACATCGCACTCGTTCACACAACTCACAACGAGACCGGTACAGGTATCCTCAATCCTATCCGTGAAATTGGCGCTCTTGCACACAAGTACGGAGCTATATTCACTGTTGATACAACTTCGACTTACGCTATGCGTCCTATCGACATCGAAAAGGACAACATCGACTTCTGCATGGCTTCCGCTCAGAAGGGACTTATGGCGTTCACAGGTCTTTCGTTCGTTGTCGGAAACAGAGCCATTATCGAGAAGTCCAAGGACTACCCCAAGCGCTCATACTACTGCAATCTGTGGCTCCAGTACGACTTCTTTGAGCGTACAGGCGAGATGCACTTCACTCCCCCTGTTCAGACTATCTACTCAACCATTCAGGCTCTCAAGGAATACTGGGCTGAGGGTGAGGAAGCAAAATGGGCCCGCCACACAAGAGTGTTCAACGCTATCAACAAGGGACTCGAGGAGCTCGGCTTCCGTCAGGTCATCAAGCCCGAATGGAGAACAGGTCTCGTTTCCTCTGCGATCTATCCCGACGATCCCAACTGGAGCTTTGAAAAGGTACACGACTACTGCTACGACCGCGGCTTCACTATCTATCCCGGAAAGATCTCCACAACAAATACTTTCCGTCTCTGCGCTCTCGGAGCTATCGATGAGGCTGATATCGTGGACTTCTTCAAGGTGTTCCGCGAAGCACTCGAAAAGAACAACATCGCTATACCTGTAAAGTACAACGACTAAGGAGAATTGAAAATAATGAAGACTGTTTACACCTGTTTCTGTACAGACGTGATCCACGAGGGACACCTCAACATCATCAATAACGCCAAGAAGTACGGCAGAGTCGTTGTGGGAGCTCTCTGCGACAAGGAGCTTATCCGCTTCAACAAGTTCCCCACAAAGACTCTCGAAGAGCGTATCAGACTCTATCAGGGACTCGACGGCGTTGACGAAGTAATAGTTCAGAACGACACTATGTACAATGACGTTATCGACACTCTGAAGCCTGACTACATCGTTCACGGCGACAACTGGAAGGAAGGTCCGGAGTCCTCTATAAGAAACAACGTTGCAAAGAGACTCGCTGAGTACGGCGGAGAAGTTGTTGACGTTCCATACACATACAATCCCAAGGTAAAGAAGATAGACGACCAGCTCAAAGAAAAGCTCGCTATGCCGGAGTACAGAAGAAAACGTCTCCGTCAGCTCATCGAAATGGGACACGTTGTCAAGACTATCGAGGCTCACAGCGGTCTCACAGGTCTTATTGCTGAAAAGACAGTCGTTGAGCACGAGGGACAGCTCTATCAGTTCGACGCAATGTGGGTAAGCTCCCTCTGTGACTCCACCGCAAAGGGCAAGCCCGACATCGAGCTCGTTGATATGACCTCACGTTTCCGTACTATCGACGATATTATGGAAGTTACAACCAAGCCTATCATCTTCGACGGCGATACAGGCGGACTTACTGAGCATTTCGTGTACACTGTACGCTCCCTCGAAAGAATGGGCGTCAGCGCTGTCATCATCGAGGACAAGAAGGGACTCAAGAAGAACTCCCTCTTCGGTACAGAGGTAAAGCAGACTCAGGCTACCATCGAGGAAATGAGCGCCAAGATAGCTGCCGGAAAGGCTGCACAACTCTCCGACGACTTCATGATAATCGCCCGTATCGAGAGCCTTATCCTCGAACAAGGCATGGACGACGCTCTCGCAAGAGCCTTCGCTTTCGTAGAGGCAGGAGCTGACGGCATTATGATCCACAGCCGCAAGAAAGATCCTGCTGAGATAGTTGAGTTCTGCGATAAGTTCCGTGAAAAGGACAAGAAAACTCCTATCGTCGTAGTTCCCTCCTCTTTCAACACCATAACTGAGGACGAGCTTGCTGCACACGGCGTAAACATCGTCATATACGCAAACCAGCTCACAAGAAGCGCGTTCCCTGCAATGCAGCAGACAGCCGAGGATATCCTCCGCTACCACCGCGCTAAGGAAGTTGACGACAGGCTCATGTCCATCAAGAACATCATCACGCTCATCGACGAGCTTTAAGGAGAATTAATATGAAAGTCGAAAAGTTAGTAGAGCTCATCGGCGCTGACTTCTACACAGGAGTCCCCGATTCACAGCTCAAAGCTCTCTGCAACTATCTTATACACACCTACGGTATCGACAAGAACCACCACATCATCGCTGCAAACGAGGGCAACTGCACCGCTCTCGCTGCCGGCTATCACCTCGCAACAGGCAAGGTCCCGGTAGTTTATATGCAGAATTCCGGCGAGGGCAACATCATCAACCCCGTCGCTTCACTCCTCAATGACAAGGTCTACGCTATCCCGATGCTCTTCATCGTTGGCTGGCGCGGCGAACCCGGCGTTCACGACGAGCCCCAGCACATCTATCAAGGCGAGGTAACTGTTAAGCTCCTCGAGGATATGGACATCGAGACCTTCATAATCAGCAAGGACACAACCGACGATGAAGTCGCTGCTGCTATGGAAAAGTTCCGCGGCGTATTCGCAAAGGGCAAGCAGGCTGCTTTCGTTGTACGCAAGGGAGCTCTCACTGATGCACCCAAGGTCGAGTACAAGAACGACAACAAGATGATCCGCGAGGAGATAATTCAGCACATCGTTAAGGCTACCGGCGAGGATCCGATAGTTTCCACTACCGGCAAGCCCAGCCGTGAGCTCTTCGAGACAAGAACCGCAAACGGTCAGAGCCACAAGTACGACTTCCTCACAGTCGGCTCTATGGGACACAGCTCCTCTATCGCACTCGGAGTTGCCATAAACAAGCCCGATCAGCGTATCTGGTGCGTTGACGGCGACGGCGCTGTTCTGATGCATATGGGAAGTATGGCAGTCCTCGGCGCTAACGCTCCCAAGAACGTTGTCCACATCGTTATAAATAACGGTGCTCACGAAACAGTAGGCGGTATGCCTACCGTTGCCGCAAAGATAGACCTTGTTGCTATCGCTAAGGGCTGCGGCTATCCGAATGCAGTATGCGTTTACAATTTCGATGATCTCGACAAGGAGCTCGAAGCTGCCAAGAACCGCAATGAGCTCTCATTCATCGAGGTGAAGTGCTCGATCGGCGCGCGTGACGACCTCGGACGTCCTACCACCACTGCTCTCGAGAACAAGCAGAACTTTATGGAACATCTCCGTTCACTCTGATATTACAGGCTGCCTGAAATACGGCAGCCTTTTTGCTGCTGTCAGGGTTTTAAAACAGTTTTCAGCTGTATGTACCGCCTGAGCCAGCGTTCTCTTTGTCATTTCAGCTCCTTACAGCATATTATGCAGCATAAGCACGAAAGGAGCTGTGACCATGGATATACCCATACTTATATCGCTTGCCGTTCTCCTCATCATTGCCGGAGCGGAGATGTACTGTCTATTTTTAGCTGACCGGAAGTGCCGTTCGCGCCCTCCGCTGACCGCCGTGATACCGGTATTTCCCGACTCCTCCGACCTCGAAGCAGCTCTCGACCGGACAAGTGAGCTCATACTCCGCGGCAGCTGCCCTATCGAACGTGTCCTCCTCATAGATTACGGCGCAGATGAAGCCGCTGTCGCCCTGTGTAAAGCCTTCTGCGCGGACTTTCCGGAAGCCTCTTCGATAAAACCTGACGAACTTGAAAAAATTCTCGCGGAAACGTTTGCAAAAAGCGAAAAAATGTAGTATAATATATACTGTATTATTATGCGCAGAGGTGATAAGGTTGGAGCACGATGTCCTTCACATCGAGGGTACTGTCGAAAATATTCTTTTCAAAAATGAAGCAAACGGCTATGTCGTTCTCGATCTCGACGCCGGCGGTGAACTCATTACGGTCGTCGGTGAACTCGGCGACATTGAGGAGGGCGAAGGTCTTATCCTCGAGGGCAATTACGTTACACACCGCAAGTTCGGAACACAGTTCCGCGCGGAATACTGCGAGAGGAAGCTGCCGGACACCGTAGTGAATATTGAGAAATACCTCGCCTCAGGCGCTATCAAGGGCATAGGTCCGGGACTTGCAAAGAAGATCGTGAACGTTTTCGGTGCGCAGACTCTCGACATTATGGAGCACGATCCGATGAGACTCAGCGAGATAAAGGGCATTTCTGTCTCACGCTGCGAGGAGATCGCCGATGAAGCGCGGAAGCTCTTTGCGCTCAGGTGCATACTCTCGTTCCTTTCGCAGTACGATATAAAGTCGCAGTTTGCAATGAGGACTTACCGTAAATTCGGCGGCGACTCAATGACTCTTATCCAGCAGAATCCATATGTTCTCTGCGGTGAGTCCATAGAACTCGACTTCCGCAAGGCAGACTCGATAGCCTATGATATGCACATCGACCGCAACGACCGCAAGCGTGTGATCGCCGGTATGCAGTACATTCTCCGCGCGAACACCTCCCTCGGACACTCCTGTCTGCCGCTCGAGACTCTGCTCCAGAAATCCGGAACAGCTCTCGGCATAAACGAAACTGATTTCTACCGCTGCTACAATGACGCTCTCGACGACAACGAACTGTTCGAGTACATCAAGAACGAGCGCGAATATGTCTATCTTCCGGACTATTTCTACGCCGAGCAGTTCATCGCGGACAGGATACATATCCTCAAGGACTTCTCCTCGCCCGAGGATTTCAACTACGATACCCTCATAAATATCGAAGAAGAGGAGCACAGTATCCGCTATGAAAAGCTCCAGCGGCAGGCTATCACGACCGCAGTTTCACGCGGACTTATGATACTCACCGGCGGACCGGGTACAGGTAAGACCACTACCCTCAACGCCATTATCTCTATATTTGAAAAGAAAGGCTCGCGGGTACTCCTTGCCGCCCCGACCGGACGGGCTGCAAAGCGTATGTCCGACCTCACGGGCTGCGAAGCCAAAACTATCCACCGTCTGCTCGAGGTAGTCTACGACGCAGGCGGCAGAACGGTCTTTGCACACAACGAGACCAATCCCCTTGAATGTGACGTTCTCATCATCGACGAAATGTCAATGGTGGACGTTCTCCTCTTTGAAAAGCTGCTCCGTGCCGTGCGACTCGGCTGCAAGCTGATAATGGTCGGAGACAGCGACCAGCTTCCGTCAGTGGGCGCCGGAAACCTTCTCGGTGACCTCATCGCCTGTGGTATAGTTCCCACTATCGAGCTGAAGGAGATATTCCGCCAGGCTCAGCAGAGCTGCATCGTCACCAATGCCCACAGGATAGTTTCCGGACAGTACCCCGACCTCACCCAGAAGAACAACGATTTCTTCTTCTTTAAGCGCGATGACTACGACAAATCAGTACAGCTCGTTGCAGACCTCGTAAAAACAAGGCTGCCCAAAGCCTATAAATACTCCCCTGTTGAGGATATACAGGTGCTCACGCCGTCACGCAAGGGCACTCTCGGTTCTGTCGAGCTGAACAAGGTGCTCCAGAACGAGCTCAATCCTCCGGCTCAGGGAAAAGCCGAGTACAAGAGCTACATCTTCACCTTCCGCGAGGGCGACAAGGTCATGCAGACCAGAAACAACTATGACATAGTGTGGAGCAAGGACGGCGAACAGGGTACCGGTATCTTCAACGGCGACATCGGTATCATACGCAAGATCAGTCCGGCAGCTATGACCGCTGTCATCGACTTCGACGGCAGAACAGCCAGCTACCCGTTTGACCTCCTGTCACAGGTCGAGCTCGCCTATGCGATAACAGTTCACAAGAGTCAGGGCTGCGAATTTGAAGCTGTTATAATCCCGCTTATGGGCGGCTTTGAAAAGCTCTCATACCGCAACCTCCTCTACACGGCGGTAACAAGAGCAAAAAAGCTGCTGATACTCATAGGCTCTGAGGAGAAGATACATAATATGGTGGACAACAACAAACGGACAAGACGTTATACCTGCCTGCGTGAAATGCTGACCTCAACTGTGAGCAAGGACGTTCACGCTCCTGTAAGCGAAAGCGGCGCAGGTATACTCGAGGTCCTCGGAATGATAGAAAGAAAGGAAAATAAATAAATGGCTAATACTGACATCGGTATAGATCTCGGCACGTCGAACATCGTTATGACTATGGGAAACAAGGGCGTTGTCCTAAGTGAACCCTCGGTCATAGCCTACAATACAAGGACAGAGCGCGTTCTCGCAGTTGGCAAGGAAGCCTACGAGATGATAGGCAGAAATCCCGACTATATCGCAGTTGTGCGCCCCATAAGCGAAGGCGTTATCTCCGATGACGACCTCGCTCACAGTATGATACGCGAATTCATTCTCAAGGTAACAGGTCACCAGCTGCTCAAGCCGAGGATAGTTATATGTGTTCCCTCGTTCATCACGGACATCGAGAGCCGTGCGGTCGTTGACGCCGCAAAGAGCGCCGGTTCACGTCAGGTGTACCTCATTCAGGAGCCTATCGCAGCTATGATCGGTGCAGGAGTCAACATCACAAAGGCTAAAGGTCATATGATCGTTGACATCGGCGGAGGTACCACTGACGTTGCTATCGTCTCGATGAACGGTGTTGTTACCTCGCACACCATAAAGACTGCCGGAAATGCTATCGACCGCTCCATTATGAAGTATATGCAGAACAAGTTCAAGCTCCTCATCGGTGAACGCACTGCCGAGAAGGTCAAAATGGAGCTCTGCAACCTCTACGATCCGAGCGATGAGATGACGTTTATGGTCAAGGGCAGAAGCCTGCTGAAAGGTCTCCCGGCACAGGTCCTCCTCAGCGAAACAGAGCTGTTTGAGGCTATCGAGGACGATACCTTCGCCATAATGGAAGCTGTAAGAAAGGTCCTTGAGGACGCTCCGCCGGAGCTCGTCGGTGACATCTACGACAACGGTCTCCTTATGACAGGCGGCGGCGCTCTTCTCGGCGGACTCCCCCAGCTCATCAAGCGTACCCTCGGCATAAACTGCAACATCGCAAAGGACTCCATAAACTGCGTTGCAAAGGGTACGGGTATGGCTTTCGGAAAGATGACCGCCCTCCTTGACGGATTCGAGTCTGCAACTGTTTATAAGTACAGGTAAGGATATGATAGAAGTTTCAAAAGAAAAGCTCGACAGAATTGCAGAAAAGAACTCTCTTGACCGGAAAATAGCACGATTTTCAGATTTTATTGCAAAAGCATTCATACCGTTTATAGCTGCGGAGATATTGCTGTCATTCCTTATGCAGGACAAGCTGCACTTCCTGCTGTGGCTGCTGATTTTTCTGGTTGCCGACATAATAATTCTGATAGCTGTGTTGTTCGGCATAATAGTTCTTGATTCGTCTGCAAAAATAATCAGAAACACCGGCAGCGTCTCAGATGCCATAAAGGTGTACAGACTCGTTAAGCGCCAAAAACAGTATTACGATCTGTTCACTTCAGAATTGTGCTCTGATAAAGCACTTGCAGAAACTGAGCGGCTGATAAAAGGTTCAGACAAGAAGGATTTCAGCTGTCTGTCTACTCTCACGCTTAAAGTCTGCTGTCTCGATATGAGATGTGAATTTGACGAGGCTGAAAAAGTTATCGCTGAGATAGAAAAACTGCCCGGAAAGCGGCTCATCGAACGCAACGAGCATATGGTCGCTCTGCTTAATAACTACTCGGCAACTAATAACGATCTGCGTTACCTTGAAGTCATAGAGGAATATTCCGACCTGTTGGCTGGTATGCCGGATAGATGCGGAACAGGTTCGGCTCTTGCTTCATTTCTTGCAATCGCTGCCCACGAAGCCGTCATTAACCACAGATATGATACGGCTTTGCAGTATTACGACTACGCGCTCGAATACAGAAACGAAAAGAATACTTACTCGCGGAAGTCTCCCTCAAATATGAAGATCTACAATACTGCCGCGCTGCACCTCGACAAAGCAGCTGCTCTGCTGAAAATGGGCGACGCTCAGGCAGCCTCCGAAGAACTCAGAACTTCCGACGAGCTTACAGCCAAGCTGACCTGTAAAATACCGCCGATCTTTCTGAAAGAACGAGGTGAACTGGTCTCACACTTGACTATTCTCCCGTAATGGGGTATAATAGATATATACTATAACTAAGGAGTGTTTTAATAAAATGAGCGAATGTACACACGACTGCTCTTCATGCGGAAGCGACTGCTCCAGCAGAACAGAGCCACAGAGTATGCTCGAAAAGCCAAATAAGATGAGTAATATCGGCAAGGTCATCGGCGTTGTCAGCGGTAAGGGCGGCGTCGGAAAGACTCTCGTTTCTTCCCTGCTTGCTGTTTCTATGCAGAGAATGGGCAAGAATGTCGGTATCCTCGACGCTGATATAACCGGACCTTCCGTACCCAAGGCTTTCGGTATCCACGAAAAGGCTGACGCCTGTGAGTTCGGCATTATACCGGTCAAAAGCAAAATGGGCATCGACGTAATGTCCGTAAACCTTCTCCTTGAAAATGAGAGCGATCCCGTTGTATGGCGCGGTCCTGTTATCGCAGGAGTCGTAAAGCAGTTCTGGACCGACGTTATCTGGAAGGACATCGACTGTCTCGTTGTTGATATGCCTCCCGGAACAGGTGATGTTCCGCTGACTGTTTTCCAGTCACTTCCCGTGAACGGTATCGTCATCGTAACTTCACCTCAGGAACTCGTTTCGATGATAGTTGAAAAGGCTGTAAAAATGGCACAGCTTATGAATATCCCGATACTCGGCATCATTGAGAATATGAGCTACTATGAATGTCCTGACTGCGGCAAGCGCCACAGCATATACGGTGAGAGCCACATTGAGGAGATCGCTGCACAGTACAATATCCCTGTGCTTGCAAAGCTCCCGATCTGCACCGATCTTGCAAAGCACTGCGATCAGGGCACAGTAGAACTCTTCGAGGGCGACTGGCTGGATAAGGCTGTTGAAGATATTGCAAATAAATAAGCTAAAAGCCCCGAAGCATTGCTTCGGGGCTCTCTTTTGAACATTATATCTAATTCAGTTTTTTTCAATCAGCTTTGCTCCTGAACACTTTGATATTATCCAGTCATCTGTTCCGGAGTGCATATCTTTCAGGAGAACGCAAATAAACCTGTCGTCCTTGTCTGCAAGTGCAAGATGATCCTGAGTCCTGAGTATCTTCACAAAGGCGGTATACGGTATCACTTCAATGCCTTTTTGAAAGTATTTCCACATATTCAAGCTGTCATAGCAGGTCATACAGTCGGAATATAATCTGATCTCATATGATCTTCTCCATACTCCGCTGACCTTTTTACTCAGACGCGCATAGAAGCCGGCACTTCTGAAATAGGATTTCAGACAGAGCATCGCAGCGATCCCAAGAGGCAGTGCTGCACAAAGGGCAATGAAATAAGCCTTATTCTCGTTCTGCCACTTCCCTGAACCAAGTATCGCGCAGATAACCATTGCAATACCAATGGCTGAAAATACAATTATAGGCAAGGTTCTTCTTTTCCGGATCAAAGCGCAGCACTCCAGAAAATCCTCGTCCTGAACATCAGTACAGATCTCTGCATACGGAGCTTCGCTTTTTTCCGCAAG
The DNA here is from genome assembly GCA_900318825.1 of uncultured Ruminococcus sp. Taxonomy (GTDB): domain Bacteria; phylum Bacillota; class Clostridia; order Oscillospirales; family Ruminococcaceae; genus Ruminococcus. The sequence goes on from ONMB01000008.1 coordinate 44,030, forward strand.
GAACTCTTCTTCCTCAATTATCCTGTACCTTGTATTATAAATAATACCAAAATTTGTTTGCGACTGCATAATTACTCCCGTGAAAAAACAGTGAAGCCCGGTATATCCCCGGGCTCATATCATTTTATAACTGAAAACGCCTGTTTCAGATTTGCTGCCGGAATTATCTCTATGCCGTAGTCCTTTGGATCTATCGCTCCCATAGACTGCTTCGGCACTACGCATTTTCCGAAGCCCATACGCTCGGCTTCCCTGATACGCTGCGCGATGTGCGGCACGGAACGTATCTCGCCGCCGAGTCCTATCTCGCCGAATGCAACAAGGTCTTCGTCGATCTCCTTGTCCATAATTCCCGAATAGAGCGACATCGCTACCGGAAGATCACCTGCCGGCTCGTCAAGTCTGAAACCGCCGACTATGTTGAGATAAACGTCCAGTGAGCCCATAAAAATACCGAGCCGCTTTTCGAGAACAGCTATGATTATGCTCAGGCGGTTGAAGTCGAAGCCCGTCGTCATACGTCTCGGAGCAGAGTAGCTCGTCTTTGAAGCGAGAGCCTGCACCTCGGCAAGTATCGGACGGCTTCCCTCCATAACACAGGCAACGCACGTTCCGGAAACGTTGTGCGGACGTCCTGCAAGAAGCATCTGTGAGGGATTTTCTACCTCGCGCAAGCCCTTGTCGAGCATCTCGAATACGCCTATCTCATTTGTAGAGCCGAAACGATTCTTCACAGCCCTGAGCAGACGGTAGCTCTGATGACGCTCGCCCTCAAAATAGAGAACAGCGTCCACGATATGCTCCATGACCTTCGGACCTGCGATAGCGCCGTCCTTGTTGACGTGACCGACTATTATGACCGGTATCTCAAGGTTTTTAGCGGTGTGCATAAACAGATTTGTGCACTCTCTTACCTGCGTGAGACTTCCCGGGCTTGAAGCTATCCTGCCTATGCTCATAGTCTGTATTGAGTCGATTATGGCTATATCAGGCGAGCTTGAAGATATAGTCGCTGCAACTGCTTCTGCATCGGTAGCTGTAAGGATATAGAGGTTTTCCGTGTCAACGCCGAGCCGCTGGGCACGGAGCTTTATCTGTCGCGCCGACTCCTCACCGGAAACATACAGCACGGAATGTTCCTCGCCGAGAAACTGGCATATCTGGAGAAGTATCGTACTCTTGCCTATACCCGGTTCACCGCCGAGAAGCACAAGTGATCCCTTTACGAGACCGCCTCCGAGAACGCGGTTCAGTTCCCCTACTCCTGTGTCATAGCGGACGTCGCTGTCCGCACCTATCTCATCGAGCTCAAGTATATTGTCAGAGAGGTCGGGAGCACTCTGTGAAGCAGTTTTTCCGGAAGCCGGCGTGTTGTCCGCAAGCTCCTCCTCAAAGCTGTTCCATGCGCCGCAGGACGGGCATTTTCCGTTCCACTTCGAGCTCTCATAGCCGCACTGATTGCAGGTGTAAACATATCTCGATCTCGCCATTTTATCCCTCCGTCAACGGAACGCTTCCTGTATCGACTCGTCGGTGAAAACATATCTGCGTCCGCAGTCGATGATATTGTCTGTCGGTGAGTAACCTGTCACTTTATCAGGATTTCCCAATGCAAAGACGTCCTTCTGATTGGGATCAGGTGAAAAATAAACCTTTTTCTCAATATCGCAGTTTATCGTTCCGTGGAACGTCATACAGGAACCTGCTTCTGAGGCTGTATCGTCATTGAGAGTATAGATGCTGCACTCAGCGGTCTCAAAGGTACCCTCAGAGCAGACAAGCTCCGGAACGTTATCGCCGTTCAGATCGACAATATCAAAAGCAGCATCTGTTTCAGCACTCTGCTTCTTATCTGCAAGTATCTTCTTGTACTGTTCCTTCTGAGCATCATTGAAGACCGGTCCCCAGCTCTCTGAACAGTAAAGTGCATATTTGATCGAAGCTGCGCCGAACGAGTATCTTCTGCCGATCTCGAATGAAGGTGAGGAGGTATATACCGCGATAGCCTTATCGTAGTTCACACCTGTTACCTCTTCGTTGTTGATCTCGTAGGTCAGCTTACCGCCGGACGAGATACCGTTCCTGTTGTTATAGAATTTATCCTTTGTAACGAGTTCGCCGTCCTCGATAGCCTTGAATTCTCTGATCTCGAAATTCTTGCCGCTGTACTTGAAGCAAACTACCGCTTTCGCAGGGTAATAGTCCATAACGCCGTTAGCGCCGTTCTCGCCGATGCTCACAACGCTTCCGCCGGACAGAGTAAATATACGGCAGGGCATTTCAATTTCTGATGAAGGCGATATTATGAGCTCAGGTGAACCGTCGCCCGTTATATCTATGATATCGAACATCGAACCGCCTTTTCCATCCTTATAATCGCCGGAATTCCTGAATTCTCCCAGCTTAGCCTCATAGAGCTTCTGCCAGTCAAAAACCACGCTTTCAGGTGTTATCTTAACTGTTGTGGGTTCGATCTGAGAAACGGTCGTATTACCGCTTCCGCAGCCTGTCATCATTAACGCAGCAGCCATACCTGCGGCTGCCAGCTTAGCACATCTCATCATGCATACCTCCAATTTCACATACATAATAATTTTACCACTTTGCCGTCTTATTGTCAATATCAACTGACCATTTTTAGTGTTGTTGCTTCGGGTTCTCAGGTATTGACATATACATTATAATGTGGTATAATTGTTTCGTTGTAAATATTCACATACCTACTTATATTCTTCAGGGCAGGGTGAAATTCCCTACCGGCAGTTATAGCCTGCGAGCCGCTCTGCGGTTGATCCGGTGCGATCCCGGAGCCGACGGTATAGTCCGGATGCGAGAAGATGTACACATTTGCGTATATTGAAACCTATGCCCCGGATACCGGGGCTTTTTATATTTCAGGAGGTCATTTATATGACTCACGAAGACTATATGAGAAGAGCCATTGAGCTCGCACAGCGAGGTATGGGCTTCACTTCCCCTAATCCTATGGTCGGAGCTGTCATCGTCCGCGGCGGAAAGATCATCGGTGAAGGCTGGCACAAGAAATACGGTGAGCTCCACGCAGAACGCACCGCTTTCGCCTGCTGCGACGAGAACGGCATAGACTGCTCCGGAGCCGATATGTACGTCACTCTCGAGCCATGCTGCCACTACGGTAAACAGCCTCCATGTACCGAAGCCGTCATAGCTCACGGCATAAAGCGAGTATTCATAGGCTCGGCTGATCCGAACCCGCTCGTTGCCGGCAAGGGCGTTAAGATCCTCCGCGATCACGGCATCGAGGTCACAGAAAACGTTCTCCGCAAAGAATGCGACAGTATCAACGAAATATTCTTCCACTACATAACGACCAGACGTCCGTTCGTCACGATGAAGTACGCAATGACTATGGACGGCAAAATCGCCTGCCACACCGGAGAGTCAAAGTGGATAACCGGCGAAGAAGCACGGAAATTCGTTCACCGTGAACGTCTGCGTCACAGCGCAGTCATGGTCGGCGTTGGAACAGTCCTTGCGGACGATCCTATGCTGAACTGCCGCCTTGAAAACAGCCGTGATCCATATCGCATCATCTGCGATTCCACGCTGAAAACTCCGCTTGACAGCAATATCGTCCGTACAGCCGATAATATCCCGACTGTTATTGCAACAGTTTCGCAGGACGAGAACAAAGCAGAGGCGCTCCGGAAGCACGGCATAAATGTTGTGAAAACTGCTCCGGCAGACGGCAGAGTTGACTTGGCGGAATTAATGCGTATTCTCGGCGAGGATATGAAGATAGACAGCATACTCCTTGAGGGCGGCGCTGAACTGAACTGGTCCGCTCTCAAAGCAGGCATTGTCAGCAAAGTCCAGACATACATTGCCCCGAAGATCTTCGGCGGCATAAATGCAAAGTCTCCGGTCGGCGGCACCGGCGTTGATCTTCCGGACAGGGCATTCTTCCTCGAAGAGCCGGTATATCGCCATTTCGGAGCTGACCTTATGATAGAAAGCAGGGTGAGATATGTTCACAGGGATAGTTGAAGAAATAGGAACAGTCCGCACTGTACAGCGCACTGGCAATTCCTCGTTCATCGAGATACAGGCAAAAACGGTGCTTGAGGACGTTCATGACGGCGACAGTATCGCGGTTAACGGCGTCTGTCTGACCGTCACCTCTTTCACCGGCGACTCATTCCGCGCCGATGTTATGAACGAAACGCTCAGCCGTTCATCGCTCGGCGGCCTGAAAAGCGGGAGTCCGGTAGACCTTGAACGCGCTATGGCTGCCGGAGGAAGATTTGGCGGACACATAGTCTCCGGTCACATCGACGGCACCGGCACTATAACCGACATAAAAAAAGACGGTATCGCCCACTGGTACACCGTCAGCGCTCCGCCTGAAATAATGCGGTATATCGTCGAGAAAGGCTCGATAGCCATAGACGGTATAAGTCTCACGGTAGCAAAGGTCACGGACAACAGCTTCAGCGTTTCGATAATACCGCACACAGCTGAAAAGACCGTGCTTTCATACAAAAAAGCCGGCGACATAGTCAATCTCGAAAACGACATCGTCGGCAAATACATCGAAAAACTCATGCAGCCCGCTGAAGCTCCGAAACAGGAAAGCGGCATAACACTCGATTTTCTCGCTAAAAACGGATTCTGAAAGGAGAACATTATGAAAAAACTCAGCTTAAAACTTGCACTATCAATTATCTCAGCAGCTCTTCTCACCGGCTGCAGCGTCGAAGTCAACGTCAACAGCGATAAGAAATACGACGAGAAGTTCACCGAGACCAAGCACTTTGAACTCGACGATCCCACAGACTACTCGTCAGTTGACATAAGCCTCAAGACTGGCGGTATCACTGTTAAGCATACCGATGAAAAAACACCTTTCATCGACCTCGAATGCCGTGTTTTTGGAAAAAGCCAGAATACCTGTCAGGAAGTCTCAAACCATATAACCTCCGTTTGTCGACAGAAGGACGGCGTTATGCAGATCAGCATCGTTGAAAAAGTCTCCGGCAAGGACATTGACGAATGGATAGAGGATAATGATGAGGAATGTCGCGTTGAGATCGACGCTGTACTGAACGTTCCCTCAAAGATAGATAAAATCGACGCTGATGTTGAAATGGGAAATATCACTCTTAAAGACATCGCGGGCAATATGAATGCCTACGTCAATGTCGGAAACATCACCTGCTCCGGTACAGCTTTCACAAGCGACTCCTACATTGAGTGCAATACCGGCAATATCACCTCGTCAAGCTGTATCTGCAATGCGCTCACTATGTTCAAGGCTGATACCGGCAATATCGACTTCGGTCTGCCCGCGGAAGGCTCTGACAAGGGAGAATTTGCTGTTCTTGTAAACACAGGTACGATAGACATAAGGGAGGCTTCCGCCTACAAGATACAGAAGGGCGATCCCAAAAAGGGCGGCGTTACAATGAAGGCGTCAGGCTGCACAGTAACTGCCGATGTCCGTTCAGGAAAAATAAATATGGATAGCAAGGAGAATACCGAATGTTCAACTACAACACGATAGAAGAAGCCTGCGAGGCTCTCAGAAACGGCGAGATAATACTCGTTACCGATGATGAGGACCGCGAAAATGAGGGGGATATGATCTGTGCCGCTGAGTTTGCCACAACGGAAAACGTCAACTTCATGGCTGCTCACGCAAAAGGTCTCATCTGTATGCCTATGAGCATCGAGCTCTGCCATAAGCTGCACCTCCCTCAGATGGTAGACTACAATACCGACAACCACTCAACTGCTTTCACGGTATCTATCGACCACGTTGACACTACCACAGGCATTTCCGCTGAGGAAAGAGGCTACACCGCGCGTATGTGCGTCAACGATGCTTCAAAGCCCGAGGACTTCCGCAGACCGGGGCATATGTTCCCGCTCACTGCCAAGAAGAACGGCGTTCTCGAACGCGAGGGACACACAGAAGCTACCGTTGATCTTATGAGGATAGCAGGACTCAAAGAGTGCGGTCTGTGCTGCGAGATAATGCGCGACGACGGTACAATGATGAGATCCGAGGAGCTCCAGCAGAAGGCTGAGGAATGGGGTATGAAGTTCATAACCATTCAGGCGCTGAAGGAGTACAGAAAGATACACGACCAGCTCGTTGAGTGCGTTGCGAACACCAAGCTCCCTACAAAATACGGTGAGTTCCGTGCACTCGGATATGTCAACAAGCTCAACGGCGAGCACCACATCGCTCTCGTCAAGGGTGACATCGGTGACGGCAAAGCTATACTCTGCCGTGTACATTCCGAGTGCCTTACCGGAGACGCTTTCGGCTCACTCAAATGCGACTGCGGACAGCAGTTCGCAGCTGCAATGAACGCTATCGAGAAGGAAGGCAGAGGCATACTCCTCTATATGCGCCAGGAGGGCAGAGGCATCGGTCTCATCAACAAGCTCCGTGCCTACGAGCTTCAGGACAAAGGTATGGACACCCTCGAAGCCAATCTCGCACTCGGCTTTCCAGGAGATATGCGCGAATACTACATCGGCGCACAGATACTCCGTGACCTCGGCTGCAAGACTCTCCGCCTGCTCACAAACAATCCCGACAAGGTCTATGGACTGAGCGGCTTCGGACTCGAAATAAAGGAACGTGTCCCGATACAGATGGACGCTACCGCGTACGATCTTTTCTATCTCCGCACAAAGCGCGATAAGATGGGACATATACTTGATTATTGAGGTGAATTGGAATGAGTTTTTTAAACGGAGAAAACATATTTGAGACCATTATCAACTATGTACTTTTAGCCATTTGCATAGCAACGCTTTACACAGCTTTAAGAGGTCTGATAACTTTCCTGACCGAAAAGGAAAAGGCTGTGATATCATCAAAGTCAGCTATCCTCAACGACCTTGCATTCGTCTTTTGTTTCGCAGTGCTTTTCATTATCGACATAAAGGGAAACTTTATGTTCGGTATCGTAGCATTATGTGACCTCATTGCTATGCCGGTATCTTCAACTACCATTCTCACTCCCAAGGGCATATGCAAGAAGACCTGCCTGAAACAGACTTATATCCCCGTTTCGGACCTGAGCTATGAGTTCAAGGACGAAAAGCTCGATATGCACTTAACTAATAAGGAAAAGCCTGAGACCTACCAGTACGGCATCAAGAACACCAATACTGTGAAAATGCTCGCAGACTGGTATCCGAAGTATGAATACAAGAATCCTATCCTGCCAGATGAAGAGTCTGAGGATAAACCCGAAAACGACAATATTTCAGATAATGAATAAAGGAGTATGTATATGAAAACTTATGAAGGAAACCTTATCGCAAAAGACGTCCGCATCGGTATCGTTGTCGCACGTTTTAACGAATTCATCACCTCAAAGCTGCTCGGCGGCGCTGTTGACACTCTCAAGCGTCACGATGTGAACGAGGACGCTATCGACATCGCGTGGGTACCCGGTGCATTCGAGATACCGCTTATCGCTTCCAAGATGGCTAAGTCAGGCAAGTACGACGCTGTTATCTGCCTCGGCGCTATCATCCGCGGAAGCACCTCACACTACGACCTCGTGTGCAACGAAGCTGCAAAGGGTATAGCACAGGTATCGCTCCAGAGCGACATTCCCGTAATGTTCGGCGTTATCACTACCGAGAACATCGAACAGGCTATCGAGAGAGCCGGTTCCAAGGCTGGCAACAAGGGCAGCGAGTGCGCTGAGGGAGCTATCGAAATGATAAACCTCATAAGAGAGATAGACGACTGATGGCAGACCTCATCTTCGACTACGACGGCACTATTCACGAATCTATGCGAACCTACGCTCCGGCTTTCCGCGACACTATGAAGTGGCTCTCCGACAACGGCTACATTGAACCGAAGGAGTACGCCGACAGCGAGATAAGCCGCTGGCTGGGCTTCAACTCAACCGATATGTGGGGACAGTTCCACCCGGAGCTCGATCCCGAAATACGCGAAACTGCAAGAAAAATGCTCGGCGAGAATATGGCGCGGCGAACCGAAAACGGCGAAGGCTCACTCTTTGCCGGTACCGAGGAAGTCCTCACAGAGCTGAAAACCAGAGGGCATAATCTATCCTTCCTCAGCAACTGCCGCATACACTATATGGAAAGACACAGATGTGTCTTTGAGCTCGACCGCTTCTTCGACAGGTTCTACTGCTGCGAGGAATTCGGATTTATCCCCAAATATGAGATATTCCGCAAATTCGCACATAAACACGAGGGACCTTTCATAATAATCGGCGACCGCTTCCACGATATTGAGACTGCAACCCAAAATGACCTGCTCTCAATAGGCTGCGGCTACGGCTACGGCTCCCCAGACGAGCTTGCCGCTGCTGACATCATAGTGAACAGCATAACTGAAATACCCGATGCTGTTGAGCAGCTACTGAGCGCTGAATAAAACAATGACATACAAAAAGGACGTTCCGACCGGAACGTCCTTTTCTTTTATTCTGTTCTGAGTGCAACTACCGGATCTTTCTTGGCAGCTAATCTTGAAGGTATGAGTCCTGCGATGAATGTCAGGAACATACTTATGAGTATCAGAATGACCGCACCTGCTACCGGAACGTGTGCAACAAGTGTATCGAGCTTCGTTACATTGTGGATAATAACATTTATAACGAGTGTCAGCAGCATAGATACGCCGATACCGATAATTCCGGCTGTGAGACCTACAAGAAGAGTCTCCGCGTTGAATACTGTTGATACGTCGTGCTTTGAAGCACCTATCGCACGGAGTATACCGATCTCCCTCGTTCTTTCGAGAACTGAGATATAGGTTATGATACCGATCATTATCGATGATACCACGAGCGATATACCTACGAACGCAATGAGCAGATATGAGATACCTGTGATGATGTTTGTTACAGATGACATGAGCAGCTTGACAAAGTCTGTGTAGTGTATCTCATCAGCCTCGTCCTCAACGGAATTGTTATAGGCTGTTATCTCGTCCGCGATAACGTCCTTATCCTTGAAGGATTTAGCGTAGATCCTTATCTTTGAAGGATCATCAGGATCAGCGTAGCCGAGCTTGTAGAGAATGTCGTCATAGCTGAATTCAGAGATCTCTTCGGGGGTGAAGCTGTCGAATATCTTCACATATGCTTCATCAGTTATATTCAGCTCGTCAAGTGAAGCTGCAAGCTCTGTCTCAGTCATATCTGAGAGCTCAGCAGCCTTGTCTGCTGCATACTTATAGGGCAGGATATTTCTGAGGATATCAGGAGCATACTGCTGGAACTGCTCGTCAGTAAGTCCCTGAAGTGCCTTGACAATCGCAGCTGAATCTGTTGTTCCCTTGCCGTCCTCGTTCGGAACTGCAAGAGCAGCGATGTCCTTGAAGAGCTGCTCGCGGTTTTCGGGCTTGAGAGCCTCCTTGAGCATTGCTTCAAGCTCCTCATCGCTCGGCATCGACATAACGAACTTTGCGACCTCTGCCTTGTGCGAAGTATCAAGTCCGACCACATACTTCTTAGCCGACTCAGCCTTCTGCTTATCGTCAGGACCTACATAGTCATCAGTCTTGAACTTCTTGCCGCTGATAAGGTCGTTTTCCTTGTCACCGAGCTGCTGCTTGAGGAGCTCACTGCCGCGGTTCTTCTCGATAACGTAATCCGTAAGAGCCTTCGTGTAGCCGATATATCCCTGTATCATTGAGTTCTTGGCGTCGGGATTATGTCTGATAAATCCGACAACTTTCAGCATTGTACCGATATTATTGTTGTTGTAGAGCACCTCAAGACCGGTATCATTTCTTGTAAGGTCAGTGTATCCCCTGCCGTCCGCATTAGCTTCATAGTACTCGCAGGGAAGTATCATCTTGAATTCCTTATCCATAATCTCGGAGAAGCTCCACTTTGTTCTGCCGTAGTCATTGATGACTTCGCCCTTCATAGCAGCCTTGAGTATGTCGCCAAAGCTGTCTGCGGACTTCATACCGAGCGCGTAAGTAATCATATCGGGGATCTGGTTGTTCTCATCGAGGACTACCACTACCTCGTTGTAGTTCTGAGGCCATGTACCAGAAATGAGGTCGTACTGCTCCTTTATGAGCGGGTTCACATCTGTTCCGTCATCATTGGGAAGGAGTTCCTCCCAGACGTTTATGCTCCACATCGACATCATACTGTTATTGCCGGAATATACGGAGTTTTCGTTCATAGCGTCCTGCATTCCCATAGCCTTAGCGTACATATCGTTTACATCGGATTTGACTATCTTGCCGTTATCGTCCTTGGTGAAGATAGGCATCTTAACTGAGTAGCTGTATGAAACAGCCTTTGCCTTATCCTTGATAGTCTTGTTGCTGTCAACGTACTTTTTGAATTTTGCCATATTGTTGATACGCTTGGCAGTTGAGTTCATCTTATTGAGCGCATCATACATCTCTGTGCCGGCATATACCGTATCCTCAGGATCGCCGGGCTCGCGGTGTATCTCTTCATTGTCTCCGAACATTATCTTTATCATCTCGGAGCTGTCCGTAGACTCACGGTCAATTGTGATAGGATAGGAAGCGAGAGTCTCCTCCTGAACTCCGTCGATGTACTCGTTGATACCGGTCGAAAGCGCGAGTATCAGCGCTATACCGATGATACCGATAGAACCCGCAAACGCCGTGAGAAGTGTTCTTCCCTTCTTAGTGAGAAGGTTGTTGAGTGAGAGTGAAACCGCCGTAAGGAAGGACATGGAAACGCGCTTCTTCTTGGCTTCAACAGGAGCATCGACCTTCTCGGGAACGAAAGGAGCACTGTCGGAAGTCAGCTGACCGTCCTTGATACGGACTATTCTTGTTGCATACTGCTCAGCGAGCTCAGGGTTATGGGTTACCATGATAACGAGCTTATCCTTGGCGATCTCCTTGAGGAGCTCCATGACCTGTATGCTCGTTTCGCTGTCGAGAGCACCTGTCGGCTCATCAGCAAGTAGTATATCCGGGTTATTTATGAGCGCACGGGCGATAGCAACACGCTGCATCTGACCGCCCGACATCTGATTAGGCTTTTTGTGTATCTGATCGCCGAGACCAACCTTTTCGAGGGCTTCCTTAGCACGTTTTCTTCTCTCAGACTTTGAAACGCCTGAAATAGTGAGTGCAAGCTCGACGTTCGAGAGAACGGTCTGATGAGGAATGAGGTTATAGCTCTGGAAAATGAAACCGATAGAATGGTTTCTGTAAGCGTCCCAGTCTCTGTCCTTATATTTTTTAGTTGAAACTCCGTTGATAACGAGATCACCAGAAGTATAATGGTCAAGTCCGCCTATAATATTGAGCAAAGTTGTCTTTCCACAGCCCGAATGTCCGAGAATAGCCACAAACTCGTTCTCTCTGAACGTTATATCAACGCCATTGAGAGCTGTGACCTTATTCTCACCGCTGCCATATTCTTTAATGATTTTTTTTAGCTGTAACAATCAATTCACCCTTTCAAAAGTTAAAATTAGTATTTTATATTATAGCACTTTGACGAATAATTGTCAATGCTTTTGTACATATTAAAACATATTTCACTCAGTTTTCACAAAAAAACAGACACCCATTTTAGCAGGGTGCCTGTTGATATTCTGACTATTACTTCATGCCATACTTCTTGAGGAGGTTCTCGATCTTCTCGTGGGGATCAATGATCTTGCTGATAGAAACATCGTGATTGATAGCCTCAATGAAGTAAGCGATGTACTTTGAAACATCTACCTCATGGAACCAAGGTCTGCTGAGGAGCTCAGGTGATCTGTATGTGAGGTTTGTACCGAATACGCCGTCGATTATGCCGTCCTTATAAGCCTTGTCGAACTTCTCAAGACCGTTTGTGAAGATAGCGTAGGTAGCGTAAGCGAAAATTCTTCCAGCCTTCTTCTCCTTGAGTGCATATGCAAGATCAAGCATAGACTCACCGGAAGAAATGATATCATCGGAAACGAAGATGTCCTTGCCCTCAACGGGATTTCCGAGGTATTCGTGAGCAACGATAGGATTTCTGCCGTTCACGATAGTTGAGTAGTCTCTTCTCTTGTAGAACATACCCATTTCAACGCCGAGTACAGAAGCATAGTACATATTTCTGTTGAGAGCGCCTTCGTCAGGACTTACTACCATAAATCTGTCCTTATTTAAGTTGATATCCTTGATATCCTTGAGCATTGCCTTGAGCACCTGATAGGTAGGCATAACGTTATCGAAGCCCATGAGCGGGATAGCATTCTGAACTCTCGGATCGTGAGCGTCAAAGGTAACGATGTTTGATACGCCCATTGCCTCGAGCTCCTGAAGAGCACAAGCGCAGTCGAGAGACTCACGGTAGCTTCTTCTGTGCTGACGTCCGCCGTAAAGGATAGGCATGATAACTGTAATCCTGTGAGCCTTACCGCTTGCAGCCTGGATAATTCTCTTGAGATCCTGGAAATGATCGTCAGGAGACATAGCATTCTGCATACCGAAGTAGTCATACTTTATATTATAGTTGCCGACATCAATGATAATGAACAGATCCTTGCCGCGTACAGTAGACTTGATAAGTCCCTTTCCGTCGCCTGATGAGAAACGGGGGCACTCGCTCTCGAGGAGGAAGGTATCAACGTTGATACCGCCCTTGCCAGCCCAGTCAACAAGATACTTGTCTATCTTATCTCCGAGCTCTGTAACGCTGTTCATTGCGATAACACCGATAGGTGCAACATTTGAATCGCTGCCGAATAAAATCTCACTTGAAGCTGTCATAAATACTTTTTCGCACACGCCTTAGCCGTGCGATACTCCTTTCAGAATTGTATTATCCGCCGCTGCGGGGTGGGGTATCAGTTTCGGTCACTTGCAGAAATTGTTGATATAGCTGTCGATATCCTCAGCTATTATTCCCTTTGCAACATCTGCATGATCGACCTCATTAACGGCTGTCGTTTTGTTTTCAAGCTCCTTATAAACTGTGAAGAAATGTGTCATTTCATCAAAAACGTGCTTAGGGAGCTGCTCGATATCCATATAAACATTGTAGTTCGGATCATCAAACGGTATGGCGATGATCTTGTCATCGCGGTGACCGTTGTCGAGCATTCTGATAACGCCGATAGGATAGCATCTTACGAGCGTCATAGGCATGAGTGTTTCCGAACACAGCACCAGAACATCAAGAGGATCGGCGTCATCGGAAAAAGTTCTTGGAATAAAACCGTAGTTTGCAGGATAGTGAGTAGAGGTATGAAGGATACGGTCCATCTTGATAAGACCGGTCTCCTTGTCGAGCTCATACTTTATCTTGCTGCCTTTGCCGATCTCTATGACTGCATAGAAATCATCGGGGTTTATCCTTTTGGGACTGATATTGTGCCAGATATTCATAAGATCCCTCCACAGCTTGTCCGGAACATAGCATTCCGGGTAGTACGTTTGCGGCTCTGCAACAGGGCAGAGTTATCTCCAACTAATTATTAGTATATCATTTTTTGGAGATTTGTCAATAACGCTCGTAAATTTCGGCGATATGATATAAATTATCGCAAATTGTCGTCATATTTTCGACTTTAAGTCAAACTCGTAAATTAGTATACTATTTGTATCATAATATTTACAGAAATTTAACACTTCTGGCAGAAAAAATACTTAATATCTATTGATTTTTCAAATAGGATACTGTATAATATACATATGAAAGTGGCTGTACCGTTCAGCAATATGCGCTCATTTTACAAAAATTTCGCTAAATATCGGTATTGCAGCTTTCCCGTTGATCGTAAACGACTGTAAACCGCTCTGCTCTTACCAAGCAGGGCTGTGTAGTTTATATCAATCTTAACATTCTGTATATTAATCAACTTTTTTAATTGGAAATGAGGTGTCCCACCTGAATGAACAGCTATAAGATCGCGCTCATTATTGAAGAAATGGATCAAAGCTACCAGAGCTCCATACTCAACGGCATAGCTGCGGCTGCGTCAGAATTCTCGCTCAACATCTCTGTATTCGTTTCTTTCAGCGGTTCGATTAATCAGGCACACGCTAAAGGCGAATTCAACATCTTCAATCTGCCCGATTTCAATGACTTTGACGGTGCGATACTCCTCACCAACACACTTGCCCGCCAGAGTGTCACCAATGACATTCTCGAAAGGATAAAGGCTGCCGGTATACCTGCCGTCAGCATCGACAACGATATCCCCTACCTCTACCATGTTGGCATAGACAACAGAGCTGCTATGCGCCGTATCGCAGAGCACCTCATAAATGTACACCATTTCACAAAATTTGCCTATATTTCAGGTCCCGAGGATAACCCGGAAAGCGTTGACAGACTCTCCGCATTCCTTGAGGTCCTCGAAGAAAAAGACCTCAATATATCCGAGGAATACATCTATTTCGGAAACTTCCGCGCTCCCTCAGGCAGAGAAGCCGTCGAGCATTTTCTCAGTCTCGGCAAAGAGCTCCCCGAAGCTATCATCTGCGCAAACGATGTTATGGCTTCTTCCGCTATAAACCGCCTTATGGACGAGGGACTGTATGTTCCCCGCGACATAGCTGTAACAGGCTTCGACAACACCTACAATACCCAGAACTATCAGGTAGAGATAACTTCTGTTGACCGTCCGCTCGCACTGTCCGGACGCATAGCCTGCAAAATGCTCAGCAATCATTTCAGGAACATAGCTCAGGAACGCAGTGTCATACTGAATATGTCACCGCATTTTACTGAGAGCTGCGGCTGCTCACATAATGCCAACGACAATATCAAGGCTTTCAAGGAGCAGAATTACTGCAACTATATGCGTATCGAGTCCTCACAGGATTTTATGTCAGAAACTAATAAGCTCTCAGTCGAGCTCCTCGGTACCGACTCCTTCGAGAACTATATCGCGATCCTCAAGGAATTCACACAGAAGATCGCTGCTGAGGAATTTTACTTCTGCCTCTGCGAAAGCTGGCTCTCCGAATCCGGCATAGACTCTGCTGCCTCCGGTACCACTGAAAACGCTGAGTCCCTCAACACATACAGCGACGAGATCCTCGTTCCTATCGCCTACTCAAACGGCAAGTTCCACGACGTTGACAAGATAAAGCGCAGGGATATCCTCCCCGCTGTTGCAAATAACGGCAGATCAGGAAAGCTCTACTATCACATTCCCCTGCATTTCGGCGAGCGCTGCTTCGGCTATATGGTCATCTACAACTCACCTATGCCGCTGCACAGCTCAATGTTCGAGAGCTTCTGCATATCTCTCAGCAACACTCTCGAGAATATCAGAAAGGTCATCAGTCTCGAGTACGCGATAAAGCGTCTCAAGCGTCTTTACGCACGCGATACCTTCTCCGGCATCTACAACAGGAACGGTTTCGTTCAGGCAACCGCAGATGTATACAACGATTGCGTTGCAAATCAGCGTGACATAATGCTCATGTTCATCGACCTCGACGGTCTGAAGAAGATCAATGACACCTACGGTCACAGTGTCGGCGACAAGGCTATCTGCTGCGTTGCGGATGTACTTGTGAAGTCCTGTACAAACGGTGAGATATTCTGCCGCTTCGGCGGTGATGAATTCATCGTTTTTGCCGCTGACGCTACCGAGACCGAAGCTGACGCTCTCACAAAGCTCATCGCGGACAATATCTCCGAGCTCAACGCAAGCGGCGTAAATCCGTTCACGCTCAGTGCAAGTACCGGCTACGTCATCACTAAGCCGCAGGAAGGCGAGGACATCTTCAATTTCGTCACCGAGGCAGACAAGGTAATGTACGCCGAAAAGAAGAAGAAAAAGCTCTCCAAATACCTCAAAGCATAATTAAAGCCGTAGCACCTGTGGTGTTACGGCTTTTTCTGTAAATATTCACACGGATAAAACTATCTTCTTTCCGCTTGCTTTGTACTCCTCATACTCCACTCCGCATCGGCTGAAAAGCAGACACGAAGCCTTCACAGCGTCGCTGTCAGCGTACTTGTTCTCGTAGTACACTACCCTCTTGATACCGGACTGTATTATCGCCTTTGCACATTCGTTACACGGGAAGAGCGTAACATACAGCGTACAGCCGCTGAGGTTGCCGATGTTGCAGTTGAGTATGGCATTGAGCTCGGCGTGACACACGAACGGGTACTTCGTATCGAGCGGAGACTCCGCAGAACGCTCCCACGGCATTTCATCATCGCTGCAGCCGGTCGGCATACCGTTATAGCCAACTGAAACTATCTTGTTCTCACGGTTCACGATACAGGCTCCGACCTGTGTATTGTTGTCCTTGCTTCGCTCCGCTGAGAGCATAGCGATACCCATAAAGTACTCGTCCCAGCTGATATAGTCAGTACGCTTCATTCAAACGCCTCCAAACATAGTATTAACTATGTAACATTATACTATACAGCGGCAGTTTTGTCAACTGAGAATACCAAAAACCGGTCACAAAATCCTCTGTGACCGGTCATTTTTATAATGTATCGAGGAGCTCAGGCAGGTCGCTGAAGCGCTCCAGCTCGGGAACAGTCTGCTTTATAGTTCCGAAGCCGTAAGCCGCATGGATAAAGTCCAGACCGGCTTTCATAGTGGCGTCATAGTCCCCTTGTATATCGCCGACATACCAAGCCTTATCGAGAGAATTTCTCCTGACGATGAGAGCGATATTGTCGCCCTTCTCCTTGAGATTGTTACCGTAGCACTCTATGTCGTCGAAGTATCTCCAGAAGCCGTAATAATCGAGAAAAGCCTCAATATAGCCTTTCTGACAGTTGCTCACGATATAGAGATGATACTTCTCACGGAGTCTGACAAAGGTCTCCTCAAGGTCAGGGTAAAGAACGCCGCCGTGGCTGCGCAGGAAGTTGTTCTCGTGCTCGCAGCAGAGGTCGAGCAGCTCCATACGCTCCTTTTCGGGCAGGTCACTGAAAATAATTGCCGCGAGCCTGTCCATGGTGAGTCCCATAACGTTCATAATATCCTGCTTTGTTATCGGCGGACGGTCATAGCCGAGCAGCTTCACCTTTTCGGTCCACGAAGCCGCAACGTTCTCAGATGAGTCCCAGAGTGTGCCGTCCATATCAAAAATAAGTCCTGTTTTCATTTTGCCTCCGCCATTCTGCTGTAAATTTCATCGAGCTGGACTCTGTCGTGTTTTATCCCGTCAAGAACTGTTATCCTGCCTGTTCTGACGGTGCGGGCTTTCTCCCACATATCCGCGAACATATCCTTGGTTATGCCGTATGAAGCCGGATCGACAACGAGTCCGTGTGCCTTGAAAAATCCAAGTATCCCGTCAATCTCCTGCCCTTGAAAGATACACGCAGGGATTGTTCCGAGAGCGACTGCAAGTCCGTGGGAAATCTTGATATCCGGGTAGTATTCCTCGATAGCGTGGGCGAATAGGTGTTCACTGCCGCTGCAAGGTCTTGACGAACCGGCTATCTCCATAGCAAGTCCGCCCATAACGAGCGCACGGGAGAGTATTCGTATAAACACGCGGCTCTTCATATCCCTCTGGTCGCAGTGGTATACTGAATCAAAGCTCATTCTGCTCAGTGCATAGGCAAAGTCATCTACCTGAGTCGAAGTCTTTGAGGCGGAGAGCTTCCAGTCATAGAGCGCGGTATGCTTTGCAATGGTGTCGCCGATACCGGAGAGAGTCTGTCCCACAGGAGCGTTGATTATCATATTTGTATCGACTATTATCGCCGTAGGTATCTTGCAGGCGAAGGTCTTACGCGCTTTGCCGTAGGTCTCGAGAACAGAGAACGGTGAAGCGAGCGAGTCGTTGCTGAGAGAGGTCGGCATACAGATGTAGACAGCCTTGCTGATATGAGCGGCATATTTTGCTGTGTCAAGAACACGTCCGCCGCCTATACCGATTATGACCTTGATGTCCTCGACGCAGACCTTTTTTGCGATGGAAACAGCTTCGTCAAAACTGGCAGCTTTCATCGCAACAATCTCCGCATTGCCGAAATCACGGCTGATATCGTCTATCTTTTCCTTGTAGATACCAATTAGAAACTCCTCTGAAATTACGATAGTTTTCTGCCCGATAATGTCCGGTATATACCGCTTGATTATCTCGTCCGAGTGAAAAAAAGCGTCCTCCTCGACTGCAAGACATATCGGCAGATTAAATCTTGTATGCTGATTCATAATCCGACCTCACTTCCGTAATTATTTCTGTAATAACATTATACCACATTTTTACAGCTTTATCAATATACTGAACAAAGTTAAGGACGACGCGCAAAATAAAAAGGCAGGAGTCACTGTGAAGCCTCCTGTCATGCTGTCATAAAGTAATTTCATCGCAGAGCCTGCGCATTTCGTCCGCAAGCTCCCTGTTATCATCAAAAAAGTTCCATAGGCCGTCCTCAGAGAGAACTCCCCGTTTGAGGTCAGAGGGAAGCTCGCCGTTCTCATCAGCACTGAGATCCTGTTTCCAGTCACCGTCATAGTACGCGCTGAGTTCATGCAATGAGTCCGCAAGTTCCGAATACGAATGAACCGCCCTTTTCAGTTCTGGCATTGCAGCCTGTAAACTATCAAATTCGCTCTCCATTTTCTGTATGCGCTCAACTCTCTCCTGAACCTTTTTGCTCCTGAACTCTTTCTTCATTCCTGACATCTCCTTGACCTAATTCCAACATACGAATACTCCTGTATGCTTAATAATACCACTCCCCACTCAATATGTCAATAGACAGTTCCGTTTTGGAATGTTGTACGGTAAAATCTTGCATTTTGAATGTCCCGGTGTTATAATAGATAGAGCACATTGTCAAAGGAGAAATAATGGATAAAAATAAGTTTTTCACACGCCGGTCAGTTGTTGTCGGCTTCACACTGATATGCTGTCTGCTTTGGGGAAGCGCATTTCCCTGCATAAAGCTCGGATACAGAATGTTCAGCATAGACTCAGCCAGTACGTCATCACAGATACTTTTCGCCGGAATGCGCTTCTTCCTCGCCGGGATAATGGCAGCCGCAGCCGGAAGTGTCGCCGAAAGACGTCCCCTTATCCCCCGCGGCAGGGACGTCCCCCGTGTTTGTCTGCTCTCACTGTTTCAGACGATACTGCAATACACATTCTTCTACATTGGGCTTTCGCACACAACAGGAATGAAAAGCTCAATAATCACGGCTTCAAATGTTTTTCTCTCAATAATCGTTTCCGCATTCATTTTCCGCACCGAAAAGATGACATTGCAGAAGCTCATCGGCTGTATGACCGGCTTTGCAGGTGTGATACTCATAAATTTTACAAGCGGAAGTGATCTGAGCCTGACCTTCCGCGGTGAAGGCATGGTGTTCCTTTCGGCACTGTCTTACGCATTTTCAGCATCGATCACAAAGAAGTTTTCGAGCACATCTGATCCAGTTATGCTCAGCAGCTGGCAGTTCATCTTCGGAGGAGCTTTTATGATGACTGTCGGTGCAGTATCAGGCGGAAGTGTCGGAAGCGCCGGTGCATCAGGAACTGCAATGCTCATGTATCTTGCCTTCATCTCAGCAACAGCTTTCTCACTATGGAGTCTCCTCCTCAAATACAACCCCGTCTCTTCCGTGTCAGTATTCGGCTTTATGAACCCCGTGTTCGGAGTTATCCTGTCAGCTCTACTGCTTTCAGAAAAAGCTCCTGCCGGACCGCTCAGAACTGCCGCTGCACTTCTGCTCGTAGCCGTCGGAATAATCATAGTCAACGGCAAAGCATTTATTAAAAAGGAGCTATGATAAACGGGCAGGCTGCCTTCAGCAATCACATAATAAAGGCGTACACATACACTGTGTACGCCTATTTTTATAGTGATGAGAAATTCAGATACGGCATAAGCGCAAAACTGCGCTCTCTGTCAGCGCTGTGTAAGCTGTAAATAATTTATGTCAGTGCCGTTATCGAAAGCAAATTAAGCCTTCTGTAAAAAGTGAACGAGCAAAACAAGTGCCCCCTTGGAAGGGGGCACAGACTCTGTGCTGGTGGGCCATTAGGGACTCGAACCCCAGACCGTCCGGTTATGAGCCGGATGCTCTAACCAACTGAGCTAATGGCCCAATAGAAGTAAACGGAAGCCAAATGACTTCCGTTTATAATAAAGTGCCGGCATTGAAATAATTTCCCGGGCCGTCGCCAGCCAAGTATCGTCTTCGCGGCAGAGCTTAACTTCCGTGTTCGGAATGGGAACGGGTGTGACCTCTGCGCCATAAACACCGA
>ONMB01000002.1 GCA_900318825.1 uncultured Ruminococcus sp.
CTCGGTCGTGCTATCGTTCGTTCACCTAAGGTATTCCTTCTCGACGAGCCTCTCTCAAACCTCGATGCTAAGCTCCGTGCTCAGATGAGAACCGAGATCTCTAAGATCCACAAGAAGCTCGGTACTACTTTCATCTATGTAACTCATGACCAGACTGAGGCTATGACTATGGGCGACAGAATCGTTTGTATGAAGGACGGTTTCGTTCAGCAGATAGATACTCCTCAGAACCTCTACGAGAATCCTACAAACAAGTTCGTTGCAGGCTTCCTCGGTTCACCTCAGATGAACTTCATCGACGCTGTTCTCAAGGAAGAGTACGGTCAGTACATCGTTGAGTTCGGCTCAGAAGATACAAAAACACGCAGCGGCGTTAAGTACCAGATAATCGTTCCCGAGTCAAAGGTAACTGACGAGCTCGGCAACTACGTTGGCAAGGAGATAATCCTCGGTGTTCGTCCTGAGAGCATCCACGATGAGGAAATGTACCTCTCCAACGCTTCAACAGGTGTTATCGACGCTTATGTTGAGATCACTGAAATGATGGGTGCTGAGACTTACCTCTACCTCGTATGCGAGGGCGTAAAGCTCACAGCAAGAGTTAGCCCGAGATCTACTGCTAAGTCCGGCGACGAGATCAAGGTTGCTATTGATCCTAACAGGATCCACATCTTTGACAAGGAAACAGAAAAGGCTATCGTCAACTGATTTATTTCTTTTCATATTTATCCTTTCTTTCTTGTGCGGACGGGTGTCTGCACGCAGAAAACCGCAGTTTTATACTGCGGTTTTTTGTTATCACTGCTATGGAGGTACTCAAATGACGCAGATAAGGCAATATCTCGAAAATAACAAAGAAAACATGATCGCGCTCCTGAAAGAGCTTGTGGCTGTTCCGAGCGTTCAGGGCAATGCGGAGGAGGGCTTCCCGTTCGGCAGAGAGCCTGCAAGGGCGCTCGATATCATGCTGAAAAGCTGCCGTGAAGCTGGTTTTTCGGTGGAGAATGTGGATAATTACGCGGGTTCGGCGGATATAGGTGACGCTGAACCACAGCTCGCCGTTCTGACGCATCTGGACGTTGTTCCGGCTGGCGGCGGCTGGAGCAGTGATCCCTTTGAACTCACGCAGGTCGGAGAAAAGCTGGTCGGACGCGGCGCTATCGACGACAAAGGTCCGGCTGTAGCAGCATTTTTCGCCGCAAGAGCAGTCAAGGAGCTCGGTATACCGCTGAAAAAGGGCATCAGGCTTATTTTCGGAACAAACGAGGAGAACGGTTCAGCCGATCTCGCCTACTACCGCAGCAAGCGAACTATGCCGCCTATGGTTTTCACTCCCGACGGCGAATACCCCGTCATCAATGCGGAGAAGGGTATGCTGAGAGTGTATTTTTCGGCGAAATACAGCGGAATTCCTGTGCGCGGCGGAACTGTCATAAATGCAGTTCCGGCGGTATGCTCCGATGATGCTGACGACTATATCGGACGATCCGCTCACGCTTCGACTCCGGAAAAGGGCGAGAATGCGATAACGAAATTCCTCGATATTCAGGGAGATCTTCACCCTCTGCTCAACAGGCTCTCGGAGCTCTTTCCTCACGGCGAGCTTAACGGCAAGAGCTGCGGACTCGGTTTTTCTGACGCTGTTTCCGTCGATATGACCTGTGTGCTGTCCATGCTGAATTCAAGGGACGGCAGGCTCTGCGGCGGTATCGACATACGCTTTCCGCTCGACCGCACAAAGGCTGAGATAAGCGGGATAATCTGCGAAAAGCTGCGCTCTGCCGGCTTTGACATTGACAGCTGCGAGGGCGTCGAGCCGCATTGTACCGATGAGAATTCAACATTTGTAAAGGCGCTGTTGAAAAGCTACGAGAGAGTCACCGGTGAGAAGGGACGCTGTATCGCTATCGGCGGCGGAACTTACGTCCACGAGATCGAGGGCGGAGTGGCTTTTGGCGCGGAATTTCCCGGCAAGGACGGTCATATGCACAGTCCGGACGAGTTCATTACTGTCGGTGATCTGCTGAAAAACGCGGAAATAATGGCAGAAGCGATGATCGGGATCTGCGGATAAACTATGTAGGACGGCTAATAGGTTGCTCCCATTAGCCGTCCTGTTTATCGTTTAGTGGTTCTTGTAGTGGTAGTCTTGTCGTGGTCGCCGGTGATACCGCTCACGATGTTTCCGGCGGCGTCCGTAACGCCATCGATGATGTCGTCGCCGGCTTTTCCGGCACCGTGGATAGCGTCACTGACACGCTCGCCGACAGAGTCATCGTCCATAGTTACCGCAGCAGTTCCGCTGTTTGAATCGTAGGAAGTATCGTCCGAACCGCAGGAAGTAAAAGCTGTACAAACGGTAAATAATATGGAGCATATTGCTAAAACCTTTTTCATACAAATCATATCCTTTACATTTGATGGTTGTGGAGAGCTTTTCCACAACATAAATCTATTGTTTACTCATTTCTCCTGATTATCCACACCTTTTCAAAGTTTTTTTCACTCAAAGAACGTGAATATACCGTGTTTTTCCACCTATTCAACATACTTTTCAACATACACGGGTATCACTCCACATCTGTTTCCACACAATGTTGAAAACTTATTCACACCCGTGTTGATGAAAATTAGCACTATATTGCTCGGAAATTCTGCCCCGGAAGCTATCAACGGGCGGCTAATCCGAAAACATACTGTATAATTGTTTTTAGTGCAAAAAAGGGAGACCTTATTCAAAAGGTCTCCCTGATATTTTTATGATCGGATATTACTTTATATCGCCGTGGTGAGCCTGGAGGGACTTGACACCGAAGTGCTTGTTCTCTCTGTGAGCTTTGATACCCTCTGCACTTGCCTTAGCAGCAGCCATAGTAGTGATGTAGGGAACGCGGTGCTTGATAGCAGCCTTACGGATATAGCTGTCGTCGTGGATACTTGTCTTGCCGGCAGGAGTATTGATGATGAGCTGGATCTCGCCGTTAGCGATCTCGTCAGCGATATTCGGGCGTCCCTCATAGATCTTGAATATCTTCTTGCAGGGAATTCCCTCTTCCTTTATCATATCGTAGCTTTTGCCTGTTGCGAGGATATTGAAGCCGAGGTCGTTGAATGAGTGAGCAATGTCGAGGAGCTCAGCCTTATCTCTGTCGCATACGCTGAGGAGAACAGTTCCGCCGTCGGGGAGTCTTGTCTGAGTAGCCTCCTGAGCCTTGTAGTAAGCCTCGCCGAATGTGGGAGCGATACCGAGAACTTCACCGGTAGAACGCATCTCAGGTCCGAGTACGGGGTCAACCTCCTGGAACATATTGAACGGGAAAACAGCTTCCTTTACGCCATAGTGGTTGATCTGGCGGTCCTTGAGCTCCGGAACGGGAGACTTTCTGCCTGTGAGTGAAGATGTGATGATATCGGTAGCGATCTTTACCATATTGATGTCGCAAACCTTTGATACGAGCGGAACAGTTCTTGAAGCACGTGGGTTAGCTTCGAGAACGTATACAGTGTCGCCCTCGATAGCGTACTGCATATTCATAAGACCGCAAACGTTCATTTCAACAGCGATCTTCTTTGTGTAGTCCTTGATAGTAGCGACCTGCTTTTCAGTGAGGTTCATAGAGGGCAGGATACAAGCGGAGTCGCCTGAGTGAACGCCTGCGAGCTCGATATGCTCCATAACAGCAGGAACGAAGCAGTTTGTGCCATCTGAGATAGCGTCAGCCTCGCACTCGGTAGCGTGGTTGAGGAAGCGATCGATGAGGATAGGTCTGTCAGGAGTTACGCCGACTGCTGCGGACATATAGACTCTCATCATATCGTCATCGTGAACGATCTCCATTCCGCGTCCGCCGAGAACGTAGGAAGGACGAACCATTACAGGATAGCCGATGCGGTTAGCTATCTCGAGAGCCTCGTCAACGTTAACAGCCATACCAGCCTCAGGCATCGGGATACCGAGCTTGTCCATCATAGCGCGGAAGTGGTCGCGGTCCTCAGCGAGGTCGATGGTCTCGGGGGTTGTACCGAGGATATTTACGCCGTACTTCTTGAGGTCGTTTGCGAGGTTAAGAGGAGTCTGACCGCCGAACTGTGCGATAACGCCGACGGGCTTTTCCTTTTCGTGAATTGAGAGAACGTCCTCGAGAGTGAGGGGTTCAAAGTAGAGCTTATCAGATGTATCGTAGTCTGTGGAAACTGTCTCGGGGTTGCAGTTTACGATAATGGACTCAAAGCCGAGCTTCTTGAGAGCGAGTGCAGCGTGAACGCAGCAGTAGTCGAACTCGATACCCTGACCGATACGGTTAGGACCGCCGCCGAGGATCATTATCTTGGGCTTGTCAGTGCTTACAGGGCTGTTGTCCTCATCGAGGTGGTATGTGGAGTAGTAATAAGCAGCATTCTGAGTACCGCTGACGTGAATGCCTTCCCATGCCTCCTTGATACCGAAGCCGATGCGGGCGTTTCTTATCTCCTCCTCAGTAACCTCGAGGAGAGAGCTGAGGTAGCGGTCTGAGAAGCCGTCGAGCTTAGCTTGCTTGAGAACGTTCTCAGCGGGAACTGCGCCCTTCATAGCGATGAGCTTTTCCTCCTCGTCAACGAGTTCCTTCATCTGCTCGATGAAGTACTTCTTGATCTTTGTGAGGTCGTGGAGCTCGTCAACAGTAGCGCCCTTGCGGAGAGCCTCATACATAACGAACTGTCTCTCGCTTGTGGGGTACTTGAGCTGGTCGAGGAGCTGCTCCTTTGTGAGCTCGTTGAAGTTCTTAGCGAAGCCGAGACCGTATCTGTCCTTTTCGAGTGAGCGGATAGCCTTCTGGAAAGCCTCCTTGTAGGTCTTGCCGATGCTCATTACCTCGCCGACAGCTCTCATCTGAGTGCCGAGCTTGTCCTCAGCGCCCTTGAACTTCTCGAAAGCCCAGCGAGCGAACTTGATAACGATGTAGTCTCCGTCGGGGTAGTACTTATCGAGAGTACCGTACTTGCCGCAGGGAATGTCCTTGAGTGTGAGACCGCAGGCGAGCATAGCTGAAACGAGAGCTATCGGGAAGCCTGTTGCCTTGGAAGCGAGAGCGGAAGAACGTGAAGTTCTGGGGTTGATCTCGATAACAACGATACGTCCTGTCTCAGGATCGCGGGCAAACTGGCAGTTGCAGCCGCCGATGACCTGAATGGACTCGATGATGCGGTAGGACATATCCTGGAGAGTCTTCTGAACGTCCTCAGGGATAGTGAGCATAGGAGCTGAACAGAAGGAGTCACCGGTGTGAACACCGATAGGATCTATATTTTCAATGAAGCATACAGTGATCTTGTTGTTTTCAGCGTCGCGTACGACCTCGAGCTCGAGCTCTTCCCAGCCGAAGATGCACTCCTCAACGAGTACCTGTCCTACGAGAGAAGCCTGAAGACCTCTTTCACAGACTACCTTGAGCTCGTCAACGTTGTATACCATACCGCCGCCGGCACCGCCCATAGTGTAGGCAGGACGGAGAACTACGGGGTACTTGAGCTGTTCAGCGATCTTAACAGCCTCGTCAACGGTGTAAGCTACCTGGCTGCGGGGCATTTCGATACCGAGAGCGCTCATGGCGTTCTTGAATTCGATTCTGTCCTCACCGCGCTCGATAGCGTCTACCTGAACGCCGATTACCTGAACGTTATATTCCTTGAGAACGCCAGCCTTATCGAGCTCTGAGCAGAGGTTGAGACCGGACTGTCCGCCGAGGTTAGGCAGAAGAGCGTCGGGGCGTTCTTTCTTGATTATCTGAGTAAGTCTTGAAAGATTAAGGGGTTCGATATAGGTGATGTCTGCGACATCGGGATCGGTCATAATAGTAGCGGGGTTAGAGTTTACGAGAACGATCTCATAACCCAGATTTTTGAGGGCCTTACAAGCCTGAGTTCCTGAATAGTCGAACTCACAAGCCTGTCCGATGATGATAGGTCCTGAGCCGATTATCATAATCTTATTGATGTCCTGTCTTTTTGGCATACATATCTCCCAACCCGTACATATCCGCAAGAAGATATGTACGATTATTATTTAGTTGTGTCTGCGCACAACTTCTTACCTTATATTGTAGCACAAAAAGCTATAAATTGCAAGAAAAAAATAGCGTCGCGGAGGAAAATGATGAAAATTACTGTTTGGAGTGGAAATGTCGTCCCTGACGGCAATAAATTTTGCTTTATTTATTGACACAAACGGCTTTTTGCTATATAATATAAAAAGGACGACTGTTATTAGTGCATTGTGCATAAATCCGGGAGATTTTTCCGGCAGGTACGTCACCTTAACAGATAAACAGGAGGTCAAGATATGTTTTGTATAAACTGCGGAAAGCAGATCAATGACGGATCCAAATTCTGCCCGGAATGCGGCGCAAAAATTGAAGATCCGATCCAGACAGGTCCTTCGATTCTTGAAGGAGATGAGGACACTGTTCTCCTCACAGATGACGGTCTCAACGCAAACTTCGACGGCGGCGAGGATACAGTTCTTCTCACTGAGGACGAGCCTGTTGCAGAGAGCGGTCCTTCGCTTCTTGCAGGCGATGAGGACACTGTTCTTCTCACAGATACAGACGACGGTCTCAATGCGAACTTCGACGGCGGCGAGGACACAGTCCTTCTCACCGAGGACGAGCCGGCTATCGGCATAACAAACGACGTTACCGATAATCATATCGAGAAAATACCTGCGGCTGAACCCGTTATTGAAAGTGCAGCAGCAAGTGCTGCTGACAGCATCGGCAGCGATGTTTTCGGCGGAGTTGCCCAGAGCAGCGACGTTTTCGGCAACGTTGATCCGTTTGCAGGAATAGACAGTGCTCCCGAGCCGGAGCCGGTACCCGAGCCCGTTCCGGAGCCTGCACCTTCAGTATTTGACGACAATACAGATACAATGGCTATACCGCCCGTTCAGCCTGAGTATCCCAAGGATAACAAGCCGGAATACCCCAAGAACAGCGGTTCAAAGTATCAGAAGTCGGGTATCCCTCAGAAGCAGGAGGAGCCTCGCTTCGATGAGCCGGAGATCTCAGAGCCCGAGCCCGAAAAGACAGACGTAAAGATCGGAGCAGGCAGAATAATCGGCGGTTCGATAATATCAGTATTTGCGATCATAGCCCTGTTCGTGCTCAGCATGATCTTCAGCCTGAAGTTCGGTGCTTCCGGAAAGACTCTCCGCAATAACGTTGAAAAGCTCGATGGCAATTCCCTGTTCAGCGCTGAGTTTGAGGACGAGGAGATCTCAGGCGATATCTACAAGACTCTCGGCATCAACGGCATCAGCGACGGCAAGGCTGATAAGGACAGCTTCAAGAAGTATCTTGTTGAGTCCGATATACTCGATTTTGCCGGCGAGAGAATTGAAAACTATGCTAAGTACGTCATGGAAGGCAAGGGCGACGATCCTTCCGTAACTGCTGACGAGATCACAGAGGAATTCTTCGGAAGCAAGGAAAACAACAAGATCGCCAAGAAAGAAATGGGCTTCAAGTTCAGATCAGGCGACCTCAAGAAGATCAACGAGCGCCTCGAGAAGAACGATATCGACAAGAACCTTTCAGTTGACGAGTGGAGCGACAGTGTAGGCTTCAATGTAAAGAACTGCAGCTACATATTCTCATGGGTAACGATCGGTATCATCGGAGCACTTATACTTCTGCTCCTCATCTGGATCGCAGTCATCGTTGACCGCAAGGGCAGACACCTCGCAGGCTTCTACGGACGTATCTTCGGTATAAGCGGCGGACTTATGTTCCTCATAGGCGCAGGCGTGCTTGCAGCTTCACCGATACTCTTTGCGATAACAAACAACGTTATATTCTACGCTGTATTCCACATTCTCCTTACATTCGGCATATTTGCGATCAGCATCGGTGCCGGCGAGCTTATCCTTTCCTTTATCTTCAACAAGATCAGAAAAGGTCTCAAGGGCAAGGAAAAGATAGCAAAGGTCAAGGCAGAGACAGAAAAGAAGATGCAGGAAGAGTTCCAGCATCAGTAATAGCAGAGCCCCTGTTCGATGAACGGGGGCTCTTTTATTATATGCTGTACCGATCGTAGGGACGGCGTTTCCTGTATTCTGAAATCTATTATTGTAAGATGTTCTAAAATTTGCATAGGTGTATTGTACATAAAAACACTTGACGAAATACGCGAATAAGTGTATAATGTACATACAAAGAGTTATGGAGGGAAAATATCATGAAAAAAGGAAGATTAGCAGCTTTAGCTACTGCGGCGGTAATGCTGACGGGCACCTGTCTGCCTGTAACAGCTAAGTATTCGCCTGTGAACCGCAATGCCATTGAGGCTGAGGCTGCAACCAGTAAAACTGAAGCCTTTGTGTCAAGAATGTACAGTGTTGTCCTCGGGCGTACCCCCGATCCGAAGGGACTGAAAAACTGGACGACAAAGCTGAATTCTCACCAGTCTACTGCTTCTGATATAATCATAGGATTTTTCTTTTCTGATGAATACAAGGGCAAGAAAAAAAGCAGCAGCGATATGGTCAAGGACTGCTACAAGGCTATGCTCGACCGCGCTCCGGACAGCAGCCAGACTACATGGATTGCAAGATTTAACGTCGGTATGACGATAGAGTCAGTGTGCAAGGGCTTTGTCGGAAGCAACGAGTTCAAGTCGCTTTGCAGCTCCTACGGCATAACTCCCGGAAGCGTCAAGCTCCGCTATGCAAGAGACGAGAATTACGACCGTACCGCCTTTGTTTACCGTTTATATAAGAACTGCCTCGGAAGAAATCACGATACAGCCGGTCTTGAGAATTGGTGCAAGAACCTGAAAAACGGTCTCACCGGCACTAAAATAGCACAGGGATTTCTGTTCAGCAAGGAGTATATCAGCAAGAATACTACCAATGCGGTTTATGTTGATATGCTTTACAGAACTATACTCGGAAGGACCGGCGATAAGACCGGTATTTCAAACTGGGTTACCAAGCTCAATCAGGGCAGCTCAAGAGAGCTTGTTGCAAACGGCTTTCTGTTCAGCAATGAGTTCAAGGGACAGTGTAAGACTGCCGGTATAACTCTTGGCGAAAAAATAGCAGCTCCTGAGGACAACCCCTTGAAGTCTTACGCTGAAAAGATAGTTACACTTGTCAATGCCGAGAGACGCAAGGCAGGAGTCGCAGAACTGAAAATAGATCCGGGACTTATGACTGCTGCAAACAAGCGTTCAAAGGAGATCACGGAGAGCTTTGCTCATTCGAGACCTGACGGCAGAGAGTGCTTCTCGGTACTCAACGAAGTAAGCCTGCCCGTCTATTATGCAGCCGGTGAAAATATCGCTTATGGCTATCCGTCGCCGGAGGCTGTTATGAACGGCTGGATGAATTCCCCCGGTCATAGAGGAAATATTCTCGATCCTGAATTCAAATATATCGGAGTCGGAGTTAATGAGGAATACGCTATGCTCTATTGGACGCAGATATTTATCGGTTAATGATATGAAACAGCCGCCTTATTGAAGATAGGGCGGCTGTTTTTTGGTATTTTATGAACAGATGATAAAATGCCCCCTGTGTTGTGAGATACACAGGGGGTTGATCTTTTATTTAAAAGAGCGAATTAGTCAGCAGCATTGAGCTTCTTAGCGAGCTGAGACTTCTTTCTTGCAGCCTTGTTCTTGTGCATAAGTCCCTTAGCGCAAGCCTGATCTACTCTCTTGATAGCTACCTTGATAGCCTCTGTCTTGTCAGCAGCGCCTGTTGTTACAGCAGCGTCAGCCTTCTTGAGGATAGTCTTGAGATTGGACTTTCTTGCCTTGTTGGCAGCAGCCTTAGTAGCATTAACCTTAACTCTCTTCTTAGCAGATTTGATGTTCGGCATTTTGTTACACCTCCTTGAGATTATGCGGGTTGTATATATCTCCGCAATAAACAGATAATAGAGTACATAGGGTGTACTCCTGATAAGTGCAACGCACACTTATCATACTGAGACATTATTAATTATAACATTTCCTGTTATATTTTTCAATAGGCAAAATTGAAAGTATTGTCGGGTAAAACAATGTCAAATTAAAGCAAAATGCACAATGAGGAGGACTTATGGGAATAAGAACAGATCTTGCGGTCGAAAGTTTTGCGGAGGAGCGGCTTCCGGAGGGAGTCCGCCGTGAGAGGCGCGGCAGGGCTTTTGAAATAACGGAGATAGTCATCGAGGACGACAGCTGTCTCGAAACGCTCGGAAAGGGCAAGGGACGCTATATCACGCTTGAGGGGCGGAGTCTGAGCAGGTACGCCGATGATTATGAGGATATGGCGAGGGAGCTTGCCGGGGAGCTCGGCAGACTCGTTCCCGAGGGAGACATACTCGTGGTCGGGCTCGGAAACAACGATATCACGCCGGACGCTGTCGGACCACAGGCAGCTTCGAGAATACTTGCCACACGGCATCTCCGTGACGAGCTTGACGGTGATGAGGAAAATTTCCTTGTATCTCTGCGGAGAGTCAGCGCGATAGCCGGAGGAGTTCTCGGACAGACCGGCATTGAGACGGCGGAGATAGTCCGGGCGCTCGCGGAGCAGCTCCAGCCGGCAGGGATAATCGCTGTGGACGCTCTTGCGTGTTCGGATATAAGCCGGCTCGGGACTGCCATACAGATGACGGACGCCGGTATTTCGCCGGGAAGCGGAGTCGCCAATGCACGGAAGGAGCTCTCGGAGAAACAGCTCGGGATACCTGTGATAGCAGTCGGAGTCCCGACGGTAGTCGATATGCACACGATAGTCCGGAGTCTGACGGGAGCGGATATTGAGGTAAATTCGCCAAATATGATGGTGACGCCGAGGGACGTTGACCGGCTGACGGAGAGGGCTTCGCAGCTGATAGCCTTCGGGATAAATCTTGCACTTCACCCGGCACTGAGCTTCGAGGACGTGCGTGGTCTTTTCTGACTCCGGAAATGTATGTTGAAACCAACGCAGGGAACGCTGTTCTCGGCGTTACACGTTACAATTCAAAACTGCACGGACGCTCAAAGGGTGCCACTATGGTTCGGAAAGCGTTTCCGGGAAATAAAGAAAGGGGGCAGACACAGCGGTCTGCCCCTGAAGATATATGTATTACTTCTTAGCCTGTTCCTTGAGGAGATCTCTGATCTCTGTGAGAAGAACCTCTTCCTTCGGAGGCTCAGCAGGCTTTTCTTCTTCCTTCTTCTTTCCGATGGAAAGAAGTGCGTTAACGCCCTTCATCATTATGAATACACACATTGCCATAATGAGGAAGTTGATAACGGCTGTGATGAAATTGCCCCACAGGATATAAGAACCTGTATTGCCGATCTCAGTCATTCCGTGAACTTCAGCGCCGCCGATAGCTGCGATGATAGGATTGATAAAATCGTCAGTGAAAGCGGTAACGATGTTTCCGAATGCAGCACCGATGAGTACACCGATAGCCATATCCATTACGTTGCCTTTAAGGGCGAATGCTTTGAATTCTTCTAAAAACTTTTTCATTCAGACTTTTCTCCTTTTTCCTTTTTAGAATAATTTATTAAATTTCCGGCAAGCCGGGAATTTCCGGTTGATCGTCCTTAACGGACTTTCGTGCCTGCATATATTCGGGAAGCTCGATAGCGTCTATCTCGTCGTTATATGTAGACTTTTTCTTTGGGAGAGCTTCAACAGCTGTCACATCGCCCGACATTATGGACTCTGAGTGCTGCGGAACATAGGCTTCGAGCTGATCTGCGTCAGCTTCACCGGCAGCATTCATCGTTACGCGCGATTTATAGTGCTCGTAAGCATTAAGCTGGGTTGCGTCAACTTCTCTTGTCACTCTCATGCGGTCCTGATTGTGGACCTGCTCTTTTGCTTCGAGATCGTCAGCGTTAACGGTATCCGTTTTACGCATGAACATCTTGTTGTATTTTGAGGCAGTATTGGGGTTGAGCTGGCTTGCATCGACAATCGGGGTATCGCCCATATAGTCAACGCGTTTTTTCTCAAATTTCCTGTTGAAGCGGTCCATACCGGGACCGTCTGCCGAAATGCCGCCCATATCGTTGCTGTGCTTGCCGAAGAAATCGTCCATAGAGTCTCTCTCGGCGTGCTTGGTGGACTTTCCTCCGTCGAAGAACTCCCAGAAATCATCGGGAACATCGACGTGATCGGGTTCTTCCTTCTGAGGAGCGGGCTGCTGAGGCTGGACAGGAGGTGCGCCGAAAGCCGGCATACCCTGAACAGGTGCGCCCGGGAAGCCCATAGGCTGCTGGAAATGGGGCTGCGAAGGATCTGCGTTCTCGACCGGCTGAGGCTGACCGTAAAGCGGCATACCGTTCTGATCGTAGCCGATTATCTGCGGCTGAGCGAACATCATCGGAGCCTGACCGTAGAGCGGCTGACCGTTCTGGTCGTAGCCGATTATCTGCGGCTGAGCGAACATCATCGGAGCCTGACCGTAGAGTGGCTGACCGTTCTGATCGTAGCCGATTATCTGTGGCTGAGCGAACATCATCGGAGCCTGACCGTAGAGTGGCTGACCGTTCTGGTCGTAACCGATTATCTGCGGCTGAGCGAACATCATCGGAGCCTGACCGTAGAGCGGCTGACCATTCTGATCGTAGCCGATAATCTGTGGCTGACCGTAAGCTGGCATAGCTGCCGGCTGACCGTTCTGAGGAGGAGCGCCGTTCGGAGGCATAGCGCCCTTTTGCGGCATACCGTTCATCTGCGGCATACCGTTCATCTGAGGCATAGCGCCCATCTGCGGCATACCACCCATTTGCGGCATTCCGCGCTGAGGCTGGCTGCTCTGCGGGAGGGCTACTCTTTCAGTATCGAGCTTTGGTATAAACGGTTCGTCGAAGCTGCTGAAGTCGAATTCTTCATCATCGTCGTTCAGCTCGTCGGCGGTATATAGATCAGACGAGGACTCTGTGGGGGCTCTGTCGCTGATAGTGAAGGTACCGCTGCCGAATTTGAAACCGCCGGCATTGGGTTCTTCTTCAGAGTGATAGCCGCCCATATCTACCTGTTCGTAATTAACTTCCTGCGGATTTTCGAGATTCATACCGCAATTAACGCAGAATTTGAGTTTCGGCGGATTTTCGTTTCCACATTGAGGGCACATCATTGAAAATCACTCCTTAACTGTAAAAATAATATCATCTGCCATATCCCCTTGAAACGCGGCAGATGACCGGACAGCTGCTTGTCTTTCGGCAAAATAAGCCGAAATTATCCGGACATATTCTCACCCATACATTATAACATTTTATTATTCATATTTCAAGGGCTTTTTCAAACATTGTGCAAATAGCGCTAAATCGAGATGTTGATTTGTGTAGTAACGACGGAGCGTCCAAGTGCGGAGCCTGAAATTTATCGAATATGTACAATGAGCAGCAAAAGTGGGGATATAGGGGGAAAATGGTGGTTTTTGACATACTGCACAAATGTCGTGCCTGTATAGATATTAAATTTTGTCAGCATAACAAATATTGTTCCGGGGTACTGTTTTTTGCAAATGAAATGTGATATAATGTGTTCGATAGAGAAATATAACCGTCTGCAACAGACGTCAGAACAAAAGCAGCCGTTAGTGCGGCAGACAGGAGTAAACAATGCCAAAGAAAAGAATAAGCAAGGAAAAAAGCATTCGCAGGACAAAGCACCTGACCGAGTTTGTTATATGTGCTGTTCTCTTAGTCGGAGGAGGCATATGCGTAAAGGGAATGGTTGACCGGAGCAATACCGTCTCTACCAATTCCTACAAGGAAAAGGCAGAGGTCGAGGTCACAGATCCTACTGAGGTAACGACAGAAGCATTTGATCCCAATAAGATAATATATACTTCAAAGGCTGTAAAGACCAAGGACAAGTTTACCGGAAACCTTATCCTCGTAAACAACGATCATCAGTATTTTTCTACTGGAAAAGAGGATCTTGTCAGTATCTATGATGCCAATGTCGAAAGAGGTCTTGAGGAATGCTTCAGTACCGTCGATAATACCTATTCTATTCTCCGTGAGACCTACGGTCCTATGGCGGATATGATAAAGGCTTTCTATGATCAGTATCATCTCAATACCCTTGTTATCTACGGTTCTTACCGCACAACTGCTTTCCAGCAGCAGCTCTATGAGGCTGACCTTGCCGAGACCGGTTCAGAGGAGTCCACAAGAGTTGCAAAGCCGGGTTTCAGTGAGCACGAGACCGGTTATGCGTTTGACTTTTCGTTATATTACGATGACCACTATGCCGATTATGACGGCACAGGAGATTATTCGTGGTTCAACGGAAACTGCTGGAAATATGGCTTCATTCTCAGATATCCCGAGAATAAGGCTGATATAACAAAGATACAGTACGAGCCGTGGCACTTCCGCTATGTAGGAGTTCCTCATGCGTTCTATATGGCTAAGAACGGCATCTGTCTCGAGGAATACGAGAAGCTCGTCGAGGAACACCCCTACAACGGCGAACACCTTGAGTTTACCGTTGACGGCGGCAAGAATATTGAGGTATACTTTGTACCCTCCGATGACGGCTCAGAAGAAACAATGGTACCTGTTCCTTCGGGATATAAGTATGATATTTCAGGAAACAATTCTACCGGATTTATCGTGACAGTCTACAAGGACGAAAGGGTATCACCTGAAACGGAGAATGCTCCTGCTGAGACTCAGCCCGAGACTCAGGCTGAGGAGACAGAAGCTCAGGAATGATATATGTCAAGACAGCTGCGGCATAATGCTGCGGCTGTTCTATTTTTCAAAAGGAACGCAGTATGTTGACCATACTGCGTTCCTTTCTTGCTTGTTGTTAGGAGGTGGATGAAATTAGAACATCTGCAATGTTGTTGTCATATTTGTCAGATCTTGTTGCCAACCTTTATGCCAGCCTTAGCGCAAGCGTTCTTAAACTCGCCGCTGAAGAGGAAACCGTTGATAACGTTTATGCGAGTTTTGCCGCTGTTGAGCTGCTTTGTCCAGCTGTTGAGTCCGTTTGTGTCGCCTGTTCTGCCGAGCATTGTGCGATAAACGGTATCTACGAATGTGCGGTTGGAGATCTTTCTGCCTGTGAATTCCTTACTTGTGAAGAAGCCCTTGACTGCCTGAGCACCAGTTGTGCCGCTCTTGAGCTTCTTGCACCAGTTTTCGAGACCTGCTGCGTCGGGAGTTCTGCCGAGGCAGTTCTGATAAAGTCTGTATACGAATGCAGTTCTGTCGTAATTTTCGTCTCTTGCGTACTTTATAGTTATTGTGCCGGGAGTGATACCGTATGTCTTGCATACGTTCTTGAATTCCTGGCTTCCTACGATACCCTTGCAGACTGCGTTTATTGTCATACCTGTGTCGAGCTTCTTAGCCCAGTCAGCCTTGCCCTTAGCGTCGGGAGCTCTGTTGAGCATTGCCTTGTAGCAGTCTATGACCATCTGCTCGGAAGTCTTCTTTCTGCCCTGGTATTCCTTGGAGTTGAAAAATGCAGAGATGATGTCAGCAGCTGTCTTCTGGCGGTTGTTGAGCTGAGTTGTCCAGCTCTTGAGACCAGCGGGATCAGGATTGCGGTTGAGAGCGATGTTGTACATTCTGATTACAAAGCCTTCAGCTGTGGGCTTGTAAGTTGTTGTAGTTGTAGTTGTAGTTGTAGAAGTGGTAGAAGTAACGTTCTCTGTATTATCTTTGCTAATGCCTTTGTCGTTTGCGTATTCAGATGCAGTAGAACCGGGCTCACAGTAGATAGTCATGCAATCAATGTTTTTATTGAAGATATCGTATCCTGATTCGGAACCGTCTTTGGTATTGATGTCTTCTCTTGTATCAAATACTCCGATGAGACAATCGGGGTTCATGATAGTGATAGATTTGAGGTAACCGCAGTCGTCGAATGCGGAGCGGCTTATTCTCTGAACGGATTTGGGGAGAGTGATAGAAGTGAGCATAGTTCCGGCGAATGTCATATAGTTGATATCCTTAACGCCTTCGGGGATATTGACCTTTCTGAGTCTTGTGCAGTTCCAGAAAGCACCTGTTCCGACAGAATTAACGGTTTCAGGTATTTCGATGCTCTTGAGTGATTCGCAGCCGTAGAACATTGTGTCGCTTATAGCAGTGAGGTTGTCTGAGAGGTCTATGTCCTTGAGGCTCTTGCATGAACCGAATGCTTCTTTACCGATAGTTTTGATAGTATCGGGAAGAACTATGTTTTCTACATTTTCACAACCATTGAATGCAGCGTCGTTTACCATTGTAACAAAATGACCGGAGCTTGTCATTTCAGGAACAACGACAGTACCAGTTACGTCTTTTTTACACTCGGTAACTTCAGCATGACCGTCGTCGTAAAGATTCATCTTTATAATATCGTCGTCGTAATCTCCACACCAGTTAGCAGCCTTAGCGGTTACTGTTGTAGTCGGATCAAGAAACTGTGCTGCCGGCACAGCCCCACCTGTGATTATGATTGACATTAATAATGCGATAGCCTTTTTCATAACAGCACCTCCTTGAGTTTACTTTTTGTAAAGCGTTTGCAGATGTATTTCTTTTTCTCTGTTTTCTATACTTAGATTATACTATAACAATTTGTAAATCATGAGAATAATTTGTGAATATTTTGTAAACCGCGTAAAATCGTGCAAATGTACAACAGAAAGCCATGTTGTTTGGTAAAAACGTGAATTGGAAGCAGTAAAAAACGGCTCAAAAATATACGATTTGTATATTTGAGTGCCGAATATCCGTAAACTGCGGTAAATAGCCTTATAATTGAGGTGCTAGCGTACAACAGGCGAATATTTTTTAATTTATTCATTTTTGACATATTAATTCTTTTTACCTTAAAACGTCAAAATCTCTCGAAAAATCTACAATTTGTATATTTTAGCTCCCTGAATGTTTCCTTCTTCCGGTTTGGAAAGAGTGCTGTTTTTCGTACAGTTATATCACTAAAATACACAGTAATTGCAGCTAAATGTCCAATTTTTTGGCGTTTCGTCAAATTCCGCCTTTTTCCGCTTTATTTTTTTCACGGATTGTAGTATAATAATAATGTATAATATTGCGTATATAATAAGCTGACATATAATTCAGAGGTGTACTATGGCGAATAACTATTCTCTTGGTATCGACGTCGGATCCACTACGGTAAAGACTGTCATAACAGACGAAAACGGAAATATACTCTATTCCAAGTATCAGCGCCACCTTTCAAAGGTCAAGGAGACTGTTACAGAACAGCTCAAGCTGATACAGGCTGACTATCCCGATGAGAAATTCAAGGTCTGCATCACGGGCTCAGCAGGACTCGGTCTTGCTAATTCTGCCGGCATCGCCTTCGTTCAGGAGGTCCACGCCGCTTTTCTCGCAGTAAAACAGAAGCAGCCCGACGCTGATGCTGTTATCGAGCTCGGCGGCGAGGACGCTAAGATAATCTTTCTCACAGGCGGCGTTGAGCAGCGTATGAACGGCTCGTGTGCCGGCGGTACGGGCGCTTTCATCGACCAGATGGCTACTCTCCTCGGTATAACTGCGGACGAGCTTGACGAGCTCTCACTTCACGCTCAGAAGGTCTACCCTATCGCTTCACGCTGCGGAGTTTTCGCAAAGTCCGACATTCAGCCCCTTCTCAATCAGGGCGCAAGACGTGAGGACATCTCCGCAAGTATCTTCCAGGCTGTCGTTGACCAGACCGTTTCAGGTCTCGCTCAGGGACGCTCTATCGAGGGCAAGGTACTCTTCCTCGGCGGTCCGCTCTTCTTCCTCAAGGGACTCAGAAAGGCTTTCGTCAAGAGTCTCGGTCTTGATGAGGAACACGCTGTTTTCCCGGACGAAGCACCGGTCTTTGTAGCTTACGGCTGCTCGATATATGCAGCTTCCTCCGCTGATCCCTACAAGATAGACGAGCTTATAGGCAAGATAGTTTCGGCTAAGGCTTCGGACGACATCGTTACCGGCGAACCGCTCTTCCGTTCACAGGCAGAGTACGATGAATTCATCAGCAGACACAAGCGCTTTGACCTCGGATATGCCGATATCCGTACATATACAGGCGATGCCTACCTCGGTATCGACGCCGGTTCAACAACAACAAAGCTCGTACTCATAACCGACGACGGACGTATCCTCTACCACCACTATTCCTCAAATCAGGGACAGCCCCTCGACAAGATAGCCGACCAGCTCAAGCGCATCTACGCTGAGATGAACCCCGACATCACTATCAGAGGCTCGGCTGTAACAGGCTACGGCGAGGACCTCATAAAGTCCGGACTTTCCGTCGATCACGGCATCGTTGAAACAGTTGCGCACTTCAAGGCAGCAGCTTACTTCTGTCCGGACGTCGACTTCATCATCGACATCGGCGGTCAGGACATCAAGTGTTTCAAGATAAAGAACAAGAGCATCGACAGCATTATGCTCAACGAGGCTTGTTCATCGGGCTGCGGCTCGTTCATACAGACATTCGCAATGGCTCTCGGCTATGATATCGCGGAATTTTCCCGTCTCGGACTCTTCGCTGAGCACCCTGTTGACCTCGGCTCGCGCTGTACCGTGTTTATGAACAGCTCCGTAAAGCAGGCTCAGAAGGACGGCGCTACTGTTGAGGACATCTCCGCCGGTCTTTCCAGCTCTATCATCAAGAACGCAATTTATAAGGTTATCCGTGCGAAATCCCCCGACGAGCTCGGAAAGAACATCGTCGTTCAGGGCGGAACCTTCCTCAATGACGCGGTGCTCCGTTCATTCGAGAAGGAAATGGGCAGGGACGTTATCCGTCCGGCCATATCCGGTCTTATGGGAGCTTTCGGCTGCGCACTCTATGCAAAGGAGAGGGCTGTCGGAGAGAAGTCCGGACTCATCTCCGCTGATGAACTTGAGACATTTGCCTATACATCGCGCTCAGTGAACTGCAACGGCTGTACTGCTCACTGCCAGCTGAATATCATCAACTTCGGCAAGGGACGCCGCTTCATCTCCGGAAACCGCTGCGAAAAGGGCGGCGGCGCTGCGGTAAAGAACAAGATACCCAACCTCTATGAATATAAATATGACAGTCTCCTCAATGTCGTAAAGACTCATCAGCCGCGCAAGTACCGCGGTACAGTGGGACTTCCGCTGACGCTCAGCTTCTACGAGCAGCTCCCGTTCTGGCATATGCTGTTCACGACGCTCGGCTTCAGGACTGTCATTTCCGATGAGAGCTCGCGCCAGATGTACTACCTCGGACAGCACACTATCCCCTCGGATACGGTCTGCTACCCGGCAAAGCTGTCCCACGGTCACATTGAGAACCTCCTCGACAAGGGCGTTGACTTCATCTTCTACCCCTGTATGAGCTACAACATCGACGAGGGCGAGAGCGATAACCACTTCAACTGCCCTGTCGTTGCTTACTATCCGGAGCTCCTCCTCGCAAACAACCCGCGTCTCAACAATAACAATTTCATTCACCCCTATATGGATCTCAATATCCGCAAGAACGTCATAAACGTTCTGTCAAAGGCTCTTGCGAAGTACAACATCAAGGGCAGGATACCGGACGCTGTCGATAAGGCTTATGAGGCTATGGACCGCTATCTCACCGACATTTCCAACAAGGCGAGGGAGATAATCGAGCAGGCTCGTGCCGAAAAGCGCAATATAATCGTGCTCGCCGGACGTCCCTACCACGTTGATAAGGAGATAAACCACGGTATCCACAAGCTGATAACGAGTCTCGGTATGGCGGTAGTCACCGAGGACAGCGTTGCTCCGCTCGCAAAGACTCCCAAGCTCGGAGTTCTCAACCAGTGGACATATCATTCGAGACTTTACCGTGCCGCCAACTACGTTACCACACAGCCTGATATGCAGCTTGTACAGCTCGTTTCGTTCGGCTGCGGCATTGACGCCGTTACCGGCGATGAGGTGCGCAATATCCTTGAAAGCAAGGGCAAGCTCTACACACAGCTTAAAATCGACGAGATAAACAATCTCGGTGCGGCAAGGATACGTCTCAGAAGCCTTGTTGCGGCAATGGAGCAGAAGTAAAAAGTCAGAATTGCAGGGGCGGAGTTCCGCAGCCCGCAAATGACGGAAATACTGCGATAACGGAATAACCACACCGGAGGTAATAAAATGCCAGAATACGCTAAATTCACCGAGGATATGATAAAAACTCATACTATCCTCGTTCCCGATATGCTGCCTATCCACTTCAAAATGCTGTGCAGGATATTTGAAGCGGAGGGCTATAAAATGGAGCTCCTCCAGAACGATTCCCGTGCAGTCGTTGACGAGGGACTCAAGAACGTCCACAACGATGCCTGCTATCCGGCTCTGCTGGTAATAGGACAGTTCATGGACGCCCTCAACAGCGGCAAGTACGACGTCAACAAGGTCGCTCTCCTCATTACACAGACCGGAGGCGGCTGCCGTGCTTCAAACTATATCCACCTGCTGAGAAAGGCTGTTGACAAGAACTACCCGCAGGTGCCGGTAGTATCGCTCAACTTCAGCGGTCTCGAAAAGGACAGCGCTTTCAGGATAAAGCCGGCGATGTTCGTAAAGCTGCTCCACGCAGTCCTCTACGGTGACCTGCTGATGACCTGCTACAATAAGTGCCGCGCATACGAAGTCCACAAGGGCGACTCAAAGAAGATGCTCGACAAGTGGCAGAACCGTATGGGCAATATCTTCCGCAAGAAGGAAAAGAAGTACCTCAAGACCAAGAAGATATACCGCGATATACTCAACGATTTCGCTTCGATAGAGCTCAGCAGTGAGAAGAAGATAAAGGTCGGCATAGTCGGCGAGATATACGTTAAATACTCTCCGCTCGCAAACAATCACCTCGAGGACTTCCTTATTTCCGAGGGCTGCGAGCCGGTAGTACCGTCGCTGCTCGAATTCGTTATGTACTGCGCAGCCGGTACCTTCAACGACGCTGACATCTACGACAACCACAACAAGATGTCTTTCGCGTACAAAATGGGCTACAAGCTGCTCTACGCAAAGCAGAAGGAGCTCATCAAGGTCATGAAGGAGCAGGGCAGCTTCGAGCCGCTCCACGACTTCGAGTACCTGCGCAAACTCGCTGACAAGTACATAAATCAGGGCGTAGTCATGGGTGAGGGCTGGCTGATACCGGCTGAAATGGCTGCACTTGCCAAGTCCGGCGTTGAGAACATCATATGTACACAGCCCTTCGGCTGTCTGCCGAACCACATCGTCGCAAAGGGTATGTCCAGAGCTATCAAGCAGGATAACCCCAATGCGAATATCGTTGCGATAGACTACGACCCCGGCGCTACACGAGTTAATCAGGAAAACCGTATCAAGCTCATGCTTGCAAACGCAAGACTCTGAGGTCATTATGATAAAGAACAGAAACGGCGAGCTCATCGTCACGAATGAAAAACAGAACAAGCTGCTGAAAGGTCTTTACGGCTCGGCAGGCGGAAGAGCAATGCTCAAGCTCCTCACCGCACCGGTGCTTTCAAAGACTGCCGGAGCATTTATGGACTCTCCGCTCTCAAAGCCGCTGATAAAGCCTTTTATCAGACGCGGCGGCATAGATATGTCGCAGTTTGAGAACAGGAAGTTCCGCTCCTACAACGACTTCTTCACGCGCAGGATAAGACCGGGCAAGCGTCCCGTGGATATGACGCCGGAGCACCTCATAAGCCCCTGTGATTCTAAGCTGACCGTCTATCGTATAGACGGCAGGCGTACCTTCCGTATCAAGGGCTCGCGCTACCGCGTTTCCGACCTGCTGAACAATAAGTTCATGGCGAAGCGTTACAGCGGCGGTCTGTGCCTGATATTCAGGCTCGAGGTGGACGACTACCACCGCTACTGCTACATCGACGGCGGTATCAAGACCGGCAATACCTACATTCCCGGCGAGCTCCACACAGTCAACCCCATAGCGCTCGAAAAGTACAACATCTACAAGCGCAACTGCCGCGAGTATACCACGCTGCATACCAATAATTTCGGCGATGTTGTGCAGGTAGAGGTAGGAGCCATGATGGTCGGACGCATCTGCAATAACCACCATGAAGCAAGGATATACCGCGGAATGGAGAAGGGCAGGTTTGAGTTCGGCGGTTCAACGATAGTGCTGCTGCTCGAAAAGGGCGCGGCTAAGATAGACAGCGATATCCTCAGGAATTCTTCTGAGGGGATAGAGACAGTAGTAAAATTCGGCGAAAAGATCGGCACAGCCGTCTGACAGGAGGAAAATATGATCTGTCCATACTGCGGAGCAACGCTCCTCGACAATGCCAAATTCTGCGAAGAATGCGGCGCAAGACAAAACAACTACTCTGCTGAAGCACCCCAGTTCGGTCAGCCCCCGGTGCAGCAGCCTCAGCCACAATGGCAGAACAGGATACCCACCGGTCCTCAGACCGGCGAGCTGAAGAGCCCTATGTACGTTGACTTCGTATCGGCTGTAAAGCTCTATTTCTCGAACTTTTTCAATTTCAGCGGACGTTCTACCCGAAGCGAATACTGGTTTGGCTACCTGTTCAACTTCATTGTTGGTGTCGTGGCAAGCTGGGGAAACTTCTTCTTTACGAAATATTTCAGCTATATAGTGGGAATAGTGCTCTTTATACCGCTTATGTCAGCGGCAGTAAGACGTCTCCACGACATTGGCAAGAGCGGCTGGTGGTGGCTGATAAACCTCACCTGTTTCGGCGCATTTGTGCTGCTTTACTGGTACTGTCAGCCGGGTTCACCCGA
This sequence comes from uncultured Ruminococcus sp., assembly GCA_900318825.1. Classification (GTDB taxonomy): domain Bacteria; phylum Bacillota; class Clostridia; order Oscillospirales; family Ruminococcaceae; genus Ruminococcus. The sequence goes on from ONMB01000002.1 coordinate 22,711, forward strand.
CGAGAACCAGTGGGGACCTTCCGCGGAACAGCTTCACGGAACGCCTCCGTCACCGTTCAACAACTACGGCGGACCGAACAATATGAACAACTATGGCGGACCGAACAACAACAATAACAGCAGTGATCCTTACAACAGATATTAATATTAAAGGGCGGATATTATCCGCCCTTGCTGTTTACAGAAAGCCTCTCAGGTCAAACGCGAGACGTTCCTCGGTACCGATAATGCGCTTGGCAATGCCCTTGGAACGCTCATCGGCAGCCTTGTACTGGTTGCAGTAACGGTTAATGGACTTTATGCCCATATTGCAGCCGTCCGTGATGAGCTCGGCAACTGTGCTGTCGGAGTTTTCGAGAGTGAGCTGAGTTTTTGTTTTCAGCCACGCCATGCTCTTCGCCATTGCCGGAGGCTCCTTGCCCTCGTCGTGGTATTCCGTCAGAAGCGACTGTATATCGCTGTTTATGGCTTCATTTTCGCTGCGGCTCTCGAGCAGACGACTCCGGAGCTTTTCACTTTTGACGTGATCCATAACGTCGTCGATCGCGCTCATACCCATTTTGACTCCGGCGTCACATTCGCGGAGCAGCTTTATAGTGTCTTTTTCTATCATAAAATAAACCTCCCTTTGCAGTATTATCTGCGGAAAGGGAGGTTTTATACTTATTCGTCATCGTCTCCGAAATAGAGATTCGTCATCTGCTTCATACCGAATTTCTCGGCAAAGCGTTCAAAGTCCTTTTTCGCTCTGATAAGACTGTAAGCGGCACTCTGAAAGATGATTTCGTCCATATCGCTCAGACGTGAGTAAAATTCAAGACCGAGCAAAAGGTTTTCCTTGGTATTGTCGTCTGAAATGCGGTCAAGTTCATCGACTGCTTCCTGAGCTTTGCCGTTTTTGACCTTGTTTATCAGATCATCGACCTTTTCCCGCGTCTCCTGTGGCAATTCAGCGGCAATTGAGTTCACCTCTGCTTTAAGAGTCAGATTTGCAAGGAGCTTTGAGATCTCCCGTATCTGCCGCAGAATATAGTCCTGTTCAAACATATTTACTCCTTATTAAAAGCCGACCTGCCGCACATACAGCAGGTCGGGATATATCAGCTGAGCTTGGATTTGAGCTTTTCAAAGAAGCTCTGGCGCTTAGCGTAGTTCTTTTCGGTGAGGGAGTCCTCGAACTCCTTGAGCAGATCCTTCTGTTTTTTGCTGAGGTTCTTGGGAACTTCAACATAAACCTTTACATACTGGTTGCCGCGCTCTGTACGGTGGGGCTTCTTGACGCCCTTGCCCTTGAAGCGGAAAACGGTTCCGGTCTGTGTGCCCTCGCTGAGAGTGTACTTCTCATCGCCGTCGATAGTGGGAATGGTTATCTCAGCACCGAGAACGGCTTCTGTATAAGTAACGGGGACGTCGCAGTATATGTCGTAGCCCTCTCTTCTGAACATCGGGTGGGGCTTTACGAAAACGTTTATGAGGAGATCGCCGGAAGGACCGCCGTTGATACCGCAGTCGCCCATACCGCTGCTTCTGAGAGTCTGTCCGTCAGCAACACCAGCCGGCACGTCGATATTTACAGTTTTCTGAACTCTTACTCTGCCTATGCCGCGGCACTTGGGGCAGGGGTTCTTGATGATCTTGCCCTTTCCTGAACAGTGGGGGCAGGGCTTTGTTGAGGAGATAGCGCCGAAAGGAGTACGTTGAGTGGTCTTGATAGTACCTCTGCCCTGACAGTCCTGACAGATCTCGGCAGAAGTTCCCTTGTCGGCACCTGTACCGTTACAAGCCTCACAGTTGCACATACGGTTGACCTTGAGCTCGACCTTTTTGCCGTTGCAGGCTTCCATAAAGGTGAGGGTGATGTTTTCCTGAAGATCGGAGCCTCTTCTCGGAGCGTTAGCGGTATTTCCGCGTGTAGCACCTCCGCCGAAGCCGAAACCGCCGCCGAAAATATTTTCGAGGATATCGCCGATGTCGCCGAAGCCGCCCATACCGCCGAAGCCTTCGCCGCCGCCGTAGTTGGGATCAACGCCTGCGTGACCGTACTGGTCATAGCGCGCACGTTTTTCGGGATCGGAGAGCACCTCGTTTGCCTCGTTTATCTCCTGGAATTTCTCAACATATGAGGGATCATCTGGGTGGAGGTCGGGGTGATTTTCTCTTGCCTTTTTACGGAAGGCTTTTTTGATCTCGTCCTCAGAAGCGCCCTTTTCTATGCCGAGCACCTCGTAGTAATCTCTTTTGTTTTCAGCCATATTATTTCTCCAATCTGCGGTAACGTCCGCGATTTCTCGCTGTCTCCTGAAATTTTCTGAATATTATTATTGAAGGAACGCCCTCACTTGCAGGGCGTTCCCTCTTTAAAAACAGTCCATTGGACTGTTTTTAAATTCACCCTTTGCGGAGCGCTTTGTGAAAATGTGGGACGCTGTCCCACGCTTACTGCGCCGTCCCTCTGTCAGCTTCGCTGACTTCTCCCCACACTGTGGGAAGTTACCTTGCAAGGGCTGACAGCCCTTGATCTGACAAAGGGTTAACAACCCTTTGGGGCCCCATTCAGGGTGAAATACTATAACGGCGGAGAGCTCCGCAGGCTTCAACGCTGATACATCTTGCGAGCCGGAGCTTTTATTCCGCACACCATTTTTATAAATACACCATTAGGGCGAAACAAGTTTCGCCCTTTTTATGATGTTTTATTGTTATTTATCAGACCTCTGTGAAGTCAGCGTCAACTACATCGTCGCCGCCGTTATTGCCGCCGTTGTCTGCCTGAGCAGCTCCACCCATGTTAGCGAACTGTGAAGGATCAATTCCTGCACCGCCGTTGGGGTTAGCCTGCTGGTAGATCTTAGCGGAGAGATCGTAGAATGCCTTCTGGAGCTCTTCCTTGAGAGTCTTGATCTCGTCGTGGTTCTCAGCCTCGATAGCGGACTTGAGTGAAGCACACTTTGACTCGATATTTGCCTTTTCGTCAGCAGACACCTTGTCGCCGAAGTCTGTGAGAGCCTTCTCGCACTGGAATACGAGGTTCTCAGCTTCGTTCTTGTTATCAACCTGTTCACGGCGCTTCTTGTCCTCAGCAGCGTACTGCTCAGCTTCCTTGACAGCCTTGTCGATGTCCTCCTTGGACATATTTGTAGAAGCTGTGATAGAGATGTTCTGTTCCTTGCCTGTACCGAGGTCCTTAGCGGAAACGTGAACGATACCGTTCTGGTCGATATCGAAAGTAACTTCGATCTGAGGGATTCCTCTCGGAGCGGGAGCGATGCCGTCGAGACGGAATGTACCGAGCTGCTTGTTGTCTCTTGCGAACTCACGCTCACCCTGGAGAACGTTGATGTCGACGGCAGGCTGATTGTCAGCGTAGGTGGAGAATACCTGAGACTTCTTGGTCGGGATAGTAGTATTTCTCTCGATCATTCTTGTGCAAACGCCGCCGGCAGTCTCGATACCGAGTGAAAGCGGAGTTACGTCGAGGAGGAGCAGACCGTTCTTAACGTCGCCGCCGAGAACGCCGCCCTGGTAAGCAGCACCGAGTGCAACACACTCGTCAGGGTTGATGCCCTTGAAGGGATCCTTGCCGATGAGCTTCTTGACAGCTTCCTGAACAGCAGGAATTCTTGAAGAACCGCCGACCATGAGGACCTTGTTGATCTCGGAGATCTGGAGTCCGCTGTCGCTGAGAGCCTGACGAACAGGTCCCATAGTAGCCTCAACGAGGTCAGCAGTGAGCTCGTTGAACTTAGCCTGTGTAAGAGTGAGGTCGAGGTGCTTAGGAGTACCTGAAGCGTCAACAGTTATGAAAGGAATGTTGATATTTGAAGTTGTAGTAGATGAGAGCTCGATCTTGGACTTTTCAGCAGCGTCCTTGAGTCTCTGAGCAGCCATCTTATCCTGTGAGAGGTCGATGCCCTCAGCCTTCTTGAACTCCTCAACGATCCAGTTGATGATACGCTGGTCGAAGTCGTCGCCGCCGAGACGGTTGTTACCGGCTGTTGCGAGAACCTGCTGAACATCTTCGCCCATTTCGATGATAGAAACATCGAATGTACCGCCGCCGAGGTCGTAAACCATAACGGTCTGCTCCTCTTCCTTGTCGATACCGTAGGAGAGAGCAGCTGCGGTAGGCTCGTTGATGATACGCTTAACGGTGAGACCTGCGATCTGACCTGCGTCCTTAGTAGCCTGTCTCTGGGAGTCTGTGAAGTAAGCAGGAACTGTGATAACAGCTTCTGTTACGGTCTCTCCGAGGTAAGCCTCAGCGTCAGCCTTGAGCTTCTGGAGGATCATAGCAGATATTTCCTGAGGAGTATACTTCTTGTCGTCGATAGTAACTTTATAATCAGAACCCATGTGTCTCTTGATAGAAGAAACTGTTCTGTCGTGGTTTGTGATAGCCTGTCTTTTAGCGACCTGACCAACGAGACGCTCGCCGTTGTTTGTGAAAGCGACTACTGAAGGAGTAGTTCTTGCGCCCTCGCTGTTAGGGATAACGACTGCGTTACCGCCTTCCATAACGGCTACGCAAGAGTTAGTTGTACCAAGGTCGATACCGATAATTTTGCTCATAATAAATTCCTCCTGATCTATAAGCCATCAGCGTTCAGCTGGTGGTGTCCGGCATTGCGGACGGATTTAATTGTTTTTGATTGATGATTTTGGGTGATCTGCGATCATTGATCGGCTAAACTGCCACAGCTACCATAGCCGGTCTTACCAGCTTATCGCCGAGCATATAGCCCTTCTGATAAACGGCGCAGACGTGATTTGCGGCATAGTCCGTACCGTCCTGCTGCTGGATAGCATTGTGGAAATTCGGATCGAATTCAGCGCCGAGAGCTTCGATCTCAGTGACGTTCATCTTGGAGAGGAAGTCCTTGATCTGACCGAATATCATCTGCATACCGCTCTTGAAATTCTCGTCGGTACAGTCGGCGTTTATAGCTCTTTCAAAGCTGTCAACAACGGGAAGGAGCTCTTCGATGCACTTTACAGAAGCGTTCTGATAGGTCTCATTTTTTTCTTTTGCAGTACGCTTGCGGTAATTATCGTACTCAGCGTAGAGGCGGAGGTACTTGTCATTGGCTTCGTTGAGGGCTTCTTCGAGCTCTGCGAACTGCGAAGCAGCGTCGTTGTATTCGCTTACGGCGTCGTCCTCGTCGGAAGACTCGCTGTTTGCGGCAGCTTCGACAGCCTTTTCGATGAGTTCCTCGTTGATCTCAACGGCAGTCTCCTCGTTCTCCTGAGCAGCTTCCTGTTCATTGGGGATATTTTTTTCTTCCACTTTGTGTTCTCCTTTCCTATGTCTTTGGTACGGTCTCGTCAGCCGCACCTGAAACTATGTCATCGTCGCTGCCGGACATCAGATAAGAGATCTTCTGAGTCAGGTAATCGACATAAGGGATTATCTTTTTATAGTCAACTCTCATCGGACCGATAACTCCGAGAGAACCGGCTTCCTTGCCGTCCTTGCGGTACTTTGAAACGATAAGGCTCGAATTTCCGATAGCGAAGCTGTCGGACTCGGAACCGAATTTCACCTGAATACCGCTGAACGTATCCTCCAGCATATCCGAGAGCTGGTTTTTGTGTTCGATAAAGCGGACAACCTCCATTTTATCGAGCTCCTCACAGGAGAGGAGTTTTTCGCTGCCGCTGAGGGTAAGTTCCTGCTGACGGAGGTCCTCCGAGAGCTCACAAATGCCTTTGACAAGCGGTGAAAGCGATACCATATATGCACTTACGGCGGCTACCATCTTATCGAACATTTCCTCTGAGAGTTGTTCTACGGAAACGCCGTTGAGGTTTTCTTCTATATAATGTGTAAAGAATTCAAGCTGTTCGTGGCTGAGGTCGAATTCGAGGCGGCAGGCCTTATTTTTGATACTGCCGTTTGAAGTGATGAGGAGTATCACATAGAGCCTTTTGCCGGTTGGTATGACCTCGACCTTGGAAATGACTGAAAACCTCGGAGCGGAGTTTGTTACCACGGCAGCGCACTGAGTTATTTCGGTAAGTGCGGCAGCGGCGTTCTGCACGAGCAGTTCCTCCGGGGTATCCTTGTCACCGAGGAGACCGTCCAGTCTTGTTTTTTCCTCATCTGGGAGGTCAGGCAGCGTCATAAGCTCGTCGATATACAGCCTGTAACCGGCGAAAGTAGGAATTCTTCCGGCGGAGGTATGTGGCTGTTCGAGGTAGCCCATCTGTTCGAGAGCAGCCATATCGTTTCGTATGGTCGCAGACGATACCTTGATGTTGTCGAGCTTTGAGATGACCTTGGAGCCGACCGGCTCGCCGGTCCTGACGTATTCGTCGACCACAGCGGCGAGTATCTTCAATTTTCTTTCGTCCATTGTAAACTCACTCCTCTCCGGTCTTTAGCACTCTCACTCTTTGAGTGCTAATTATAATTTATCACTATTATGCAGCTTTGTCAAGGGTTTTATACATTTTCGGCGTTTTAGACAATTTTTGCTATCAAGATGCGCTTTGTGATATACATAAATCAGTGTTCAGAGGTCAGATCGCAGGGGTGGCGTTTCGATGCCCGGGAATAACAGAAATGTATGTCAGTCGCCGCAGGGACCTCGGTCGGTGCTTCTGCTTCGCAGAGGTGTCCACTGGACACCGGCACCACACGGCGTTCCGTGTTACAATTCCAAACGACAAGTACGCCCCTGCGATCTGACTTCTGTATATACTATTATAATAGTATAAAGCGAGCCGGAAGAAGTTTTGATCGTTACCCTCTTGACAATTCCTGCATTTTATCTTACAATATAATAGATAATTACTTCCGGGCTCCCGGACAAAACATCGAAATGAGGTTTTTTTATGCTGAAAAACAATGAAAAGATTATGGACAGGATCGTTGAGCTCTGTAAGTCAAAGGGCTTTGTATATCCCGGCTCTGAGATATACGGCGGTCTCGCAAATACATGGGACTACGGTCCGCTGGGCGTTGAGCTCAAGAACAACATCAAGAAGGCTTGGCTCAAGAAGTTCGTTCAGGAGAACAAGTACAATGTCGGCCTCGATTCCGCTATCCTTATGAATCCCCAGACATGGGTAGCTTCCGGACATATCGGCGGCTTCTCCGATCCTCTCATGGACTGTAAGGAGTGCAAGACACGTCACCGTGCCGACAACCTCATCGAGGACTTCGATGGTACAAACGTTGCAGGCTGGTCCAACGAGAAGATGATGGACTACATCAAGGAGCACAACATCGCCTGCCCGAACTGTGGCAAGCACAACTTCACAGATATCCGCCAGTTCAACCTTATGTTCAAGACATTCCAGGGCGTAACTGAGGACAGCAAGTCCGAGCTTTATCTCCGTCCGGAGACTGCTCAGGGTATCTTCGTAAACTTCGCAAACATTCAGAGAACTACCCGTAAGAAGGTCCCCTTCGGCGTTGCACAGGTCGGCAAGTCATTCCGTAACGAGATCACTCCCGGAAACTTCATCTTCCGTGTACGCGAATTCGAGCAGATGGAGCTTGAGTTCTTCTGCAAGCCCGGTACAGACCTCGAGTGGTTCGACTACTGGAGAAGCTACTGCAAGAACTTCCTCCTCAGCCTCGGACTCAAGGATGAGAACCTCCGTCTCCGCGACCACGATCAGGAGGAGCTCTGCTTCTATTCAAAGGCTACAACAGACTTCGAGTACCTCTTCCCGTTCGGCTGGGGCGAGCTCTGGGGCGTTGCCGACAGAACCGACTACGACCTCACTCAGCACATCAATACCAGCGGCAAGTCTCTCGAGTATTTCGATCCTGAGACCAACGAGAAGTACATTCCTTACGTTATCGAGCCTTCACTCGGCGTTGAGAGACTCTTCCTCTCTATCGTTACAGAGGCTTACGATGAGGAGGAGATCGTTTCCACAGACAAGAACGGCAACGAGAAGAAGGAAGTCCGCACAGTAATGCACTTCCACCCGGCTCTTGCACCTTTCAAGTGTGCAGTTCTTCCGCTTGTTAAGAAGCTCACTCCCAAGGCTGAGGAAGTATACGAGATGCTCTCCAAGAAGTTCATGGTTGACTTCGACGAGGCTGGTACTATCGGTAAGAGATACCGCCGTCAGGACGAGATTGGAACTCCTTTCTGCATCACCTACGACTTCGATACTCTTGAGAAGGACAACTGCGTTACAGTCCGCGACCGTGACACAATGCAGCAGGAGCGTGTAGCTATCGACGACCTCGTAGCTTACCTCGAAGCAAAGATGGCATTCTGAGTATACTATTATAACATATAAAGGACAGGCACCTTCGGGTGCCTGTTTTTTATGCTCCGGAGACTGTGAAATATCTGTCAAAAGTGTCTTTGACCAAAAATTGCGGTCGGCATCTGAAAGGTTTCTGGGCAGCAAAAACAATATGCCATTCGGTATAGATTTTAACCGGTTTGTCATTTTTTTGAGAGTATCTGAATATGATTTTACAGAGCAGAAAAAGCGCATAAATTGTGGAGGTTGGTTCTCCGGAGGGCTGACAAAAACGCTTTTCAGAGTAATAATGGTGACGATTTTAACGCAAAATTATACTCTGCGTATTCACAAAATGGTGCTGATTGTAACGTTTCTGTAATTTTTAGTTGCTATTACTTTTTATTTATTAATAGTGAATTTACAGAAAATTTACTTTGAGTACATATAATATGTGCTATTTTACACTTTTGCTCGCGTTTTCCTCTTTCATTTTTAGGCTGAAAATGGAATCGTTCTCAAAACTATTGCCATTTTCTGCGGTTTGTGTTATCATTAGCACGTCCCCGAAAGAGGGACGCAAATTCACGAAAGGATGAGTAGATGAGAGAAGCAAAAAACGTGGCGACTATTCTCGGCACAATTGCTGTATGTCTTGTCAGTGGGCTCCTGGTTGCTGATAAAGCAGCCCCGAATGTAAATTCAAGCAATATGGTGGAAATCGATGAGCCTGCAAGTGAAGAGATGACAGTCGCTGCAATTCAAACTTCTGTTAGCACTACAACCGCGATCGTAACAACTACGGCAGCTACAACCACAATTGAGCTGACCACCACAACTGCTCCGGCAGAAACAACCACAACCACTACCACAACTACCGCCCCCGAGATCGTTACTGAGGCGGTACAGGAAAACACACCTGAGGAGCTTCCCCCCGAGCCCGTCGCAGAGCCCGAGGCACCCGTTGAAGACTCCGCACCCGAAGAGCCTGCTGAGGAGGAAACAGAAACAGAAACTCCCACAGAGCCCGAAACAGAACCTGAGACAGAATCAGAAACAGAAGCTCCCGCAGACGAGCAGGAGACTGTTGATGACGGAATCAGTCTTCCTATATCCGACGAAGAGTATGTAGTTCTCTGCAACGTTGTTGCACATGAGGCAGGTTCAAACTGGATCTCCGAGAACGAAAAGGCTAAAGTCGTTGAGGTAATCATGAACAGAGTGGACAGCAGTCTGTTCCCGAATACCATAACCGAGGTACTCACACAGCCCGGTCAATTTACAGGAAGTGAATCATACGCTTTCAACGGCGACTACATCTCAGCTGTTACAGAAGCCGTTCACAATGCAGTAAGACTTTACTTCCATGAACGCAGTTCTTTCTCAGAAGGTTACTTATACTTCTGGGGAGACGGCAGACAGAACCATTTCAGATAAACTGCTGAAAAGTTCTTAATAGCTAACAGATATGAAAAGTCCGGTCAGATTTCCAGCCGGACTTTTTGTTTTATACTCAAAAAAGTCCGCATATGGACGAATTATAATCGTTAAAGTATTGACATATGCGGAGGGATTTGGTATAATAGTGTAGAGTCTGCTTTTTGCAGACGCTGTATATAGATATAAGGAGACTACAATGGACTGTTTCACAAAGCGGTCCGGAATATTATGAACAGTAAAAGAGACTTGTATAAACGATTTGTCACCTTCGGTGCTGCGATGGTGCTGCTCGGAGCTCTGACAGGTATTTTTGCGCTTGTATGGTATCATTCATACGTCAACGCTATCGTTCTGCCGTTTTACAGACGAGGCAACTGGGTGCTCATAGCGATATACTGCCTGCTTACCGCACTCTTCTTCAAGATCTACGGCGGCTTTAAGCTGGGCTATCTGAAAAAAACGGATATGCTCTATTCACAGACTATATCTATGGTCTGCGTGAACGTTGTGACCTATTTTCTGATAAGCCTTATCGGCAGAAATTTCATGGAGGTCTCACCTATCCTCTTTATGACGGTAGCTGATCTCGCCTTCATCTTCCTGTGGACGCTTATAACAGGCAAGGTCTACTTTATACTCTATCCGCCGAGAAAGCTCATAATACTCTACGGAAGCCATCAGGCTGCCGCACTCGTTCTGAAAATGAGCCAGCGCGTGGATAAGTATATGATCTGCGAATCGGTGAGCATCAACGAGTCTGAGGAGATCATCAGGGAACAGCTCCTGAAATACGAGGGCGTCATCATCTGTGATATCCCGGCTGAGCTCCGCAACGATTACCTCAAATTCTGCTTCGAGAATTCTCTTCGCGCCTACATCGCACCGAAGATCTCGGATATAATAGTCAGAGGCGCTGATGATATACGCCTCTTCGATACGCCGCTCCTTCTCTGCCGCAACTACGGTCTTGACTTTGAGCAGAGATTTGTCAAGCGTATCTTCGATATAGTTTTCTCGCTTATCGCACTCGTCCCGGCTATGCCCTTTATGCTCATATCGGCTATCGCGGTAAAGCTCTACGACAGAGGTCCCGTCCTCTATAAGCAGAAACGCCTTACTATCGACCACAAGGAATTCTACGTCTATAAGTTCAGAAGCATGATAGTCGATGCGGAAAAGGACGGCAAACCCCGTCTCGCTTCCGAGGAGGACGACCGTATCACTCCCGTGGGAAAAATACTGAGAAAATTCAGGATAGACGAGTTCCCGCAGCTGCTGAACATACTCAAGGGCGATATGTCCGTGGTGGGACCGCGTCCGGAAAGACCGGAGCTCACCGAGGAATACAAGAAGGAAATGCCTGAATTCGAGTACCGCCTCAAAGTCAAGGCAGGTCTCACAGGCTACGCTCAGGTAACGGGCGTTTACGATACCTCACCCTACGACAAGCTGAAAATGGACCTCATGTACATAGAGAACTACTCTGTGCGCATGGACCTTCAGATAATACTTATGACGCTGAAAACTATGCTGTTTCCGGGAAAGACAAATGCGGAGACAGAGGAGGGCATACTGCCCGAGTTTACAAATAACAGCGCAAAAAAAGGAGAATGACGAATGAAGATCACGGCAGTTATCATGGCTGGCGGCAGAGGAGAACGCTTCTGGCCAAAGAGCAGGAATTCCTGCCCGAAGCAGTTCCTTTCACTTACATCTGACGGCGAGACCATGATAAGAAAGACTGTAAACAGACTTAGACCTATGGTTGAAGCAGAGGACATCTTTATTGTTACCAATGCGGCTTATAAGGATCTCGTTAAGGAGCAGCTCCCGGAGGTTCCCGAGGACAATATCCTCGCTGAGCCCTGCGCAAGGAATACAGCTCCATGTATCGCGTTTGCGGCAGCCGTTATCGGCAGAAAGTACGACGACGCAGTTATGCTGGTGCTCCCCTCAGACCACCTCATAGGCTATGAAGATATATATGTCAGCACCCTGAAAAAGGCTGTGGCTGTTGCCGAGGAGGGCAAGAACCTCGTCACTATCGGTATCACTCCCACATATCCCGAAACAGGCTACGGCTACATCAACTTCGGCAAGGAAGCCGGCAGTGCTTACGAAGTCGAGCGCTTCGTTGAAAAGCCCGACCTCCCCACCGCAAAGAAGTACCTCGCTTCCGGAAAGTATCTCTGGAACAGCGGTATGTTCGTATGGAAGATATCCTCCATTATGACTGACCTCAAGGAGTTCATGCCCGACATCTATGAGGGTGCGCTCCGTATCGGCGAGGCATTCGGCACAGAAAAGTTCACAGAAACTCTTGTAAAGGAGTTTACAGCCTTTACCTCCGAGTCCATCGACTTCGGCATCATGGAAAAGGCAAGCAATATCTACACTATCCCCGGCAGCTTCGGCTGGGACGACGTCGGAAGCTGGCTCGCTGTTGAGCGTATAAACGAGACCGACGATGACAAGAATTATATCGACGGCGACGTTATCACCGTTGACTCCAAGCGCACTACTATCTGCGGCGGAAAGCGTCTCGTAGCTGCTATCGGTACAAGAGATATCATCATCGTTGATACCGACGACGTTCTTCTGGTATGCTCCAAGAACAATACCCAGGACGTCAAGAAGGTAATTGCCCAGCTCAAGGAGCACGGCAGAAACGAACTCATATAAATCCGGACTCAGGTCTTTAAACAACTTATAAAGGAGAAAGTATAATGAAAAATGCACTTATCACAGGAATTACAGGTCAGGACGGCTCTTATCTTGCAGAGCTCCTTCTCGAGAAGGGCTACAATGTTTACGGTATCTGGAGAAGAAAGGCTACCGTTGACTACGGCAACATCGCTCACCTCAAGGACAAGGTAACTCTTATCTACGCTGATATGACTGATCCTGTTTCACTTATTTCTGCTATGAAGATCTCTCAGGCTGACGAGGTATACAACCTCGCTGCACAGTCCTTCGTTGCAACAAGCTGGGACACTCCCCTCGGTACTGCTGATATCGACGCTATCGGCGTTACAAATATGCTTGAGGCTATCCGTATCGTAAAGCCCGAGTGCCGTTTCTATCAGGCTTCAACATCAGAGATGTTCGGTCTCGTTCAGGCTATCCCGCAGTGCGAGACAACTCCCTTCTATCCCAGAAGCCCCTACGGTGTAGCTAAGCTCTACGGTCACTGGATCACAAAGAACTACCGTGAGAGCTACGGTATGTTCGCTTGCTCAGGTATCCTCTTCAACCACGAGTCTGAGAGAAGAGGCATCGAGTTCGTTACAAGAAAGATCACAGACGCTGTTGCTCGTATCAAGCTGGGCGTTCAGGACTATGTTGAGCTCGGAAATATGGACTCCAAGCGTGACTGGGGCCACTCCAAGGACTATGTAAGAGCTATGTGGCTCATGCTCCAGCAGGATAAGCCCGATGACTACGTTATCGCTACAAACGAGACAAGAACTGTCCGCGAGTTCGTTGAGACTGCTTTCAAGCACGTTGGCATCGACGTTGAGTGGAAGGGCGAAGGCGTTGACGAGATCGGTATCAACAAGGCAAACGGCAAGACTATCGTAAAGGTAAACAAGAAGTTCTTCCGTCCCGCAGAGGTAGACATCCTCCTCGGCAATCCCGAGAAGGCTGAGAAGGTTCTGGGCTGGAAGAGAGAGATCTCATTCTCCGAGCTGGTTGAGAGAATGGTCAAGAACGACCTCGACCGCGTTGAAAAGGAGATCAAGGTCAAGGAGATCGTTGGCTGAAATTAACGCAAAGGGGCGGAGAAGTCCGTCCCTTTTTAGGTTAGAGGGGGATTTCCCCCGGAAGAGGTGACAAAGTGGATATACAGTTCGACGCATTACCGCTCGTAAGCGACAGAATGACAGGCATAGGCTGGTGCGAGGCTGGTCAGACAATGGCTCTGGCAAAGCTGCACCCGGAGAATACCTATTCCTACAATTTCTTTTCGCGCAAGGACGACCATATCAAATTGGAGCGCATCGCACCCTTTGCAGGTGAGAATATCAGGACTCAGCTCGTGCATTTTTCGGGATATATGTACCGTGCGGCTTCGACGTTCGTGCCGGTGCCGTATTCGCGTTTCTTCGGCAAGACTGCCGGTATCACGCACTTTTTCAACTATATCGTGCCGCCGGGAGTCCACGGAAAGACCGTAGTTACCGTACACGATATGGTCTATAAGGCTTTCCCGGAGACCGTCCGCGGAAGAACTAAGATGATGCTCAATACCGGACTGAAAAAGTCGATGAAGCGTGCCGACATCATCGTTACCGATTCCGAATTCTCAAAGCGCGAGATAGTGAAATACTTCCCTCAGCACGAGGAGAAGATAAGAGTCGTACCCTGCGGCGTCGATTTGGAGAAATTCCGCCCGTGTGAGGAACCGGAGCGCATACCGGCAGTCAAGGAGTCGCTGGGCATCGAGGGAGACTACTTCCTCTACCTCGGAACTATCGAGCCGCGAAAGAACCTCGAACGCCTTATCAGCGCTTACAGTGCCCTTGCGAAGAAGCTGGGTGAGAAGTGTCCGAAGCTGGTTCTTGCCGGCGGAAAGGGCTGGCTCTACGACGGCATATTTGCGCGTGTGGAGCGCCTCGGACTCACTGATAAGGTCATTTTCACGAAATACGTTCCCTCAGAGGATATGAACCCGCTCATGTGCGGAGCGCTGGCATTCGTGTTCCCGTCGCTGTACGAGGGCTTTGGTATGCCGCCGCTCGAGGCTATGGCTTGCGGAGTACCGGTGCTGGCTTCCGGAGAGGCTTCCCTCCCCGAGGTCACAGGCGACTGCGCTGTGATATGCGACGCATTTTCCGTTAAGAGCATAGCTCAGGGACTCTACCGTCTCTACAAGGACGAGGCTCTCAGAAAGGACCTCTCCGCCCGCGGACTCGAACGCGCAAAAACATTCACATGGGAGCGCTCTGCGGAGATACTCTGGAGCGTCTATGAGGAGCTGATGTGATGAAGGTATTCAAAACCGTGCTGAAGGTAATTGCAGCCGCCGCTCTTATAGGAGCAGTTGTTGTAAAAAGAGTTGAGAGAGGCAGCCGCAGGATATTTATCGGCGATCATAGCAGCAACCATATCTATCTGGCAATTTACTTTATCGCATGGCTGTGTATAGGTATCCTGCTGTTAATGTTTCTCAGGAAGAAGAAAAATACCGATGAAGCTCCCAAGTCAAAGCTCAGGAAGGTCCTTCCTGTACTGGCAGCCTGTCTGGAAGTTGGACTGACTATACTCGTTCCGCTGATGCTCCTCTTCAGAAATTTTGACAAGCCGGAGCGTATCAAGAGCCCTGACGGGGATCATTATATCATCAGAGTCGAAAAAGACGACTGGTTCGGAAATACAAAGTATAACTTCTATGTCAAGGATAAGGGGGTAGTCTACCGCTATATCTTCGACAGCGACAAGCCGAATCCGAAGCTCAGCTGGAATGACAAGGGCGTTGGATTCAACGGCGAACTATATGAATACTGAGGTGAGAAAATGAGCGGAAACAGGCTCAGGATACTTGAAGTAAATAAAGCCTACTATCCGCATACCGGCGGCATAGAGACCGTTATAAGGCAGTATTCCGAGGAGCTTGGCAAGGTCTGTCCGGCTGCTGAGGTGAAGGTGCTCGTCTGCCGCGACGGAAGGGGCAAGGGCTGCCGCGAGAAGCTGAACGGTGTGGACGTCACACGCGCGGCGAGTCTCGGAACGTATTTTTCCTGTCCCCTTTCGTTCGATTTCATCAGGAAATTCAGGAAAATGGCTAAGAGAGCCGATGTTGTGCATATCCATGTACCCTTTCCGCTTGCGGACGCAGCGCTTCTGCTGTCCGGCTACAAGGGCAGAGTGGTCGTATCGTGGCACAGCGACGTTGTAAAGCAGAAGAAGCTGATGATGTTCTACAAGCCCTTTATGAAGAGCCTGCTGAAACGTGCTGATCGCATACTCGTGGCGACCGAGGGACACATCGAGGGCTCGGCTTACCTCAAGGATCACAGGGAAAAATGCAGGATCGTGCCCTACGGCATAGTGCCCGGAGCCTACCTCAGGGTGCCTGCGGGAAGCGTTCTCTCTGACCTCTGCACCGACAAGAACAGCGTAAAGCTGCTGTTTACCGGACGGCTCGTCTACTATAAGGGCGTGGACGTGCTGCTCAGGGCTATGAAGGAGACCTCCGGCTGTGAGCTGTTCATATCCGGCGAGGGCGAGCTCGAAGCAGGTCTGAAGGAATACGTCCGCGAGAACGGTCTTGAGGAGCGAGTCCACTTTATGGGCTTTCTGCCGCAGAAGGAGCTGCGACAGGCGTTCCGGGAATGCGATGTTTTCATACTTCCCTCAGTCGAGAGGAGCGAGGCTTTCGGCATAGTCCAGCTCGAGGCAATGGTCTACGGAAAGCCTGTAATAAACACGGCGCTTCCGTCGGGAGTGCCCTATGTGAGTCTTGACGGCGTTACCGGACTGACTGTTCCGCCGTCTGATCCGGACAGCCTTGCAGGAGCGATAAACACTCTTGTAGGCGATGAAGAGCTCCGCGGTGCTATGGGCAAAGCCGCAGCGGAGAGAGTTAAGACTGAATTCAGCGAGATAAATGTGATTAAGAAGCTCTGCGGCATACTTTCCGGAGAGCAGTAAGGGGGCATAATATGAAAGCTATGATAATCGGCGGCGCAGGATTTGTCGGCGGCTACCTCATACGCGAGCTTAAAAATAACGGCTGGGAGGTCTGTGCGACCTGCCTTCCGAGCGAGAATATCACCGGGGACTGCGACAAGAGAGTCCTCGATATACTGTCAAAGGACGACATCAAGCCGCTTCTGGACGATGTAAAGCCGGACGTAGTCTATCATCTGGCAGCCCTCAGCTCGGTGTCCGTATCTTGGAAGAAGCCTCAGCTCACCGCTGAGATAAACGTGGTCGGCACTATAAACGTCCTTGAGGCTGTCCGTGAGACCGGACGCACCGACATCAGGACGATACTCATCGGTTCAGGCGAGGAGTACGGCTTCATACGCGAGGGAGCCTGCCCGCTCACCGAGGAGGAGCCCCTCAGACCGGGCAATATCTATGCGGCTACAAAGGCGTGTCAGGGTATGCTCGGCGAGATATACGCAAGAGCCTACAAAATGGACATAGTTATGGTGAGAGCCTTCAACCACTCAGGTCCGGAACAGCTCCCGATATTCGTCATATCCGATTTCTGCAAGCAGATAGCCGAGATAGAGCGCGGCGAGCGTGAACCCGAGATGAAGGTCGGAAACCTCTCCGCGATGAGGGATTTCACCGACGTCAGGGACGTTGTAAGAGCCTACCGTCTGCTCGGAACAAAGGGTAAGAGCGGCGCTGTGTACAACATCGGCAGAGGAAAGGCAGTCGAGGTGCAGTACATTCTCGATACTGCTCTGAGCTTTTCCGATATGGACATCAAGGTCAGCCGCGATCCGGCAAGAATGAGAGCTTCTGATATACCGATAATCGAGCCGGACGTTTCACGCATCGCGGCAGATACAGGCTGGAAGGCTGAGATAACCATAGAGCAGACCATCAAGGACTCTCTTGACTACTGGCGCACTCACCCGGAGGTAAAGTGAAATGAGAAGACTTGTTGCATTTGTTACAGGCGCGGTGATGCTTATGGGAGCCGCTGCTTGCAGTCTTGACGGCAAGAACAGCTCCTTGAAAAAGGCTACCGACAGCGATATAAAAAATCTCATCGGCGAATGGGAAATGGAAGGCGAGAAAAACGCCGTTATAGCTATCGAGAGCAGTTCTTCCGCGTGGATAGGCGCTGCTACGGACTATTCGAGCCATATCAGGTTTAATGCCGACGGAACATTCAGGTGCGGCGGAGAGAATTACACCAAGGATCAGTACACCTTCGTCAACGGAGAATTTGATCTCACCACGCCGGACGGACACGATATGTCCATGAAGAAGATCGACGGCGATAATGACAATATCTACGGCGATTATCAGCTAAAGAGCGGAGATGTTTACAAGACTATCTCCAAGGGATACAAGGCTAAAGCCAAAGCCAACGGCAAGGAAGAGGAGCTCCCCAAGGAAGTGGTGGTAGGTCTTTCGTGCATCGAGGGCAAGACCGAGATACAGGTAAGGTTCCCGGCTGAGATCGAGATATACGGAGATACGCTGTTCCTTGACCTCAAGTCTGCCGACGGTCTGGAAAGCAATATGAATTTAGGTACCTGCACATATAAAGTTGTCGGGGATAAGCTCTATCTCAAAAAGGGAGACGATACGAAGTTTACCCTTCACCGCAGGACAAAGTACGGTGAAGAGCCCGAAGATGACGAGGACGATGAAGACTTTGACAGCGACGGCTCTGAGGATCCGAGAGAGGCTATGAGGAAAAAAGCTGAAAAGGAAAAGGCTTCGATGCGTGAGAAGTTCTCACAAAACGGTTAAGCTGAACAGGAGATGATAGAAATGTCAGATCTTAAACTAACAAGAGACAAAATGACTGCGTTTGACGGTCACGAGAAGATAAACGCGCTGAAGGCTCCGGCAAAGCTGACCGAGTTCGGTCAGAAGCAGAACGAGGCAAACGAGCTGCTCGCCGCCAATATCAACGAGCTCATCAAGCGCGTCTGTGCGCTTGAGGACAAACAGCTCCAGCACGCGGAGGTCATGCGGAAGATAGCCGAGGAGCTCGGCGCCTACAAGAAGGAGCTCGACCGCATAAGGCTCTCCGAAAAGCTCAATTCTGGCACTATCGAGCGCCTCAGCAACGCTCTGCGGTTAGCCGAAGAAGGGGCGGAATAAACGCATAGTATCATATCAAGATATATATCGTTAAAATTTGCGCAAACTCTTGACTTCATACAAGAATTGTTATATGATTAAATGGTAGTCAGTCCGCGGACTGGCAGGAAAGAAGGTGGAAAATTATGGGCGACCTTGCGGATAGGCTGATGGAAGAGCTCGAATGCCGCACGCCTTTCACTATACCGATATTCGGAGGCATACCTGTCCCGGAATCGTGCGTTATGACGTGGATAATAATGGCAGTGCTGGTCATCGGCTCGATAATATTCACAAAGACTATGAAACTCGTGCCGAGAGGTGCGCAGTGTCTCATCGAGGGCTTTATCCTGTGGATGGACAACTTCTTCCTCGAGATACTCGGAGAAAATGGCAAGAAATACCTTCCGATACTTGAGACTCTGCTGCTTTATATAGGCATATCCAACGTCATAGGTCTCATAGGTCTCAGACCGCCTACAAAGGATCTCGGCGTAACAGCTACTCTGGCATTATTCTCGATACTGATGATACAATACAGCGGTATCAGTGCCAAGGGAATAAAGGGCTGGCTGAAGAGCTTTGTCCAGCCAATGGCATTCATGCTGCCGATAAATCTGATGGAACTCGTTATCAAGCCCCTTTCGCTTTGTATGCGACTCTTCGGAAACGTTATCGGTGCATTCGTAATCATGGAGTTTCTCAAGCTCCTCGTACCTGTGGGAGTCCCGCTGGTATTCAGTTTTTACTTCGACGTGTTCGACGGCTGTATACAGGCATATGTATTCGTATTCCTGACATCGCTGTTTATGTCGGAGGCAATGGAAGAAGCAGAATAACAACTATTACATAATACGGCAAAGAACTGCCGGAAATTCAGGAGGTAAATATTATGGGAATGATCGCATTGGGCGCAGGTATCGCCGTTCTTACAGGTGCAGGCGCAGGTATAGGTATCGGTATCGCAACATCAAAGGCTGCTGAAGCTATCGCTCGTCAGCCCGAAGCCAAGGGCGATATCAACAAGGCTCTCCTTCTCGGATGTGCGCTCGCAGAGGCAACAGCTATCTACGGCTTCGTTATCGCAATGCTCATCATACTGTTCCTCAAGTAATAACAGGGACAAAATACATATAAGTGGAGTACCCTGTGCAGAGACCAAGCTGTGCAGGGACGCCTTATCGGCGTACCACTCTTCAAGGAGGAAAGCGTAATGCTGGATATAAACATCTGGAATTTCATATGGGCTGCGATAAACCTTGTCCTGCTGCTCATACTGATGAAAATATTCCTCTTCAAGCCTGTGAGAAAGATGATGGACGAGCGTACCAAGATGGTGCAGAACGACCTCGATCAGGCTAAAAAGACCAGAGAAGAGGCTGAGGCTCTGAAGCAGCAGTATCAGGAAGACCTCAGCGGCGCTAAGGAAGAGGTCCAGAAGATACTCGACAAGGCTCACGAGGACGCAGAGACCGAGAGAGCTGCTATGATAAAGAAGTCTCAGGAAGAGGCAGAGCAGATAGTTGCCGATGCCGGAAAGTCTATTGAGGACGAGCGCAGAAGAGTTCTCGCACAGGCTCAGACTCAGATCGCGGATCTCGCTATCGAAGCTGCTTCCAAAATTATCGGAGAAAACGTTGACGATGAAAAGAACCGCCGTCTCGTGGATAAATTCCTCTCCGAAGAGGAGGGCGGCAACAAGTGAACGAAAAGGAAAAAGAGCTTATAAACGACCTCTGCCGCCTTGACGTGAGCAAGACCGATGTTGAGGATACAAGGCGCATACTCGCTTCGTGCGGCGACCTCGCCGAGACTCTCGGCAATCCTCTCGTGACAAATGACGAGAAGCGCATCGTCATCGAAAGGCTCTTCCCCGAAAATATGAGGAAATTCGTCCTCGCCACAGCCCGCAGCGGTATGATCGGTCAGATCGACGAGATACTCGACCAGTACATAGATATACTCATCGAAAAGGAAGGCAGTATAAGAGCGGTAGTCCGCTATGTTACGCCTCTTACTGAGTCGCAGCAGGCTGATCTGCGCAAGTTTATCACGGAGAAGTTCAACAAAGAGGACGTTTCGATAGAATACCGCAAGGATCCCGATATCATCGGCGGATTTATCCTCAATGCAGGCGATGTGGAGTACGACAGGAGCTACCGCACCGGTCTCCGCGCAATGAAGGAGACGCTCCATACAAAGGCTGCAAGCCTTGCGGAGGGCGTTAAGGCTGACAAGTCAAAGTCAGGTGACGTTATCTCTGTCCTCAAGTCCGAGATCAGGGATTTTGACGTAAAATCCGGAGCCTCCGAAACAGGCTTCATAACCGCTCTTGGCGACGGTATCGCAAAAGTACGCGGTATGAATTCCGTTATGTACGGCGAGCTCGTTGAATTTGAAACAGGTATCAGAGGTATCGTCCAGAACCTTGAGGAGCGTTCTGTCGGCGTAGTTCTCCTCGGCGACGACCACGGTCTCACAGAGGGATCGTCAGTATCGCGTACAGGAAAACGTGCCGGTGTCGGAGTAAGCGACGGTCTCCTCGGCAGAGTTGTGGACGCTCTCGGTGCGCCTATCGACGGTATGGGCAGCATCACCGCAGAGGACTACTTCCCCATAGAGCGCGAAGCTCCCGGCGTTATCGAGCGTAAACCGGTAAACGTGCCGCTCCAGACGGGTATCCTCGCTATCGACTCTATGTTCCCGATAGGAAGAGGTCAGCGTGAGCTCATCATCGGCGACAGACAGACCGGTAAGACCTCTATCGCACTCGATACTATCATAAACCAGAAGGACAAGGACGTTATCTGTATCTACGTTGCTATCGGTCAGAAGTCCTCTACCGTTGCACAGGTAGTGAACACCCTCAGAAAGTACGGCGCTATGGATTATTCCGTAGTTGTCTGCGCTTCTGCGAGCGATCCTGCGCCCTTCCAGTATATCGCACCGTATTCCGGTACGGCTATGGCTGAATACTTCATGTCAAAGGGAAAGGACGTCCTCATAGTATATGATGACCTCTCCAAGCACGCCGTTGCATACCGTGCAATGTCGCTGCTGCTCCACCGTCCGCCCGGACGTGAAGCGTACCCCGGAGACGTTTTCTATCTGCATTCACGTCTGCTTGAGCGTTCGAGCCGTCTTGACGACGAACACGGCGGCGGTTCACTGACCGCTCTCCCGATAATCGAGACTCTCGCCGGAGACATTTCGGCTTATATCCCGACAAACGTCATCTCTATCACGGACGGACAGATATTCCTCGAGAGCGAACTCTTCAACTCAGGTCTCAGACCTGCCGTAAACTACGGTCTGTCGGTATCGCGTGTAGGCGGTGCCGCCCAGACTAAGGCAATGAAGAAGGCTGCCGGAAACCTCCGTATCGACCTTGCGCAGTTCAAGGAAATGGAGATATTCACGCAGTTCTCGTCCGAGCTCGACCAGTCCACGACTGAGCTTCTCGAGCACGGTCATATGCTCACGGAGCTGCTCAAGCAGCCGCTCTACAATCCGCTCGCGCACTACGAGCAGGTAATACTGCTGTATGCCGCTCAGCACGATCTTTTCCGCGGTATACCGATAAATGAGCTGAGGGATTACCGTGCCGACCTTATGAACTATATCCGTACATACGGTCAGGACATCATCGAGGAGATCGAGGAGAACAAGGTCCTCACAGACGACCTCGCAGAACGTATCGAGCACATAGTTACGGCATTTGAGGAATAGGCGGTGAAACGCTATGGCTAATATCAGAGAGATACGCGAGCGTATTTCCAGTATAAAACAGATACTCAAGATCACGAATGCGATGTATCTAATGTCGTCGTCGAAGCTCAAGAAGGCGAGGAAGTCCCTCGAGGACACCGAGCCCTACTTCTACAAGCTCCAGACCACTATCGAGAGTATCCTCGAGCATACTCCTCATACGCGCCAGCTCTACTTCGACAGGCGTGAGGGTATCCCGGAGGATAAGAGAAAGCGTGGATATATCGTCATCACAGCCGATAAGGGACTCTGCGGAAGCTACAACCATAATGTCCTGAGGTTCACCGAGAACGAACTCAGTTCGCTCCCTGACCTCGACAACGTCCAGCTCTTCGTAATGGGACAGGTCGGAAGAATGTACTTCCAGAACCGCCAGCGTTCAGCGAAGAAGGCTTCCGTGGACAGCGAATTCCTCTACACCACCCAGAACCCGACGCTCTACCGTGCTATGGAGATAGCACAGCTTGTTCTCGACAAGTTCGAGAACAAGGAGCTCGATGAGGTGAGCCTGATATATACGGATATGATAAATTCCGCGAAATTCGAGGTCAAGAAAGTACAGCTGCTGCCGTTCGTCCGCAAGCACGTCGGAGTTGCTGCTGACGGTACGCTGAAAAAGCTGCCGAAGGCTTCGTTCCTGCCCTCACCGGAGGTCGTAATGGCGAACCTTATCCCGAACTATGCAAAGGGACTCATCTACGGCGCAATGGTCGAGGCGTTCTGCTCCGAGCAGCAGGCGCGTATGACCGCTATGGACGCGGCTACCACGAGTGCCAAGGACATGATAAAGGACCTTTCGCTGATGTACAACCGCGCACGTCAGGCTGCGATCACTCAGGAGATCACCGAGGTCTGCGGCGGTGCTGCAAGTCTGGGCGAGTGAGCTGAAACTAACAATGTATAATCCATGACTGCCGGAACGGCGTTTTCGGTGTTCCCGCGTATTAAAGGTGAAAACAAATGGAAAAAGGCAAGATAACTCAGGTCATCGGACCTGTTATAGATGTGGAGTTCCCTACGGGCAAGCTCCCTATGATAAGAGACGCGCTGACCGTCGAGATAGACGGCAAGAACCGCGTCATGGAGGTCGCTCAGCATATGGGCAACCGTATCGTCCGCTGCATAATGCTCGCAACGAGTGAGGGACTTTCCAAGAATATGGAGGTCACAGCGACAGGTTCGTGCATAAAGGTTCCCGTCGGCGAAAAGACTCTCGGACGTATGTTCAACGTTCTCGGCGAGCCTATCGACAAGAAGGGCGAAGTTGATGCAGAGGAGAAGTGGGAGATACACCGCAAGGCTCCAACATTCCAGGATCAGAGCCCGGTAGTTGAGGTGCTCGAGACCGGCATCAAGGTCATCGACCTCATCGCTCCCTATGCCAAGGGCGGTAAGATAGGACTTTTCGGCGGTGCCGGAGTCGGCAAGACAGTTCTCATTCAGGAGCTCATACGCAATATCGCTACCGAGCACGGCGGCTACTCGATATTCACCGGCGTCGGAGAGCGTTCGCGTGAGGGCAACGACCTATGGAACGAAATGCAGGAGTCGGGCGTTATCGCCAAGACTGCCCTCGTATTCGGTCAGATGAACGAACCGCCCGGATCGCGTATGCGTGTAGCCCAGACCGGTCTTACAATGGCGGAGTATTTCCGTGACCGCGAGCACAAGGACGTTCTTCTCTTCATCGACAATATTTTCAGATATGTTCAGGCAGGCTCGGAGGTATCGGCGCTGCTCGGACGTATGCCGTCAGCCGTTGGTTACCAGCCTACGCTTGCGACCGAGGTCGGCGAGCTTCAGGAGCGTATCACCTCGACAAAGGACGGCTCTATCACATCGGTACAGGCAGTTTACGTCCCTGCGGACGACCTCACCGATCCTGCACCGGCTATAACCTTCGCCCACCTCGATGCTACGACTGTTCTTTCGCGTAAGATCGTGGAACAGGGCATCTATCCGGCAGTTGATCCGCTTGAGTCCAACTCGCGTATCCTCGAGCCCGAGGTAGTCGGCGAGGATCACTACCGCGTTGCAAGAAAGACTCAGGAGCTGCTCCAGAAGTACAAGGAGCTCCAGGACATCATCGCTATCCTCGGTATGGAGGAGCTCGATGAACAGGATAAGCTCGCGGTATACCGTGCGAGAAAGATACAGAAGTTCCTCTCACAGCCGTTCAACGTTGCGGAGAACTTCACCGGACTCAAGGGCAAATACGTTCCGCTCAAGGACACCATCGAGGGCTTCAACGCCATAATAGAGGGCGAAATGGACAAATACCCCGAGGCAGCCTTCCTCATGGCGGGAACTATCGACGATGTTATCGCCAAAGCCAAGCAGATAGGCGACGATTGAGAGGAGGAGCGGAATGGCTAAGACCTTTCACCTTGAGATAATCGCTACCGACCGTATCTTCTATCAGGGCGAGTGTGAGCACCTCGTCGTTACAGCGATAGACGGTCTTGTGGGAATAATGGCAGGTCACGAGCCTGTTGTAACCTCCCTGCCCACCGGAGAGCTCAAGTATATGGTGGACGGAAAATGGCATTACGGCGCTATATCCGGCGGTTTCATACAGGTAATGCCGGATCAGGCGATAATCCTCGCGGATAACTGTGAGCTTCCCGAGGAGATAGACATAAAACGTGCTGAGGAAGCCCGTCAGCGTGCAGAGGAAAAAATGCGCCAGAAGCAGAGCATCAAGGAGTATTACCAGACACAGGCTGCTCTCAACCGCGCTATGAACCGCCTCAAAGTCTCGCAGAAACACTTCAAGTAAAATAAAGTACATCGCCATACTATGAACTATGCACGAATATTTCTATGGAAAATTGTGCATAATTTTGAAATGTTGAGGATTTGCGGCGATGTGCTTGACTTTTTGACAGAATTATAGTACAATATTTATAATTGTCGAATAGACACATAAATTTTAGGAGGCATTGACCGTGAAAAAGATCGGAAAATCAACTTTCTTCATTGTCGTTGCTTTTATCGCTCTGTTCACCTTCTCGTCGATCGTAGGTCTCGACAAGTCCTACGCCGACAAGACGACAACCTATATCAAGGGCGTTGATGATATTCGTCTCGGTATCGACATCAAGGGCGGCGTTGACGCTACCTTCGAGCCGGCTGATGACTACGACGCAAGTAAGGAACAGCTTGATGCTGCTACTCAGATCATCAAGACAAGACTTGCTAACCTTGGTATAACCGACAACGAGGTTTACAGTGACGTTAAGAGTAACCGAATCATTGTACGTTTCCCCTGGCAGGCAGGCGAGGACAATTTTGATCCTAAGGCTGCTGTAAAGGAGCTCGGCGATATGGCTCAGCTCACATTCCGCAAGGGTACGGATACAACCGAAGACGCTGAGGGCAATAAGCACCCTTCAGGTGATCTCGTTCTCGAGGGCGCAGATATAGACCGCGCTGAGCCTGTTTACAGAAGAATGAGCGAGACATCAGATCCTGAGTGGGTAGTTGAACTCAAGCTCAACACTACCGGTGTAAGCAAATTTGCAAGCGCTACAACAGAGCTCGCAAATACTCAGACTCCGATCTCTATCTGGATGGACGACTATATGATCTCAGCTCCGACCGTAAGCAATCCTATCACAGACGGTTCAGCTGTTATCTCAGGCAGCTTCACAGGCGATTCAGCCAAGAAGCTCGCAGACCAGATCAACGGCGGTGCGCTGCCCTTCAAGCTGGTCACAGTAAGCACAAACACGATCTCACCTACAATGGGTGAGGGTTCACTCGATGCTATCATTCTTGCTGCTGCTATCGCATTCGCATTCATCGCAGTATATATGATAGTTCTTTACAGACTTCCCGGTTTCGTAGCAGTTATCGCTCTTATCGGTCAGGTAGCAGGAAGTATCGCTGCTATCACAGGCTGGTTCGGCTTCATGCACGGCTCCACACTTACTATCCCCGGTATCGCGGGTATCATACTCGCCGTCGGTATGGGCGTTGACGCCAACATTATCACCGGCGAGCGTATCAAGGAAGAGCTCAGGACAGGCAAGTCTCTCGATTCCGCTATCAAGATAGCTTATAAGAGAGCTTTCTCCGCTATCCTCGACGGTAATATCACAAACGTATTCATCGCTGTGATACTTATGGGCGCATTCGGCGTACCGACCAGCTTCTTCTCAAATATACTCAACAAGACCATATTCTTTGCATTCGGCGCAACCGCTGAGGGCTTTGTTTACTCCTTCGGCTTCACGCTCCTCGCAGGCGTTATCCTCAACTTCATAATGGGTGTATTCGCTTCAAGGATCATGGTAACTTCACTTTCTAAGTTCAAGTGCTTCAGAAACAGAAAGCTGTACGGAGGTGATGTAAAGTGAGTGCTAAGAAGAAAACACAGGAAGCTCCGGCTTACACAGGCAAGGTCTACAACTTCTGCTCAAAGAAAAGAATGATACTCGTCATCTGTATCGTAGTGCTCGCTGCACTCATCGTTGGTATCATCATACGCGGTGATAACCGTTCTATCGAATTCAAGGGCGGTACGATGCTCACCTACTCATATGAGGGCGACCTCAGTACAGGCGACGTCAAGGATGTTGTAAAGAATGTCACAAACGAGTCCGCAATAGTTCGTACCGGTAAGGATATGAACACCGGCGATGCTCAGTTCACTATTTCAATGACTACCGGCGACTTTGATGCTGACAAGCAGGCAGAGCTCACAAAGGCTCTCAAGGAAAAGTTCGCTGCTAACAACCTCAAAGACGCTGAGGCTGTAAACGTTACTTCAACTACCGGTAACGAGTTCCTTCTCAAGTGCGTTATCGCTGTTATCTTTGCTGCTATCGTTATCATTCTTTACATTGCAGTAAGATTCAGAAGGATCGGCGGCTGGTCCGCAGGTATGTGCTCGGTATTCGCTCTCTTCAACGACCTCGTTGTGGCAATGGCTGTATCCTTTATCTTCGGATTTGAATTCAGCGCGAATACAGTTGCAGTTATCTTGACTATCCTCGGATACTCTATCAACAACACTATCGTTATCTACGACAGAATAAGAGAAAACCGCAAGCTGATGCCCAAGGCTTCTCTGAATGAACTTATCAATGTCGGCTGTTCACAGTCTCTTACACGTTCAATCAGAACATCTATCACAACTATCTCAACGATGTTCATCATCACGATCGTAGTTATGATAAAGGGCTATGATTCACTTCTCAGCTTCTCAGTTCCGCTTATGGCAGGACTTATCTCAGGTACCTACACCTCACTCTTCGTTGCACCTGTAACGTGGTCATGGTTAAAGGCAAGAGAGGCAAAGAAAAAAGCTGCTGCTAAGTAAAAACCAAAGGACTCCCGCGGGAGTCCTTTTTCTTTGCTGTTTGTAGGGGCGCCGGAACGGCGCCCGCCCTAACATTTGGGCTATGTTATGAATTTGCTTTTGTAGGGAACGCCGCCTTCGGCGTTCCGCGAATTCTGGAATTGTAACAAAAAACGTAGGAGACGGAGTCCCCCGCCCATATAAATATAAAACTGACGGGTGGACGAGGGCGTCCACCCCTACATTTGGCTATGTTCCGTATAAAAAAGGACTCCCGCGGGAGTCCTTTATATTTTTATGCGTTCGTCGGTGTGAACGATGATTATATTGTCGATAAGTTTGAAATCCTCCGGCGGTTTGCGGTCGGCAGGGATAGTGAATTCCTCCGGTGCCTGAGCATCAGTCTTTGATCTCTTCGGTGAAGTCTTAATGCTTTCCGGGAGTCCTTCCATTGAGGGAGTGCCGTCGTTGGCGCTTGAACGCTTTTTCGATTTTATTATGATCGTCCACATTATGATATTCACGATCACGAACACAGCGATCGCAGCGATGATTATTTTCCATTCATTTGCCGTCAAAGGTATCACGCCCTTTCTGAACTATAATTCAGCGCGGAATACCGCACCGGAGATGTTATCCTTCTCGTCTCTCAGCTTGACCAGCTCGATGAGCTCGCGCAGACGCGCCTGCATCGACGACTTTGTCGTGATAATTCTCGGAGAGAGAATATCCAGTATCTCCTCGTCGGTAACGACGTGGCGCATACCGTCTGAGCATATTAAGTAGTTCACGTCCTCTTCGATGTTGCCGAACTTTATCTCCGGCGAAACTCCTCCGGTAACGCCCACGCACTGCACGAGGGCATTGCGGCGCTTATCCTTTGAAGCCTCCTCAGCGGTCATATTGCCGCGTTTCATTTCGAGGTTGACGTAAGTGTGGTCCTCAGTGACCTGAGTGAGCTCCTCACCTATTTTATAGATGCGTGTATCGCCGATGTGGAAGCTCATATACTGCGAATTTACGACGAGCATACCAGTCGCGGTGGTACCGAGCTTGATGTCGTGGCGGCTGCCGTAGGTTATCATCATATCGTTGAGGTATCTGAGACGGCGGGCGGTCATATCAGCTATCTTGTCCCAGTTCCAGTTATTGAGTTCTTCAGCGAGCCCATAGTCGAACCAGTCCGCGAAGCTATGCACAACCTCAGCGCTTGCGAGTTCGCCCTTGGACAGTCCTCCCATACCGTCGCAGACCATAATGAGAGCGACCTTACCCTTGGAGGTATCAGCTGTTTTCACGCAGATACTGTCCTGATTGACTTGCTTAGTGTTACCGATGTCGGTGTCGGCAGCAACGATATATTCCATAGACTCACTTCCTTTCCGTCAGATATGGAGCTGTCAGCCAACGAATTCGAATTCCTCGTTGGAGAGCTTGAGAACGTCGCCTTTTTTGAGCTTTATCTCGGTCTGAACAGCGATAGGCTCGCCGTTCACGAAGGTCCTGTTGGTAGAGTTGTTATCCTGAACGAAGCACTCGCCGCCGCGGACATACAGAGTAGCGTGAACACGGCTGACGGTTTTGTTTCCTGTGATGCAGAAATCGACCTTAGCGCGTTCCTTGCCGAGCTTGAATACGGGCTTGTCAACTGAGAAGCTCTCGCCGTTGGAGCGGCGCACGAACTTAGGTGCAGGCTGAACAGCCGGCTTTGTCTCCTGAACGGGCTCAGGCTTTTTGACCTCGGGTTCAGGCTTCTTGACTTCAGGTTCAGGCTGTTTAGTCTCCTGAACGGGCTCGGGCTTTTTGACCTCAGGTTCAGGCTGTTTAGTCTCCTGAACGGGTTCAGGCTTTTTCACCTCAGGTTCAGGCTGCTTTGTTTCCTGAACAGGCTCGGGCTGTTTTACTTGGGGTTTCTTTGCTTCTTCCTGTGCAGGAGCTTCCGGAGCCTTTATCTCTACGACCTTTGCTTCGTCTGCGTGGATAACAGGCGGAGCGTTTACGGGTTCCGGCTGAGGGATAGGAGCGGGTTGAACCGCCGGCTTTGTCTCCTCCTTGACCGGTTCCGGCTTCTTTTCCTCCTGAACCGGAGCTGCCTGAGGAGCTGTCTCCTGAACCGGAGTTGCTGCCTGTACAGGCTGCTGGACTTCCGGCTGCTTTTCTTCCTGAGCGGGAGCTGCCGTCTGAGGTGCCGGAGGATTGAAAGGCTGGCGGATAACGATATTGTAAGTTATCGGGGCAGCCTTCATAATATAGCTCTCCATTTCGGGAACTGAGAAGGTGCCGAGACCATTTATGAAGTTGAGGAAGTTACCTACTGCGTTGAAATCCTCCTGAGTAGCGAAATGAGCGATAGAAGCTATGCGGTTCATACAAGAAGTATAGCCGTCGTTCATAGGCTGGGGAGTGGCGATCGCCGCATAGACGAAGGACATTTCACCTGTATTGGGGTTGATGACGATGAAATCAGGTGAGAGAACAACGTTCTGAAGGGGGAGGTTGCGGTTGACAGCAGCCTTGTAGATCTCGATGACCTGGGCAACTATCGGGAAGAACTGTTCCTTGGTGATGACCTGTTTCAGGAAACGGCTGAGCGGAACGCCCTGAGCACCGATGAAGATGAGTTTACCGGCGTCCTCGACAGTGGGCTGCATAAAGCCCTTTATGAAATTCTGTGAGAAGTAGAGGACCTCGCCGCTGTTGATCTGCTCATTGCCTGTGAGCTTGCAGCGGATACCGATCTGACCCTGCTTTTCAAGCACTTTGAACTTTGCCATACTATCGCTCCTTGCGTAGATATATTCACATATATTATTAAAGAATTTACGCTCCCTGAACAAAGTTCAGGGCAATGACCGCCAGACGGCGGTTGTTGAGTACACATTAATTATACAATAAATGTCTGTTAAAGTCAAGGATAACCGTAAACAATGAACAGACAAAGTTCTATCCGGGGTATAAACAGCATATTTTTGTTGAAAAGCACGGATTTTTCGTAGCTATTTGCGATTGACATTGATTTGCAGGCGTGATATAATAAAATGTGTATGTGTATCCGCAGAAGGGTATGCTATGATACAAATATATAACTAAATAAGCAACTGGAGATAATGAAATTGAGAAAAACTGTAAACGGGATCAGTATAAACTATGAGCAGAAGGGCAGCGGCGACCTCATTGTGCTCCTGCACGGCTGGGGAAGCAATATCAAGCTCTTTGCTAATCTCATCGAGCTGCTCTCACGCAAATATACCGTCGTGGCAATGGATATGCCCGGCTTCGGAGAGAGTGAGGAGCCGCCCTCAGCATGGTGCGTGGACGACTATGTGCAGTTCGTCATCGACTTCCTCAAGGACTACGACACAAAGCAGGTAATGCTCCTCGGACATTCCTTCGGCGGCAGAGTTATCATAAGAATGCACGCAAGAGAGAGCCTTCCGTTCGAGGTGACCAAGGTCATACTCGTTGACAGCGCGGGAATTATGCCTCCCAAGTCGAACAAGAAGAGCTGGCGCACACGCTATTACAAAATGGGAAAGGCTTTCCTCTCCACAAAGCTGATGCAGAAGATAGCTCCCGACGCCCTCGAAAACTTCCGTAAGAAAATGGGAAGTGCCGACTACGCTGCGGCTTCACCGCTTATGAGACAGGTAATGGTCAAGGTCGTGAACGAGGACCTCGAGCCCTATCTTCACCTGATAAAGTGTCCCACACTGCTCGTCTGGGGCGTGAACGATACCGCTACCCCGCTGTCTGACGGTGAAAAAATGGAGAAGCTCATTCCGGACGCAGGTCTCGTAAAGCTCGAGAACGCCGGACACTATTCCTTCCTTGAGCAGCAGTTCACGTTCAACCGCGTGATGTGTTCGTTCCTGAAAATAGAGGACTGAGCCGTGAACAGATTTTCAGATAGATAGAAAAAAGGAGACTTTTGATGAACATTATCCTATGGTCCATATTGGCGGCAGTAACTCTTGCCGCAGTAGTATTCACCGGGCTCAGGGAGCTGCATATGCTCCAGCTCAACGGCTACAAGACGCCGGAACATTCGTGGTGGATGAAGAAGAACTTCCGCCGCTATATCCCGTCGCTCATACTTCTGGCGCTCCAGTTCGTGATGATACCGCTGGGCGCAGGCGCACCGCTCGTTATAGCGTTCACCTGCTTCAACGCCTGCTTCATCGCAGCGAACAAGCCGGGAAAGAAGTTCAAGAAGCCGCTCGTCTACACCGCAAGAGTAAAGCGAATGATGGTGACTTTCTGGATACTGGTGGGAGCGATGTTCGCGGTCGCCGTCCTGAAAGGAAAGAGCGTGGTCTATATCGGGCGCATCTGGAACGAGGCACACACCGATTTTACCTATATTTCAAAGGAGACACGCTGGTTCAGCAAGGCGCTGCCCTATATTCTGGTGAACTCGGCGCTCTACCTCACACCAATACTCGTTCCGCTCGCAAACCTCATCAACAAGCCGGTCGAGAAGTCCGTACAGCGCTGGTACATCAACGACGCCAAGAAGAAGCTCGCGGATATGCCCTCGCTCCACAAGGTCGGCATCACCGGAAGCTATGGCAAGACCAGTATGAAATTCTACCTGAGCGAGCTGCTCAGTTCACAGTATGAGACTCTCAAGACTCCCGAGAGCTTCAATACACCTATGGGCGTTACGATAACCGTCCGCCGCGACCTCCGCCCCACACACCAGTATTTCATCTGCGAAATGGGCGCGAGAAGAGTTCACGAGATAAAGGAACTCTGCGGTATAGCCAATCCCCACGATGGTATCATCACTTCTGTCGGACCTCAGCACCTCGAGACATTTAAGTCTATCGAGAACGTTGTCAATACCAAGTTTGAGCTTGCGGACGCAGTTCAGGCTGCCGGCGGAAAGATATACCTCAACGGCGACAATGAGCTTATCCGTGCAAAGGCTCCGCAGTACAAAAACGCGGTACTCTACGGACTTACCGACGGCAATGACTACCGTGCTTCGGACATCTCGGTTTCCGACAGGGGCACTGAGTTTACCGTGACCGCTCCCTCGGGCGAGACCTGCCGCTACTCTATGAAGCTCCTCGGCGAGCACAACGTCCAGAACGTCCTCGGCGCTGTCGCTTACGCTCACGGAACCGGAATACCGCTTGAAAAGCTCGTTCTGCCAGTAAAGCGTATCGCAGCAGTTCCGCACAGGCTCCAGCTTCTCGACAAGGGCAACGGCGTGACATACATCGACGACGCATACAACTCCAACCCCAGCGGCTGCCGTGCAGCGCTGAATGTTCTGGGACTCTTTGACGCCTGCCGCATACTCGTAACACCGGGTATGGTCGAGCTTGGTGCAAAGCAGGAGGAGCTCAACTTCGAGTTCGGTCAGGAAGCGGCAAAGGCTTGCGACTACATCGTCCTTGTTGGCAAGGCTCAGACCGTCCCGATATACAACGGCATCAGGGACGCCGGCTACGATATGGAAAAGGTGTTCGTCGCCGACGGACTCAATGAAGCTCTGGCGAAGGTGCAGTCCTACCAGACGGACAAAAAGAAGATCGTGCTTCTCGAAAACGACCTTCCCGACAACTATTAAAAGCGATATTTGTAGGGGCGCCGTCCCGGCGCCTGCATGATAAACAAAACCGACGGGCGGCGGAACTCCGCCCCTACACCAAATTATGAGGAGAATTTACAATGAAGATAAATCTTGCAGTATTATTCGGCGGAAGAAGCGTCGAGCACGAAGTTTCGGTGATCTCAGCAGTTCAGGCTATGGCGAGCATAGACAAGGAGAAGTACAACATCGTCCCTGTCTATATGACCAAGAAGAGCGAGTTCTACACGGGCGAGAAGCTCATGGACATCAACTCATTCAAGGATATCCCGGCACTTCTCAAGGAGTGTACCGAGTGTGTATTTGTCCGCAGCGAGGGCAAGGTACAGCTTATCCGCCAGAAGATGAAGAAGTTCGGCTCAAATCTTATTTCCGATATCGACATAGCATTCCCGATAGTTCACGGAACGAATGTTGAGGACGGCGCATTGCAGGGCTATCTCCAGACTCTCGACCTGCCGTATGTAGGCTGTGACGTGCTTGCTTCGGCAGTGGGCATGGACAAATTCGTTATGAAGATACTCCTCAAGGACGCAGGCTTCCCCGTACTGGACTGCTGCCGTTTCTCAGCATACGAGATAGACCGTATCGAGGACTGTGCAAAGCAGGTCGAGGAGAAGTTCGGCTATCCTGTCATCGTAAAGCCTATCAACCTCGGTTCGAGCGTTGGTATCTCCAAGGCAAAGGACCACAGCAGTCTGCTCAATTCAATGGAGGAGGCTTTCCAGTTCTCTGACCGTATCCTCGTTGAGCCCTGCGTAGTTAACCTCAAGGAGATAAACTGCTCCGTAGTTGGCGACAGCGAGTCCGCAGAGGCTTCCGTATGTGAGGAGCCTGTACAGGCAAGCGATGAGGATATCCTCAGCTTCGAGCAGAAGTACGTCGGCGGCGGAAAGTCCGGCGGCAGCAAGGGTATGGCTACCCTCAAGAGAAAGATACCTGCCGACATCACTGCCGAGCAGGACGAATTCATCAGAAAGACAGCCGTAGACGCATTCCGCTACCTTGGCTGCAACGGCGTTACCCGTATCGACTTTATGATAGATATGGATACAAGCAAGGTCTATATCAACGAGATAAACACTATCCCCGGCTCACTTGCATTCTATCTGTGGGAGCCTAAGGGCGTGAAGTACAAGGAGCTTCTCGAGCGCCTTATCCAGCTTGCACTCAAGCGTTACAGACAGGGCGAGAAGATAAACTACACCTTTGACACCAATATCCTCTCTATGGGAGGCAGCTTCGGTTCAAAGGGCAGCAAGTGCTGAGCGTGAGCTCGCACAGCAGGTCGGATATCGTGGGGTAAAGATTTCTGACCGGAATACTATGATACAGAGGGATAATAAAAATGAAACATCATTACAGAAACAGGGAAAACTACGGCAAGGAGCTCCATGAGCTTGCCGATGATATCAGAACGGAGCGGTTTCTCGACAAGGAAGATCCTGACGCTCCTATCGTAATAACCAAGGAGCAGTTAAAGGCACGGCGTCTGGAAAACGACGGTCCTCAAAAGGGCGGCAGGCACAGGGACGAACTTTTTGATGAGTTTCAGGGAGAGCCGTGGGCAAACAAGCTTGCTGTCGTTCTTATCATTGCGTTCATTGGGTGTATGGTATGCTCGGTCTTTGGAAAATACTTTATCCTGTTCGGGATAAGCGCAGGAATGCTGTTGTTAGCTATCCCATGCAGAAATGACAAGCGCGACAGATTTGCCGAAGAGGGCACACGCGAGTACAGGGAGCGTAACGAGA
Organism: uncultured Ruminococcus sp.; assembly: GCA_900318825.1. Lineage (GTDB taxonomy): Bacteria > Bacillota > Clostridia > Oscillospirales > Ruminococcaceae > Ruminococcus. The sequence continues at coordinate 57,569 of ONMB01000002.1, forward strand.
AGTATCGCCCTAAGCACGAACCGTTATTCTATTTGCTGAGCATTGCATTTTTTGCAGCAGCGATATATATGATGAAGAAGATGTAACTGTTATATCTAAATTAAAGGAGGGTTTTAAAAATGACTGAAAAAGAAAAACAGCAGGCTGGCGAGCTCTATAACGCGAGCGACAAGGAACTCGTTGCGGAGAGAGTAAAGGCAAAGAAGCTCTGTGTTGAGTTCAACGCGATAGAGTACAACGACTATCAGAAGAAGGAGCGTATGCTCGACAGACTCGTTGCTCTTAGGGGCGAGAATACATGGATCGAAGCTAACTTCTTCTGTGATTACGGCTACAATATCGTCATCGGAGACAATTTCTACGCAAATCACAATATGGTGATACTTGACTGTGCAGAGGTAGTTTTCGGCGACAACGTCTTTATCGGACCAAACTGCGGTTTTTATACAGCCGGTCACCCTCTTGACTATAAGGTGAGAAATTCCGGACTTGAGTACGCAAAGCCCATAAAGGTCGGCAGCAACGTATGGATAGGCGGAAACGTCTGTGTTATGCCGGGCGTGACTATCGGCGATAACGTGGTCATCGCAGGCGGAAGCGTAGTCAGTGAGGATATCCCCTCGGGCGTACTGGCTGCCGGAAATCCCTGCAAGCCCGTGAAGAAGCTGCCTGAGAGCGAGATACCGGACGCTCCGGCAGAGCCAGATGAGAAAGCGGCTCAAAAGGCAGAGGAAAAGCCTGCCGAAAAGAAGCCGGAAGCAGTTGTGAAGCCCAAGAAGGTGCGCAGAGTAGCTGCTGTTGAGGAGATAAAGTGACATCTGCCGACCGTCGGCAAACATAATATTCAAGGAGGCGACAGCGTGAATACACTTCATTTCAAATACGCAGTTGAGATCGAGAAAACGCGCTCGATAACACAGGCTGCCGAAAACCTCTATATGGCTCAGCCGAACCTGAGCAAAGCGATAAAGGAACTCGAAAACACCCTCGGGATAACTATTTTCCGCCGTACATCAAAGGGCGTTATCCCGACCGATCAGGGTATGAAGTTCCTCGAATACGCAAAGCAGATACTTATCCAGATAGACAACATGGAGGCGATACACTCGCCGGACAAGCCAGTGAACCGCAAACTGCGCATATCAGTGCCGCGAGCAGGCTACATATCGAAGGCTTTTTCAGAGTATGTTGCCGGTATGGAGTATCCTGAGGATATGGAGATATACTTCTGTGAGACCAACTCTATCAGAAGCATTGAGAACGTCCGCGAAAACGGCTATAACTTCGGCATAATCCGCTTCAATACGGCCCACGAGAAGTATTTCACAGACTTTCTCGCCGAGAAGAACCTCGACAGCAAGCTGCTGTGGGAGTACGAGATGCTTGCCGTAATGTCCGCGGAACACCCTGCGGCTCAGGAGGAAAACCTTGATTATGCCTATCTTTCGGCGAATTACACCGAGCTGTGTCAGGGCGACGACGCTGTTCCGTATGTGAGCGGAGCTATTGAGAAGCTCTTTGCGGAGAACCGTCCCGAGGACGTTCCGGTGAGAAGAGTCTGTACCTACGACCGCGGCAGTTCTATCGACTTTCTGCTGACAGTTCCGCAGTCGTTCATGCTGGACTCGCCGGTTTCGGACAGTCTCTGCGGCAAGTACGGACTCGTCCAGAGAAAGTGTGCATTCCGCGACAACAGCTTCAAGGACGTTCTGATATACGCAGCCGGACACAAGCTCTCCGAAAAGGAACTCGAGCTGGTGAACAAGCTGTATGCGGTAAGGAACGAGTCGGCATTTGTGGAGTACAGATGACGCAGATAACGGCAGATCTTTGAAAAAATCCGTTTTACCTATTGAAATATCGCGGCAAACGTGATATAATATAATTTATTCCACCTGCGGTGCTTGTACTGTGACAGGTCAACGGCGACGGTCACGGAGAGTTCCTGTGCCGCAAATATACGTTTAGGAAGGTAAAGACAATGTTTGAAATACTTGAAAAAAGAAGTCTCAACCCGACTGTTACCCTCATGAAGATAGCTGCACCCAAGGTCGCTAAAAAGGCTGAGCCCGGTCAGTTCATCATTCTCAGAACTGATGAGAACGGCGAGCGTATCCCGCTCACTATCGCTGATTTTGACCGCAGCGCAGGTACAGTCACGATCATTTTCCAGATAGTAGGAGCTACCACAGAAAAGCTCAACCACCTCAATGAGGGCGAGTGCCTCCACGATTTCGTAGGACCTCTCGGACGCGCTACTGAGACAGAGGGACTCAAGAAGGTCGCTGTCGTAGGCGGCGGCGTAGGCTGTGCTATCGCATACCCCGTTGCAAAGAAGCTCCACTCCCTCGGCGTTGAGGTACACTCTATCGTCGGCTTCAGAAACAAGGACCTCGTTATCCTTGAGGACGAATTCAAGGCAGCTTCTTCCAAATTCGTGCTCATGTCCGATGACGGTACTGCCGGCGAAAAGGGACTCGTTACCGACGCCCTCAAGAAGCTCATCGAGAGCGGCGAGAAGTACGACCGTGTCATCACTATCGGACCTCTCATAATGATGAAATTCGTCTGTCAGCTCACAAAGCAGTATGAAATACCCACAGTTGCTTCAATGAACCCCATCATGATCGACGGAACAGGTATGTGCGGCGGCTGTCGTCTTACAGTAGGCGGCGAGACAAAGTTTGCCTGCGTTGACGGACCGGAGTTCGACGGTCACCTCATAGACTTCGACGAAGCTATGGCAAGAGGCGCTATGTACAAGCCCTTTGAGCGCAAAGCTCACGAGGAGACCTGCAATCTGTTCAAGGAGGTAAAGTAAGATGCCTAATATGAGAGCTACAAGAAATGAGATGCCCGTTCAGGATCCCAACGTAAGAAACAAGAACTTCAAGGAGGTAGCACTTGGCTACACTGAGGAGCAGGCTATCGACGAGGCACAGCGCTGTCTCAACTGCAAGAACAAGCCCTGTGTAACAGGCTGTCCTGTACAGATCGACATTCCTGCATTCATTGCAGAGGTCGCAAAGGGCGATTTTGCTGCGGCATATAAAGTTATCACAAAGTCCAGCTCACTTCCGGCAGTATGCGGAAGAGTGTGTCCGCAGGAGAACCAGTGCGAGGGCAAGTGCGTCCGCGGTATCAAGGGCGAGGCAGTTGCTATCGGACGTCTTGAGAGATTTGTTGCTGACTGGCACAATGCACAGCCCGAGGCTCCTGTTGAGAAGCCGGCTTCAAACGGTCACAAGGCAGCTATCATCGGTTCAGGACCTTCCGGACTTGCCTGTGCAGGCGACCTTATAAAGAAGGGCTACGACGTTACAGTATTCGAGGCGCTCCACGTTGCCGGAGGAGTTCTCTCCTACGGAATCCCTGAGTTCAGACTTCCCAAGGACATCGTTCAGAAGGAGATCGAGGGACTCAAGGCTCTCGGCGTAAACGTTGAGACAAATACAGTAGTCGGCAGAACAGTTTCTATCGACGAGCTTATGAAGGAAGAGGGCTTCGAGACCGTATTCATCGGCTCAGGCGCAGGACTTCCCAGATTTATGAAGATCCCGGGCGAAAACCTCAGCGGTGTATATTCTGCAAACGAGTTCCTCACCCGTATAAACCTTATGAAGGCTTACAAGGAGGATAGCTCCACACCTGTACAGCACGGTAAGAAGGCAGTTATCGTAGGCGGCGGAAACGTTGCTATGGACGCTGCAAGATGTGCTAAGAGACTCGGCGCTGATGTAACTATCGTTTACAGACGTACAGAGACAGAGCTCCCTGCAAGAGCAGAGGAAGTTGAACACGCTAAGGAAGAGGGCATAGTATTCAGATTTCTGACTAACCCTGTTGAGATAAAGTCCGACGACAAGGGCTGGGTAAAGAGTGTAGTATGTCAGGAAATGGAGCTCTCTGAGCCCGACGCTTCCGGCAGAGCAAAGCCTGTTCCGAAGGAAGGCGCATTTGTCGAGATCGAGGCTGACTGCGTAATAATGTCTATCGGAACTTCACCCAATCCGCTCATCAAGGCAACAACAGACGGTCTTGATACCCAGAAGTGGGGCGGCATCATTGCTGACGACAACGGTCTCACCTCAAAGGAAGGCGTTTACGCCGGCGGTGACGCAGTAACAGGTGCTGCAACAGTAATTCTCGCAATGGGTGCCGGCAAGAAGGCAGCCGCAGCAATGGACGAATATATGCAGAATAAGTAAACTGATAAATAAGTAAAACGAAAACCCGTACAGAAATGTACGGGTTTTCGTTTTTGAATTAATAAATTCACAAAAAATTAATATAACGCAGAGTTGATTATTTGCCTTACTATACAATATAGCTAAAATTGACAGCCAAAATTCTACGGCTCTTCTTGTAAGATTTGCACAAATTGCCTTGACTTTTTTTTACATTTGTGCTAAAATGAAGTCAGAGTCAGAGATATGGAGTTAGTTGATAGGCTCTCTCTGACATTATACGAAAAAAATATCATGAAAAATTACAAACAGGAGGTAATTAAAATGATCGACGGATCAAAGGCAATCAAGCGCATCGTCAGCATTTCCGCTGCTGCCGTATGTATGCTTGGTTCACTCTCAATCGCACCTGCTGACTATTTCAGCTCAGTAGACGCTGCAAGCACTCTCACAGCATTCCAGATCACACAGAATATGAAGGTGGGCTGGAACCTCGGTAACACCCTCGACGCTTATGCTCAGGATGCCGACGGAAATCCTCTCGCAAGCTACGGTGTTGAGACTGAGACCTGCTGGAAAAACCCTAAGGCTAATCAGACTCTCTTCAATGCCATCAAGGCAAAGGGCTTCAACACAGTCCGTATCCCTACAACATGGTTCCAGCATCTTGACAGCAACAACAAGATCGATCCCGCATGGCTCGCTCGTGTTCACGAGGTAGTAGACTATGCTTATAAGAACAATATGTACGTTATCCTCAACGTTCACCATGAGGAGGGCTGGATCAACAGACCTGATCTTGCTACAGCTTATGACGATATCAAGCCCAGACTTATGGCTATCTGGACTCAGGTAGCTGAGGAGTTCAAGGACTACGATCAGCACCTCATATTTGAGTGTATGAACGAGCCTCGTGCTAAGGGCACAGACCATGAGTGGTGGTCAGCTTCACCTGTTGCTGAGGCAGACGTTATCAACAAGCTCAACGCTGACTTCGTAAAGCTCATCAGAAGCACAGACGGAGCTTACGCTAAGAACCGTCTCCTTATGCTCCCCGGATATGTTGCAAGTTCAGATAAGACATTCCTCAATCAGATCGTAATGCCTGATGATGATTACTGTGCAGTATCTATCCACGCTTACACACCTTACAACTTCACAATGAACACCAACACAGAGGAAGGCGCTTACCACGATACCTTCACTAAGGAATTCAGCGCTGACCTTGCTTACAATCTCCAGAACTTCCGCGATATGTTCGTTAACAAGGGAATTCCGGTAGTTATCGGTGAAATGGGTACTTCCAACTTCGGAAATACACAGGCTCGTGTAGACTGGACAAAACAGTACTTCGAGACAACTAAGAAGTACGGTATCCCCTGCGTACTCTGGGATAACAATATCGAGTCCAACCCTGCAGCTCCCGGCGAGTGCCACGGCTACATCAACCGTGAGACAGGCGAGTGGCTTTCATCAAGCCTTCCTATCATCAACAAGATGATGGAGATCATGGACGATCCTACTATCGTTTGGGGCAGCGAGGGCAAGATGCCTACTTATGACCACCAGGATATCAATTCCGGTAAGGCTTACATATCTTCACCTATCGAGATCGACGCTTCCAAGTCTGACGTATATAAGAACACAACTCCCGGTGAGCCCGAAGTAACATGGTCTGACATGAAGGGCAAGGAAGTTGCTATCAAGTACACAGGCGATACACCTGTACTCGCAGTTTCTGACAAGGATTACAAGGGCTGGAAGGAAATGAGCCCCTACACTATCGACGAAAAGAACGGCATTGCTTACTACCTCGTTGACAAGGCAGTTCCCCAGATCTGGGAAGGCGACCTTGATAACATCAAGCATATGCAGGCAAGAACAAATGCTGTTACACAGATCGAGAAGATCGTATTCCTCGATGCTCCTAACGTTGACATCGAGATCGAGGTCGACAAGACAAAGAAGTACAGCATTGAGCTTGGCAGCAACAGAAATGGTAATATCACTATCAACCTCAAGGGTGAGGCTGGCACTGTTACAAACGGCTGCCTCGGCTTCAAGGCTCCTGCTTGGACACAGGTTGAGTGGGAAACAACTATTGGTTCTGACGGAACTGCAAAGGTCGTAATTCCGCTTGACAAGGTTCCCGCAGATGCAACAGATGTTGAATTCCAGATCTGGTACAATCCTGAGAAGGTTGAGATGAAGGATTATACAGTTGACGAGAAGCAGACTGAGACAGAGACACAGTCTGAGACAACATCAGAGCAGATCACAACAGGAACACTTCCTGACGTTCAGGTTACAAAGTATGGTGATGCTAACCTCGATAACGTTGTCAACATTGCAGACGCTGTACTCGTAATGCAGGTTGCTACAAACCCCGACAAGTATGCAGTAGGCAAGACTGATTACAGCATCAAGCCTCAGGGCGAAGTAAACGCAGACGTTGACGGTAAGAAGGGCCTTACAAACCAGGACGCACTTCTTATCCAGAAGTTCAAGCTCGGTCTCATTGACAAGTTCAACGTAAACGCTTGATCGTTCCGCGAGTCAATAACTGAATAAAACAAAAAGCTGCCGCGCAATAGTGCGGCAGTTTGCTTTATAGTTTTTGAATAAACTGAAAGGACGGCTTTTACAGCCGTCCTTTTGCGTTACATTATTATGACAAAGCGTATGCTCTTACCCTCATGGTTTTCGATGTGGATCCTGAACTTATGCTTGTCGATGATAGACTTTGCGATAGCGAGTCCGAGTCCGTAGCCGCCTGTTGCGCGGTTTCTGGACTGGTCGCTGCGGTAGAAGCGCTCGAATATTTTGTCCTTTTCCTCGTCCTTGATACCCTGACCGGTGTTGTAAATGGAGAGCACCTTTCTGTCACTGATCTTTCTGAGTGTGACCTTTACGGTGCCGCCTTCGCCGGAGTATTTGAGGGCGTTGTCGATGAAAATGGCAGCCATTTGCTTGATATGGCGTTCGCTGCCGTTTATCGTGAGACCGCTCTCGATGTCAACGTCGAACTGCTTGTTGCTCTCGAACGCCTGACACTCAAACGGCAGAGCCGTATTGATGATAGCCTTGCTGAGGTCGAAGTCCGTGCGGACGAAGTCGGTCGAGTTGTTTTCGAGACGTGTGAGGTTCAGCAGGTCGTTCACGAGGACGTTCATACGGTCGGTCTGCGACTTGATGTATGTCAGCCAGCGGTTCTCGCCGATCTCTCCGGAGAGAACGTCTGCATTCGCAGATATGACAGTCAGAGGAGTCTTGAGCTCGTGGCTTGCGTCGGAAATGAACTGCTTCTGCTTGTCGAAAGCGAGTTTCAGAGGCTGAATGACCTTTCTGCTGAGGAAGAAAGCGGCAGCTGCGAGGAGAATGAGGCTGATAGTACCGATGAGGATAGTAGTGCGTATGAGCTTGTTGAGCATATTCATTTCAGCGCCCTTATCGGTGAATACCATAATAGTGCCGTTATTCTTTTCGGTCTTGTAGAACTGGTACTTGTTCTCGATCATACCGCTGTTGAGATTTTCCTTGAGGATAGCGGAGATGTAGTTCTGAGCCTGAGTTTCGTTGAGATCGTCGTTATTAATGGAAGCGAGGAAGTTTCCGTCCTTGTCAGCCATAACGATGAAAAAATCTATTGAGCCGAGTGATTTAGGTATCTGGTCGAGAGTCTGCTGACCGTCGTCCATAGGCTCGCGGTGCTTATTCTCATCATTTTTTATGTCGCTTATCATGGTGAGCTCGTCCTCATAGGAGATAGTGTTCAGACCGAGTGGTGAGGGAGTCTCTTGGAGGGACGCAGGTTCTGTGGAGCGGCATTTTTCTTTTTCGCAGTTGCTGGTATCCTCCGCGCTTGTATCTTCGGTGGGCGTGTGCTCGTTGAATTTGCTGTTCGGAGCCTGATAGCCCTGCCAGCCGTTCCAGCCCTGCCAGTTGTTGTTCCAGTTATTCCAGCCGTTCCAGTATCCCCAGTTTCCCCACCACGGCGGCGGGGTATTGGGATCGAACCAATCCGGCGGATTATTGGGATCAAACCACCATGGACCTTGCGGCTGCTGGTTTTCGGTAGTCGGCTCGGTCGCTTCCGGATGTGGCTTTGTAGGCTCCGGCACGGTCTTTGACGGGGGCTGCTGCGGAGTGGGAGCGGTTGGCTGAGTAGTCGGGTGAGTAGGCTTTGCAGTGACGGGAGCCGTGACGATAGGCTGTGGGGGCTGAGTAGTGGGGGAAGTAACGGAAGCGGTCACGGTCGGTTCGGGAATATTTTCCGCCGTCGGAGCAAAGGTTGGAGTTTCTGTTGTTTTTTCGGCAGGTGTCGGAGCCGCAGTGGGCTCGGGAGTCGGAATGACAGCCGCTGTGACAGCAGCTGCGGTCGTAGTCGTTGCAGCTGTTGTGGAGGTAGTTACAGAAGCTGTACTTGGCGGAGCTGTCTGTGAGCTGTGCTCCTGAGAGGCTTCTGTTTCAGTAGGCTTTGGCGGCGGGACTTCGTCCTGTACCGGTTTTTTGCCGAAATTCTCCGGGCGCGAGATCATGAACTGATGAGTCGTATCGTTATACTCGACGCCGGCGGCGATCTTCTTTAGAACGTCCTTGGACTGCCGCTGCATAACAGCCTGCATGATGATATTTACCGAGCCGAGAACGGCGATAAATATCGCAAGGAGAATGCAGGTGATGATTGCAAAGACCTTCAGCTGTGCTTTTTTGAACATATAGCTCCTCCTATTCGAGCGAATAGCCTATTCCGCGTGCAGTCTTGATCTGGACGGGAGCTGAGATGACGGACAGCTTTTTGCGGAGGAATGAAATGTAAACTTCGATATTGTTATATTCCACGTCGCTCTCGTAGCCCCAGATCTTCTCGATAATACGTTCTTTGGGGAGTATCTGTCTGGGGTTGGAGATAAGGAGCTCCATTATCTGGTATTCTTTAAGGCTGAGCTTGACGTCGCTGCCGTTCCAGATGACAGAGCTTGTATTCTTGTTGAGTTCGAGACCGTTGTAGGCGAGGCGGTTATCATCAACGATGTCGCCTCTGCGTCTTGTGAGGGCGCGGAGTCTTGCGAGGAGTTCGCCGGTCACGAAGGGTTTTGTGAGGTAGTCGTCGGCGCCGCAGTCGAGACCGTTTATCTTGTCGTCGATCTCACTTCTTGCAGTAAGCAGCAGGACCGGTGTGGCAATCTTTTCGCGGCGGATATTGCTTAGTATCTCAAGTCCGCTCATACCGGGGAGCATGATATCGAGGATAATGCAGTCATAAACGTCAGACATGGCGTTGTCGAGACCGTCGATGCCGTTGTAGACGGTGTCGACAGTGTACTTATTTCGCTTGAGGATCTCAGACAGAGCGTCAGCAAGCTGGATCTCGTCTTCAACAATGAGAATTCTCATAATAGCTCTCCTTTCCTGAGCATAGTTATCTACCATACTACAATTATACCACGAAATATTGAAATAGACTTAAAAAAACGCGAAAAAAATCCGGTATTTACTATGTTTTGTCGATATACACAAAAGAAGCAATGAAAAATTGTAAGTTCAGTAAATTTAATATGTTGATTAAGAGAAAAATTAAGCTGCAATTTGTGCAATCCAACAGTTTTATTAAAAAGGTCTTAACAAATATTGACTAAGTGGGAGATTTATGTTAGAATAAATATTGAGCCGGTATGGCATTCGTACCGAAAATTGGGCGAGCTTTTCGCATGGGAGGGGATCTGCTTTGCTATCACCGACAGAACGTAAAAAGATCAGCAGCTTTGCAAAAACGCTGCTACCGCATTTCAGCGCGGAAATGAAAAAATATGAGGAGATCTATTCCGATTTTTCTGCAAACGGCTATTCAAAGGATCTCTGTGAACAGTATGCCGACGCTTTTATAAACAATGTGAAGAAGCCTATGCCGGAGGATATTATCCAGATCGCATCGCTCTACGACAGGATACACGATAACAAGAGCGCAGGTTTTTATCTGGATATGCTCGCGGAAAAGAAAATGCCTTCAGAAGAGCGATTCCGCTACTGTGTAGAAATGCTCAAGAATATAAGTAAACTCGGAAACTGGCGCGACGCTGAGGATTTTCGTACCGAGAATATCAATTTTATGCAGATATACGGCACAAAGCAGTCTTTGCAAAAGCAGGCGGATATGTATATGGCACTTGCTCTGGTTGACTGCGCCGCCAAGCGATACAACGACGCCTTCAAGCTGCTCAGATTTGGCTATAAACCCAGCGGCAGGAACGATACTCAGCTCCTTGAGATGCTGATAACAGGCGTTTATATCTGTGCGCGTTCAGGCGACAGGGACGGTCTTACGGACGCTGTAACAAATACACACAGCTGTCTGAAGCTGTTCAGCGAGTATGAATTTGCATGGAGCAAATCCTATTACGAGAAGCGGATCGAAGAAGCCGCTGAAGGAATACTGTAAACTGACAGGAGTCTTTTCGGGACTCCTGTTTTTTGTATCTTATATAAAGTGCAGCACAAAAGTGATACCGCACAAGTTGTTAACAGTTTGTTCATAATATTAGAGAATTTCTTTTGTTAAGAAAGGGTTACAGTAATAATTAAAATATATCCGGGAACGGTCTATGAATTTATCTGAAAGTAAAATTTTAGTTACAAGCTCGTGCCTGAAAACTTCTGTGGCCAACAAAACCCTTTAAATAGGCAAATGTTGAGCTGAAGGTCCAAGGAGGCGCAAATGCCCGAGCCACGCGAGTTTTCAGGGGGTTAGATTAAATCTGAATAGGTGTTCACAAATTATTAAAATAAAACATTAAATTATCCATAGCAATATAGTGCTAAAAGAGAGCAATATTGTCAATTGCATTATTTTGTACAATCCATTATAATACAATTGTTGGGAGTGATATTATCATTCCCACAGGCATAATTACATTCAGATACATTATTGTGTCCTGTAAAATCGGCAGATATTTCATCACTGCTTATCCGGTATTAACTCCGCCGGATTGTTCTCACCACCGGTCGCATCAAACTTACTGTGCTGAACAGCTGTTATTGAACATTAATGCCTATAATATGTTTGATCGCCTAAAACAGCTTTCTTCATTGAATCCGTTCTAAAACCGGTCACACTAATGCAAATGATCTATCAGGCGCGGCGGAATTGCGCTGCCGAGAACGCGGAAACGTATAGAGGGTGCGTTTCTGTCATGGTGACGACCTTCATTGGCTTTTTGAGAGGGTGCCAATGAAGGTCATTACTCTTTTCTGAGATATTTTAAGCCGTCCTTATGATAAGGGCGGCTCTTTTCGTTTATTCAGCGGCGGCACTCTCTGAGTATCATGTCCGCAAATTCGCTGCGTCTGAAGGCCGCAAAGCGCGTTGAAGCATACTTTGCAGCGCCGCCGAATTTCTCCGCCCGAAAGACCTTGATGCGCTTCGGCTGACTGAATTCCGCCAGAACGAAGTCCTCGCATTCAGGCGCTTTTGACAGAGCGCGTACAAACTTTGCCCTGACCGCGATAAAACGGCTGAGCTCGGCTTCCCTGCCGGCTGATGTCAGCTCGTTGTAGTAAGCCTGTTCCTTTTCGGTGAGTGGGAGCGCAAGGGCTTCATCGCGGCGTTTTGCCTCGGCAGCAGCCTTCACAGCCGCAATTTTTTCCAGACGTTCCTGCTTCAATTGCAGGAATTTTTCGTTTTTGGAGAGATCCGAGGTGAAGGCTGCACGGTGTATCGTGTAGAGGGCTTCGGCGTCGCTGAGGGCGTTGTGGAAACTGCCGGACTGCGGTTCATAGCCGAAAACCGCTGAGAGCTCGCTTATGCTGACAGCCTGCGGGAGTCCCATCTGGCGGATAGTAGCGTCCTGTATATCGGTGACGCAGTTGTAAATCTTCTTTATTGAGCTGAGGTCTTTTCCGGTGCGGCGGTGCTGGTTCATATCGCCTGCGAGACCGGGACGGTCGAAGTTGCCCCAGACGTAGAGCGAGCTGACGCCGTACTTCTTCAGCAGTTCTGCGACCTCCGCAAAGACCTCGTTGCTGTCGCGGGAAGCGTTTATCTCGGGCTGGGTGAGACCGGTCAGTTCACGGCACTGGCGCGTCATTCTCGGGAATTTACACGGACGGGCTGTGCTGTAAAATTTTTCCACTATCTCATATTCCGGAGAGCAGATAACGAGTCCGACGGAGAGGATCTCGCTTCTTGTGTTATCTATAAAACCCCCGCAGGTGAACTCGAAATCTGCGAAGCATAGGAATTCTTTTTTCAAAGACGTAAAAACCTTCTTTCTCTGTGTATCAGATGTAAAAAAGCGGGCATAATATGAATGTCAGTCATCTATTATAGAGGTAGTCGGAGCGTTTTCGGCAGCATCTCTGCGTCTTTTTTTCTCACGGCGTTCTTCGCCAAGGTCATAAGAAAAATACTGGCAAAGCGCGATAACGACAGCAAGTCCGGCAGGTAATATGCACGGGAGGAGTCTCGACTGAAAGAGACTGCTTGCGGAGACGTTCTCGTAAACGCCTGAACCGTGCCAGCCGTGGGACTTTGCCCGTTTCACCAGCTTGCTGAGGATAGCAAGGCACATAATAAGACCGGTCGAGGTGCAGAACAGCGAGACCAGATTTGTGAGGTTCTTTCTGAAAAGGCAGAGTATCGCCCCGGAAGTCATAAGCAAGCCCGAAAGTATGAGCAGTAGGCCGTAATTGGCGAAAACAGTGCCATAGCTGCTGCGGTTGTAGTAAATGCCCGCCCCGGTCATACACGCCATAAACAGCGGATAAACGGCTGTGAGAACGAGCATGACGGCTTTTGCCGTGTTGAGGTACGGGTGTTTTTTTCTTGGGAGACGCTGGCGGGTCCTCATGGAAAAATTCTCCTGAAAATACATAGATTTCCTGCGCGGCAGGCTGTGAAAAATATCCGTGACTTATTCTCTGTAATATGTTATAGCCGCGGACAGATAATATATGTGCTGCGATTGCAGCAATAAGATAAGAAAGGACGTTGATGATGCAGCTCAGGCAAAAGATCTCAAAAACTGCTGCTGTACTGCTCTCCGCACTGCTTGTGGGAGCATTCGGAGCAGCCGGACATTATTCACGTCTGCTTCCGGAGCACATTACGGCTGCTTCCGGAGAACAGCTTAAAATAGCGGAATATCCGGAGATAAGCTGCTGCGGCTATCCGGTTGGCGGAGGTGACAGAGTAGCGCTTTCGCTGTTCGGAGCGCTGCCTGTCAAGAGCGTTCAGGTCAGCCGGAGCGAACCGCCGGTGCTTGTAGCGAGCGGTATGCCTTTTGGCATAAAGCTGCTTATGAAAGGCGTCATGGTGACGGAGCTCGGCGACATTGAGGATAAAAACGGCGAGTCGGTCTGCCCTGCGGCGGAAGCCGGTATCGAGACAGGCGACGTAGTTTGTCTTGCTGACGGTGAGGAGATAAGCTCAAACGGCAGGCTCCAGACCATAATATCCGGGAGCGGCGGCAAGGGCGTAAGCCTCAGGGTAAGCCGGGGCGGAGAGGAATTCGACACAGTGCTCCAGCCGGTGTGGTCTGAGAAAAACGGCTGCTGGCGCGGAGGAATGTGGGTTCGTGACAGCATTGCCGGTATAGGCACGATGACGTTTGTGAACAGGGCTACCGGTGAATTTGCCGGGCTCGGACACCCTATCTGCGACTGCGACACGGGCGAAATAGTACCTGTGAGCAGCGGCGAAGCCGTTCCTGTTGAGATAACCGGAGCGAAAAAGGGCGAACGCGGCATACCCGGAGAGCTCCTCGGCAAGTTTGTACGCGGAGGGACCTACGGAACGCTGTACAAGAACAACGAAGCCGGAGTATACGGAAGGCTCAGTCCTGAGGCTCTTGAGGAGCTTGAGGGAGAGGAGCTTCCGATGGCGTATTCAAACGAGATAACGACCGGCGATGCAGAAATGATAGCATCTGTCGGCGGCGGAGCACCTGAGAGGTATTCTGTTCACATTGAGCGCATAGACTATAATAGCGGCGATGAGACCAAGAATATGGTGATAAGGATCACTGACAGGCGGCTCATAGAGGCTACCGGCGGCATAGTTCAGGGAATGAGCGGAAGTCCGCTTATCCAGAACGGCAGGCTCATCGGAGCTGTAACGCACGTTTTTGTAGCTGATCCGACGCGCGGATACGCGATATTTGCGGAAAATATGGCGAAGGGCCTTGCCTGAAAAAACAAATGGGCGTTACATTTGTAACGCCCCAATACATTAAAAACCTGATTAACCCTTGATTATCTGTTTTCTTCGCTGAAACCACTGTCAACGAGCTCGATAAGAGCGTCTACTGCTGCCTTTTCGTCAGCTCCGTCAGCGATAACCTTAACATTAGTACCGCCTACGATGCCGAGTGAAAGAATACCGAGAAGGCTCTTAGCATTTACTCTGCGCTCTTCTTTTTCGATCCAGATAGAGGACTTGAATTCATTAGCCTTCTGGATGAAAAATGTTGCAGGTCTTGCGTGAAGACCAACCTGGTTCTTAACCATAACATCTCTTACAAACATATTACAACTCTCCTATTCTCTGTGTTGAGGCTCACCCTTTCAAGAGCCTGCATTACTATTTCTGCTGCTGTATCCATTATACATTCATTTTTTTTCAGAGTCAACGGATTTTTGTGTATAAATCACTACTTTGCATTAAATTCTACATTTAGATAAAATGTGAGAGAGAAAAGGCAGTTCAGCTTGTTTATTATCACCACAAATTGATTAGTCAAATTGTACATTTTTCAACGTGGATATATATGGAATATTTCTAAAGGAAGTGTCGATATACGGTATATATAGGGGGCTATATAGGTATATAAGCAGATATATAATTAATATAAAAATAAATGAAAGAAAATTGTCACAAACCGGCAACAATTTGCTTATAAATCGGAATTTTCCCTGTATTTCGCCAAAAGATCGGGGCGACGCTCCTCTGTGAGAGCTATGCTCTGCTCAAGACGCCACTTTTCAATGTTTTTGTGATGACCTGATAAAAGCACCGGCGGAACAGTCTCACCCTCCCATATTTCCGGTCTTGTGTACTGCGGATACTCAAGGAGCCCGCTGTAAATGCTTTCGTCCGTGAAGCAGACCTCGTCGGAGAGGACTCCCGGACACATTCTTGCAACGGTGTCCACCAGAACGAGTGCCGGAAGCTCGCCTCCTGTCAGGACATAGTCGCCGATAGATATCTCCTCGTCGACGATTTTGTCGATGATGCGCTGATCCACGCCCTCGTAGTGACCGCAGACAATGAGGATATTGTCCATTTTTGAGAGCTCGATCGCTCTCTGCTGAGTCAGGACCTTGCCCTTGGGAGACATATATATAGTATGCGGCTTTGTGCCCATTTCGTCACAGACCGCCTTGTAGCAGTTGTAAATGGGCTCGCACTGCATGACCATACCCATACCGCCGCCGTATGGCGTATCATCGACGCGGCGGTGCTTATCCTGCGTATATTCGCGTATCTGGCGGCAGTGAACCTGTATCTTGCCGGCTTTGCGGGCTCTGCCGACGATGCTCTCGCCGAGGACAGTCTCGCACATTTCGGGGAAAAGTGTTGCTATTTCAATATTCATATATTCTCCTGTCTTAGTCGAAGAGACCTTCAAGCGGACGAATGGTCATGGTGCCGCCGTCAACGTCAGTAGAAACGACCACGTCAGCTATTGCAGGAACGAGGTATTCCCTGTCGTCGCCC
This sequence comes from uncultured Ruminococcus sp., assembly GCA_900318825.1. Lineage (GTDB taxonomy): Bacteria > Bacillota > Clostridia > Oscillospirales > Ruminococcaceae > Ruminococcus. The sequence goes on from ONMB01000002.1 coordinate 73,469, forward strand.
TTAATGACGTAAACGTCGTTCGCACCGGTCTGCATAACGTCGGCTATTTTGCCGTAGACCTTGCCGGAGTCGGCGTCGCTTACCTCAAGACCGATGAGGTCCTGAATGAAGTATGTGTCGTCATCAAGTTCGAGGTCATCGCGGTGCATATAGAGGAGCTTGTTGCGGAGCTTTTCGGCAGCTTCGGGAGTATCGACGCCTTCGAGCTTCATAATGACGGTGCTCTTGAAAACGCGGGCGCGTTCAACACCTATCTCGTCGTGAGCTTTGCCGATAAAGAGCCTGTCGAACTCGCAGAGGAGTTCCGGAGTGTCGGTGTAGGGCATAACCTTGACCTCACCGCGGATACCGTGAGTAGTTACTATTTTTCCAGCTTCGAGAAATTGTTTTTTCATAATATCTCCGTTCAATGGTATTAAGGCTTGACGTAGCAAGCGGTATATGTTATAATAACAAATGAAAGAGGACATCGCACAAGCCTAATGGCTCAGCGGTTCTCCTCCATGCAACGTTATTCAGAAATAGCCGTCACTTGTGGAAGGGTGGACGGCTATTTTTTATTATTGTTAAGGTCTATAATTGCAACTGCAAGCATAGGTGAATACAGTAATTCCGTTATCGACATCTTAACCACCCTCGTTTCCGGAGGGAGAATTGAACCGCCGCGCCGCTATATACAACGCCCTCTGTGAAGATTATATCACAGAGGGCGGTTTTTGTCAATCAAGAGAGCCTGTGAGAAGCGTCAGTGCAGGCTTTCTGTTTAGTTCTTCATTTCAAAGTTTTCGCCGAGAACGTCCTTGTTTGCTTCGAGGATAGGATTGATGCACTCAGCGAGGAACTCGTCCACCTGCTGAGAGCTTCTGCCGGTATAGTTTTCGGGCTTGAGAACAGCGTCGATCTCTTCCTTTGTTACCATGAACATCGGATCAGCCTCGATGAGTTCGCAGAGGTTGTTGTCCTTGCCGAATTCCTTGACCTGTCTGCCGGCTTCCATGGAGTAGTCCATGATGCGGTCGTGGAGCTCCTGACGGTTGCCGCCCTTCTTAACAGCGTCCATCATGATATTTTCGCTTGCCATGAAGGGGAGCTCTGCCATAACACGTCTTCTTATCATCTCGGGGTAAACAACGAGACCGTCAGTAACGTTCATCATGATGTTGAGGATAGCGTCAACGCCGAGGAAAGCCTCTGCAACGCTGATACGCTTGTTTGCGGAGTCATCGAGAGTTCTCTCGAACCACTGTGTTCCGGCAGTAAAAGCGGGGTTGAGAGCGTCGATCATAACGTATCTTGCAAGGGAAGTAATTCTCTCGCAGCGCATAGGATTGCGCTTGTAAGCCATAGCTGAAGAACCGATCTGCTTCTTCTCACGGGGCTCCTCCATCTCCTTGAAGGACTGGAGTATACGCATATCGTTGGAGAATTTGCTTGCAGACTGTGCAATATCGCTGAGGACTTCAAGCACCTTTGAGTCGACCTTTCTTGAGTAGGTCTGACCGGAAACGGGTACAACGCTGTCGAAGCCCATTTCCTCAGCGATCATCTTTTCGAGCTGCTTGATCTTGTCTGTGTCGCCCTCGAAGAGCTCCATGAAAGAAGCCTGAGTGCCGGTAGTGCCCTTTGAGCCGAGGAGCTTGAGGGTAGAGAGGCGGTATTCGAGGTCATTGAAGTCCATAAGGAGCTCGTTGAGCCAGAGGGTAGCTCTCTTGCCGACAGTTGTGAGCTGAGCGGGCTGGAGGTGAGTGTAAGCGAGACAGGGCATAGCCTTGTACTGGTCAGCGAACTTAGCGAGGTTGTTCATAACGTTGATGAGCTTTCTGCGAACGACCTTGAGAGCGTCACGCATGATGATAACATCGGTGTTATCGCCAACATAGCAGGAAGTTGCGCCGAGGTGAATGATGCCGGCAGCGTCGGGACAAGCCTGTCCGTAAGTGAAAACGTGAGCCATAACATCGTGGCGAGTTATCTTCTCGCGAGCCTCAGCGACCTCGTAGTCGATATCGTTGACGTGTTCCTCGAGCTGCTTTACCTGAGCCTCGGTAACGGGCAGACCGAGCTTCATCTCAGCTCTTGCAAGAGCTACCCAGAGCTTTCTCCAGGTGGTGAACTTCTTATCGGCAGAGAAGATATACTGCATTTCCTCGCTTGCATAGCGGGTGCAGAAAGGGCTTTCGTAGCTGTTTTTATTATCGCTCATAACAATTATACTCCTTATCAGCGCCATAGCGCACATTATTTCATTATAATTATACCATTATAAAGGAGAAGTGTCAACTGTCGTTTTTGATTTCAGAAGTCAGAATGCAGGGGACGGCGCAGCTAACGGCTGCCATACAATATGTCGTTAACGAGTGTAGGGGACGGCGTCCTCGACGTCCCGTATTCCGTGCGCCCGTGCTGCCTTACTATTACGATCCGTAGGACGCCTCTGCGAAGCAGAAGCACCGGCTGTGGCGGCAGTCCGTACCGCCTGCGGAGCGCAAAAACCGCCATAAAGAAACCTCTTTATGGCGGTCGTTATCACATATCGTTTCTGTTTTCGAGAGCCTTATACAGCGTGACCTCATCGGCATATTCGAGGATACCGCCCACGGGGAGTCCGAAAGCGAGCCTTGTGACCTTTACCCCGAGGGGCTTGAGCAGACCAGCCGCATACATAGCGGTAGCGTCGCCTTCTACGGTGGGGTTTGTAGCCATAATGACCTCTCTCACGCCGCCCTCAGCTATACGCGCAAGGAGCTCCTTGAAGCGCAGTTTATCGGGGGTTACGCCGTCCATAGGGGAGAGCAGACCGTGAAGAACGTGATAAACTCCGCTGTATTCCCTTGTGCGCTCGAAGGCTGTAACGTCCTTCGGACTTTCCACGACGCAGATGATACCCTTGTCGCGCTCATCGTCGCTGCATATGGGGCATATCTCTCTTTCAGTGAGATTTTGGCAGCACTTGCAGCAGCGGACGTTCCGTTTGGCGTCGAGCAGAGCCTTGGCGAAGTCCTCGACAGCAGCGTCCTCCATGGACATAACGTGATAGGCAAGGCGCTGAGCCGATTTCATACCTATTCCCGGCAGGGAAGCAAACTTTTCCGCCAGAACTACCAGCGGCAAAGCGTTATGGTCAGCCATTATGCTTAAAACAGGCCGGGAAGTGAAACTCCTCCGGTGATCTTGCTCATTTCTGTCTCGGTAGTAGTTTCAACGTTGTTAACAGCTTCGTTGACAGCGCTGATGATGAGATCCTGGAGCATCTCGATGTCCTCGGGATCAACTACCTCGGGCTTGATAGTGAGGGACTTGATGGTCTTCTTACCGGTAACGACAACTTCAACTGCGCCGCCGCCGACAACTGCTGAGAAGTCTCTTGCCTCGATGTCCTCCTGGAGCTCGGTGATCTGATCCTGCATCTTCTGAGCCTGCTTGATCATTGAGTTCATATTCTGAGCGCCGCCGCCCATATTCTTCGGAATTCTTGCTTTCATTTTCAAATTCTCCTTTGATTTTCAATTATATATAAAGCAAATAAATTGCTTTTAGACGTATTTACTGTGAACTGCCGTTCTCAATGGCAGTCTCGATATTGCTTGCCTGAGCCTTTTTGATGAGCTCCTCCGCCATATTCTTCTGCTGATCGACCGTTGTAGCGCATCTTGCTTTGATGACGAAGCGCTGTCCGAGGACGCGGTTTATGGTCTCACCGAGAGAAACGGCGTTCTCCTTGGTCTTGAAGAGCGTAATGAAGAAGCGGTTCTGCGAGGTTATGAAGATGATATTGCCGGCAGTTGCGGCAACAGAGCCGTCCAGACTTCCCGCGACAGCTGGGTTCACCTTGCGGAACTCCTCGAGCACATCGTCCCAGCGTTCACAGGGAACGAGGTCCTCCGGCTTGAGCTTCTTTATGTCCACGGTGGGGACGGGCTCGGTGTCCGGAGCGGGGTTCTTGGCGGTGAGGACTTCCGGTTCAGCGGGAGTGCTGCCGGCAGCAGGTACAGCCGGAGCTCTTTTTATCATATCCTCTAACTTTTTTATTTTATCATAAATTTCAGAATTGTCAATAGCTTCCGACTGATTTGCGGTATTTTCGCCGCAGAGTCTGATGAGAGTCATCTCGAATTCGACGCGCTTGTTGAGCACCTTTGCCATACGCTCGCGGCATTCCTGAAGAGCGTAGAGGCGGTTCATGACGTCGTCGAGATCTGAAGCCTGAGCGAGAGCCTCAAGGCGCTTCAGTTCATCGGGCATACAAACGATGAGTTCACTGTAATTCTTTGGTGAAGCCTTGATGAGCATGATGTTTCTGAGCTGGGAAATGAGCTCCTCACAGAGTCTTGCGAGGTCCTTTGACATCTCGTAAAGTGTTCCGGTGATCGAGAGTGCCTTGGAAATATCGCGTTCTGAAACTGCGTCGAGCATATCGTAGAGGTAGTCCCTGCCGGCGATGCCGGCGGCGTCGGAAACAGTTCCGGCGTCGATAGTCTCAGCACAGGCGGAGCACTGGTCGAGGAGCGATACCGCATCACGCATACCGCCGTCAGCGAGCTTTGCTATGAGAGCAGCACCGTCGTCTGTGAGGTCTATGGACTCCTGCTGAGCGATGAATTTGAGTCTTGCAGCTATGTCCTCAGCCTTTATCCTGCGGAAATCGTACCGCTGACAGCGTGAGGCGATAGTAGCCGGGACCTTGTGTATCTCAGTTGTTGCGAGAATGAATTTTACATACGGCGGAGGTTCTTCCATGATCTTCAGGAGAGCGTTGAAAGCTCCCTGTGAGAGCATATGGACCTCGTCGATGATGTATATCTTGTAAGCGCCGCGTTCCGGAGTGTAGACCGCTCCGTCACGGAGGTCTCTTATATTGTCAACGCCGTTGTTTGAGGCAGCGTCTATTTCAACTATATCCGTGAGTGAGCCGTTGTCGGCATCGCGGCAGATATCGCATTCGAGACAGGGGTTGCCGTCCTTCATATTGCGGCAGTTCACGGCTTTTGCAAGTATACGCGCACAGGTTGTCTTGCCAGTTCCGCGCGAACCCGTGAACAGGTATGCGTGAGCGGTCTTTCCGCTTATTATCTGATTTTTCAGCGTATCAGTGATATGCTGCTGCGAGATGACGTCGTCGAAGGTCATGGGGCGCCATTTGCGGTAAAGAGCCTTATACAAGCACATTCCTCCTTCGTATGAAGTACAGAAGCTGAGTGTATCAGCGTTTCAGATAGCTGTCGCGGCGTCTGAGTATCACGGCAGCCTGTATCTTTTTGAAATAGTTCATGAATTCCTGATCGTTTTCGATATTGTTGAGCAGGGCAAGACGGAAGTATTCCTCGCCCTTGTCGATACGTTTCAGCATAGTGTGAGCGACTGCTGCTCCGCCGAGAGCTTCGGCATAATCCTCGCGGCGCTCTATGGCTTCTTCAAACCATTTCAGAGCGGTCTCGCCGTCATCGAGGCGGACGTATATCATACCTATCTCATACCTTGCACGGCTGCTGTATTTATGATCGGTGTCGAGGAGCTTCCTGAGTTCATTCACAGCATTATCGGTGTCACCGGTCTCGGAATAGCATCGTGATATGAAAAGCGGGAGCTCGTCGATACTGAAGCCGTTTTCCATAGCTTTTTCATAGCACAGCAATGCGTTCGGGTACAAGCCCATTATCTGATAGCAGCGTCCACGGAAAAATGAGAGAACGCCCTGTTCTTCCCTGGTCATTTTGTAGCTGCCGGTGTCCATATCGGTGAAAATATCCAGAGCACCGCGGAAGTCTCCTGAGTGGAAAGTCAGCAGACCGTCCTCAAAACGTGCCGAGCTTTTACTGAAACTCGTGAAGGCTTCTCCGATTATATCTTCGTCGAAGCTGTGAAATATCTTCAGACCGTACTTTTTTATGTCCAGTATAAAGAAAAGTGCCCATGCCGGTAAGAATATCAGCACTATGAGCAAAAGGAAGTCACTCAGTTGCAGAGCGTCCCTGTCTGTAAGCAGCAAGCAGCCAAACAATAGTAGCGCAGTAAGACACAGAGTTAGTGCAGCTCCGTATACTACTGAACGTTTCAGACAAATGAGAGTCCGCTTTGTACGCCTTGCTACGAGTGAAAAAAACATCTTGGCATATCATTCCTTAATAAAAAAATTCCGGAACATAGATGTGCAGGCTTGCTGCGGCACACAAAACAAACCGCTTAATGCTGCTCGGTCTCCCGCCTGACATGGTTCACGGGGTTTTGTTGCACAGGGCCCGCACATCTATATTTCGGAATTTTCCTTAATAAATAGAGCGGACATACGCTCTGTTACATATTATACCACAATAATTTGCTCTTGTCAAGAATAATTTAACGCAAAAATGCTGCAATTTTCAGCGTGTTTCCAAAAATCCGCGTTTTTCTGATATATTCTGACATTGCTTTTTTAATGTTTCCCTCTTGACAATGCCTTGTGATTAGTGTATAATTAATCTTGCTAAAATAATTTGCTGAGCGAACGACCGCTGCCAGCGGCAGATGAAGGGAGCCTGCGAAGGAAAGAAATATGGAGCAATGAGAGCGAAAGCGAGCAGTACGACTTATATCTGACCGACAATGAGCAGGTCTCGGACTGATTATAAAGCGACGGCTGTGCAGCACCTTACAAATTCAAAAATTTAATAATGCTTGTGTAGCACAGTTGGTAGTGCAGCTCATTCGTAATGAGCAGGTCGCAGGTTCGAGTCC
>ONMB01000001.1 GCA_900318825.1 uncultured Ruminococcus sp.
GCGGTGAATGGAGAATACTGACTGCATCATCTGTTTCTAGATGAGCTTAAATAATGGTATCCTGCTTTAAATATAAAAACCGGGACTTTATGTCCCGGTTTTTAAGCAGTATATTGAATTATAACAAATAGACCGCCCTCCATATGGAGGGTATTTTTTTACAAAGCTGCCTCTTATGAGTTTTTGAGAAACGCCTTGTTAAATGCTCCTATTTGCGCATATTCGCCGCTATATCCGCGTATACTGTACAAACACTTTTCCAAAGGAGCAATGCTATGAAAAATGCTAAAAGAAAGATCATCGGCGGTGCTGTGATATCAGTCTGTGCTCTTTGCGCAGCAGCTGCCGGTTCAAAAATTGATAACAAAATTGAGGACTCCGTTACTGTCTCGGCTCTCCCGGCAGAGGAAACTCCGGTCATCGTGCTCGATGCCGGTCACGGCGCGTCAACTTAAACATAGTTCAAAAAGGAGAGCCGCAAGGCTCTCCTGAATTCTTATATGCATCAATATTGCCCAAAATATAATCTAATCTGTCAACTCGCATTAAATTGTGATCTCGACTTAACAATCATGTGCTAATATGCAGATAAGACCGACTGCTTTCACAATCGGTCTCATCATACACTCTTTTATTACACTATTTTTCGTTTACACAGAATTTGGGATCGACTCTGTTCTTCATTCTGCAAAAAGTGAATTACGGTGCTTTGGATTGCGCTTGTAAGCCTTCTTGTTTTCCTGAGTGACACGGGTGACAGGATTGATACCGTTCCAGTCCCGGCGCTGTGCGGAGTTGATCTTTTTCTGTTCTTTCTTGCTCATTTTCTCAAAAGATACGAATTTCTCCATTATTCCTCACCTGCCTTGAAGTTGTAGATAGGCTTGATTATTTCGTTTATCTCGACGGTATCGCAGATATTACCAACAATGTCGTCAATAGACTTATACGCCATAGGACACTCGTCAAGTGTCTGAGCGTTTACCGATGTGTTGTAGATACCGTTCATCTGCTTCTTGAACTCCGACACTGTGAAGCTTTCCTTTGCCTGTGAACGCGACATAATACGTCCTGCACCGTGAGGTGCGGAACAGTTCCAGTCAGGATTTCCCTTACCTGTGCAGATAAGGCTGCCATCACGCATATTTATCGGTATGAGCAGCTTCTCCCCTGCCTGTGCAGACACGGCTCCCTTACGGAGTATCATAGTCTCTGTGTCAATGTAGTTGTGTATCGTTGTGAACTGCTCCTCAATGTGGAGGTGCATACCCTTGATTATCTCGTCCATCATCGCCTGACGGTTGAGCATTGCAAACTGCTGCACTATCTTCATGTCATGGATAACTCATTTTTTCTCACTCGCTTTCTGACAACTTACCCTCCTCTTAAAGCTCAAAAATATTTTTTGAATTTTATGTCTGATTTGAAATTCTGTCTGCGATTGTATATTATGAAAGCGATGATACGTATCACAAAGCAAAGCAATCAATAAGGGGCGATGAACATGGAGCGTAATGCAGCCGGCATCACCGAACTATCAAATGATGAAAAAGAGAGGATGTTTTCTATGAGTATCAATAAGTATAATGCAAATAATAATAACGACAAACGCACAGGTCGTGCTAACCACAGATATGCAGCAGTTGCAGCTGCATTCGCTCTCCTCATTGGAGGAATAGGTGGAAGTTTTGCTCTCGGCAAGCATATGGAAAAGAACAGCAAGCCCGGCACAGCAGCCGCAGCAGAGGTAACTTCTACATCAATAACTTCTGTCATTGAGACAACAACACCCGTTGACGACAGACACGCTCCCGCAGACCTTGATGCATTCGCTCAGGAATGGATCGACAATTACAATGTATGGTTAAAGATCCCGAACGGAGCAGTTCAGCACGAAAAAGATACTATAAGTTTCAAGATGGCTGAAGGCACATATGTTGATAAAGTAGATGCTTGGAAAATAACTGATGAAGAATACTGTTCAGCTGACGCAATAAACGAGCATCTCCACGCTTTCTGGGCTCCCGGAAGCAAGGATGATATAAAAGTTCCTGATCTCACAGAGAAGATCGACAGCCAAACAGCTGAGTATACTGATTTCACAAAGAGTATATACTTCACCTATAAGAATGAACTTTACAGAACCGCAGGTAATTCAAGCGTCGAAGGCACAAGAACTTCTCCCTCCGCCGAAAAACTGAACGACAACGAAATTCTCGTTCACTGGGATCTCGGCTGGGAAGGTATAACAGAACCTCAGACTATGCACCTTGTATGGGTAGATGAACTCAATGACTGGCGCGTTGACAATATTGTCTGCGGAAGCGATTATCCCGGCAATTCTACTGAAACAGCTGTAAAGTAACTCTTAAACGGCTATCAAACGGATTTTTATCATAATAAAAAAGGAAAAGTATTTATCATATTCACATTACTTCAAATCGCTGCCCATATGGGCAGCGATTCAGCTATATATAATAATATCACAGCAAAAAGCCGGACAATAAATAGTGTCCGGCTGATTTTATCTTGTCTAAGAGTGAAAATTGAAGAAAAACCTAACTTTTTACTAACTATCAAACTAATAAGGATAACTTTGAAAGATCAGAAGAATCTACTTCCATCTCCGTTCATACCTAATAATGACTATCCCCCCAACAAGTTCAAGTATGTTCATAAATAGTTAATGCTCCACATATCATTCAATAAAAGGAGTGCTCTTTATGAAAGAAACCATACATACCCAGAACAGCTTTCAAACATCGGAGAAGGCACTGCTGCAAAAAGCAGTCACCGAAAAGGTAAGTAAGCTGATAAACAGTCAGATACGCAAAAGCAACTGACTGTATGAACTTTGAACTGGAGGTGAGGTCAATGCCCATGGTAGGTATATACTGCCGCCTTTCCGTAGAGGACAGGAACAAAACAGACAGTGATCCCAGCGCAAGCATACAGCACCAAAAAGCAATGCTGTGCGACTACTGTCATGAACGCGATTGGACGATCTACGACATATATATTGATGACGGTTACAGCGGCATTGACCGCAGCCGTCCTGAATTCAACAGACTGCTGAGAGATTGTGAGAACGGCAATATCGACATTGTTCTATGCAAGGACCAGTCCCGTTTTTCACGCGACACAGTTGTGATCGAGCAGTTCATCAACGACAAGTTTTTAGAATGGGGTATACGTTTCATCGGAATAGCTGACAATGCCGATACTGACAGCGAAAGCTACTCCACAATGAGACTTTTTACAAGTGCCTATAACGAGATGTACGTCAAGGACATATCTGCAAAGATTCGCCGCACTCTTGCCTATAAACGCGAGCAGGGACAGTTTATCGGCTCGTTTGCTCCATACGGATATATGATCGATCCGAATGACAAGCATCGTCTTATCATTGATGAAGAGACTGCTCCTGTTGTGCGGTTAATATTCGATATGTATGTCAGCGGATATGGCTACCGAAAAATAGTTCAGCATCTCAACAATGACGGCATTATCAGTCCGACAGAATACAAACGTCAGAAAGGTTCAAAGTACGTCAACAAAAACGCTGACTCCAGCAATGCAAAAGGTCTATGGACTCAATGCACTATTTCGAGAATACTTGCAAACGAAATGTACACCGGTACACTCGTTCAAGGCAAATCCCACCATATCAGCTACAAGAACAAGAAACGGAAAAAGGTCGAGCCGGAAGATTGGATACGCATACCTGATGCCCATGAGCCTATAATAGACAGCGATACATGGAGCCGTACTCAGGAACGTCTCAAAAGCCATACGAGAGTCGGCAGAGTTTCAAAGGAACTGTCTCCCCTTTCAGGCAAAGTCAGATGTGCCTGCTGCGGACGTCCGATGAAGCGTAACGTCTACTACAACAAGGCTAAGACTATCAAATACTACAGCCTGCAATGCGCTACCTACAAAACAGGTGCTATGAACTGTCCCAACAAGTCAAACATAAGCGGACTTGTACTTGAAAAGAGAATACTTGATGAGCTGAATGCTATCATTGAGAAGTATTGTCAGACAGACAAAATAGAGTTCGGTGAAATATACACTGAACAGCTAAATCAGCTTGAAGCTGACCTTGCAAAGCTCAATGAAAGGCATAGTTCAGCAGAACAGCGGCTTGTCAGTATGTATAAGGATAAGCTGGACGGCATCATATCAAATGAGGACTATATACTTTTCCGACAGAGTCTGAATAATGAAGAACATGAAATCTCCGAACACATAAACAGTATCAACCAGCAGATAGCGGAATGTCGTGAACGCAAAAAGAATACCGAAGATCAAAAAGCTGTCATAGACAAGTACACTCACTTTAACGAGCTCGATCGGACTGTCGCAGACGAATTCATCGACTATATTGAGATAGGAACGCTCAACGATAACAGTGAACGTCAGATACATATCCACTGGAAGCTATAAGCACACGTTTGATATCAAAGAGTGCTGTCCCGAAGGTAAAGCTCTTTACCGCTCAGACCACATATCCGACTTGATGAAAAAAGGAGAGCCTTGCGGCTCTCCTGAATTTTTATTTGGATTATTGATCAGAAATTCTTGATCTCGCCTAAAACGTACTTGTTAAGAAGAACAAGATCATTTTTATCAACATCTCCGTCGAAGTCTAAGTCTGCCTGTGCTCTCTCAGTACTTGTAAGCGCCTTTGTATTACTCAAAACACGTCTCATTATAACAATATCAAATGAATCTATGACACCGTCACCTGTAAGATCGCCTATCATCTCGTTCGTATCGTAGATATGAACTCTGTTGAAAGCTGTCTTGACCTTTCTTACAGTCTCTTCCTGTGTCCTGTTCTGTACCACTTTCTGAGTAGCCTTAACCATTGCAGTTCTAAGGCTCTTGAAAGTTGCAGCAGTAGCACCCTTGGGAAGATAATCAAGTGCATTGAACCAAATCTTTGCACCGGTAGTTGCATCTATACCAAGATGATCCATCCAATACGCAACGTGAGAAATGATTCTTCCGCCTGCGTGAGAACCAATTCTGTTTACATCAGCTGTATTGACATAAACCTTTCTTTCTGACAGATGTCTTAAATTTTTATAAGTTGAAGAAGAATTGCTGCCTAAAACTCTATCTGTACTATGAATCCACTCACGTGACATATCAGCATATTCACCCATGATATCACTATATCCTTCATCTATAGCACCAGCTTCGCCTGAACTTCCCCATCCAATCTTATAACCAGTGACGCAATGAGTAAACTCATGTCCAACTGTGTCAATATCAGATCCGTAAGAACGTGTATTTTTGCCGTCACCTTCACCAAATCCAATAAATGTGCCCCAGCTATATGCATTAGATAACCTTCCCTGGCTCTCATTCTTGAGATTAGGAATGATATACATAGCAGCGCCCTTTCCATCATATCCGCAGTAGTTGTCGAATGTATTCTTATAGAAATCGTAAACCTTTTCATAGTTGTAAAGAATAGCAACTGCCAGCTGTTCATCATTACTACTTGTGAACTGATTATTATACGATTTTACAGTTTTTGAAGAATTACGAGCATTAAAACTATTACCAAGGTAATATGAAGGATCCATAACGATATACGCATTTCTCTTCATATCATGAAGCTTAAATAGACTGCCTTCCTTTGCAATATCAACATTGAAGCTATAAACATTATTCGGAAGAATTCTTCTTACATTTGACATAAGAAGATTGTTAGAATAAATAGTATTATTGTTAGCTGCTGTATCATCCTTACATCTGATGTCTTTAATAACTTCTCCGGAAGTTGCATCAACGTATACAGTCTTTGTTGTAAGGAGATCCGTATCAAGCTTCCAAGCAAGTTTAAAGCTCTCATTGTCTTCAGAATAGATGGCCAGTTTATGTGAAGACACATTTATCTGACCGAACTTAGCAACAACTGCATCGATTGCCTGCTGTGCTGAAATAGCAGATGTAGTATCGATTGAGAAATCAGATACTACTGAGCTGTTGAGGAACTCAGCTTCACCTGTCTCCTTGTCAACTACTACTGTGATATATGAGTTAACCATCTCAAGTCCCTGATAGAACTGCTTGAATGTATAGATTCTGTTGTATTCACTCTCAGAAACGTCATCGAGACGGATCTCACGGTTAACGTTGTCGATTCCGAGGAGTTCAGAAGCCTTAGCGATAATATCCTTAGCATCGTTGCTGTTATCAACTGTCTCATCTGAAAGAAGACCATCGATCTTAGTAACATTGTTATTATCATCAACTGCTACTGTAAGATCAGAATCATTGATATCTATAAGGTCAGAAAGAGCATCCTCAGCTGCACCGCTGTTAAGTTCAAGACCGATCTGCTGCGCGTATGTCTCTGCTTCACTAGGAGCATCTACTGCTCCGGCAGGCATTGCGATAAAGCACTGCTGAGCTGCGATGAGAAGTGAAGAAGTAACTGAAAGTAATTTTTTAGTATTGAATTTCATTTTCATTCTCCTGTTAATCCTTTATTTTTTACATAGCATTGTTAAATTCGTAATTGTCAATTGTTATGTTTGTAGCCAATATTAGCTAAATATAGTTGCAACTTATATTTATTATATTATCTTTGTCAAAATTTGTCAACCATTTTTTCATTCAGCTTCTTTTTTTCAGCTATGCGATATAACTTATCAACCCGGAAATAAAGATATTATATATTTTAACACAAAAATCCAATAATCTTCTGTAAGCCTTAGGTAAGGGAAAAATCAATATCCGTAAATATTAATAATGCAGAAGCATACTTGACATAAGTCAATAAGTGTGTTATACTTGACATAAGTCAGAAAGGAGATGTGGCTATGCCAAGACCGCAAAAATCACGCCGTATCTGCTGTTATCCCGATTACTGGAGCTTCGCCCCCGATCAGGACAAGGCAAATGATACGATAGTAATGTCGCTTGACGAGTTTGAAACGCTACGTCTTATCGACTATCAGTCTAAGACACAAGAGCAGTGTGCCGCTGAAATGAAGGTGGCAAGAACTACCGTTACGGCGATATATGATACTGCAAGAAGAAAGCTCGCACAGGCTTTGGTCGAAGGCAGACGCATCGTCATTTCAGGCGGGAATTATACTCTTGATAACACTATCTCGGAGGAGATAACTCAGAAAGGAAGTACCATTATGAGAATTGCAGTAACCTATGAAAACGGACAGATATTCCAGCATTTCGGCAGAACAGAGCAGTTCAAGCTCTATGACGTTGCTGACGGCAAGATAATCAACGAGCAGATCGTCGGCACAGGCGGTACAGGACACGGTGCTCTCGCAGGTTTCCTGAAGAACGCTCAGGTTGACGTACTCATCTGCGGAGGTATCGGCGGCGGAGCTCAGATGGCTATGCAGGAGGCTGGAATCGCTCTCTACGGCGGCAATACAGGAAGTGCCGATGAAGCTGTTGCTGAATTCCTCGCACAGACACTCACACAGAATTCCGATCCTACCTGCGATCACCACGCTCACGAACACGGCGACGGACACTCCTGCGGAAATCACGGCTGCGGTAGTCACAGTTGCGGTAATCACTGATGAAAATAGTAACGCTTGTAGAGAATACCTGCGGACATAACGAATGTATCGCTGAACACGGACTTTCGCTCTACATCGAGACCGAAAGGCACAATCTTCTGCTTGACACAGGACAGACGAACGCAGTAGTCAAGAATGCGGAAGTTCTCGGGATAGACCTATCCGCTGTCGATACAGTTGTACTCAGTCACGGACACTATGACCATTCGGGAGGTATACTTCCCTTCTCGCAGATAAACCATAGTGCCCGGATAATCATGCAGAAAGCAGCTGCCGAACCGCACTACAACGGCGAACGCTACATCGGCATTGACAAGGCTATACTTGAATTGCCGAATGTTCAGCTTATTGATGGAGATGTCCGGATCGACGATGAATTATTCCTGTTCAGCGGTATCACTGGCAGGCGCTGTTATCCACAGGGCAACCGCAAACTCTCACGTTTGAAGAACGGAGTACAAGTCCCCGATGATTTTGCACACGAACAGTGTCTTGTTATAAATCAGGACGGCAAGAGCTGGCTTCTGTCAGGCTGTTCACATAATGGTATTCTCAATATACTCGACCGATACAGAGAGATATTCGGCAGTGCTCCCGACAACGTCATAACGGGTTTCCACATGATGAAGAAAGACGGCGAGCATACCGAAGAAGAAAAAGCCGTCATAATCCAGACGGCTCAGGAACTTTCTCAGCTTGATACCGTCTTTTACAGCGGACACTGCACCGGTATCCCTGCTTTTGAACTTATGAAAGAGATAATGGGCAGTAACCTTATCGCTCTGCACAGCGGAGAAGAAATTCTATAACACAAAGCCCTCATAGCACCAAAACTATGAGGACTTGTTTTCATATATAATATACTTGAAGCGACCTTCTGTCTGAGTCTCCTTCGGGAGGCTCATTTCTGTTATAACGCTCTTTTTATCCACTCCATAAGCACATCGGTGATGTATTCCTGTTCTGCCTGTGTAAGCACCTTTCCGGAAGGAATGCTATGCCACTTCTCAAGACAGCCGCGGCAGCAGCAGGCAGTTGCGTGCTGGGCGATGAAGACCGGATGTCCTTTCATCGGAGTCTGCTTGCCGTCGTTTTCGGGCGCTTCGGATGACAAGCGCTTTTCAACAAAGTCCCTTGCATGACTTCGGATAGTGTCCATACCCTTTTCTCTGACATACGCCTTATCCTTTTCAGTAAGATGGAAACGGCTCCTGAAATCAGAACGGTTCAGCCTTGTGAAAAGCTCATTCCTGTCGGGCAGCTGATACTTTATGGCAGCACCTGAATTACTTCCGGGCGTATAACTGTATCCCGACTTTTTAGCCTGTGGGATATGGAGTTTTCGCTCCAAACGGTATACCTTGCCTTCCTTGATAAAAACCGCTCCAGTCTGCCGGAAAGTGAACGGAACACCACAGCGTATGCACTGACGGCGGACTTCCTGTATCCAGCGCAGATCACAGGGACGTGCATTATCTCCGGATTCACCGCCGCAGCTGACGTGTTCTATCAGACCTGTCGCAAGGTACTTTCCAATGTCTATCTCGCCGAGCATAGGCTCTGAGATGATCTCCCTGTGCTTTATCGGTAGCTTCAGGAATATCGGGAGTCTGTAATCAGCTCTCGTCTGATCTTCACAGGTACTGCATATCGTTACATTATCCCAGCCGTTGCCCCAGTCAGAGGGCATACAATCTGCAAAACGGTCTATTCTTTTCGTAATGATATAGAACTGAAGGTCACTGCGCTGACGCATCATATCCCAGCAGCCCTGCCGCCATTCATCAGCATCTTCAATGAAGAAATCAGAGGTCATACAGGCAAAAACTATACCGTCATCAGCTGTCAGTTTGTACTGTCCCTGACGGTTCTTTTTAAGCGGCAGGTCATAATCGCCGGTCTTTGTTACGACAGAAGCATCTTTGCCTATGCTCTCATCACGCCGGTAAACATAGCAATTCGCACATCCGGGACTTATCTTGTGACAACCGTGCCACGGATTCCAAACAACCATAATTCACCGCTCCTTTCCAATGCTGCTTCTTCACCGTTTTATTATAGCATACAAATATCACGGATTCAAGCATTTTACAGATCATTAAACAATGAGAAACGGGAATGGAGTATTGAACTTCATTCCCGCTTTTAGTTTATCCTGTTGCAGTATTATTCATCGAATGAACTGATAAGTCCGAGCTTGAACTTCTGAATGAGAAGTGCGTCAGAGTTGGTAAGGCCTTTCTTGCCGTCAACATCAGCATTTACTTCGCCCTGTGCTGTGATGCTGGAGTCCGACTTGCCCTGTGCGTATTTGTCTGGGTTAGTAGCTACCTGCATTACAAGAACGGCATCAGCTATATTAACATTGTTGTCGAGGTTAGCATCGCCCTTCAGAGTAGGCTGTAATGCTTTTTCAGCATCAGCAAGAGGAGCGATCTCTATCGGACGAATGATGATGTAATTCACATTGATAGCCTTATCCTCAGATGTGATGGCAAGTCTTATACTGCCGCCGTCAACTGTGATCTCGCCGGTCGAAGGAGTCTTACCGTCAGTTGCACAGTTTTCCATAACAACTTTTTCGGAATCTGTTCCGGGATCAAGGGTTACCTTCGGCTTGGTTGAGCACTTCCACGGATCGCTGAAACACATCTCAACTTCGTATCTGCCCTTGGGAAGCGTAAAGCCGTATACGAGATGGCGTGCGATGTTGTTCTCATACTGGTTCTTGGTGTAACGGAACGATGCTGTCTTATCCCTGCCGTCACCTGCGTTGTACTCATCGCACCATGTATTTGCAGTGTAGATACCGCCGCCCTTTGAACTGCCGTTGTACTGGTCTGTCGGATCGTCAATAAGTCCCCATACAGCTCCTGTTACCGGATCAGCACCGTAGAGCTGTTCTGTAACGCTGTTAAAGCTTCCGAGCTTGTCTCTGCCTGTGAGGGTTGAAGTGTCCTGGTCGCCGCAGTCAACGAAGTACGCGATACTGCTGTCGTATTCATAGAGAGGCTTGACAGCTGTCATATAAATGAAATCGCAAACCTTGGCTGACTCTTTGCCGTCATTCGAGGAGAAACCTACTGTAAGCACATCATATTCAGTTCCGTCAGCTGTAATATGTTCAGCGTTCTTTTCGATCAGCTCCGGAGGGATAACGAACTTGACATCGTATACATCTTCATTGCCGCTGTAATCAAGCGTACCGGCATACAGTATCTTGTCTCCGACAGTTATGCGTATCGTCTTGCCGTTATCAGACTTGCGGAACTTGACCGTAAGCATAGTGTACTCTGCTTCCGGATCAATAGCCATGCGATAACTGAAACTGCCGCCTGCAAGTGCATAACGGTAAGTGCTGTCATCAGTAACGCCCTTTGTATTGTACTCCTGCATATTGTGGAGGTTGTCGTTCTCATACTGACCGTAACCCGGCTGTACGGTATCAGTAACTGTTGATTTTGAACGAGGAGGCTTTTCAACAGCTGTACTGCTGCTCTGGAAATTCCAGTAAATACCGTATCTCTGCTGATACTGACGATAATGAGGTGTGAACGTCAGATTGTGGTCTGTACCCTTGAGAGTGAATTTCAGAGACGAGCTGTCCTTGACGAGATTGTCATTGATATTGTACATAAAGGTTCCGACAGAGGTCTTGTCGTCGGATATGCGGATATTCTCGGAGGGAGTGACAGGCTCTTTCGGGATGGTTACCCACATACCTGTCGAACCGGTGGTCATATTCTGCTTGCCGAGCTCTGCACTCAGTACCACAGGTCCGTATTTGAAGCCGTAGACAGTATTCTTGTCCGGGAGAGGATATGCCTTTACCTCTTCCGGGATAGTAAGCTCTATCTTATCGCCGCTGCTGAAGTTTCCTGTGACCTGAGCGTAGCCGTCTATCGTCTTATAATTGTACTTCTCATTATTGACCTTTACAGTCATATTTCCGGCTTTCCAGTCGGGAATACGGAAACGGAACTCAACAGCACCGCTGCCGTCTATGGTGAACTTCGAGGTATCTCCGTCAGGGATAGAGCTGTCCTGTGTTATTTTCATATTCTTGTCAGCCCAGTTGAGTATGGAACTCTGATACATATTGACATACAGCGTATTATCATCGTGCATATAGATAGTATCACCGAGCTTTGTAAAGCTCTCCATACCGCTTCCTGTACAGCACCAGAACTTATCCCAGCGTGTGCTGTAGACCTTGAAGTAACCGGTAGCCATAGGCTGGAAATAGGTCGTCATACCGCTCTCGGGATTCTGCGACGAGAGAATGGAATTGTAGTACGTTCCCTCATAAAAGTCCATATACTTCACATCGCCGGTTATCTTGAAGAGCTCACGGCTGAGCTTGAGCATATTGTAGGAGTTGCAGGTCTCACAGTTGCAGTTTGTACGCTCCTTGTCGAGGACATCGTCCATGCCGAAGTGTTCCCACTCGCTGTTTCCGCCTGTGATATAGGTATGGTGTGTAACGACCATATCCCAGAATGCTTCGGCGTACTGGAGATAGCGTGAAGCGTCTATCTTCTCGCCGTTTACAGTCTTGCCGTCAAGAGCAATGTAGCGCTTGAGCGCACCGAGGAACTTCGGGATAGTAGTGTTTGCGTGTTTACCGTTGAGAACATTTGCGCCGCCTTTGAGGACCGCTTCGTGAAGTCTGGTCTCATCAAAGTAATGAGCAGCAACAGCATGATTGTCCTTGCCTGTGATAAGGTAGAGGTCATACAGACAGTCGTTCATGCCTCCGTACTCTATGGAAAGCACGGTATTGCGGGTCTGCTCGCTCCAGCCCTTTGCTCTGTTATACACCCAGTCGCCGAGAGCAGAACCGACATCTTTAGCCGGTCCATAGCCGGTTGCATTGTAGACATCCACCAGGCCGGCGATGAGCTTGTGCATTGTGTACCACGGCACCCATGCGTCATCGAAGATATTTGCCTTGCCCACCTCAACACGGTCGAACTGCCGCTCAACATTGCGGTCCGACGGAACAGGTGCTGCCCACAGGAAGCCGCTTTTTCCCTTTGAATTCTGCTGACATATCTTCATATTATCAATGAGCGTCTTTATACGCTTGTAAAGAGCGTCCTTCTGTTCAGAGGTAATGTTCGGGTTCTGATAGGCCTGCGCGATCGCAGTGAGGTAGTGGCCGACGCAGTGACCTGCGATATTTGTATTTTCCCAGCCGCCGTAACGTGTTGCACCATTTGTACTTAGTCCGGCATTGTCACGGAAGCCGGCAAGCAGTTTTTCAGTATCAAATGCAAGAAGGTAATCCATTTCCTTTTCAAAAGCATTGACACTGTAATTGTCCTTCATCGTTACATCAGACAGCGCGAAATCCTGTATCTTTGATGAAGCGGCCGCGGTGTCGAGCTCCGGTGAAATGAGATTCGTGAAACCGGCTGCAATAGCAGCAGTTACCCCGAGAGAGGTCATGCGTTTGATCAAGTTTATCCCCATAAGAAAACTCCTTTCCTGAATATGCTTTAATTATACAACTCCGGCTCTCTCATCATCAACCCATAAAACGAACAATAGGTGGACATTTTGATTTTATTTCATGTTTTGAACAGAGTTTTAGTTGATCCGCCTCACGGCGGTGCGGACGGCGGCTGCGTATCGGCGGAGGGAGTCCCTGAAAAGGGCATAAACCTCAGTATTCTCCTCAAGCTCAGGGACATATTGCTCCTGAACGGTTATCAGGTCGAGGTCACACGCGACACGGACGTCTCTATCCACGACAGCGGCATCGAAGGACTTGCCAACCAGAAGAGCTCGGATATGGACAATCGGCTTGCGGTATTCAACAAGTACGACAACGCGCTTTGCCTGTCTATCCACCAGAACCAGTTCACACAGCCACAGTACCGCGGAGCGCAGATGTTCTACTCCGCGACCAATCCCTCAAGTGAGGCACTTGCGCGTTCTCTGCAAAGCAGCTTCAAAAACCTCCTCCAGCCTGATAACGACCGCGAGATAAAGCAGTGCGGCAAGGAGCTCTTTCTCTGCTATTTCAGTGAAAACCCGACTGTAATGGCGGAGTGCGGCTTTCTCTCCAATCCCGATGATGCAGCCGCTCTCAACACGGACGAATACCAGACAAAGGTCGCTCTTACGCTCTTCTCGGGCATAAGCACCTACCTGAGCGGCAAGTAAAGCTCTTGACTTATTCCCCCAAATGGACTATAATATATGTAAATCCAACAGCGCTCTGCATATTTCTCAGGCAGAGCCGTATGTTTATGATATGGGGGTATGAGTATGCCATACTGCGGTTATTGCGGCAGACCTCTCGCTTACGGCGAGAATTGCAGCTGCCCGGAAGCTATACAGAATGCACCGGACACTTCTGCCGGTCTGCACGACTATGTGTGCAAACACTGCGGTGCGAACGTCCCTGCCGGAGAGACCTGTTCCTGTCCGCAGGCGCAGTTTGAGGCACGCTATGTCAGGACGCGCCCGCAGCAGCAGAGCTTTCCCAGCGCAGGTCAGAGATACACTCCGCCTGAACAAAAACAGCAGAGCTACGGTCCGCATTACGGCAGCGACCGTTACCCAAACTACACACCGCCCGTATATCCGCAGTACCCATACGGCAGTCCGCCGTATGACACTCCAAGAAAAAAGAACAAGTCAGGTGCTCTGACAACAATAGCCATAATCCTGACGGTACTCCTGTTCTCATCTGCCGGAGCACGCATCAGCAAGGTGCTGAACAGCGGCAGTTCAAAAACAAAGAAGAATACCTCCGCTGTTACCTCCCAGAAGGAGACCACGACCAAGCAGAAGCCTTCTGACAGCGGAAAAACGCTCCCGGTATCGAACGGAGAATTTGCAAAGAGTTACAGTCTGCTTGATGACGAGCTCATATCACCTTACATACAGTATCAGGGCGAATTCGGCTCTTGTTTCGCATTCACATGGATAGGCGCTTTCGAGAACCGCCTCTTCGCCGAGGACAGATATGAGGACCTCTCCGAATGGGCTTTCTACAAGTCGTTCAAGGAGAATTACTTCAACGCCAACAGGACCAACGATATTGCGTCCATGGCTCACCTCCAGACCGCTATCGTCCCTGAGGAGGACGCTCCCTATCCCACAGAGGACGAGGAATACGACGTTGACAAAAACATTGAGAAAAACTCAAAGTATATGCTCTCCGATGTTTACTTCCTCTCGGGCTACGACGACGATACAAATGAGGATATAGCGCTCCGTGCAAAGGACTACCTCAGCAGAGGCTATGCTCTCTCCTGTTCGGTATACTACGACGACGGAGATTTCACCTACACGAACGACTACAACGGCGCCTGGTACGTCACAAAGAACCTCTACAAGAGCCAGAAAGGCATCAATCACGCCGTTCTCATCATAGGCTGGGACGATGAATACTCAAAGGATAACTTCCTCGAAACTCCAGAGCACGACGGCGCATGGCTCGTCAAGAACAGCTGGGGCGAGACTATGGGCGACGACGGATATTACTGGATCTCCTACGATGACAAAATGCTCCGCTATTCCGACCTCTGCGCAGTCGACATAACCGACTCCTCACTCGCGAATACGTTCCAGTCCTACTGGGTATACGGCTGGGACTACAACTACTACCACCAGCATTCAGGTACATCTATCGGCGGTGAACCCTCCGACAGCATCTATCAGGCGTGTACCTACACCGCGGAAAAATCTATGGATATAACCGCTGTATCATTCTTCACTACCTGCGACAATATCAAGTACAAGGTCTATGTCACAAAGGGCGACCAGTCCGACACCGAAGATGATCCGAACGCCAAGGGCAAAGCTCCTACCAAGGGCTATCACCTGGCTCAGATAGATCAGCCGATACACGTTGACAAGGGCGAAGAATACACCGTCATCGTCTATATGAAGAGCAAGGAGGAGGGCTACCTCATTGCGCAGGACAGCGAGTATTCCTACGATCTCGCGACCGCAAGATGTGCCAAGGCTGGCACCTGCTTCGTAAGCAGCGACGGCAGCGACTGGACTGACGTCAAGAGTTACAGTCTCAGGACAGAGGACAATGATTCCTGTATAACTCCGCTCTGCATAGGTGTTTACGGCAAAAAGAGCAAAACGACCAGATGATCCACAGGCAGCATTCACAGATACATAAAAAGGACGCTAAAGCGTCCTTTTTTCGTTATATACTAAGTTTTTCCGTGATCTCTGAAGCTATTTCTTCGATAGTCCTCATCTTGCCGCCGCTTATGCACTCGATCGTGAGCCAGCCGAGCTTCTTCGCACAGTAATCGGCTGCCCTGCGCGAACGCTTCAGGTAGCCGAGGTCACGCTCGTGGATATCCTTCTTCTCTGAGTGGTGATCGTAGCGCTTATCGAGCAGTTCCTGACTCACATCAGGATCAACTCTTAGGTAGATAACGCTGTCCGGTGCAGGTATGCCCATGAGCTCATACTCATAGCTGAACAGCCACTCAAGAAAACTGTCCCACTGCTCCTCCGGCAGCTTTGAGCACTGGTGTATCGCATTGGAAGTCGTGTATCTGTCAGCGATTATGACACCGCCGTTTTCGTACATCTCACCCCAGTCCGACTTATATGCGGCAAAACGGTCAACTGCAAAAAAGCTCGAAGCCGCATAAGGATTTACAGCGTCCGGAGAGGTCCCGAAGTCGCCGGCAAGATACATTCTGAGCGGTCCGGAAGCCTCGCTGCCGTAATTCGGGAACGATACCTTCCTGACGTTCATACCGCGCTCAATCAGTGCTTCATACAGCTTTGCAGCCTGTGTAGCTTTTCCGCTGCCGTCGAGTCCCTCAACGACGATAAGTTTTCCTTTCATATCCGACCTCCTCTGTCATTATCTATTATACGTCAGTCCTCAGCGAGCCAGTCCGTACCGAAGCGCAGAGCGAGCTGATCGCAGAGAACGAGCGCGAGAGCGCTGTCAGCTACCACGCGCGCACGGTGTATAACAGCCGGATCGTGTCTGCCCTTGATGACGAGCTCTGTGTCCGACATATCGCGCATATCAATGGTATTCTGCTGCTTGTAGATCGAAGGAGTAGGCTTCACAGCGGTCCTGATGATAATAGGCATACCGCTGGAGATACCGCCGAGTATACCGCCATTGTGGTTGGTAGAGGTAAAGACCTCGCCGTTCTCAGCACGGAAGGGATCGTTTGCCTGACTGCCCGACATCTCAGCAAGTCCGAAGCCGTCGCCGAATTCCACCCCCTTTACAGCCGGGATACTGAACAGCATATGCGAGATAACGCTCTCAAGGGTATCGAACCACGGTTCGCCGACGCCTGCCGGGAAACCGATAACAGCTGTCTCAAGCCTTCCGCCGACGCTGTCGCCCTCAGCTGCAGCAGCTTCGATGCGCTCTCTCATAGCAGCTCCGGCTTTCTCGTCGAGCACGGCGAATTCCGCAGAATTAAGGCTGTCGATATCAGCTCTGAGGTCGCCGAAAGCCCTGTCCTCAACGCCTCCGCAGGAAAGAATATGCGTACCTATGTAAATGCCCTTTGAACGCAGAGCGTTTATCGCAATAGCTCCGGCAGCAACGATACCGGCGGTTATCCTGCCCGAGAAGTGTCCGCCGCCGCGGAAATCCTGAAAGCCGTGGTACTTCATCTGCGCGGTGAAGTCAGCGTGACCGGGACGTGCCTTGTAAGCGAGCTCGCCGTAATCGCGGCTGTGCTGATCCTGATTGGCGATAATGAGCGTTATCGGAGTACCGGTAGTTCTGCCGTTGAAAACTCCGCTGACTATCTGCACCTGATCTGCCTCGTGACGTGCTGTGGATATTTTTCCGACAGCCTTGCGCAGCTCCATCTGAGCCGCGATAAACTCCTCATCGACCGGTATGCCCGGAGCAATGCCGTCGAGCACAGCGCCTATCATTTTTCCGTGGCTCTCGCCGAAAATGGTCACAGAAACGCTCGAACCGAATGTATTCTTCATCATCTCATCTCCCGAAAGATATTCGTTTATAATTATACCACGCAATGCGCATTATGTCAAACGCAGCTCCGCCACTGTTCCGACGGAACATATTTATGAACACCTTTTCAGCAAAAACCGGGGAAGCGCTGCCGCTTTCCCGGAAATATGCAGCTATTCAGTTTACTTTACAACGCCTAAGCCCCAGATAGTGAAGCTGCCGCCGGCAGATGAGATCGAAACATCAAGCTCGGTCGCGTTGGCATCATAGAAGCCAAGCTCGGCATCAGGACCGCCCCATGTATACTGCTTGTTGCCATTGATCTTGGTAGTCTTGCCGTTTACGGTAACATTGATGCTGCCCATACCGGAGCTATTAGCCTTGAATACGATAATGAGTCCCTTACCCTTGACCTTGAATGTCATAGGTGAACCGCCGTTAGCTGTATAGCCATACGGGAGTGAACTGTAACCTGTGCCTCTTGTGAATGAACCGGCATTGAAGCTCTGGAGGTCACTTGAAGGATCTGCGTTGATGCAAGTGTAATACTCAGAACCGTATGCTGAAGTTGTGGGTATCTCGTAGGAGTCTGAACGGTTCTCAGTTCTCATAGCCTGACGAACGTAGTAAGCCATAGCGTCTGCAACGATCTGACCGCCGTTCTTGTGGGGGTGATACTCGTCTGTGAAGTAGTCGCTTGTCTTGAGGAAGCCGCTCTTGAATGCGCCCTGGAGAGCATTGTGCATACTGATAACAGGTATATCGAAGTTCTTGCCTGACTGCTCCATCTGAGTCTGGCTGGAGTAACCGCCCTTAGAAGTTGTGATAAGAGCGATGACAGCAGGTTCGTTGGGAAGTGAGAGGAACTTTTTGATAAGGCTCTCGAAGGACTTCTTGTAGAGGATACCCTCGTGGTCGTTTACGGAGAACTCGATAACAACGATATCAGGGTTCTGGCTTACGATGTCCTTTTCGCTGCGGACGAGTCCGACAACGGAAGAAGTACCTGAGAGGCCTGCATTTACTTCCTTGAACGAGCCCTTGCAGAAGGTATTCTTGATGTAGCTGGAGAAAGGTGAGCTGTAATTCTTGCCCTCAGTGATAGAACCGCCGAGGTAAGCGAGAGTGAGTGACTTGCCCTCTTCAGCAGCCTCGAGCTTCTTTACAAGGCGCTCGGTGTTGCCCATATTGCAGATACCGCTCTTGTAGAAGTTTATCCACTCTGCGGAAGCTGTCTCGGTGTAGTCGTCCCACTTGTTGTCGGGCTTGGGAGGAGCCGGGAATTCCTTTATCCTGCCCATGATGAACTGGTTTATGAGAACAACGTCGCTGATGTCATATGTACCGTCGCCGTTGATATCAGCGTACTTTGCAGCTGTCTCATCGGAATATGTCTTGTGGAGCATTCTCTTTGCGAGAATGAGGTCAAATACGTTGATAACGCCGTCGAAGTTGAGATCGCCGCGGCTGAACTTCTTAACACCGCTGCTTGCGTCGAGAGCGCCCTCGGAAGCTCCGATAGCCTCGTCAACATAGAAGCTGTTGGTGCTGCTTTCAGTCTCGATGTAGATCTGTATGTCGGTAGCTCCTGTGGGGATAGTATAGCTGTTGTTCACGAGCTTGTTCCATACGCCCTTGATGGTAGATGCCTCAGCAATGCCTGAATACTGAGTCTTGCCGTCAGCGTCCTTGTACTGGAGCTTCATAAAGAAGTTGTCGGAAGCTCCGCCGCTGTTGTACATAACGTTAGCGCTGAAGCTGTAAGTCTTTCCGGGAACGAAATCGCTGCCGAGCTCCTTGCTCGCGCCGTTCCATGCGGACTCACGTCCGGAAACGTAGATAGAGCCGTTTCCCTCACAGGAAGCATCGGTGCTTGCTGTGACCTTAGCGCTTCCTCTGCCGGTCCAGCCATCTTTACCGGTCTCGAAAGTATCCTTATAGTAGATAGTAGCTTCGCCGGAAGGTCCCTCAGAGTTGTTCTTTTTTCTGAGCTCTGCGCCGGTCTTCTGATAGAAAGCGCTCATCTCGGAGTCTCTGAGCTTGCAGGTGCTTCTGTTGTAGTGGCTTCCCTCGGGAGTATCCCAGAGCACGGGACAAAGGTCATTATTGACAGCCTCTGTGCAGACAGACTTGAGGAACTTCCTTACAGACTCCTCGTCCTTGTTCTTTGTAGGACAGCCGTATTCACCGATGATAACGGGAGTGCCCTTATCGACGAAAGTCTCCTTGAGGAGCTTCATATTTTTCTTTAGGTCAGCGACCTCTGAGTCGGTGCCCCATGTGGACTGAGCCTTGCCCCAGTCAGCGTCCTCTTCAAGTATAGCGAAGGTCGAGGGGGTATAGTAGTGAACTGACACTGCGAGTCTGTTTACGGGATCATAGGGCAGCTCGAAGAGCGGATCGCAGGTGAGGTCAACTGCCGTGTTGTAGCCGGAGAGGAGAAGATGACGGTAGGTGTTATTGCTTCCGGAAGCTCTTACCGTATCGACAAACTTCTTGTTAACATCATTCACATAGCCGTAGGACTTCTTCTTGTCGCCGGCATTGCTCCACTGGTTCCAAACGGAGTTCCAGCCGAGCTCCTCGTTCTGAGCCTCGAACATGAGGTGGTCGCCGTAGTCCTTGAAGTTGTCGCTGATCTGCTCCCACATATGCTCAAAGCGTTTGAGGCAGCCGTCGGGATCATCTGGGTAATTTTCGAGCCAGCCGCCGTCCCAGTGGATATTGACGATAGCGTACATATCGCATTCGAGAGTCCAGTCAACGATCTGCGTTACTCTGTCCATAAGCTCTGAACTGATAGTATAGCTGCCGTCCTTGGACATCAGGTTCGACCATGCGACCGGTATTCTCAGTACACCGAAGCCCTCGTCGTGGTAGCCCTGTATCATATTCTTGGTGATAACAGGACTTCCCCAGGCTGTCTCGTAGTCCTTGACAGTATTGCCCGTGATCCAGTCGCCGGTAGCTTCCATAGTGTTGCCGAGGTTGATGCCTATGCCCATATCCTGAACGATCTCGAGGGTGGACATATTGCGCATCTCGCCGTTATCAGCAGCCGAGACAGGTGCAGGCGGCAGAACAGCAGTACAATTCATAAGGAATGCTGTCGAAACAGCTGCCGAAAGAAATTTTTTCTTATTCATCTGAACAACTCCTTTTTGTTGATATTTGAAGCGGTATTCAAGCACAGACTACCGCAATTGTATCATATACACAATAATTATACCTTACCGTTCATATCTTTTCAACCCATAATCTGCAAAAAAGGTGGACTAATTGTATATTATCGCAATTTCTGACTGCTCTTGAAAAATTTCCGGATTTCTGTTATTATATAAATAAGCGCAGAAAATTTCTTCTGCTACCCCGGTTTCGGGCAGACAGCTGCGCATACTATAAACAATATGGGGGTGGTAACTGTGGATCCCGGCGCAAAACAGCTCATCGCAAAGGTCTACGAGGCTAAGGAGGACAGCCGCGCTGCCGACGAGCTGATCTCGGCTTATATGCCGTTCATACGTTCAGAAGTCGCCGCATTCATCAATCGTCCTCCGGAACAGAGCGACGACGAACTGAGCATAGCGATGTTCGCATTCTACGAAGCTATAAAGAAATATTCCAGACTGCGCGGATCATTCCTGAAATTCGCCGCGCTTTACATAAAAAACCGGCTGATAGACAATTTCCGCAAGGAAAAACGCAGCCGGGGAGTCATCTCCCTCGACCAGCCGGACGAAAACGACAACCAGCTCATCGACATAGTTGCCGATGAACACGACGACTACGGCAGCGCTGAGCTCCGTGAAGCCACTCAGCAGGAGATCGACGAGCTCTCCGAGCAGATGAATGACTTCGGCGTTTCAATGAGCGATGTTGCCGAAAACTCCCCGCGCCAGCGCCGTACTCTTGAGATATGCCAGAAGGCGGTCCGCTACGCGAGGAACAACCCCGACCTCCTCGCAGACTTTCTCAGGACAAAGAAAGTCCCGATAGCAAAACTGGCTGAGGGCGCAAAGGTCGAAAGAAAATCCCTCGAACGTCACAGACGCTATCTCGTGGCAGTGCTGCTGATATGCACGAACGGCTATGAGATAATGCGCGGACATATAATGCAGGTACTGAAAGGCGGTGAATGATAGTGAAATACATAGTTATGGAATGTCACGAGGGCTATGCTGTGCTCATGGACGAAGAATCGCGCTTCGTAAACGCAGCCAACCTCGGATACACAGTCGGTCAGACGGTGACAGATCCCGTGCTCATGGAATACGGTGACGCCGATGTACGCAGAAAACGCCGCATCATTATGACCGTCGCCTCAGCAGCTGCCTGTCTTGCGATAGCCTTCGGAACAGGCTACCACTACTACGCGACAAATTACAAGACCTATTCCACTGTCATCATCTCATCCGATGCCGGTGTCAAGATGAACCTCAACAAAAAGGGCAAGGTCATCAGTCTTGAGAGTACCAGTCCACAGGGCGCTGAGATACTCAACAGTTACAGCGGCAAGGGCAAGGACAAAAAAGACGCTATCAATGATATACTTCAGATAGGTCTCTCAAAGGGCTTTTTCACGAACGGCGAAACTATCTCGCTGTACATCTCCGAAAACTATCAGAGCCTGCGCAGTGAGCTCGAAAAAGAACTCAACAGTCTGAAGTTCAAGGCAGACGTACAGCCTCTCGAGGACTACACCAAGCCAACTGAAACTGCTCCCGCAGCAGTTCCTGAGCAGACGACAGAACCGGCAACTGAGCCGACAATGTCTGCTGTAACTCAGCCGAGCACAGCTGTTCCCGACGCAACTAAGCCGGCAGTTTCTCCGGCACCTTCTGAAAAAACAACATCTCCGGCGGCAATCCCTCCTCCGCCGGCACAGGAAGATCCGACTGCTCCTCCCCTTCCCTCGCAGCCCGGATCAGAAACCGATAAACCCAAGGCAACTCTTCCGGACACAGTACAGCCCCCGACGGCAGCCGTTCCTCCGGAGAAAGCTCCAGGGCGCGTCAAGCCGGAAGACAGTACCGCAGAAGAACCTACTCGCCCGGACATTGTGCTTCCGCACGATAAAGACAGCTCAGATACAGGACCGCGCAAAAATACTGATAAGTTACCGCAGCGTCCTGCCGGACAGCACGTTACGCCAAAGCCGGCACCGCATTTCCTCGAACCAGAACCCGAACCTGAGCCGGCATCAGAGCCTGAACTCATTGCCAGACCTGAGCCCGAGCACAAGCCCGTGCCCGACAGCGAGCAAGAGCCTGAACCTGAAAAGGTCCTTCCATAATCAAGTTTAAAAGCGTCCCACGGGGCGCTTTTAAACTTTTCTGAAAAGTTTTTTGCAGCCGCAGACCGCGTATCACAGGCATATACAGGCTGCGGCAAAAAAATTTCCGGAAATTTTTTCATAACTACCCCGTTTTTTTCAGAGCAAGTCCGTAACCTATATACAGAACGCGAAAAACAGTTCAACCCCACAAAAATTTATTTAAAAAGGAGTCCTAAGAAATGAAAAGCAGAAAACAGATCATCGCAGCAATCTCAGCCGCATCTCTCCTCTCAGTTGCTACTGGTGTAAGCGCATTCGCAAGCAACCAGGCTGCTAAGGAAGAGAAGAAGACCGAAAAGCCCGTAGCTACTGAAGAGATCACAACAGCAGCTGCATCAGAAGCAGTATCTGCTCCTGAGCTCGTAAAGCCCACTGCTCCTGAAGCTCCGTCTGCACCGGAAGCTCCTTCAGCTCCTGAGGCACCCAAGCCGACTGAGGACGCATCTGCTCCTAAGATCGAGGCACCTTCAGCTCCCGAAGCTCCGACTGCACCGGCAGCTCCCGAGTTAAAGAAGCCCGTTGGTCCTAAGGAGATCAAGGAAAAGATCACTAAGGTATTCGATATCGACAAGTCCGATTTCAAGGGCGAGGATCAGAAGAAGGATTGGTTCGAGTTCTGCCTCAAGGATCTTGACATCAACGGCCCCAAGGCACCTGAGAAGCCCTCTGAGCCTGCTGAGAAGCCCACTGCTCCTGAGAAGATAGAGGCACCTTCAGCTCCCGAAGCTCCGACTGCACCGGCAGCTCCCGAGAAGCTCGAAAAGCCCACTGCTCCTGAGAAGCTCGAGAAGCCCACAGCTCCTGAGAAGATAGAAGCTCCGTCTGCACCGGCAGCTCCCGAGAAGATCGAGAAACCCTCAGCTCCTAAGGCACCCGAGGCTCCCAAGCCCCACGAAGGCGGCCCGAAGCACGGTCCTAAGGCTATCGAGGCAACAACTGAAGCTGCAACAACAGCTGAATAATATCTAATACTTCCCGTATTTCCTGATATATAGAAAATTATAAATGAAGTTAAATATGAGCATATAGTTTTCGTTTAAGACTACTTATATTGTTCAAAAAGAGATCATTGGTATATGTCCGCGCGTGGTATCACCACCACCTCAATGCTGCGGCGCGGACATCATGCACAAAACCCCCGCTGCCGTATGAGAGGCTCCCCACTTCTCATACGGCTTTTTTTCTTGACAAAATACCAAAGAGCTTGTATAATGTTTTATGATATTACTTCATAACAATATGATATAGGAAGGTATATACTATGAATAAAAAACTCATCTCAATGCTGGCTGCGGTCACGCTCCTTGTGAGTATGACTTCATGTGGGAGCGGTTCCTCATCGGGCAGCAGTTCAAAGGCTGAAATGACTGCCGCTACCGAGAGCCTGACCTCAGAAGAGACAGCTGCCTCGACTGAAACAACGACTGCTGCTTCAACACAGGCAACAGAAGCGTCAACAGCTTCCGTTAACAAGTGCAAGGATTATGCCTCTATGACTCCCGAGCAGATAACTGCTTCGCTCACTCTTGAACAGAAGGTCTCACAGATGCTCCAGCCGGCAGTATACAAGCTGGAACCTCGCGAGATGCAGACCGCTGATTACGGCAGTATGCTCTCATTGACCGATCCGCTTACCTCAAAGGAATGGCGCGAATGTATCGACAGCTACCAGAAAGCTGCTGTTGAGTCAGAAGCCGGTCTGCCGATAATATATGGTCAGGACGATGTTCACGGCGTTTACGGCTGCGTAAACGGAGTGGTATTCCCCCACCAGATAGGTATGGGCGCTGCAAACGATCCCGAGCTTTTATATCAGGTCGGACTTGCTACGGCTGATGAATCCAAGCTCTGCCACGTTCTGCTGACATTCTCACCGTGTCTTGCACAGTCTGCGGATCCTCGCTGGGGACGTACATATGAGAGCTACGGTTCAGACCTTGAGATAATAAAGTCACTGTCGACCTCGTTCACAAAGGGACTCCTCGACGGCGGACTTGTGGTATGTCCCAAGCACTATATCGCGGAGGGAAATGTTGAATACGGTTCAGGTGAGGACAGCAAGAAGATCGACCGTCTCATCGACCGCGGTGACACTAAGATGAGCGACGAGGAACTGGAAAAACACCTCGAGCTCTACAAGGCTCAGATAGAAGCCGGAGCGCAGGTGATAATGATAAGCCACTCCGCTCTCAACGGCGTGAAGATGCACGAGAACAAGGAGTATATACAGCTTCTGAGAACGAAGCTCGGGTTCGAGGGCGTTATTCTCAGCGACTGGGAGTCTATCCAGAATACCTCCCCTGCGACCTACCACGATCAGCTCGTAAAATCCATAAACGCAGGCATTGATATGCTTATGGAGCCCGAGACCTTCATCGAAGCAAAGAACGAGATAATCGCTGCCGTGAATGCCGGCGAGATAGAACAGTCACGCATCGACGACGCAGTTACACGCATAATCAGAATGAAAAAGGACGCCGGTCTTATTGACGATCCGCTCTTTGAAAAGCTCGATACAAAGCAGACCGAGACCGGTTCCGACGAATACAGAGCTCTTGCGGAAAAGCTCGTTGAGGAGAGTCTCGTCCTTCTGAAAAACGAGAACGGCGCACTTCCGCTGAAGTCAGGCACTTCGATATTCATCACAGGTCCGGCAGCAGACAACGCTCAGGCTCAGTGCGGCGGCTGGACTCTCAACTGGAATTCAAGTCCGGATAAGAACATCAAAGGTGCTACCACATTCATTGACGGCTTCAGGAAATACGCCGAGAAATACGGCATAAATGTTATCATTGACAAGAACAAGGCTTCTGAGGCAGACGTTGTTCTGCTTGCACTCGGAGAGGAGTCCTATGCTGAGTGGAACGGCGACACAGAGGATATGGAGCTCTGCGGCGAACTCGGTCTCGAAGGCAACGCTAAGGCTATCAGCGAGGCAAAGGAGCTCGGCAAGCCAACAGTTGCCTGCATCATCGCCGGACGTCAGGTCATACTCCCCGAGGAGAATATGAAAAACTGGGACAGCATAGTTATGTGCTATCTGCCCGGTACTGAGGCTGGCGGTATCGCAAACGTTCTCTGCGGCGGAAGCGACTTCCGCGGAAAGCTCCCTTCACCGTGGTACAGCTCGGTATCACAGATAGGCACAAACGACTGCTGGCTCGAAAAGGGCTACGGTCTCACATACGGCGCATAACGAAGCAAGCTCCCCCGGCAGATGCCGGAGGAGCTTTTACTTTGCTCAGTCTACTACCATATCATCATAGTTGCTTTCATATTTCTCTTGATATGTCACTTGGCTCTTTTCGGTAATAGTGTCGATATCAGCAGAGGTTATACCGTTTGAGTCAATGACATATACATAGTCGCCGATGTATATAGCTCTCGGGGTGCCGTACATATAGTCATTAGGATCGTTCTTATGGTTATCATTATCAAGAGTACCGAGTTCCTTGAACTTGCCGTCCTCAAATCTGAAGAACCTGTAACAGTTTTTAGCGGTGCTGTAATCGCTCGCCGAATGATATATCCTTTCATTTACGGGGTATGCGATGATATTCTTCTTGGGATCTATGAGAAGCGCCTTGCGATCCCAGATCGCGGCTGACCGGCGGTCTGTATTATCAATAGTATTCCAGTTCTCAACAAAGGTGTCGATAGCTTTAAGGTTATTAGGATCGGAGTTGTCGAACATTGTCAGCTTTATGCCCTCTGTACGGCCTTCTTCATTAGCCTCAGGTCCGAAGCCGAGGAGCTGACCGTCTGCCCACTGCTGCATATAGCTGCTGTAACCAGTCATCTTGAATTCAGAAAGGATAGTGGGTGAAGCAGGGTTGCTGAGGTCGATCGCAAAGAGCGGATCGGTATTTCTGAATGTTGTGACATAAGCCTTGTCGCCGCCGAATGATACGGACTGTACATTCTCGTCCTTGCCGAAATTGTCGATAAAGCCGACCTGTTTAAGGTCGAGATCAAGCACATAGAGTGCATTGTCGTGAACGCTTGTTTCAGGCTGATATTCATAGTATCCGTACTCTACCTTTTGGGGCTCATGCTTTTTTGTTGTGTTCTTTTTAAGCTGAACTGTGAGCTCTTCTTTCTCTTCTGTACTGATATCCTCATCAGCAGTATTCGTTTCCTCATCTGCGTCTGAGGTGTCTGTCTCTTCGGGAGCCTCTGTTGTCTCAGCTAAGGTCTCATCAGAGATTTCTTCCTCTGATTCCTCTGCTTCATCATCTGTCACATAGTCATCATCATACACATAGTACTCGCCCTTGGTGTAAACATATGAGCAGCGATCTCTTGTAGTTGCGACGCGGAAGTAACCATCATACTCGCTCATCGAGAACTGATCTCTTACATAGCCTTCCACCTCTCCGGAAGCCGCGGGAGTGATCTCGCCTTCATTAATAGCTATACGGGTGATATAGCTCTTGTTGACACGCTCTTCAATGTGACCGTATTCTACATTTTCATCAGGCATATTATTGAAGTAATCCACTGAAACAGCATAGAGGTTATCAGGTGCACAGTAGATAGATGTGGTACCATAATAGCCTTCAAAAGCACCTGCTAAAGCCTTGGTCTCGACCAGTTCCATTTTTTCTGATTCATTGAGATCAAGACTGCCGATAACTGAATAAGAGAGATTTCTGCAAGGAGGAGTCTCAGTTCTCGGCATATAGATATCCTCAGCTTCTATGCACTTAATATCAGAAACAAAGCCTGCCTTGGGTATATATGCTTCAATGTTATCTTCGGTCTTGACGTTTATATAGTTGTCACTTGTGTGATTTGTAATGAGGTACATATAGCCGTCCGGTGAGATGCGGACATCGCTGTAATAGCCGTCCTGACAGTAAATGCCGAGGTTCTTGTGAGAGTCGTCAAGTGAGTAAGCAGCTACGAATGTAACCTGTTTATAATCCAGATAGTACTTATACTCCTGATTGTAGCTCGACTTGAGCTGACCGGCGGTAGTACCGATAATGATAGCCATATCGTCATAGATATACATCTCGCTGACATTTGTGTACTTGTCTACACAGGTATCGCCGAGTATAGGATCAACATCACCTGTTATGTTTATAGACACAAGATTATTGAGTTCGCCCTCATTGGCGTCAGTGATGTGAAGGTAGGAATTTTTTCCGTAGTTGTCGATAGAGTAGATGCGCTTTCCGTCAGTCTTTACGATGTCAGCCTCAAGGACGTTCTCCTCCTGATTGAAGGTAGTGGAGTAATCTCCGCCGCCGCCCTTGCCGCCGATAGGCTCTGTAAATGCGTCATCGCCGTTAGTCTTTGGAATTGCTGTACCCACTGTACCGTCAGCTTCAGCAGCATTCTCTTCAGTTTCTACCGAATTAAAATAACGTACATCGTTTCTGCTCTTGTTGTACTGCTCCTTCTGCTTTTCAGCGCCGTCTGTGAACATAGCGTAGATCTCGCTGTAATCCTTGGCACCGCTCATATAAGGAGCCTGCGACATCTTTTCGAGCTCATGCTCTGTGAGCTTATCTCCGTATGCATTTGTTGCAACTATCTTTGAGTCATTCTTAGAGCTGCTGTCTTTTTTCATAACATCGCCCTTTGAAGCGAAGTGGACTGCTGTTCCGCTTATTACCGCACAAGCCGCAGCTATTGCTGTAAAACGTGATACGGCAGAGATCTTCTTTCTCTTCATAGCGGGAGCCTTCTGATCGAGCATCAGCTTGATGTTCTCAGGTTCGAGTTCCTTAGGTATCTGCTCATTTTCCAGCATTTTTCTAACCTCTTTATCGTTCATAATGATACCCCTTTCGTTTCATATTTCGGGAGTGAGCTCAAGTCTGAGTCTCTCCTTGATCCGTGACAGCTTTGAACGTACTGTTCCGGACTTGATCTTGCATATGCCTGCTATCTCGTCGCTCGTATAGCCTCCCAGCACTGACATCGACAATAGTAAACGTGATTCGCCGTCAAGTTTGCCGAGCGCTTCCTTGAGCTCTGCGGACTCGTAGTTGAAGCTGTCGATCTTAGCGTCGTCGCTCAGCTCCTCGCCGGCTGCGAAGTATTCCTTCTGCTTCTGCTTTACCTTTGCAGAGAGTATCTTCATTATCCAGCTCCGGAAGAGTGACGGATCGCGTAATTTCTTTATGGAACAAAAAGCGTCAAGGACTGTGTCACTCACAACGTCAGAAGCGTCGTGCGAACTTCTCAAACTATATAATGCGATGTGATACATATCCTTATAGACTTCTGAATATAATCTCGCAAAAGCCTCTGTGCTGCCTTTCTGCGCGAGCTTTACATCTTCAGTATTGTCTTTCATAGGGATTCCCTCCTTTTGAATCGATTCTCAGAAGCTTTGCACTTCTTCTGTGCAAGTTCATATACTAAGTGTCAGAAAATGCCGTTTTTGTTGCACGAGGAAATAAAAATTGGCTATATGCACAATAGCGCTTGCCAGAATTTGTGCATATAGCCATAAAACTTACAAATATTTCTTACTGATTAGCTCTTCCGAGGAATGCAGCACCGATGATGCCGGCGTCATTGCCGAGCTTTGCGATAACGATCTCGCAGTTCTTGTGAGAGTTTCTTGTATAAACTTCCTTCTTGACGAGTTCCTTTACAGGAAGGAGGAGCGGATCGCCCTCGTTGCACACGCCGCCGCCGATGCAGAGAACATCAGGCTGGAAGATATTGATAGTGTTTGTGATACCTGCTGCGAGGTACTTGATATACTTGTCAACAACGTCCTTGGCAGGCTTGTCACCGGCTCTCATAGCGTCGAATGAAGTGCGTGCAGTTACCTTGCCCTTTTCCTCAGCCATCTTGTTCATAATGCTGTCAGGGAACTGCTCCATAGCCTCCTTGGACATACGGATAAGTCCGGTAGCTGACGAGTAAGCCTCAAAGCAGCCCTTTCTGCCGCATGAGCACTGTGCGCCGTCGACCTCGATAACTGTGTGGCCGATCTCAGCACCTGCGAAGTTTGAACCTGCATATATCTTGCCGTCGATGATGATACCGCCGCCGACACCGGTTCCGAGAGTGATGCAGACAGCGTTCTTTGAACCCTTTGCAGCACCGGCAACATACTCGCCGTAAGCAGCTGCATTAGCGTCGTTCTCGATGAATACCGGAGTATCGTCTCTGCCGATGAACTCGGTTATGTACTTCACCATGGGAGTATCCTTGAAGCCGAGGTTGTTGGAATACTCGATGATACCTGTGGAGCTGTTAGCGATGCCGGGAGTACCGATACCGATCCACTCGATGTCATCAAGAGTGAGTTCAGCGTTCTTGACAGCCTCGAAAGCCATCTTTGCCATATCCTCAGCGATCTCCTTCTCAGGACGCGGACAGTTTGTCTTTGTGCTTGCCTTAGCAATGATATTGTAGTCCTCATCAACGACTCCTGCAACGATATTTGTACCGCCTAAGTCGATACCTACATAATATTTCATATTTTTCCTCCTTATTTATACTGGATCGTAGTAATGATTATACTGCAATTCCCTTTTATAATGCACGTCTCCGAACCAGCCGGCACGAATACGCTTGAGCCTTTTTTAACAGCAATGCTGTCATCTCCGCAGACAACTTCTCCCTCGCCCTCAAGAACAATGATATGCCTGAATGTATGAGTATCTGTTTCAAGCTGCATACTGCGGAATATATCGTATTTATCAGCCGTGAAGTATTTGCAGTCCGCGAGCGGAGTCTGCCACATACCGGCTCTGTTTATCTTTTTCTTCTGACCGTACTCAACAGCCGGCGGTTCAAGGGAAGTTACCTCGAGAGCCTTCTCAACGTGTAACTCACGCGGCTTGCCGTCCGCACCGACTCTGCCGTAGTCGTACACACGGTAGGTCGTGTTGGAATTCTGCTGTATCTCGGCGATGAGTATACCCTTCCCGATAGCGTGGAGGGTACCTGACTCGATGAAGAAAACGTCGCCCTTCTTGACCGGAACGCTGTTCACGCAGTCGAGAAGAGTATTCTCCTCGATAGCCTTGCGGAAGTCCTCACGGCTTATCTTGTCCTTGAAGCCGTAAATGAGCTGTGCGCCCTCGTCACAGTCAACGATGTACCACATCTCGGTCTTGCCGTACTCGCCCTCAACGCGCTTAGCGTAGGCGTCGTCGGGGTGTACCTGCACGGAGAGGTTGTCCTTTGCGTCGATGAGCTTTATCAGCACCGGGAAATACTCAAATCTTGAGCAGTTGCTGCCGAGGACCTCCGGGTGCTCATTGACGAAGTCTGTGAGCGGCATACCAGCAAACTCGCCTGAGTCGATGATACTTCCGCCGTCCTTATGGCAGCTGAGTTCCCAGCTTTCAGCGAGTCTTTCGAGCTCACTCTCCTTGCCGTACTCGTCGCGGAGCCTTGTACCGCCCCATATATAATCTTTAATAGGTGGTTTAAGCAAAAATGGTCTCATATATCCTCCCAATTATCGGTTTATAAAACACACACACATATATAATACCCTAAATCTGCAAAATAGTCAATAGTTTTTGTCAGAAAAACTCCGGATGTACACATAACAAACCATAGGGAATGCCGCCCTCGGCGATCCTCGTTACAATTTCAAACGACACGGACGTCCAAAGGGCACCCTACGGTCTGCTGTCTGACGTTTCCTGAAGCACAACAAAAACGGCGGATATAAAATCCGCCGTTTTTATCAGTCTGGAATATTAAAGATAACTGTTGTTTACTGAATTGCACTCTCAGAGGATCGCAATGCACTGTCTTTGCTGTCCGAGGCTGAGCTTTTGTAATCGACCTTGCCTATACGCCAGCCAAATTCAGTATTGACAAAAGTAAACTCTTCTACATTAGTTACATTTTCAAACGTCTTTGACAGAACGGTAGTGATCGTGCCGTCCGGATTAAGAGTGCCATTTATTGTATCCTGATCCCAGCTTTCAAGTTTGTCACCTTCATAATAAAAGCACTCTGATATATAGTAGCTTCCGTCTTTTCTCTTAATAATAGGCGTTTTGTCAGTCACATTATCTTCATCGCAGCATAAGTTCTCATAAATAGAATTTGCAAGCTCTTCGTCAAAAATCCTGAAGCATTCCCCTTTAAGATCATATCCGGGCGCAAGTCTCGAATCAGTAACGCGGTAATAATCAATAGTAATATTGCTTCCGTCCTCAGAAGATACCAAATTCTTTGTAATAACATCAGACTTATCATATTCAAGATCACCTGTACAGAACGAGGAGAAAAAGGCACTATAATCACCAACGAGCTT
The DNA here is from genome assembly GCA_900318825.1 of uncultured Ruminococcus sp. Taxonomy (GTDB): domain Bacteria; phylum Bacillota; class Clostridia; order Oscillospirales; family Ruminococcaceae; genus Ruminococcus. The sequence goes on from ONMB01000001.1 coordinate 32,106, forward strand.
CTCTGCAACAGAATCGGGCTCATCTTCAGAAGCCATACTCTCATCAGCCTTGCTAATACGCCAGCCGTTTTCGGTCTTGACAAAAACAAACGAAGTTTTGATAGTGTTCAAAGCATCAATAGTTTTTGTCAGTTCGCAGGTGATAGTGCCCTCAGGAGTCAGTGTTCCCTTTATTTCATTCTCATCCCACTTTACAGGTCCGTTATTGCTGTCGTGCTGTTCCTTTTCAATGTAAAGGCTTCCGTCTGCTGTTGAATACATAAAAACATTGCATGTGGCGTCTTCTTCCTTTGAATACGCCCAATTATCAAGAAGATTCTTCGCAAACTTGCTATCGAATATCTCGTAGCAGCGCTTTTCAACAGCCTCCCAATTCGGATATCTCTTATCTGTAACAAGATAATATTCTCTTGTCATCTCAGGATAATTCTTAGTAACTATCTTTGTCTTATCGACCTCCATAGTACCGCCAAATAAAGCCCCCAGATACTCAGTATAGGCGTCCGCAAGTTCCTTTGCAACAGCATCGGGATCAACTTCGGCTTCTGCTGCGGCAACAGTTCCCTCTTCAACCGCTATTGTAGCCTCTTCCGCTGCCGCATCGGTAACTGCTTCTGTAACCGCCGCTGTGCTCTCCTCAGAAACGCTTGCCGCAGGTCCTTTGTCTTTGCTGTTGCGGCTGATGAAGAACGTGCTTCCGCCTATTCCTGCAACAACGAGGACTGCCGCTGCTGCAATGCTTACGCTCCTGTACCACTTAGGTCTGCTGTACTTATCAACGCCGGAAACTTCAATGCTGTTAGTCTCAGGCTCATTATTGCTATTGATCTTTCTTTTACTCATAGTGTATAACCTCGCTTTCCGCTCGTCGTCGAGAAGCGGATACCTGTCTGCGAGTCTTTCCGCAGTTTTGTCATCTATGTCATCAAAGAACTCGTCAAGTTTCATAATATCCCTCCTCATTTATACCCGCTTCGCTCAGGAGCTTTTTCAGCTTTTTACGCGCCCTGCTCATACGCTGCTGCACGGCGGAGTCGCTCATTCCCACAAGTGAAGCTATTTGCTTTGTTTTTACGCCGTAATAATAGAAGTAAACGATTATCGACGAATCCGGTTCTCCGAGAGCGTCTATACAGTCAAGGAGAGTTTCACTCACCAGCTTGCGCTCTGCCGCTTCCTCAATATGTACATCAGCCGGCAGCTTCCCGAGTTCCTCCGGCTCTACCTCAGCCGTTTTATTGTGCCTGAACGAGAGCCGCCTGAAATAATCAATTGCAGTTCTCCGTGCTATCGTGCTGACAATGCCTTTAAGGTCGCCGTCGTGGCCGCCGCCGCTGTCTAAATACCGGAACACAGCCGCGAAAGTATCGCTGATGCACTCGTCGATATCCTCGCTCGTACCGCAGCTCCGGAGCTTGTTCGTGCATATAACACAGACATAGCCGCAGTATTCGTCAAACAGCTTCTGAAAGGCTGCTTCGCGTGAATGCTGCATAAGCCGGCGCAGTTCTTTGTCTGTCATCGTTTCACCTCTTTGAAGATCTTCATATACTACACTCGCATGGTAAAAGAAATTTCTGACACATGATATTAAAATTGATATCTGCTCAACTTCTTCAAACACTTCATTTATTATAACATACAACAACACTAAATAACAACAACCGCGGCAAAGTATTAACTCAAAAAATCACTATGCCGCGAAACAGGCTGCACGAACTCCGCGCTTATAACATAAAAACAGGGCGGATACTATCCGCCCGTACAAAAAAAATTTTTCGCCATTTATCCCTCTATCTGACGCGAAAGAAACTGCGCTGCCGCATTTATCAGGCTTCTCTGAAGATCAGTCACCTCAGTACATTTTTCGCTGCTCATAAAAGCTACTGCACCTGTGACATCACCTGCCGTTATCATCGGCACAGCCGCTATCGCAGTGCGGTTCACGCCCTCAGCCGGAAAGAAATTGTTACAGTTGCCGTCCGGACAGAAATACTGTCCGCGGCTCTCCATGAGTTCCTCAAGCTGACCGGTCACACGTCGCTCAGCAAACTCCCTCTTAGGTACGCCTGCCGTCGCCACAACGTGATCCTTATCAAAGATAACTACCGGACAGCCAGCTATCTTGTGCATTATCTCAGCCACATATACCGCATTTTCACTCATCTCGCCTATCGCTGAGTATTTCTTGAATATTACTTCGCCCTCGCTGTTTGTGTATATCTCAAGGGGGTCGCCCTCGCGGATACGCATAGTTCGGCGTATCTCCTTTGGAATGACCACACGTCCGAGGTCGTCTATTCTTCTTACTATACCTGTTGCTTTCATGTATTTCCGGAATATTTTTGATTATGCGCCCCAGTGCACACAACATATAAGATTAAAATATCGCAGATTTTAAGATGTTTTGTGTTGTACTGCTGCTTGTATAACATCTTCGCTCAGATATGTTTGCTGTTCAATCATTATTAATTCATTATTGTTTAATTCGTGTGCCATTATTCTACTCCTTCGTTATATACTTATCATAAGAAATATGTGTTTTATATTCAGTTGAATCATGCTCTTTTGCAAACTTAAAATCTTCATCATAGCACATATATACTGTTAAGTACATATTATCATCGTCAAATAAAGTTTCTATTCTATCGCTAATAAAATCAATACAGCTTTGAGAATCCATTATGCTTGATTTCGCCTTATCAGGTAGATTTATATAACAATGAGAACCGATTTTATAATTATTGAAATATGAAGACAAACTGTTGCCGATATCTGGAATTGTAAAATCACTTGTATAATAATCCCAGTCTTTTGCTTTATTTTGATATATACGAGTTACTACTACCAAATAATCATTAATTCCGCTTTGCTCTAAAATTCGTCCAATTTCTTCTTCCATAAATGGAACAAAAAGCGTGTTCATATAATTATCACATCTTACATAATGATTCTCTTTCCCCTCACCATCAACATAAACTCTGACTTCATACGTGTTTGTATCAGGCTTTTCAGCATCTGTTTCGTCAAGTTTGAATTTTACTCCGATATATGATTCGCTGCCATGAGTTTTTTTATAGGATTCTATATCTTTGATGTCTTTACCATACTTTTCTTTCATATATTCAGTAGCAAGACTTATTGCTTTGTCAGTATCATAATGATATTTTTTACTGCACGAAGATAGCATTCCTGTCGCGAGCGCTGCTGTGGTCATTAGTGCTATAAATCTTTTCATGGTTTCATCCCTCCACAGAATTGTTATTCTATATTATATCACTGATGGCTGTTGCAGTCAATCGCCATAAATAAAAATAGAGCCTACGCATAAAACGCAAGCTCTTTTGATGTTATTTTCTGTAACCATTGGGATTGTTTCTTTGCCAGTTCCAGCTGTCACGGCACATATCCTCAAGAGTTTTCTCAGTCTTCCAGCCAAGCATATTCAGAGCCTTGTCAGCATTTGCATAAAGCTCTGCAAGGTCACCGGCTCTGCGCGGACCGTAAACATGGTTGACCTTGATATCATTTACGCGCTCGAAAGTCTCCACGATCTCAGTTACGCTGTAAGGAGTGCCGGTTCCGAGGTTGAATATCTCGCAGCACTTGTCCTGAGCGAGAATATAGTCGATAGCCTTAACGTGTCCCTTGGCAAGGTCAACAACGTGAATGTAGTCGCGTTCACAGGTTCCGTCCTTGGTAGGATAATCATTGCCAAAAATAGTAAGGCACTCGCGTTTTCCGACTGCCACCTGTGTTACATAAGGCATGAGGTTGTTCGGAATTCCGGTCGGGTCTTCGCCTATCATGCCGCTCTCGTGTGCACCGATAGGGTTGAAGTAGCGGAGAAGTACCACGGAGAGCTTCTCGTCAGCCTTAGCAGCGTCCTCGAAAATCTGCTCCATCATAGATTTTGTCCAGCCATATGGATTTGTGCAGGCACCGCGAGGCATTGTCTCGGAGAACGGCACTTTGTTATCCTCGCCGTATACGGTCGCACTTGACGAAAACAGGATATTATTCACGTCGTATTTCTTCATCGTTTCGAGAAGTGAAAGCGTCGTATCGATGTTGTTGCGGTAGTACATGATAGGCTTCTGCACCGATTCACCAACAGCTTTGAGACCTGCGAAGTGAATGACAGCGTCTATTTTGTTTTCCTTGAAGACTTCGGAAAGTTTTGCATTGTCCTTGATGTCAAGCTCATAGAGCTTTACGGACTTGCCAGTTATCTTCTCAACACGGCGTATGGATTCCGGGCAGCTGTTCGAGTAATTATCCGCAACCACTACGTCATAGCCTGCGTTTAAAAGTTCAACCGCTGTGTGAGAGCCGATATAGCCGGCTCCGCCTGCGAGTAATATTGTTGACACATATTTTCCTCTTTTTCGTTTTAAATAAAAGCATTTATCATCACATTACATTATAATACATATAATTCGTTCCTGTCAAGCATTATTAATGGCTCAGTTGGATTTTTTCGTCATAACAAAATACAGCAAAATACGCCTTGCAATTCTTAAAACCGCCGTGATATAATAGGCATAACAGATTTCAAAACGAAGGAGTGATACACTTGCTAAAAAACGAACTTCTGAAACGCGCCGCTGCTGTTATTTGCAGTGCAGCGATGCTTCTGCCTCTAAGCGGCATCGGCAGAAACAGTGTTTCCTATGCAGAATCAGCTTCGGTAACGGTGTCTGACGAGATAGGACTTGCTGCCAACCTCTTCTGCATTGCTGACGAAAACATTGCAGACCACGCAGCTCTGCAATGGGCGACAACTCTGTCTGCGGACAGCTTCACTCTCTACCGCTCGACATCACACGACAAGGACTTCGTTCCCGTATACACAGGAAACGGAACTTCCTACTCCGACAGCGATATGCAGACCGGAAAGACCTACTATTATCAGCTAAAGGTCACATCAAAGGGCAAAGACAGCTATTCCTCAGTCAAAGAACTCACGCCGACTTCCCTGCCCTCCGGGCTCAGTACATATGACAACCAGAAAGGGAGCAGTCTCGTCTATGAAACGAGCGGCTACAAGGTCGGCAATACCTACTACAATTACTCGCTGAAAAGTCATACCGGAACGAATGACATATACCTTGCCGAGACCACTTCCTCCGACGGGCACCGCTTCGGAAATGAGAGGAACGTTGCGGACAGTTCCCAGAATTCAGCCCTTTCGAGCTGCAAGATAGAGTCTGTACACATTGACTACATTCCCGAAAAGAACAAGGTCGTTGTGTGGGCGCACTGGGAAAAGCCCAGCGGTTACAGTGACGGCAAGGCTCTCGTTATCACAGGAACTCCCGGCGGACAGTTCACCGTCCACCACGTCTACAATCCGCTCGGCATACAAGTCCGCGATATGGCTATATTCTTTGATGATGACGGTTCAGGCTACCTCATCGCCGCTGCAAATAAGGAAGGTCAGGGAGCCAATGCGACTATGTACATCTTCCGTATGAACGACGATTACAGCGATGTCACAGAAGTCGTAAAAACGCTCTTTGAGGACCAATACCGCGAGTTCCCGAACCTTATAAAAAAGGACGGCTACTATTTCCTGTTCACCTCACAGGCGGCAGGCTGGTACCCGAGCAGCGGCGCTTACAGCGTTACAGATGACCTTTACGGAAACTGGAGCGAGCTGCGAAGTATCGGCAATACCTCCACATTCTCCTCGCAGTCCGGCTGGATAGTGAATATGCAGGACAGGAACTACCTTATGCACGCCTACCGCTGGCTGAAAGCCTCCACAACAAGCGGAACAACGCTCTGTCCCCTGTATTTCGACAACGGTTTCGCATTCTATGACTACTACCCGTACTTCAGGTACAACACCTCCACAGGCGACCTTTACCCTGTTCAGCAGGGTGAGCTTCTCTCACAGGACAAGCCTGCTTCATCATCCCTTGCCGCAAAGGGAAGCAGCGCTCCGGCAAAGGCTTTTGACGGCTCCTATCAGAGTTCGTTCACAGCTATCGGAGATTATAAAAAATGGCCTTTCTACTTGCAGGTTGATCTCGGCAAAGTGTGTGAACTTGCCAATATCCAGACATCGTGGTACATCTGCAAGGGCTCTGAGGGGTACTACACTTATACAGTTGAGGGCAGCCTTGACGGTCAGAACTGGACGAAGCTCCTCGACCACACAAACAAGAACAGCGAGGAAGTCACCAAGACCTATGGCTTCAACAGCGATATGCTCTCAGGCAAAGCACGTTATGTTCGCCTCAATGTTCAGAATGCTACACTCCAGAACAATCCCACAAACAACTGGTATACGCCCACCGTTTATGAAGTCAGGGTTTTCGGAACTCCTGTGGGTGAAGCCGATAAACCTGAACCGTATCTGGATATCGACTTCGAGAACGGAACAGGTTTGCTTGCGCTGAATGGTGGAGCTTCCGTAAAGCAGGACTCCGAAAAAGGAAAGGTTTTATACCTCGACGGAACTGATGATACCTACGGTGCTTTCCCGTCAGGTATGCTTGACGGTCTGCGCGATTATACCGTCAGCATGGATATAAAGTCGGAGTCGGAGGGCAATTTCTTCACCTTCGCCGCCGGAAGGGACGATCAGAAATATGTCTTCTTCCGTGTCGCAGAAGATGTTTTCCGTTTCGCCGCTACGACCGATTCGTGGCGCGATGAGACTGAGCTCATCTATGACCTCGACGGCACAAAATGGCACAACTACACTCTCGTTGTCAGCGGTGCGGACACGAAGCTCTATCTCGACGGCAAGGAAGTCTGCCACACCACCGAAACACACGGTCAGCTTGCAGATATGGGCAGCGGAACGAGCTGCTTCATCGGAAAGTCCTACTACGCTGACGATACCTGTTTCAAGGGCAGTATCGACAATATAAGGATATACAAGAGTGCTCTGACTGCTTCCGAGATAGGCGGAGCTTCTGAGGTACACGGCGATGTGAATGCTGACGGCGAATTCAACATCGCAGACGTTGTTACACTTCAGAACTGGCTTCTGCAAAAGTCCGGCACTCAGCTGAAAAACTGGAAGGCCGCTGACCTCTGCACAGACGGTAAACTGAATGTGTTTGACCTTATGCTCCTGAAAAGATCGTATTTCAACAACAGAAAATGATAACCAACCGCCGGGCATCTGCCCGGTGGTTTTATGTATACGCTATATTGACTTTCAACCTCAGATAATCTCAGCGCTCTCTGTCTAAAATACTGACACAAAAACAGGCACATTGTACTCACAATGTGCCTGTTATACAGCTATGATTCACCTTATAACATAATTTCCTTCAAATAACGTGAAAGTGCGTCCTGCCATGTCGGAAGCGGCTCAAAGCCATTTTCAACCAGCTTGGACTTATCCAGTCTGGAATTGAACGGACGTGCCGCCTTGCTAAGTCCATACTCCGCAGTCGTAACAGGCGTAACCTTTGTGGACATTCCTGCCTGCTTGTTAATCTCGATCGTGAAATCATACCACGAAATATAGCCGCCCTCATTTGTAGCGTGATAGTAGCCGTACTTATCAGTCTCAGCCATATCAACAAGAAGTCTTGCAAGATCAAATGTGTATGTCGGAGTGCCGATCTGGTCGGAAACTACGCGAACTTCATCATGTGTCCTGCCGACATTTATCATCGTCTTGATGAAATTCTTACCGTTCACGCCAAATACCCATGCAATACGCACGATGAAATACTTATCAAGCGTATTCGCAACTGCAAGCTCGCCGTCAAGTTTTGACTGCCCGTAGACATTCTGCGGAGCATAGTCCTTGCAGTCCGGCTTCCACGGCTCAGTTCCCTGACCGTCAAAAACGTAGTCAGTGGAAATGTATATCATCTTGCAGTCGAGCTTCTTGCAGACATTGGCGATATTCTGCGTACCGTCAACGTTTATCGCTCTGACTTTCGGGATATTCTCCTCGTCCTCGGCTGCATCAACAGCAGTCCACGCGGCACAGTGAATGACCACATCAGGTTTAACGTCTGAGATGATCTTTTCGACTGCCTGTGCGTCAGTTATATCAAGCTTTATGTACTCGCAGTCAGCTGAGGTTTCATCAAGAATATCACTTCCGACCGCGGTATATCCGCGTTTTTTCAGTTCATTTACAACATCAAATCCGAGCTGCCCGCCGACACCTGTAACGAATGCTTTCATCAGACTGTACCTCTGTTTCCGTACATTTTCTCGTAGTAATTCTGGTACTCGCCGGAAATGATAGTCTCCCACCACTCGCGATTCTCGAGATACCACTTGATCGTCTTCTTTATGCCGTCCTCAAACTTTGTCTCAGGCAGCCAACCAAGCTCATTGTGAATTTTAGTCGGGTCGATCGCATAGCGCATATCGTGTCCCTTCCTGTCCTCAACGTGAGTAATCAAGGATTCCGGCTTGCCAAGTTCCTTGCATATGAGTTTAACGATGTCGATATTCTTCATCTCATTGTGTCCGCCAACGTTGTAGACCTCGCCGACCTTCCCCTTATGGATAATGAGGTCAATGGCACGACAGTGATCCTCGACATAGAGCCAGTCACGAACGTTAAGTCCCTCGCCGTAAACCGGGAGAGGCTTGTCTGCCAGTGCGTTGGCTATCATAAGAGGTATCAGCTTCTCAGGGAAGTGATAGGGGCCGTAGTTGTTTGAACATCTTGATATTGTCACAGGCAGGCCGTAAGTCCTGTGGTAAGCCATAACGAGGAGGTCAGCACCAGCCTTTGAGCTTGAATACGGACTGCTTGTGTGAATGGGAGTTTCCTCAGTGAAGAAAAGGTCAGGTCTGTCCAGGGGAAGGTCTCCGTAGACCTCGTCCGTGGAAACCTGATGATAGCGCTGGATACCATACTTGCGGCAAGCGTCCATAAGAACCTGCGTACCGAGGATATTGGTCTGAAGGAAAATTTCAGGGTTCTCAATAGAACGGTCAACGTGGGACTCAGCCGCAAAGTTGACAACGATGTCCGGCTTTTCCTCCTCAAACAGCTTGTACACGCCCTCACGGTCGCAGATGTCGAGCTTCACGAAGCGAAAGTTCGGGTTGTCCATGACAGGTGCGAGAGTTGAAAGGTTGCCTGCATATGTGAGCTTATCCAGACAGATAATGCGATAGTCCGGGTATGTTTTCAGCATATGGAATACGAAATTCGAGCCGATGAAGCCGGCTCCGCCTGTTACGATAATCGTCATATTTCTCACCCTCAAAACTCAATTTTGCTGTCCGCGAAAAGCGGCTGAACCTTGTCTTTTTCGCTCAGGATCACATCTCCGACCTCTGGCCATTCTACGCCGATAGTCGGATCGTTCCACAGAATACCGCCCTCGTCTTCCGGGTGGTAAAGGTCATCACATTTGTATGTAAATTCGGCATAGTCACTCAGCACAACAAATCCGTGAGCAAATCCACGCGGTATCATAAACTGACGCTTATTTTCTTCTGAGAGTACAGCGCCTACCCACTGACCATATGTGGGACTGCCCTTGCGGAGGTCAACTGCAACATCAAAAACCTCGCCCTTTATTACACGAACCAGCTTAGCCTGTGGGTGCTTTTTCTGAAAATGAAGTCCGCGGAGAACTCCCTTTCGTGAACTGGACTGGTTGTCCTGCACGAAGTTATAGTCCAGACCGGCTTCCTTGAAATCAGACTCCTTGTAGGTCTCCATAAAGTAGCCGCGGTTGTCGCCGTAGGTCCTGACGTCAATTATGTAGACGCCTTTTATCTTTGTTTCGTTAAATGTGAAATTTCCCATTGTAAACTCCTTAGTATGCTATTTTCCCTTCGGCAACTTTTTTCAGATGTGCGCCATATGGGGATTTGCCGTATTTTTCAGCAGATTTCATAAGACCGTTGCGGTCTATCCAGCCGTTTATGAAGGCTATCTCCTCGGGAGCTGAGATTGCAATTCCCTGACGGTTCTGTATCATCTGAACGAAATTCGTTGCCTCGGCAAGACTGTCCATTGTACCTGTGTCGAGCCACGCAAAACCGCGTCCGAGAAGCTGAACGTCAAGAAGCTGCTCCCTGAGATACATCTCATTCAGCGTTGTTATCTCAAGCTCTCCACGCGCTGACGGTCTCACCTGCTCAGCCCTTTCTGCAACGCCTGACGGGTAGAAATACAGACCGGTCACAGCGTAATTGCTCTTGGGATTTGCAGGCTTTTCCTCAATGGAAATAGTCCTCCTGTTTTCGTCGAATTCAACAACACCGAAACGCTCCGGATCAGGAACATAGTACCCGAAAACCGTTGCTCTCTTGTTATCCTCCGCATTCGTCTTAGCTTCGCGGAGTATCGCACCGAAGCCGTTTCCGTAGAAAATATTATCTCCCAGAACCATTGCACAGGCATCGTCACCTACGAACTCCTTGCCCAGGATAAATGCCTGAGCAAGTCCGTCCGGACTGGGCTGCACCTTGTAGCTGAGGTTTATTCCGTAATGCGAGCCGTCACCGAGAAGCCTCTCGAAATTTGGCAGGTCAGCCGGCGTCGATAGTATGAGTATATCCCTGATACCTGCGAGCATCAGCGTTGACAGCGGATAGTATATCATTGGCTTGTCGTACACAGGAAGCAGCTGCTTCGATGTGACCATTGTCAATGGGTAAAGTCTTGTACCGGAACCTCCGGCGAGAATTATTCCTTTCATTGATAGATCTCCTGATATTTCTGGTTTCCGAATTCTGTATGCTTCTAACTACACTATTATACCATTAACAGGAAAAAAATGCAACCACGTCTGCTGCTATTTGAAGAATTATATAGCCCAATGGTCATAAACTAATAATACAGCCCTCATAAGAGGGCTGTTTTTCATTCTGCGAAAAGGCGGCTGCGGTGCTTTAGATTGCGCTTGTAAGCTCTTTTGCTGTCGGGAACTACTCTTGTTACGGGACTTGCCCCGTTCCAGTCACGGCGCTTTTCAGCGTTGAGCTTTTTCTGCTCCTTTTTGCTGAGCTTGTCAAAAGATGTGAATTTAGTCATTATGTCCTCCTTTTCCGTTTGCCATGCTGATAACAAAAAGCTGTTCAGTACCGCCGTATATCGTCTCAAAATCGCCGATTTTCGAGAAGCAGTATTTCTCATAAAGCCCGACCTCTCCGCTCATAATGTAGACATTTTCAAATCCTATCTTATGCGCATACCTGACAGCCGCTCCTATCAGCTCTCCGGACACTCTTTTGCCGCGGAATTCTTCGTCCACGAAAACAAATCCGATGAAAGGAGTAAACGGATACTCAGGCGACAGCTCGTCCTTCCCGGTAAGGGTGCAAAATCCGGCAATTCTGCCGTTTTCGCAAACTGCAAACACTTTCTCCCAGTCCTTGAACTCATTCCGGCGCATAAGCCGTGCAAGCTCTTTTCCGGCACGCCACGAACAGTTTTCTGCGTAGGATATAACTGCATTTCTCAGCTTGTCGTCAACGATAGTTATATCCATCATTCCTCACCTGCCTTGAAGTTGTAGACGGGCTTGATGACCTCGTTTATCTCGACCGTATCGCCGATATTGTCAACTATGTCCTCTATGGACTTATACGCCATAGGACACTCGTCAAGAGTTGCAGCATTTACGGACGTAGTATAAATTCCGTTCATCTGCTTTTTGAACTCCGATACTGTGAAGTTCTGCTTTGCTGCCGAACGTGACATAAGTCTGCCGGCACCGTGAGGTGCTGAACAGTTCCAGTCGGGATTTCCCTTGCCTGTGCAGATAAGGCTGCCGTCACGCATATTGATAGGTATGAGCAGCTTTTCGCCGGAATTCGCCGAAACTGCACCCTTTCTGAGTATCATTGCCTCAGTGTCGATGTAGTTGTGGATAGTCGTGAACTGCTCCTCAACGTGGAGGTGCATACCCTTGATTATCTCGTCCATCATCGCCTGACGGTTGAGCATAGCAAACTGCTGAACTATCTTCATATCGTGGATATACTGCTCGAACAGCTCACCCTCGCAGTACGCAAGGTGCTTTGGAACATCGGTGAATTTAGTGTTTTTCAGCCTCGTTATCTCGGACTGTATCTGCTTGTCCCTGCCCTCAGACTTCATACGCTCTATCATTTCGTCGATGTCCTTCTTGGAGCTTCCGTTGAGACGCTTGTATGCCTCCTCCTGATAGTATTTTGCAGTCTCAACACCGAGGTGACGCGAGCCGGAGTGGATAACGATGTAGATGCTGCCGTCCTCGCCCTTGTCAGCTTCAATGAAGTGGTTTCCGCCGCCGAGAGTGCCTATGCTTCGCTCCGCACGGACGGGGTTGATGTGCTCATAGCAAAACAGCTCCGTCAGTTCTATCCTGTCGTTGTAACGATGAGCCTTATCGCGGATAGCAAAGCCCGAGGGTATCTTCTCATAAATGAGCTTGTCGAGCTTTTGCAGTTCAATATGCCTTTCCTTAAGGCGGACTGTCTCCATTCCGCAGCCGATGTCAACGCCGACAAGATTAGGCACGACCTTATCCGTGATAGTCATAGTTATGCCGATAGTGCAGCCTGCTCCGGCGTGAACATCAGGCATAATACGGATAGCCGCTCCCTCGCTCATAGGCTGGCTGCAAAGCTCGATTATCTGCGATATTGCGCTCTCGTCAATGATGTCGGTGAAGACCTTTGCTGAGTTGTATTTTCCTCTTAATTCGATCATATCTGTTCCTTTCCGAGCGCCCGATAAAACAAAAAAGCACTCCCGCAGGAGTGCTTGAAAATGCGTACAAAATGTCAGCACATGGCTGAACATATCGGGCAAGCTCCATGCTTATTGATAATAGTATTTGGTTTTGCTGTCTGGAAGAATTTGTTGTAACTGGTCATTGAGCTCACCGCCTTTCGTAGAATATGATGTCATTATACATTGCCTTCAATGCTTTGTCAAGGCTTTTCTGTCTTTTTAATCGTTTTGTAATCTATTGAGGTATGCACAGTCAAACTTTTTTATCTTAGCTTCAATTCTTTTCATGATTTAATTATATAGGCATAACTGACATCACAGTAATAATAATCTTATGAAGTGCAATATTTTCGCTCGATCACCGCACTCAGCAGACTTCATATGTCAGTTCAAAGATATCTCCGCGTATGATATAGAAATCATTTTCGTCATTTGCAGGGTGTGCCAGATAATCTCCGATGTTGCCGTACATATAATGCTCCTGATCCCAGAGAGAATAGAGCTTGGTAAAATTATTCAGCTTCACGGCAAGTATCTCGCTGTTTCCGGACGCCTTGCACCCGTGCAGATACTCCACGAGCTGTCTGCCTGTTTTTTTCTGACCTATCCGCGCGGAAGGCAGATAATAATATGCAGAAACATCAGGTATTTCCTCGCAGCCGACATATTTTTTCTCGAATTTCTCACGCGTTATGGGATAAACCTCTCCGATAACACCGATCATCAGATAGATGTCCGGATCCGGCGTCACAGTCATATCGCCCTCCAGCATACGAATGTGGATATCCTCTCCGTCCGGCGAGAGCACTGCTGTTTGAACATAGCCCAGAACGTTTTCCTTCTTCCGGAAGCGTTCTGCACCGGAAAAATCAGGATGCTCCCTGCCTGCAAAAATGACATCGGGCTTTGTAAAGAAATCGCGGATGCGGTCGACAACAAAATCCATTATATCCTTCGGCAGCGAGCTCTGATAGTCGATGCAGCCGCCTGCCTTGTTATCATGTCCGCCGCCTCCGCCGTATCCATAGGTAATAAACGCGGCAAGATCAGGCGCCTTGACAGAATCTGTGCAGGTGCGGACGGAGATCTTGTACCCGGTATGATAAGGACAGCAGACAACGCAGTCAGAAACCATATCCACCTGTATCAGCGTATCGGAGATGATGCCGAGGAGATTCGGGTCGCAGTTGTCCGCAATGGTATAGGCGCTCTGCTGGTGCGGAAGAGAGGGATCGTCCGATACTGCGGAACTGTCGGGGTGCGGATAGTATTTGCAATTACTGAGAGCCTTGCCGATAATGCTGAGCTCCTCCTCTGTCAGATTGGTATTCACAAGCAGACGGATCAGCGCTTTGTCATAGTTTGCGGTATCGCGAAGCTCACGGTCCATCGGCTCGCTGATCTCCGAAAGTCCGACCGTATCCATATACAAGCCGTAATAGAGTGCCGTTGCAACGTTCTGCTCCTCGTTGATGTCATAGCCAATCTCCTTGAACAGTTCATAGATGACAGCCGCACAGCTTCCGTAATTCTCCTTGATTACCGAATGTTCCGGTGGAGTCTTTCCCTTTGGAAGGCGGTGGTGGTCGATGACAATGACGTTTTCCGCTGCAAAGCTGCCGACATTTCCCTCACCGTGAAAGCAGTCAACTGTGACCAGAAGCTGAGGCAGAGTGCCGTTTTCGTTCAGGTTTTCGATATGGCTGACCTGAATGCCGAGCTTGTTCAGCATAATGAGCATATTGGGCTTGCTGATCTCGCGTTCTCCGGCGTAAAACAAGCGCGGATTTTTTCCGTTTCTTTCCAGATAGCGGCAAAGCGCAAATCCGGAAGCGATCGCGTCGGCATCGGGATTGTGATGCACCTGAACGACAATATCATCATAGTTAAGCAGATGCTTCAGCAGCGGTTCATATCTCATAAACTCTATACTCCTTTTCAGATGAATGCTTTGTATTTATTATACCATATTCACGCTGCTTTGACAAGTAATGTATGTACACCGGTGCTACATTCTATTCGCCGTACGCACCCCGTATCCTCTCCGAAATACTGCGGAATGCAAGACCTGCCTGTGATAAACTGTCCAATGCTGTCAGTGAGGGGTCGCCCTCGCGGATACGCATAGTTCGGCGTATCTCCTTTGGAATGACCACACGTCCGAGGTCGTCTATTCTTCTTACTATACCTGTTGCTTTCATCTTTGTGAGGTTAGTATTTCCGGAATATTTTTGATTATGCGCCCCAGTGCACACAACATATAAGATTGAAATATCACAGATTTTAAGATGCTTTGTGTTGTGTCGCTTGTATAACATCTTCGCTCAGATATGTTAGCTGTTCAAGCATTATTAATTCATTATTGTTTAATTCGTGTGCCATTATTCTACTCCTTCGTTATATACTTATCATAAGAAATATACGATTTGTATTCATCTGAATCGTGTTCTTTTGCAAACTTAAAATCTTCATCATGACATATATATAATCTCAAGGTCATATAGTCATCATCAAATAAAGGCTTTATTATATTGCTGATAAAGTCAATGCAGCTTTGAGAAGACTCTATGCTTAATTTTTCTTTATCAGGTAGTATTATATAACAACGAGAACCTATTTGATTATTTTGTAAATAATAATTCAAACTACTGTTAGCAGATGGGATTGAAAAATCACTGGAATAATACTCCCAATCACTTGATTCAGTTTGAAATACACGAGTTACTACTACCAAGTAATCTTTTATTCCGTTTTTTTCTAAAACATTACCAATTTCTTCCTCCATAAATGTTGGAAATAATATATTCATGTAATTATCACATTTTACATAGTGATTCTCTTTTCCCTCACCATCAACATAAACCCTAACTTCATAAGTATTGGTATCAGGTGTTTCAGCATCTGTTTCATCAAGTTTAAACTTAACTCCGATATATGCGTCGCTTCCATGTGTTTTTTTATAAGTATCTACATCTTTGATGTCTTTACCATACTTGTCTTTCATATATTCAGTCGCAAGGCTGATCGCTTTGTCAGTATCGTAATGATATTTTTTACTGCATGAAGACAGCATTCCGTTCACAAACACTGCTAAGATAATTAGTGTAATAAATCTTTTCATGGTTTCATCCCTCCACAGAATTGTTATTCTATATTATATCACTGATGGCTGTTGCAGTCAATCGCCATAAGTATAAATAGAGCCTACGCATAAAACGCAAGCTCTTACAATAAGTCCCTTGCTGTTGCGTCGGCTGAATCGTGAGAAGTCCTTGACGATGAGTATGTCGTACTCAAGACGGAGCATTTTTTTGCGGAGCTCCTGATAGCCCTCGCGCTGCTCGAATGTGTAGCCGGAGCGGTCACGGTCCTCGTAGAAATCAAGCGTGCTCTCAGGGAACTTCCGTTGAACGAAGTCGCGGATTATTGCCTTCTGATTCTCAATAGAGGTGTTGTCGCGGTCGAGCTCCTCGTCAACTGAGATACGGCAGTAGCCTGCGATGTTGTATTTTACGCTCATTACCTCACTCCTACAATATCAAATAAATGAATATCGCTTTGCTTGTTGATATTGTACCACATCTCGCGTAAAAATCAATAGCAAAGCGATATTTTTACCTGCGGCGCGGAACGCCGCGCCGTCTAAAGTATTAAATGTTGCTGCAAAGCAGATTCTCGGTGCAGTCCTCAAGGGAGCCGGTCCCTGAGATAAACACTGCGGTACGATACTTACGTCCGGAATAAGTCCGGCAGATCTCATCCACCAACTCCGAGACTTCATCGTCCTCTTTATCACTGTTCGTCAGCCATATCTCGACGATCTTATCCTTGTCCTTAACGTTTACCTCCAAGGCCTGCTCCCTCCTTTCACAAATAATATTGGCAGTTTTCAGCTGACTTATTCATCGTAACTGCCAACGTATGGTGGACGTTATGTCCTGCCGATCAACGCTGATCTTGCAGGAGTATTTTTTCCGAAATAATCACTGTAAGACGGACCAACAAAGGCACAGTCTCCCTGATCGAAGCATCTTAACTTGTCAACCGGAATATGTGTCTTCTCAGAAACAGCCTCTATACACGACTCCATCGGACTAAAGAAGAACTTGGTATCGCAGTAGTCGAATACTCTGCCCAGCTTATCCTTGCCGTTTGAGTATCTCTGAGATGCCAGAAAAGCTGAAATATTGAGTTTTCTGCCATTGCTCAAAAGTATATCAATCGGAGCTCCGACATTCAAATTCATTGTCTGGATCTCGTCAAGTATAAGCGTAATATTCCCTGCGCGATGCGCGTCCTTGTAGCTGTAGAGGTGATCAGCAATCATATCAAGCGGGTTGCAGTCCGCCTTTACCGTTGCATTGCCCGTAGAGATAACTATGATCTTACCTCTTTCCGCAAGCAGATTGTCCCAACCGGGAGGCATTTCATCATTTCTTGCGATTGTGCTGAAAACTGAGAGCACTCCATTCATGACTTTGATTTCTGCCTTGTTGTCGTCAAACGAGCCAACAATTAAATTATACATATCCTTTTCCCCCTGTTCGATCTTGTCAACCATCTTTCCTACAGCCACCATAAGGATACCGACCTGATTGCAGCCTGAAAGATGCGAGCCGGAAAGCAGCATACTGAACAAGCGCTCTCTTTTCTGATAAACATTTGTACAGCCGCTGAAATCAATAAGGTCTACTGGGAAACCTTTCACACTCATATCCCAAAAGACAATTTTTCCTTCAATTATCTCCTTGGGTACCTTGTGTTGCTCCCATTCGTATTCGCAGAACGAATTCGTGGGATCCAAAACAACAACTGAATCGCCTGCCTTTGCACGTTCCAACGCCTGCATCATAAGGAAATCTGTCTTTCCCGAGCCCGGAGAGCCGCTGACGGCTGTAAAAGGGTTGATGGTACTATAATCCTTTATTACCTGACCTGCAAGCATATCGTACTGTGAGTGAAGGATGTAAGGGTAGAAATTATCCGGTCTGCTATCAAGAGCATGGAAGCGGTCAGAAATAAGCACCTTATCAATGATACTCTTCGCCTCATCACTGAGTATAGCAGCTGAGAGAGAATACACTCTCACAGTCGATTCAGAACCGTTCTCAAACCCGACTTTCAAGTCACGCTTATAGTCCTTTGTTGAGATGAGATTACGTTTCTCATTAAGAGTACGAAGAACCATATTGCGTCACCCGGTACTCTTAATATTAGAAAGGAAAAGTCTGTCGAAGGTCTCGACCTCGACGTTGATAGAGCCGTCTATTTCTGCGATAAATGCAGTTTTCCCGTCGTCTCTGTAGTATGGAGGCGCGAACTGCTGGGATATCCAAAGTTTGCCGCTGCATATCGCTCTGTTGACTGCTGATCTGATGTCATAACCGAGTTTACATCTCAGCGTTCATTATCTCGCGTATATGGCAGAGAAACGGCGACCGCAGCATCATGCTCCAGAACTGCACATTCGCAATGCCGCTGATGTACGGTATAGCCAAAATAGGTTGCTTCACCGCCGGCTGCTGCCGCGGTATCTGCTATGACGGCATTTTCTGTGTAAGATACACCGGTAAGCTCACCGGCGATATATGTGTTTTCCCGGTCCAGCTATCAGAAGCTGCGGTTTTCATCGCAATATACATTGCAGGCATGGCACTCCTGAAAAAGCATGATGTACATTCAGTTCATAAAGTCATCATAATGTCAGCTGCTGCTAAATTTGCTCTGGAATTTCTCAGGAATTCCCACTCTCACAGTACCTTGTCCATCGAACAGACTGTCTGCCTGATTGTAACTATCGCGTGTCTCGCAGATATGATGAGGAACAGAAGACGCACAATTACAGAAAAAACTCTTGAAAGTTCAAAATCCACATTTACATACAACAGCCGTATCCGCAGATATCACCGGATACGGCTGTTGTGCCTTTTATTATCAGATGCGGGACGGAAACGTTCTCAGTTCACCACCTTGTTTTTACCGCTGTTTTTGCCATAGTACAGCTTCTTATCAGCTGCCTGTACCCACTCCTCCACGTTTTGCCGCGACTCACGGACAGCCACGCCTATCGTAAGCGTGACACTTATCTCAGTTCCGTTAAAGCTGACGGTCTCGCCCGCCACGCTTTTGCGCAGTTTTTCGAGCATTTCCACGCCGTAAGGGAGCGGTTCTGCCGAAAGGATCAGGAACTCCTCACCGCCCCATCTCGCTACCTCACAGCCATCACACATACTGCGCAGCTTTGCGGCAACTGTTTTCAGCACCTCGTCACCTGCATTGTGACCGTAAGTATCATTGATGCGCTTGAAATTGTCGATATCAGACATTGCAAGAAAGCTCTCACTGTCCGCCGGAAGCGAATTCAGGCGGTCGAGCATATAGTGCCTGTTGTAGAGCTTTGTCAGACGGTCAACGTGTGCCGCTTCAATGAGCTTCTTCTCGGAGAGTATGACCGCTCTTATCATATAGTTCGTGTAATATATCAGGAAGCCGAACACTATCAGCGCATTGAATATCCAGAAAAACGCCGCATATTTCTGGTCTCTTTCGTATATTGGTCCGAAACAGGCGACATATCCCGTGCAGAGTATGTAGAAAGCCGCTATGACACAGCTCACAGTCATAGCCCTCATACTGCGTCTGTGCAGCTTATACGCGATGTACTCAGTCACAAACATCACCGGTATCATCGAAAAGCAATAGAGGTGAAAACCGTACCCGTAGCCGAGACACAGCGTCGTGATGCACATATACAGCGTAAGCCAGAAATAGATCATCCACACATATATATCCAGCTTGTCACTGAATATCAGCACATACCCGATCACATACACGGCTGCCGTCGGTATGCTGAAAAGCGTGAGGAAATCTGCTCCGCACATATGAAAAAAGCCCATAAGTCCGAAAACGAGTGCAAGTATCACCGTATTGACCAAGAGCGCTGTCCTTCTTACATCAGAGGCATTCATGTCAACTCCCCTTTCGCTGTTTATTCCGTCTGCCATTCAAAAAGCATACATATATATTTAATTATAGCACACCTTACATTTGCATATATTGACATTCTGTGAATATTTTTCCTAATTTGCGTTAAAATCCCGCTGCCATTCCACAAATTATATAAAAACAAAACAGTTTTTTATATGTATCACACAATTATTTATCAAACATTGACAACAAGTCAAAATTGTTGTATAATAGTAGTATACCAGTTAACGGAGGGATTGAAAATGCGCGATAATGACAGTATATTCTTTAAAATTGCAGAAGCACTGCTCGTTGACTATACCAGCGTCTATTACGTCAACGCCGTCACTAATGAGTATCAGTGGTACTCAAATGATCCGGAATTTCATTCACTCCACATAGAACAGGGCGGAAAAGACTTCTTCAAAAACCTCGTCCGTGACGCCGAAAAGGTCATCTACGAGGAGGATAAGCACATCTTTACTCAGGATATGCAGAAGGACAAGCTCCTCGCAATGATGGAAAAAGGCACTATGCAGAGCATAGAGTACCGCCTTATGATCTACGGCAAGCCGGTCTATCACGCGCTCCGTCTAATCAGAGGTCTCAGCGATGGTGACGATTATTTCATTCTCGGCATCATAAATATCGACAAAGAGGTCAGAGCACGTCAGGAAGCTGCCAGAACAGCTGCCGAGCGCACTACCTACAATCAGATCGCGAAAAGTCTCGCTTCTCATTACGACGTTATCTACTACATAGAACGCGATACCGGTAAATACGCTGAATTCACCTCAAACAGCTTCTACGGAAGTCTCGAGATAAAGGAAGAGGGCAACGACTTCTTCGGCGACGCTCAGCGCAACGGCAAAAAAATCCTTCATCCCGAGGACAAAGAACGTGTACTCAGCGCTCTCAATCAGGACTACTTCATCTCCACTCTCGAGTCAAAGAAACAGTTCACTATTGATTACAGGCTCATTATCAACGGAATGCCGCACTACACGCGCTTTACCGTCATGAGCTCCGGTACCGGTCACTTCATAGTCGGTGTCGAGAATATCGACACCGAAGTAAAAAAGGAAAACGAAAAGATCCGCGCACTCAACCAGGCAAACGAACTCGCAAGACGTGACGAACTCACCGGCGTCAAGAACAAAAACGCTTTCTGTGAGCTCGAAACCAGTATACAGAAAAAGCTCGACAGCGGCAATGACTATCTCCAGTTTGCAATAGTTGTCTGCGACCTCAACGACCTCAAACATACAAACGACACCAAAGGTCACAACGCCGGCGACGAGCTCATACGCTCTGCAAGCCGTCTCGTCTGCAATATCTTCACTCACAGCCCCGTTTTCCGTGTCGGCGGCGACGAGTTTGCGGTCTTCATCAACAGCAGCGACTACCAGAATAAGGATATCCTTATGAACAGGCTGCAGGATCAGGTCATCGAAAACATAAGACACGGCGAAGGTCCTGTCCTTGCCGCAGGCATAGCAGTCTATGAGCCGCAGAAGGACAAGAAGTTCGCGGAAGTTTTTGAACGAGCCGACAATATGATGTATGAGGACAAGATGCAGCTCAAGAACTTCAAGTACGACAACGAAAGCAATGGTGTTGTACGCATACCCAAGGAAGAAGCTGCCAAGCTCAATGAGCTGTTCGACGCTCTCGAACTCGTCTCCGAGGGCTCCTACGTCTTCCTCTGCAATATACAGTATGACTACTCCAGATGGGCAAAAGCCGCAGTTGAATGCTTCGGTCTCCCCTCTGAGTATATGTACGCTGCCGGCGATATATGGGCGGAACATATCCACCCCGATGACAAGGCTATTTACAACAGCACTATCAAGGATATCTTTACCGGAAACGCTTCCAGCCACGATATGCAGTACCGTGCTCAGAAACGCGACGGCAGCTATGATGTATGCACCTGCCGCGGTCTCGTCCTCAGAGGCGAAAACGGCAAGCCTAAATATTTCGGCGGCGTTATCCGCAACCACGGTTTACACGGCAATGTCGACACGCTCACAGGTCTCAGAAACCAGTACGGCTTCTTCGAGGATCTCCAGATGTATATGCTCAAACACGCAGGCCTCAGAGTCGTTATGATAGTAATAAATAAATTCTCAGAGATCAACGAGGTCTACGGCTACCAGTTCGGAAACCTCATTCTCCAGCGCTTCGGAAGATATCTGTTCGAGCAAGTCGGAAACACAGGAAGCGCTTACCGTCTCGATGGTACTAAATTCGCTATCATCAGCAAGCGCCAAACTGTCGATGAGATAAGACAGAAATACGACGAACTCCGCGAGTATTTCCGCAAGGGCTTCTCTATCGACGACAAAATGGTCATTCTCGACCTAAGCGCCGGTATGCTCAACGTGAACAACTACGATATCGACTATCAGACCGTTTATGCCTGCCTGAACTTCGCTTACAGCGAGTCAAAACTCCGCAGACAGGGCGAGCTCGTCGAGTTCTACAACAACATAAACAACAACAACCGCGAACGTCTCGAGAAGATATACGCTATCCGCGCCTCCATTATGCAGAGCTACAAGGGCTTCTATCTGCTCTACCAGCCAGTCGTTGACGCCACTACCGAAAAGCTCATCGGCGCAGAGGCCCTGCTAAGGTGGAAGAACGACACCTACGGTATGGTGCCGCCGGATCACTTTATCCCCATTCTCGAGAAAGATCCGCTGTTCTGCGAGCTCGGTCAGTGGATCCTCCGTACCGCTATCAACGGTGCAAAGCTCATCATGGAGGACTACCCCGACTTCGTCATCAACGTCAACCTCTCCTACACTCAGCTCGAAAAGCCCGACTTCGTGGATATGGTGCTGAGAACGCTCAAGGAGGAGGGCTTCCCGCCCGAGCATCTCTGCATGGAGATCACTGAGCGCTGCCGTCTCCTCGATATGTACCTGCTGAAAAACGTCATCATAAACCTCCGCGGCCACGGTATCAAGATAGCTCTCGATGACTTCGGCACAGGCTTCTCGTCAATAGGTCTCGTGAAGAACTTCCCGTTCGATACCATAAAGATCGACAGGAGCTTCGTTCTCAGGATCGAGGAGGACGAAAAGGAACGCGAGCTTATCAAGTATTTCGCAGGCGTGGCTTCGACCTTCGGCGCTAAAGTTTGCGTTGAGGGTATCGAGACCGAGGGTATGATAGATATCCTCCACCAGTACAATATCCAGAGCTTCCAGGGCTACTATTACGCAAGACCGCTCGAGCTCCGCGACTTCCTTATGTGGAAACCCAACAAAGAGAAATCCCACAAACAATCATAACTTTTTTCCTCATAGAAAAGGAGTCCCTTCAGCAAGGGACTCCTTTTCTGCACAATCCGGCAATATGCCGTCAGCAGCTCTCATCTTCCTTCCTGATGCGGAATATCACGCGGAGAAGCCCCGAGATCAGCTTCGGACTCTTTATCACGACTATCTTCATATGTATCCCCCCTTTGTATACTATATTATATTCAGCGGAAGGATTTTTGTGATTGCAACGCAGCTCTTGACAACTGCTCCGGCATAGTATAGAATTATAGTATAAGATCATACGAGGAGGTCAATTACTATGGATTATACTTACGATACAGAAATGGTCTGTGCTCAGCAGATCAGCTTCCACATTGAGGGAAACGTCATTACGAATATAAAATTCTACGGCGGCTGCAACGGAAATCTCAAGGCTATCTCCAAGCTCGTTGACGGCTGGACCGTCGAGGAGATCGAGGCAAAGCTCAAGGGTAATACCTGCGGCAGACGTCCCACTTCCTGCGCAGATCAGCTCTGTCTCGCAGTCCGCGCAGCTTATGAGGAACAGTGACAGCATCGTCCGGTCAGCAAAAAAGCTCCCTTTTCAGGGAGCTTTTGGTTTTGTTATATACCGCAGTCTTCGTAATCCTTCCAGCGCTCAGCGTCGAGCTTATTGCTCCAGTTTTTGTACATAACATAAACTACCGAAGCAATTGCAAGAAAGATCGCAGTGAGCATAGGAAGAGAGTCCTTGACAAATCTGCGTGAATTATTCAGGTTTTTTCGCATCTCAATACACTTCCTTCCATGCCAGTTTTATATTGCTCTGATTATTCAGCGTCGGCTGTCTCAGCAGCAGCGGGAGCACCGCCGTTCATCTCAGCCATAAGCCTCTGGAGCTCTGCATCGACCTTTGCGTCAGACTCGATCTTGTCGAAAGCGTCATTGAGGTCGTTATCAGCGCCTGCTATCTCAGAGAAAGCAGCAGCCTCGGCTTCCTTCTGCTCGATCTTCTCTTCCATTCTGTTGAACTTCTCGAGAGATGAGTTTCCGTCAAAACCGCCGGCAGCCTTAGCGAGTCCCTTCTGGGTATCAGCCATCTGTGAACGTGCGATGAGCATTGCCTGACGGCTCTTAGCCTCTTCGAGCTTAGCCTTGAGCACCTCTACCTGATTGCCGATAGCCTCGGTCTGGTCTGAGATAGACTCGTACATCTGCTTGTAGTTTGCAGTATCCTCGTCTGCCTTTACCTTCTTGGCAAGAGCCTGCTTTGCGAGCTCTTCGTTGCCCTGAGAGAGAGCAGCCTTAGCCTTGTTCTCCCAGTTCTGAGACTGCTTCTGAGCCTCGAGATATCTCTTCTCGGCAAGGTGTTCGCTTGCCTTAGCCTTACCATAGTTCTGTGTAGCCTTGGTAAGCTCTGTCTGCATATCAATAATGATCTGCTTGACCATCTTCTCAGGATCTTCAGCCCTGTCGATAAGGTCGTTGACGTTAGACTTGAGCAGATCGCTTAATCTACGAAATATTCCCATTTTTCAAATCCTCCTGTAAATAAAGTTTATATCATGTGCGCCGCTGCTGCGGCGTTGATATTATTATAGAACAATACAGCCAAATTGTCAAGAAGCTGAGATGTAATTTCATCAAATTTTAACAGCTGCGACATAATTTGACAACGCCCTTTAATTGCTGCGTTACTTTTTATCCTCAGCGCTGTCATTTTCGATCTCGGTAATATACTTTCCCAGCTCTTCAAGGGATATCCCCTTTGTACCGATGGGCTCGTCGCCGTTTGAGCGCAGGAGCTTTTCGCGGAGGTCGAGAGTCTTCTTTCTGCGGTCGAAAGCCTCGGCGTTCATCACGATGAGGTCGGAACGCCCTTCCTTGACCAGTCTGACAGGCTCTGAGGTTATCTCGCAGAGCTTAACGAACAGGTCGTAGTTGTTGCTGAAATCCTCAAATTTGATAGAGAGCATATCACAAGCACCCTTTCAGAAATAGTTTACTGCACCGTCATTCCTCAGCTTCGGAATTGCGTGTTCCGCGGACCGTGAAGCCCTCGGAGTAATCATCGAGGAAGTGGTGATATTCGCTGCCGGAATGATAGGAGATAAGCTTGCGGAGGTTGACGTTCTCAGCGCTGCGGAAGATATTCATATCCACAGCCGGATTTGTTTTCCTCAGCTGAACGAGCAGCTGCTTTATCTCCTGCCGCTTTGAGGACTGCTGGTTGTCCTGACGCTCCTCAGTCATTCGGCAGGCGCAGCGTATGAACTCCAGCCCGTTGTATTCCGCCCAGCCGATTATATCCTGTTCACGGACGAGATAGAGCGGTCTGATGAGCTCCATACCGGCGTAATTCTCGCTGTGGAGCTTCGGGAGCATCGTCTGCATCTGCGAGCCGTAAAGCATACCCATAAGTATCGTCTCGATGACGTCATCGAAGTGGTGTCCGAGCGCTATCTTGTTGCAGCCCATGGACTTGGCGGTCTTGTAGAGCCAGCCGCGGCGTAGTCTCGCACAGATGAAGCACGGATTGGAGCTTTCATTCTCAACAGAGTCGAAGATACGAGTCTCGCGCACTGTCACCGGTATCCCGAGCAAAGCAGCGTTTTCCTCTATCTTGCGGCGGTTATGAGGACTGTACCCCGGATCCATAACAAGGAATTCAACCTCAAACGGCACCTTGCTGAAGCGTTTCATTCTCAGCATACACTGCGCCATGAGCATCGAGTCCTTGCCGCCCGATATGCAGACCGCTATGCGGTCGCCCGGCAGCACGAGCTGATAATCTCTCACCGCTCTGTTGAACTTAGTCCATATCTGCTTGCCGAATTTGCCGGCTATGGTCTCCTCGACAGCGTTCATCACGGTTCTCCGAGACTGTCAACAAGGTCGTAGTGCTCGTCGATTGCAGCCTCACAGCGTTTGAGGTCGCCATTGAGAAGTGAGTCGGCAATGTTCTCGTGAGCTATCTGGAGATTTGCCTTGAGCTCGTCGCTCGCAATGGTCACCATATCGTCTATCCACTTTCTGTGGACGCCTGTCACAGCGTCGAGCAGAGTTATCATAAAGCTGTTTGCAGTTGCACTTATGAGCGTGTAGTGGAACCGCGTATCAGCTTCTGCGAGCTCGCGGCTGTCGGCGGCATTCTTCAGCCTTTTCAGCGCATCAGCAATCGCCTGGCGGTTCTCGTCACTGCAGCCATTGAGGATTATATAGCTGCATACAGCCTTATCCATATGTCTGCGGAACGAGAATATCTCGTCCTTGGTCGTGTGCTTCATCATGAGCATGATGTTGATGATCTTGGCGAATGTTTCGGAAACGCGGTCCGTGAGATAAGTACCCGAGCCCTGTTTGCACTCCACAAGTCCGAGGTCCTCCATGGTCCTGAGTGCTTCGCGGACGGAATTTCTGCTGATACCGAGTCTTTCCGAGAGAGCTCTTTCAGTAGGCAGCTTGTCGCCGATGCTTATCATACCACCTTCGATGAGCTCGAAAATGTAGTCCATTATCATCTGGTAATCTGTCTTTTCCATGATCCCTCCGGTCTTTTGCAATGATTTTTCATTATCCTCTGAAATAAAAAACTGTAAGTACATTATAACACAAAACTCTCAAATAGTAAAGAGAAATTTGCAAATTTTAACAAAACTATCATAAGAATTTCAGTCCGCAGCCCCCGAAAACTGAAAAACTCCCCTTCCGGGGAGTTTTTATCACCATTCTTCACAGAGTGTCCATTCCTCGTGACGGTTCATATGCGAGAACATATCTATCGTTTTCGACTGCGACTTATACACCGTCAGGAGATCCTCCTTGAACTTCAGCTGTTCGTCCGTGATGTACGGGATAGAAGCATCAACATCGCCTATCTTGGTCTTGGTGTAATATCTGCCGAAGTAATAAAGGCTTGTGTCGAGCTTATCCTTGTTTGCCTTGTAGATGTCCGTAACGAAGCGATTGGTCATCTTGTGGTGGATATGGCCGTACTCACCCTCAGGATTATGTGTGACGATGAGATCCCAGTGCTTGTAGTTGATGATCTTTTCGAGATCCTTCTTTATGCCGTCCTTATTGTGTTTCCAGCTGTCCTTCTTGCCGTAGGACTTATCCGGATAGCTGAGGATAATGCCGTGGTTGCCGCTTTTTTCGAGCATCTTGTCATACTCCTGCTTGCGGACTGCATTATTCGCATTTGTAACGACTACTACAAAGTAGTCCCCGTCCATAAGGTGGGCGCCGCCCCACAGAACGTCGTCATCGGGGTGAGCCACTATCATCAGTTTATTCGCACTGTCTATGTCTCTGTCCTCAAGCTGGCTGTCCGTAAGCGACGGTACGCGGAACGTACTGTATGAATAGCCTGCGATAACGCTCATGAACATCATCACAAAGCAGACTATGAATATCGGTATTTTCAGCTTGGCAGTCTTTTTCATATCATCAGCTCCATTTGTCGTAAATAAGATACATATTTATTTTACCACAAATGCAGACCTGTGTCAATCACGGGAATACTGCTTGGATACCGAAAGCTCACCGGAAGCTATCTTCGCCTTCATATCCTCATAGGTCACAGGCTTGCTGAAATAGAAGCCCTGTACCTTGCTGCAGCCGATCTCACCGAGAAACTCAAACTGCTCCTTCGTCTCAACGCCCTCAGAAAGTGATATCATACCGAGCTGCTGAGTGAGCTTGACGATATTCTGGAGGATAGTCTTGATCTTTTCATTGCTGCCGAAGCCGCTGAGGAATTTCATATCTATCTTCAGAACATCGAACTTGTAGTCCTTGAGAACGTTCAGCGATGAATAGCCGCTTCCGAAGTCATCGAGCCATATGCTGTAACCCGAAGCATGGAGACGATTCATGGCGCTCTGGAGGAAGTTCTGCTGCTCTGTGAGAGCACTCTCAGTTATCTCGACATCGAGGTAGTTCTTGGGAACGTTGTACTTCTCGGCTGTCTCGGTCAGGAAGCCCACTATATCGCAGAGCTCGAAATCAAGGCGTGAGAAGTTGAGCGATACCGGTGCGAACGGCTCGTTGTTGTCGCGGGCATTGCGGTAATCGCGGCAGACGAGCTCAATTATGCACTGGTCGAGCTTGTGTATCTGACGGTACTCCTCGAGAACGTCGATGAACATTCCCGGAGGAAGCAGACCGTAATTCGGATCCTGCCACCTCGCAAGCGCCTCGAAGCCGATGACAGAGCGGTCTGTCGTTGATATAACAGGCTGATAGAAAACCTTGATATAGCCGTTCTGTATCGCGTTGTCGATGTTGTTGACGATATACTGCTTCAGTGAGAATTTCTTCTCGAGGTTTTCGTCATACAGACGATAGCCGCGGCCGTAATGCTTCTTTATGAAGTTGCAGGCAAAACGTGCCTTGTCGCAGGCGTGACTTATCTCGTCGCTTGCTGCGGGCTTGTACGCGCCGCACTTGAGCGTCAGCTGCACCTCGCCCTGAAGCTCCTTCACACGGTCGGAGAGCTTCTGGATCACCTCCATAGAACCCTCCTGCTTCGTAAGAACAACAAAGTGGTCGTCGGAATATCTCGATACGAGCGAGCCTTTAAACGCCTCATTAATGAATTCAGCAAACTTTATGAGCAGCTCGTTGCCCTCATAAAAGCCGTACTTGTCATTGTAGGACTTGAAATTCTCTATATCAAAGAAGAGAATAATGAGGTCCTCATTGTCAGCTTCGGCGGAGTTGAGGAGCTTCTCGCCTTCTGAACGGAAATACACCATATTGTGTATGCCGGTCAGTTCGTCCTCGACCGATATGCGGCTGAGATAAGCGTTGATGTCCTCGAGGTTCTCGTCCTTCTGTGCCTGAGAGAGCGTCTTGTTGTAGTTGGCGATACAGAAGAGCAGCGTCGAGAGCCACATCGTGAAGCCGTTTATCTTGATGCCGTCGCCGAGTCCGGGCTTGACTGTTGAGAAGTCAACTACGCCCTTGAATTTGCCTACGGTACTAAGGTCGATCATGCCGCTGAGACGGTAGTAGAAAATGAGGTATGAGGACGTCAGCACAAGAAATCCCCACAAAGGCTTCCACACGAGCAGACACACAACAAAGAGCTCCATCGTGAGGAACGCGAGCATCTGTTCGCCCTTGGCATAGCCGTTTGCGGAAATATAGATGCCGAAATTTATACACACGAACGAGAAAACGTACATAACACACAGACTGTACCTTTTCTTTGCCTCGCCGTTTGCAAGTAGTATGAACGAAAGAACTATCATTGCCAGCGCACCGGCAAACAGTATGATATAGTTGATAAGGTCGGGAGTCTGCTTGCTGCTTCCGGGGTATTCGGCGAACATCTTTACTTCAAATGCCGCGACCGCCCCGCACATCAGTATGACTGCAATAGCCAGCCACCGCTGCTTCCGCATATTGAACAGCGCTCTCACCGCGAACAGCAGCATCAGTATACCTGAGCCGAGAAGCAGGAAATAGTTCGAGAAATACTTCTCGGTAAGCACCCAGACCTGACTTTGCAGGTTTTTCTGAAATATCGTCTTTATCATGCGGAGTATCATCCACAATTCAAGCACTATGACAACAACAGACATATATATGCTCGCACGCATATTAGTTGCGTAAAAATAGTCTCTGACATACTTCGTCTGTTTTTCCAATCCGAGGTATCTCTGGATCTTTTCCTTCACCACGTTCACCTCTCTAACTGTAAACAATTATTGCTAAATCTGAACTTGATCATAATTCAATTATAGCAAAATGCACTCATTTTGTCAATGCTTGTTTATGAATTTTGTGTGAACAATTCAAAAGAACAACTCTTGCATACAGGCTTTATCAAACAAAAAGGCGAACCTTGCGGTTCGCCTTGATATGCACTGTTGAGCCGTTATGACTCTGAATTGACAAGTGCCTCGTTGATGTTGTCAACAAGAGTTCTGATAGCGTCGATGGACTTATGTATGCCCTCGGAGCTCTCGGTGGTCTTGTTTACATTGTCGTCGAGTGCGCTGAATGCGGAAATAGTCATCTCGAGTATATTGATGAGCTGCTTTACGCTGTCGGCATCCATTGTGGGATTTTCGTTACAGAATGCAACAACATTCTGGAGAAGATCCTTAACTACGGAAGCTCTCTCGCTCGTAGCAGATGTGGACTCGCCGATAGTGTCCATATTGGCAGTGATATCCTTTACCTCGCTCTTGAGCTTGTTGGAGAGCTCGAGACATTCAGCAGTGATCTCAGCAAGTCTCTCGTGCTGCTTAGCGAGTTCGGAGTGTCTTGCAAGGAGTACGGACTTAGCGTGAACAACGCAGTTCTCAGGAGTATTCACTCCGCGGGCAATAGCGATAGCCATATCACGGCAGCCGTTATATCCGCAGGCACGGCAGTTGTAGTTTCTGTCCTCCTCAGTATGCTTGCCCATTTTTTCAAAGATAGGCTCGAGCTGCTTTGCATTCGGAACAGGTGCAGGCATTGTGCCCTTGTAGGTTCTTACGAAGTCAGCTACTCTCAGCTCCTCGTCGAAGCGCTTGAAGAGCTTATCCTCGCCTCTGCCCATGATACCGCCGGACTTGCGGCGTCCCTTGGCTTCGAGCTCGATAGTTCTCATAGTTGCCATAACGTCGAATGCTGTCTGTGTTGTACCGGTAGCCGGACCTATATTACAGCCGGATTCACATGAGAGAACATCAAAAACCTGAGGATGCTTGGACTCAGACATTCTTGAATACATATCCAGTTCAGGATATACCTTGTGTACACCCTCTGAGGTAGTGATATTGAGCTCAGGATCGTGGAGCCAGAGATTGTCTCTGAAGCCGCCCGGACGTGAATATACAGAACCGAGCTGTCCCTGAGTATCCTCAAACTTATACTCAAAGTCCTCAGTGGTATTTGTGGGAATGGTTATACCGTTTCTCTCAAAGTAATCCATGAGCTTCTTGAAGGTAACGTTGTAATCCACGAGACCTGTCTCTGTGAATTCCGCCTTCTTTGCGATACACGGAGAGAGGTAGGCAATAGGATTTGTCCTTCTGAGATACTGCTTTATGTATACTGCTGCACAGGCAACAGGGCTGTGTACCGGTGAGAGATTAGAGAGCATCTTCGGGACATATGTCTCGACATATTTTACGATCGCAGCACACTGCTGTGTTACGATGTTGCCCAGTTTGCCCTGCTCGAACATTCTGAGATGCACCCATGTGCAGATATCAGCACCGAGCGATACGTCATATACAGAACATCCCTGCTTCTTGAACCATTCGAGTATTCCCTTCCACTTGTTCGGGAAAACAGTCTTTATAGCAGGAGAAGCCATGATTATCATCTTCTCCTTGATGACTCTCGACATACATTCCTCTGTATCGTCGATAAAGTCTCTTGCACCGTGCTTGCAGACCTTTACACATTCACCGCAGGCAATACACTTGTTCGGATCGACCGAAGTGACAAATCTGCCGTCGTCCAGACGCTTTACAACGTTTGCTTCAGAAGCAGGACAAGCGCGGACGCAGGCATTACAGCCCTGACATTTTTCGGGCTTTACGATAACGAGTTCATTCATCTTGATATACCCCTCATATATGTTTATTTGACCGGAGAAATCTTGGCTCCGGAAGATATTATGTCCTTAATTTTTATCTCCGAGTGCGCTTGCCTGAGCTGCGAGCGCTGCAAGGTCGATCTTTCCGCTTTTCTTCTCAGCAGGCTTTTCCTCTGCTGCGGCAGGCTCTTCAGCAGCCGGCTCTGACTTGGACTCAGCAGGCTTATCGCCTGTCTTTTCGAGCTTTTCAAGTGCCTCTGCCATCTGCTTCAGCTTATCGAGTCCTTCCTTCTGCTTCTGTCTTTCCTCTTCACGGGCTGCATTTTCTTCCTCTCTTGCTCTGAGAGCTTCTCTCTTGGGAGGCTCGGGAAGGTCGAGGTCAAGGCGTTCGGGCTCCCTGAACACGGGTACTCCGCCCTCTCTGAGAGTATTGCTTACTGTAAAGAGTCTTTCCTCGGCGTCGCTTATATCAGCGAGACCGTTATCTACGAATTTCTCAAGGACTGTTCTGAGCTGTGACATCTGAGCGCCTATCCTTGTGACGTCATCGAGCATTACAGCCTTGAGGTTATTGTTTGATGTCTTGAGCTCCTCAGCGGCATTCTTGACGTCTGAGAGCTTTACTGCTGCTTCTCTTTCAGCATCATATATGATCTGCTTAGCCTCATCATTGGCATCGGCGACAGTTGCTTCAGCGAGCTTCTTTGCATCGGCTTCGATCTGAGCTGCCTCGTTCTTTGCGTTTGAAACGAGCATATCAGCCGATTTCTGTGCCTCTATGAACACCTGACTGAGTGCTGCTGCATCGCCGCCAGCCTTCATAGCCGCAATAGATTCCTTAGCCTTTTTGAGCTGCTCCTCGAGACCTGTAACAGTACCGGTGAGGTCGGTTATCTTGTCGTTGCAGACGCGGTTCTCCTCTTCAACAGCCTTGAGCTTTGTCGAGAGAGTTTCGTTCTGGACCTGTACCTGTGTGAGCTTGGCTCTTTCGCCTGCCATAACGGTCTCGTTTGCCTTTTCAGCTTCAGTGCCCTTCTTGTAGGCTTCCATCAGGAGCTTTGTCTCTCTGAGCTCGTTTTTGAGGTCAAATACCTGATTATTGAGGTATTCGAGACGCCTGATGACCTCTGCCTTATCATAGCCGCCGAAGGTGACGGTCTTTATGAATCTTGCCTCTGCCATTTTCAATCCTCCCCGGCACCTGTAACGCGCATAACAGAACGCTGAAGCGGTGCCTGTAACTGTTAGTATTTATAAAATATATTATACATCATATTGCGACCAAAGTCAATATAAGAAATATACAAAATACTCCCCACTTTTATGCACGTTGCACAGATTTTTTACATATCCGGACAAAATAAAAAAACGTTTCCGGATAGTGCCGGAAACGCCGTTGTGTCAAGTCATATATCGTTGTCTCTGATGAGCTGTCTGACCTCATAATTGTCGTAGAGTCCGAGGTCAAAGAGCTTGTCCGCCTGACGGCGTGTGAGCTTTCCGTTGCCGGAGTGGACGTACTGGCCGTGCTGACGCTCTCTGCCGTCCCACGAGTCGATTATTTTGAGCCAGCCTGCGCGTTCAAGGGCAGTCTCGGGGTATTTCGACTTCGGGAAAAACTTTCTTGCGAGCATTATGGCGCATTTATTGTGGTTAGTGTAGCTGCACGAGTAGGTATCGCCGTCCGGAGACATCCAGCCGAGCTTGAAGTCCGGATCGTTCTTGTAGTACATATCCTCGAGCTTGAGGGGGAATTCTTCATCTGATTCGATTATCTTCACGAAGCGGAAGTCACCGAATTCAAACCTGAAATAGCCGCCTGTACCGTCAAGGACTATCGGGAGCTGTTCCTCTGTGATGATATCTTCAAAGCCGGTATCCTTAAGGTCCTCCACCCTGTCGATATAATCGTAGCAGTAGAGTCCCGTAGGAGACCTGTAAACGGCATATTTCTTCACCCTCTCACCTCTTTCCGAAGAATAATTATAGCTTCAAGTATATTTTACCATTAATCATACTATTTGTCAAACTATATTTAAGCGTTCTGCAAGCGCACTATTTATACACTTTGCACAAAGCAAAACTGCCGGCACTTGCGTACCGGCAGTCACTGAACTATTCAGATCAGATATCAACAACAGTATTTATCATATTACCGCCGTTGAGCTTAGCATTTCTGAGTGCTGTATCGAGTTTAACGAGCAGCGAGTTTACATTGAGGCAGTCGCCCGGGAGGTAGTGGTAAACACTTCCTGATGTCGGGAGCTGTACTGTAAGATTGAGTACATTGTAAGGGCTGCACATTACAGCGTGGATATTCTGAACGATACCCATTGCCTGGCTCTCGGAGATCTCCTTGTTGAATACGAAGCAGAACTCGTTACCGGTGATGTTGTAGATCTCGGCAGATGCACCAAACTCGTTCTTGAGTCGGTCAGCAACTGCGATGAGGTACTCGTCGCCGAAGTCGTAGCCGTATGTATCGTTGATGCTGCGGAAGTTGTCCATATCGAATACAGCGATATTGAAGCGATCGGACTCGAGTCTGCCGCTGATCTCTTCGTCGAGAGCATAGCGGTTCTTCATACCTGTAAGGATATTCGTAAGAGCAAGGTCGCTTGCCTTCTGACGTGTGGACTTGAGCTTTGCATCGACCTCACGGAGGCTCTTCTCACGCTCTTCAAGGTCAATTCTTGCCTTCTTGGCCATCTTAGCGATGAGCATGATAGCGATCTCACCGATAACGAGGAACAAGAACATGAGGGTTTCAACAAGGATAAATACCCTGACGATCCCTGCACTTCTCTCTGCTGTATCCTTGTTAACGATGTCGATAGTAGCCTCGAGCATTTCTGAAGCCGTAACCTGAAGCGGATAAATATCCTGAACGTAGAGGTTCTTATAGCTTCCGCCGAACGCTGACAAACCGTCACCGGTATCGCCTTCCGCTTTTTTGAACTCCTTACTGAATTCATCAAGTCTCTGTTCATAAGCCTTGATAACGGCTTTAGCTGCATTGTAACGGCGTAATACGTCATCAGACTTGCCGTCGATCTCCTCAAAATCAGACATTGCGTTGTAAATGTTTGAGAATGCGAGTCTCGTATCATCTGCGATACCAGTGGTATCATTGGAAACACGCGCAACGATACGGAGAACGTTACCGTTGATAGTGAGAAGCTCGGAATTCATTCGGTTAACAGCGCTCATGCTCTTTGAAGTTTTTTGTGAGATATCGCGGTTAGTTCTCGAAAGAAAAGCCACGAGAGCCATATTTGAGAGAACTACGACCGCCAGAAGGATAGCACCAAAGGTGTAAGCCCTGGATTGGTAGCTTGCGTTATTCTTATCTTTTGCCATAATTCTTACCTCCATTAATAGTTTTCGGGATGGAGAAGAAGCTGGATATATTCTTCATTCATATTGTTCTGATCAACCCAGGTAACGCCTGTATCAAGTGTCAGCGGAACATTCTCGCCATTGATAGCCTTCTTCGCAAATCTTACGCCAACGTAGCCCATATTGTAAGGGTTCTGAACGACTGTACCGTCGAGGACATTGTTCTTAAGGAAAGCGAGCTCCTTTTCATCTGCGTTGAAGCCGATGACATAGATCTCATCCTGCTTGCCTGCAGCTTCGATAGCCTCGCAGACACCAAGTGTCGTATTTGTATTTGTAGTGAAGAAGCACTTTACGTTACAATCCTTAGCAGCAAGTATCTTCTCTGCCTCTGCACGCGCATCTTCAGGCTTCGCACACTTTTCACCAACGACAAAGAATCTATCGAACATAGCGTTCAGTGTTTCTGCCGAAACATTGAATGATGCAATATCTACATCGTCCTCCTTGAGCTGTCTTTCGACCTCGGTTCTTGTGGACTCCTTGAAGCCCTTTACACGGTTATCAGCAGTAGTTGCAGTATGAGGTATGATAGCAACGGCACCGCGTCCGAGTTCTGCGATCTTAGTGAAGTCATTATTGCCCTTCTGCTGCATAGCTGTTCTGATAGTGCTGCTGAGGAGAACGCCGTCGGCAGCATATCTTGCAGCAACGGATCCGCCGTCGTAGTCAGACGAGCTGACGAGCGGGATACTGCCCTTATAGTCCTCAACTCTTGAGTTGATGTTAATGATCTTTATGTCGGCTGCCTCTGCCTTCTGTAAAGCCTCATTAAGCTCTGTTCTGCCGTTGGGAGCGATGATGATAGCATCGACCTTCTCGTCGATAGCATCATTGATAGCGCTTACCTGACTTGAAAAATCGTTGTCACCGGTAGCTGCTGTGTAGAGGATATCAAATCCGAGCTCCTTACCGGCAGCTTCAGCACCATTCTTGACATCTTCCCAGAATGAAACGTCTTTGTTCTTAGTAATAACTGCGATCTTGCTCTTCTTTTTTCCGCCGGGCTTACCGCAGCTTGTGGTCACTAAAAGCGATGCACTTGCAGTACATAATGCGATAGCGCTGAGAATTCTTTTTCTTTTCTCTTTGTTCATAAGAACTGAACCTCCTTTAAAATATAAATAAAGTCTGCACAGGGAAAACCGCTCCGGACTTACAGTGCCAAATTGTGACCGGATCATCCCCGCCGGCTCCAAGTGCTTTCTCTGCACTTATAATTTTATCACAAATCTTTCAGGATTTCAACAAAAAACCGAAAATATTTTATTCACACTTTTACCAATAATTCAAGCAAGAATATATGCAAAATAAACGATTATTATACCATATTTAATCATTAACGCCGATATTACACTTTGTATAATGTTGTAACCTCTGTTTAACATAACTGTTCAAAATGGCTTCTTTTGTATATCTTTCCAGTAAAATTGTCACTATCGTCTATACCAATTGTTAATAATTTTCTATAAGAAATATTATCTTAAACTTATTTTTGCTTGACAAGTATTACAAAAAGTGTTATACTATTTGTGATAGCAATGTGTAAATATTCGTGTAATAACACTACTACTATTATCCGTAGTTATTCCGACTATTAATTATCAACATAACTTTTAACGTCAGGAGGGTAATTATGCAGTGCGAGAAATGTGAAGCCGAAGTCAGCGCGAAACTCGTGTCCTGTCCGAACTGCGGCGCGCCTGTCCCACAGAATATCGAAGGTTTTGAGAATACCATGGAGTTCCAGCGTGAGCTGCGTTCGATCGTCGTCAATCACGGTCCGTACGGCGTGTTAAGAAAAAACAGGTTCATCGGTCTGCTCAATGACTACATACCGGACTATAACAGAGAACGCCGTCTCCTTATTAATATGTATAATATGGGCGTCCTCACCCTTATGCTCAAAGAACCAAACAGAGAAATATCTATCATGAGAGCGAAGAGCTTTATGCTCAGCGACGTTTTCCTCTCCGAAAATGCTACCGAATTCGTTCTCGCCTGCTTTACATATATGCTCGGCTGGCCTTTCGAGTCCTCTCTCAAGGTCCTCCCGCCAGAAGAAGGCGAAGTTGAGAAAGTCGTTGAGGAAGCTCCCAAAAAGGCTGTCAGCGTCAACGATATGGTATTTACTCCCAGAAACTCTTTCAGATACCGCCTGAGCAGCAATATCGTCATACCAGACGGCTTCACCAAACTCGATGCCTTCTGCTTCGATAAGTTCGGCTCGCTCAGAACTATACAGCTCCCCTCTACTCTCCTCGCTATCGGCGAGTATGCCTTCTCAGGCTGTAAGAGACTCAGAGGTCTCGAGCTTCCCGAATCCCTCAGGATAATCAAACAGGGCGCGTTCAGCCAGTGCGCTAAGCTCGTCGTTGTAAAGATACCAAAGGGCGTTATGGAGATCGAGGACAGCACGTTCTCGTTCTGTACAAGTCTTGAGGTCATAGAGATTCCCGATACCGTAAGCAGTATCGGTGCAGAAGCATTCTCCGGCTGCGATAAGCTCAGAAAGCTCTTCCTCCCGGACAGCGTTAAGTTTATCGACATCAACGCCTTCTCATATTGTCCTAATCTCACTATCCATTGCCTCGAAAATTCTTACGTTCACAAATACTGCCTCGTAAACGGCCTCAGCTGCAAGCTCGTCGCCTCGTCGGCAGAAGTCTGAACACCACTAACTAACGAAAGGATGATTTCAGATGGTTGAGCTTGAAATCGGTCAGGAAGTCGAAATGGAATACGGCGGCAGCGCCAAGGTTTTAAGCGTTATCGGCAGCGGCGGTCAGGGTATCGTTTATCTCGTAAGATTCAACGGTATGAAATGGGCGCTCAAATGGTACGATATCGACAAGATGAAAAAACCTAAAGAGTTCCGTAAGAACCTGCAGAATAACATAAGTGACGGTCCCCCCAGCAACAAGTTCCTCTGGCCAAAATACCTCACCAAGGAAACAGAGGACGGCACGTTCGGCTACATAATGGACCTCAAGCCGGACGGCTTCGATTCATTCGTTGATATACTCAATACCTATAAACTGGAAATAGACCCGCTCACAGGTCACGCTGTAAAGAGACCGGTCAAATTTACCAGCCTCAATGCTATGGTAACAGCTGTTATCAACATTGTAAACGCTTTCCGTCAGCTCCACCGTTCCGGTAAGAGCTACCAGGACCTTAACGACGGAGGCTTCTTCATCAATGTGAACACCGGCGCTGTTCTCGTCTGTGACTGCGATAACATCGCCCCTGACGGCAGCAACTTCGGTATCGGCGGTAAGCCCGGATATATGGCCCCCGAGGTCGTAAGAGGCATCGCTCAGCCGAACGTTCAGACTGATAAGTATTCGCTCGCAGTCGTCCTCTTCAAGCTCCTCTTCAGAGGCGATCCTATGGAGGGCGAAAAGGTCGTTAAGGACGTCTGCCTCACAGAATCCTCAGAACTCAAGCACTACGGTCAGAACGCCGTTTTCGTATACGATCCCAACGACGCTTCAAACCGCCCTGTAAGAGGTATCCACGACAACGTTATCAAGTTCTGGAGGATCTACCCCGATTACATCAAGGACGCTTTCATACGCTCCTTTACCACCGGTATCAGCGAGCCCACAAAGCGTATCATAGAAAATGAATGGCAGAAGCTCTTCATCCGCCTCAGATCTGAGATCATCATGTGCGGCTGCGGCAGAACGAACTTCTCTTCAATGTTCGTAAAGCCCAACGAAAAGACCTTCAAGTGCCCCAAGTGCGGTATGGAATTCGCTTCGCTCGGTTTCAGCGACAGAGATTACCGTATGCCGCTTTACCTCGGATGCCGTTTCTATGAATGCGAGATCAGTGCAGATTCAGATGACTTCACTAAGATCGCCGGCGAGCTCGTCGAAAACAAGCTCAAGCCCGGAGTCCTCGGCATCAAAAACTGCTCCGAAAGAAATTGGAAGGCTAAAATGCCGGACGGCGTTTTTTACGACATAGCACCGGGAAAAGGTTTCCCTATCTGGCAAGGTCTTGAAATAGACTTTGGCGAGATCAAAGCACAGATATAAACCGCTGTTCCTATTTGCAAACAGCAGGATCGAAAGGATGTATGTTAATTATGAGCAATGAGAATATGACTGAGCCCGTAGTAAATGAGAATACTTCAGGTCTCGACGATTTCGAGCCCGCAGCTGCTGAGAATACAGCTGCTGCTGCAAGCGCTCTCGATTTCGACGACGATCCCCTTAGTGCTACCGGCGTTTCA
Organism: uncultured Ruminococcus sp.; assembly: GCA_900318825.1. Taxonomy (GTDB): domain Bacteria; phylum Bacillota; class Clostridia; order Oscillospirales; family Ruminococcaceae; genus Ruminococcus. Next base: position 71,207 of record ONMB01000001.1, read on the forward strand.
AGAAAAAGCCTCGTTATCTTCTTCCTGATCGACACTTCAGGAAGTATGAAAGGCAAGAAAATGGGTGAGCTCAATACCGTTATGGAAGAGCTTATCCCCGAGATCCGCAGAGTCGGCGAAGCTGATACAGAAGTTAAAGTCGCTGTTCTTACCTTCTCAACAGAGGTAAGATGGATGTACTCTACTCCTATCGCTATCGAGGACTTCGAGTGGGCAAGACTCCGCGCAAGCGGCGTTACCAGCATGGGCGCTGCATTCAAGGAGCTCTCCCTCAGAATGTCCAGAAACAGCTACCTCAATTCGCCTTCACTTTCATTCGCACCTGTTATCTTCCTCATGACTGACGGCTATCCGTCTGACGATTACAGAGAAGGCCTCAAGGAACTCCAGTCCAACAGCTGGTATAAGTTCGGACTCAAGGCTGCTCTCGGTATCGGCGATGAGGCTAACGATGACGTTCTCGCTGAATTCACAGGCAGCAAGGATACCGTTGTTCACGCTTATTCAGGTACCCAGCTCGCTCAGATGATCAAGATCATCGCTGTTACTTCCGCTCAGATCGGCAGTAAGTCTATGACTCTCTCCGACGACAGCGGTCATGAGCTCGGCGAAGAGGACGTTTTCTCCGCTAAGCAGAAACTCCTCGGTCAGCAGATCCAGGAGCTCGTAAGCAATAAAGTTGAAGACAACGATGTTCCTTTCGATACAGGTTGGTAATGCAAGAGCAATTTTTCAGAACTAATCGGAAGGAGGACTGAGTTTCTATGTTCAACGGCTTCAGCCACTCGGTCAAAGGTGCAAGCCATGAGAAAACCGGTCTCGTCTGCCAGGACAGCTCAGCATATAAGGTCACTGACAAATATGCTGTCGCAGTAGTCGCAGACGGTCATGGCAGCAAAAAACATTTCAGGAGCAATATGGGCTCTAAATTCGCTGTCGAAGCAACTATCGAAGCTATCGACACTTTCTTCGGGGACTACGACCAGTTTGTAAGTAATTTCCCTAAGAACCACAGAATGATAATCAGAAATATCCAAAAACAAGCTATATACAACTGGAACCGCAAAGTTAGAGAACACGTTGAAGCCAATCCCACTACTGATGAGGAAAAAAGTAAGTTCACAGAAGAAGAATTCGCTGCTATCCCGCAGGAATCCTACTACGGTACTACCCTCATCGCAGGCGTTGCCGCTAAGGACTTTACCTTTGGTCTCCAGATAGGTGACGGTACGCTCGTTGCCCTCTTCGATGACGGTGAAGCTGTTATGCCTATGGAGTATAATGAAGCTGCTCCTGCAAACGTTACAGCTTCGATGTGCAACTCGAATGCAGCCTCTATGTTCAGCGGCTTCTACGTTGAAAACAAGAAACTCATAGCTATGTACGCCTCCACCGACGGTCTCTATACCTCATTCGGAAGCGAAAATGATTTTCTCGATTACCACACTATCATAACAAGTCAGCTCTCGAACCTCGAGAACTTCAAGTCAGTTATCATCAATAACCTCACCAAACGCTCACACTTCGGCACAGAGGACGATATTTCCCTCTCCTGCGTGTACGATACGGATATGATCGCTGATAATATGGATCTTATCCTCTCCAAGGTCGAGGAAAACAAGAAGCGCGCTGCCGAGAGAAAGGCTGCACTTCTCACTAAAAAGATCGATAACTTTGAATGATCTGTGTCCAGAACGGCTGAATGCCGTTGCAATACCTGCATACGCCTGTATTAGGCACTTTCCGGCGTGCGCAGGATAAATATAACGAAAGGGAAAAGTGGTGTTTGCTATGGAAATTAGCGCTTTCTACAATACTGCAAAAAATTTCGCAGACAAGATCAAATCCGAAAAACCGGAATATGTTTCCGATCCCGACGCCTGTCTCTGCCTGATCGTTGCCGATACAGAGGAGATCTTCTCCGGTATCACTACGATCGGTATCAATGAAGACGGCGATGTCGTTACTATACCGGCTGATACTATCGCCGTTATGTCTCTTCTCGCAAACGGCAAAGCTAAGGCTCGTCAGATGATAAATATCACCTTCGATGACCACAGCTTCTTCGAGCCAAGTCAGACAAGTATCGACCTTCTCGTAAAGTCAGGTGCTGAAAACAGCAGCTGTCAGGTCGTTACCTCCCCCGAGGAATCCGCTACCGCTGCAAGTATGTCCAGCACAACTCCTGACTTCATCAGCGGCTTTGACGGAGCTGCTGCTCCTTCACTCGGCGCTCCTGCCGATTTCTCAGCAGGCTTTGACGTTGACGAATCCAATCCCTTTGCAGCTCCCGGCGGAGACAAAGCTGAGGCTCAGAACGCTCAGCAGAACGGCAATGATCCCAAGTTTCTCTATGAGTCAGCTGCCGAAGCTCAGCAGAAGGGCGCAAGCGGCTTTATGAGCCAGCAGAGCGGTTATCCTCAGCAGGCTGGCTATCCTCAGCAGAGCGGTTACCCACAGCAGAGCGGCTATCCCCAGCAGAGCGGTTATCCGCAGCAAGGCGGTTATCCCCAGCAGGGCGGTTATCCTCAGCAGGGCGGCTACCCCCAGCAGGGCGGTTATCCTCAGCAGGGCGGCTACCCCCAGCAGGGCGTTTATCCTCAGCAGGGCGGCTATCCCCAGCAGGGCGGTTACCCCCAGCCTAATCCCTACATGGGTGTCGGCGGCCACACCAATTCAATTTATCAGAACAATATGAACGCTGCTCCTTATCGCCCGGGTGCATACGGAAGCCAGTCTGTTCATTCAGTTCATGTAGGCGGTGCAGCTCCTATGCGCAGCAACTACCAGCAGAGCAGCGTTATGCTCTCAAAGTCGAGCGGCGGAGCTTTCAAGAAACGCCTCAACAGCTTCCTTGACGACGACGATGCTCAGGTAGACGCAGAAACAGCAGAGATCGCTGCAAATGCTGCTACTGCCGGCGAGACAAGCCTCGAAGACGGTCCTATGTCCAAGAACGATATGCTCAAACAGGCTAAGGACAGAAAAAAGATCGCTAAGGCTAACCTCAAGAATAAACTTTGATCAAATCTGAATATGTGTTTCTCACTCAAAACCTGAGAAACACATATTTTTCCAGAAAGCGCCGGTATATGAGTTTTGCCCAAACACCTGCGCTTTTTACAGGCGATTATTCACATTTATTGCAAAAATGTCTTTTTCGACACTTCTCTATTGCATTTTAATTTTCAATGTGTTATAATTATTTTGTAGGACTATGTTTATTTGATCACTACAATATTCGACTTGTATTATAGAATTATGTTAGCTCTGTAAATATTTACAATGTCAAGGAAGGGATATTTATGACTTATTTGCTTAATATTGATGAGGCTATCGACAGAAAATTTCTCGTGACAAAATCTATAAAAGGACAGGCAGAGGCTGGTACTATCATCCACGTTATGGACGCCGAAAAAGAAAAGTCAGACCTTCTCGTGACTTACCGTGTTGCCCGTTTTAACGGAAAATTCCACGATTATCAGGACTATAACGTTAAATTCGACGATATAAATCAGTTCTGCAAATGGGCTCAGCCTGATAACTTCATCGCAAGAAATTATGAGAGCTTCAGCATCAAAGACATTCAGCACTACATCAAGGTAAAGAACAGAACAGTCGCTTCTTTCTGCCTGCCGCTCATCATCGTTCTGGCAGCTATTATATGGGCAGTTGCTTTTCTTGCTCTCAGCGGCGTTCTCAGATTTATTGTTGGCGGTGCTCTCACAGTCGTTGCTATCGTATTTGTATTCGCTCAGTTCAGATCTCAGAAAAAGAAGGAGAAAATGCGAATGTACAAAAAGATCAGTTCCGGCTGGGGCGTTGTTATCAATTAGTCTTTTAGGTCACACAGGCTCAGACTTGTGTGACTTTTTTGTTTCCCGAAAGGAGTTCTATGCTCAAGGCATTCAGAAATAAATACATCGGCGACCGCGCCTTCTATTCATCAGTGCTGCGTATGGTCGTACCGATGATCCTCCAGATGCTCGTCACCAACTTCGTCAGTATGATCGACAATATCATGGTCGGTCAGATCGGTACGGAGCAGATGAATGGCGTCTCTATCGTAAACCAGTTCATTTTCGTGTTCAATATCACCATTTTTGGTGCAGTATCCGGTCCGGGCATATTCGGCTCGCAGTTCTTCGGCAAGGGCGACTATGAGGGACAGAAACAGACCGTCCGATTCCGACTGCTCATATGTGCGGCAATTATCACCGTAGGAGCCGCTCTGTTCGGTATCTTCGACAGTCAGCTCATCTCACTCTTCATCAGCGATGACGACTCACCCGAAAAGATCTCCGCTACACTCCACTACGGAAAACAGTACATGGCAATTATGCTCGTAGGACTTGTCCCCTTCGGTATCGGTCAGGCTTATTCGAGCGTTGTCCGTGAGTGCGGCGAGACCAAGATACCTATGATCGCCGCCTTTTCAGCCGTTGGTATCAATCTCCTGCTGGACTACGGCCTTATCTTCGGCAAGCTCGGTATGCCTGAGCTCGGCGTGCGCGGTGCAGCTATCGCAACTGTTGCCGCAAAATTCATCGAAGCCGGCGTCACTATGATCTGGGCTCACACCCACCCTCAGCGCAACAAGTACATCATCGGGCTCTATAAGTGCTTCCATATCTCACGCGACCTCGCCCAGAAGATAACTATAAAGGGACTCCCCCTCATGTTCAACGAGTTCCTGTGGGCTGCCGGAATGTCACTCATCGCGCAGAGCTATTCCGTCCGCGGGCTCGACGTCGTTGCCGCAAGGAACATCTCAAGCACCATCACGAACCTCTTTGGTGCGGTATATATCCAGCTCGGCGCTTGTATCGCCATTATCGTCGGTATGAGACTCGGTGCGAACAAGCTCAAGGAGGCGCGTGACCTCGACAATAAAATGCTCTTCTTCGCAGTCGCCGCCGCAGTAGCGGTCTCGATATGCGTTATACCGCTCGCTGCATTCTTCCCGCGCCTGTACAACACAGAAGCCGGGATACGTTCCCTCGCTTCGTATATGATACTCATACAGGCTGCCGCGATCCCCCTGTGGTCATACACCAACGCCTGCTACTTCACGCTCAGAAGCGGCGGCAAGACCGGTATAACCTTTCTGTTTGACTTTGGCTTCACATGGTTCCTGATGATACCTCTGGCGTTCGCACTCGTACACCTTACCTCACTGAGTATCTACGTCATCTTTGCCGTCGTTACCATGTCGGAGGTCGTTAAGGTAGTAATAGGCTATTTTATGGTACGCAGCGATGTCTGGATAAACAACATCGTCAATAATATCAAGGAATGAAATTCTGCGTCGTGTCACAGCATCAGCACAGAGCCTGTGCGCCCAACCACGTTGGGGCTCGCAGGCTCGCTTTCTTTTTTTTCAGACAGCTTAATCTGCTTTCGCTCACAGAAGTATATCTAAATTGTAACACATACACATACAAAAAAGAGCGGACAATGTCCGCTCTTTCCTGCTTTATATGTATTACCTCTTACAGCCTTGGCAGCTGCTGCAATTCCCGCAGCAGCTTTTTCCGTTTTTACGGTCGCTGACACATTTCCGGACAGCCGCACCGACTCCGGCAGCTATCAGCGTAAGAAGCACAATGTCCAAGATACCCATATCAGCCAACTCCTATCATAAGTCCGATAAGCCTTACAATGAGTGCCGCAACCCACGCGATAGCACACTGCCATACCACGACGACAACTGCCCATTTAGTTCCGAGCTCACGCTTGACGGAAGCTATTGCTGCTACACAGGGTGTGTACAGCAGCGAGAATACCAGCATACACGCTGCCGCCAGCGATGACATATAGAGCTTTATACCGTCGCCGAAAAGTATCTCCATAGTCGAAACGACACTCTCCTTCGCCATAAATCCGCTGAACAGCGAAACGATTATGCGCCAGTCGCCGAGTCCGAGCGGTTCCATCATGGGTTCAAAGAAGCCTGCAACTCCGGCAAGGATACTGTCCTCGGCATCGTTAACCATATTGAGATGCATATCGAAGCTCTGAAGAAACCACACAACGACTGTTGCTATGAGAATGACGGAAAACGCGCGCTGGAGGAAGTCCTTTGCCTTTTCCCAGAGGAGCTGAACGACGTTGCCGGTACTGGGCATACGGTAGTTCGGAAGCTCCATTACGAACGGAACAGGTTCGCCGCGGAAGATGGTATTCTTGTAGACGAACGCCACGATTATTCCGGTCAGGATACCGAGGAGGTAGAGCCCTATCATTATGAGCGCACCTTGTCCGGGAAAGAAGGTGCTCACGAAAAAAGCGTAGATAGGCAGTTTTGCGGTACAGCTCATAAACGGGGTGAGAAGAATGGTCATTTTTCGGTCACGCTCACTGGGAAGTGTCCGCGTCGCCATTATCGCCGGTACGGAACAGCCGAAGCCTATAAGCATCGGAACTATGCTTCGTCCGGAAAGTCCGATCTTTCGCAGCAGCTTGTCCATAAAGAACGCCACTCGCGCGATGTAGCCGCTGTCCTCAAGGAGCGACAGGAAGAAGAACAGAGTCACTATTATCGGAAGGAAGCTGATAACGCTGCCTATTCCAGCAAAAATTCCGTCAATAACGAGGCTGTGGATAGCGCTGTTGACGTTGGCGTTCGTAAGCGCCTTGTCGGTGGCTTCTGTTAGAGCGTCAACGCCCTTTTCAAACAGCCCTTGCAGAAAAGCTCCGATGACGTTGAAGGTCAGCCAGAACACAAGTGCCATAATGCCGATAAACGCCGGTATTGCAGTATATTTACCGGTCAGGAAAGCGTCTATGCGGCGGCTCCGGATATGCTCGCGGCTCTCCTTCGGCTTGGTGACAGCCTGTGCGCACAGCTTGAGTATGAACGAAAAACGCATATCTGCTATGGCTGCGCTTCGGTCGAGACCGCGCTCCTTTTCGAGCTGAAGAACGATGTGCTCTGTGAGCTCCTCCTCGTTCTTGTCGATCGCGAGCTGCTTAATTATGAGGGGATCGCCCTCGATGACCTTGCTCGCAGCAAACCTCAGCGGAAGTCCCGAAAGCTCTGCGTGATCCTCGATCAGATGCTCCATACTGTGTATGCAGCGGTGTACCGCGCCGCCGTTCGATGACTTGTCGCAGAAGTCCTGATACAGCGGTTTTTCCTGATACTTCGCAACGTGCAGTGCGTGTTCCACAAGCTCGTCGATACCGGAATTCTTTGCCGCAGATATCGGCACGACCGGTACTCCGAGGAGCATTTCCATAGTGTTTATGTCCACACTGCCTCCGTTTGAGGTGAGCTCGTCCATCATATTCAGCGCAACGACCATCGGGATATCCATTTCGAGAAGCTGCATCGTGAGGTAGAGATTTCGCTCGATATTGGTCGCGTCGATGATGTTTATTATCGCGTGAGGCTTATCGTTCAGGACGAAATTTCGCGAAACTATCTCCTCGCTCGTGTACGGCGACATCGAGTAGATGCCCGGCAGGTCGGTTATGAGCGTATTCTGGTAGCCCTTTATCGCGCCGTCCTTGCGGTCAACGGTCACGCCCGGGAAGTTTCCGACGTGCTGCTTTGAACCGGTCAGCCTGTTGAACAAGGTCGTCTTGCCGCAGTTCTGGTTGCCGATGAGTGCAAACGTGAGGACTGTGTCGTCCGGAAGCGCCTTTCCGGAGCCCTTGGGGTGGAACTTTCCGCCCTCGCCGAGACCGGGGTGAGCTACCTTCTTTTTACCGGACTTCTTGTCCTCGGTAATGCTTGCCTTATCGACCTTTGTGACCTCTATCTTTTCAGCGTCGGCAAGCCGCAGCGTCAGCTCATAGCCATGCAGTCTAAGCTCCATTGGATCGCCCATCGGAGCATATTTCACGACGGTCATCTCAGTTCCCGGGAGCACTCCCATATCGAGAAAATGCTGGCGGAGCGCTCCCTCACCGCACAGCTTTTCGACCTTTGCAGTTTCGCCGATCTTAATATCCTTCAGCGTCATTATAGTTACAGACCTCCTGTGATCCATATAAATGCCCATATCATTCCATTCTATATTATTTTAGCCCATTCGGACATTTTTGTCAACCCTGCCGCACTCCGGAAAATGTTCAAAATCATTGCCGAATGGGACAAAACATAAAGAAAAGGCGCACTAATGTGCGCCCTGTATATTTTATTTATCGACCGGGAAGCTCTTTATTCTGCCGAGAAGGAAGTCGTTCAGGAGCTTTACGTCCTTGATGTTGACAGCACCGTTGCCGTCGAGGTCAGCAGCTTCGATATTCTCGTCTGAACCGTTTGCAACTGCCTTTTTCAGGAGCATCAGGTCGTAGACATCGAGCTTTCCGCTGCCGTCCATATCGCCGTGGATCACCTCAACATCGGGCTTTTCAGGCATATTCAGTCTCCACCAGTTCAGGTTGTAGAGATAGCCCTCGCCGCCCTTGAATACGAAGTAGAGGTCGTGAACGCCCTTGGTCTGCTGAATGGAGCATTTCTGTGTTCCCCACTTCTGCCAGCCGCCTGTTGACGCAACGTCCATAGAGCCGATGAGCTTGCCGTCGGGAGAATCAAGACGTACTTCAAGCGAAGCTGCCGCGCCGTTTGAGCCGATGCGGAAGTCTATGGAGTCAGCCTCGCCGTTTGCGAAGTCAACACCCTTGAAGCCGATGTAGTCGCCGTCCTCAATGTAGGCAACGTCGCTGCCGCCCTCGCTGCAATTCTCGGTCTTTATGCCGGACTGATAGTCACAGCTTTCAGCCTCGATGCCGGAAGCAGAACCGCTTACTCTGAGGATATGGCTGGATTTGCTGAGGACCTTTCCGCTCGCGTCAACGACGTAGATGCGGTACTCGCCCTCGTCAGCAGGAGTCTTGATCGTCTCGGCAGTACCGGAAGCCTTTGTCATAGAAGAACCTGCCTTGAAAGAAGAAGTTCCGTCGGGAGCTGCCCATACAGTGTTGCCTGCGCCGCCCTTGCGTATCGGGAGAGCACTGCCGCAGGAGGTCTGACAGCTTGCCGGGAAGACCTGATCCGCTTCGGATTTGAGCCATGTGGGAACAAGTCCGCTGTACTCGCCGGAAACACCTGATGCAAGACATATCTTGTACTGGGCAAGAGGCCATACGTTGTCAGAAACAACGATAGGTGTATCAATATCGCTGTAAGGCGGATTTTTGCCCATTTTGTTTACAGTAGCGTATGTTCGCTTGATAGTGAGGTGGTGCTTGTCACCGTACTCCTCACAGTTTATCGTGTAGGTAACGTTGGGGCTTATTTCGAGAACATTGTCGTTCTCCTCGATGTAAGCAGTTCCCTCGTCGTTGTGAAGACCATAGGTCGGCTGCCACTGAGCTGCTGCCGGGATACCCTGAATGTAGTTCTCATTGATGACAGTTCCTTCCATCTGACCTATCGTGTAGATACCGCCGCTGTCGTGCAGACGGTTGAGGCTGTTGATAACGCGGTTGTAGCATATCATATTGTTACGGCAGGTGGTGCTGTCCTTGAAGTTGCACCAGCCCCAGCCGAGGTGGATACCGTTATAGGCGGTCTTTTCGATAGTGTTCCTGAGTATCTTCACTGAGTCAACATAGTACGCGGTTATCGCTGCACAGCCGCCGAAGCCGTGTACAACGCTTATGTCATAGAGCATATTCTGCGAGATAAGGTTGTTCTTGCAGATGCCCTCGACGCCCTTGGGAAACTTCTCGTGGTTGTCCCAAGCAGCATCGCCTATGTAGATGTGCTGAGGGTGACCGACTGTGATACCGCTCGAAGTGATATCAGTGATGTAGTTGCCGGTAACGTTGGAGTTTATTACATCGTTTGACATTGAGAGACCGTCAGCGCCGGTGTGCTTGACAACGTTTCCGGTGAAATTTATGGAATCGCTGCTGGTTATGTTTACAGCAGCAGGAAGAGTGTCCGCCATTTCGTACTTCTTTTTGTGCCAGTTGGAGTCGGCATAAGCGATATATGTCTGAGCCGCCTGACAGGTAGTCTTACCGTGCGAACCGGCTACGTCAGTGAGCTGGTAATCGGTATTCGCAAAGGTTATGCCGCTGAAATCAAGTCCGGAAACACGGTTTGAAGTGGACTCGCCCTTGACAACAAAGAGCTGGTCTGCAACAGGAGCTTCAACGTCTGCCTTGGACATATCCTCGCCCTGTCGCGGATAGTAGTAGAGCACCTTGGCAGTCTTGTCGAAGTAGAATTCACCCGGCTCGTCAACGAACGAGAAGGCATTATAAATGGTATGTGTGCCCTTGACAGCAAAGCCTGCGTTCCAGCCCGGAGTCTGGGCGATAGCACCGTAAGGCTGCTGGAGGAGCATTATCAGTGAACCGTTTTCATACTTCACATCGCGGGTGCAGACGATATTCTCATTCCACGTCGTGCCGTTGATTATCTCAAGGTCATCGAAATTCGAGGTTATACGCGGCACATCTGAGGCGTTGTAAACGATTCCGTCGGAAGCCTTGCCGGAGTCCCATGCCCAGTCAGCCTGTCCCTTTGTGATGTTGTACTGACCGTAGCCGTCCTTGGAATTCACCCTCACGCTGCCCATATTAGCACGTCTGTCGTTGACATAGAGGTTGCGGAGCTTATAGTCGCGGTCGAGCGGAGCCTTGTAGAGCTTGTCGTTGTACTTTTCCCAGCCGGTGACCTTTGTCGCACCGTTGATGACCGGAGTCTCGCCCTCGTAGGCACGGTAGCTTATCCTGTAACCGTTTGTAGCAGAGTCGCGCGTGTCGAATTCTATCGGCTCTGTTATGCGGTAATCGCCGCCGCGCAGATATACGGTTATGTCGCCGGACATATCCTTGTTGCATTCTCTTACAGCGTCACGGGCTTTTTCTATCGTCCTGAACGGAGAAGTCAGCGAACCGTCACCGCTGTCACTTCCGTCAGGAGAGACATAGAAAACGGTCATACTGTTCTCAGCGGAGACAGTCCCGAAACACATCGCCGGTTCGATCGAGACGACCGCGCTTACGATGATCGCAGCGAGAGAATTGATGCACCTTTTCAAATTCATTTTTACCACCCCTGTATTATTTATATTTTTCTTTGCCGTCAGTGCAAATAACTGTTTAAGAGCTCAAAGAGCACACTGCACCAATCTTATATACTATTTTACAACATTTTGTGAAATGTGCAACCCACTAAACAACGACTAAGGTGGACAAAACAAATATCTGTATCCACTGCTTCTGAAAAACGTCAGGGCATTGAAAAAAATCATGATATGTGGTATACTGTATATATTACCTAAATACCACGAAACGGAGTGCTATGATGAATATTAACGATTACAATGCCGGTATCAGGCGCATTGTCATCTCCGAGGAGGAGATACGTTCCGCGATCACTAAGGCAGGCGCAATGATATCCGAAAAATATAAGGGCGAACCCGTTCTGCTCGTGAGCGTTCTGAAAGGCGCTTTCATCTTCCTTGCCGACCTCGCAAGAGCTATCAGTATCCCCTGCGAAATAGGCTTCATGGAGGCAAAAAGCTACTTTGCCGACACGAAGTCCTCCGGAAGCGTCGCTATTACCATGGACCTCAAACACGATGTCAGCAAGTACCACGTCATTATCGTCGAGGATATCATAGACACCGGCAGAACTCTCAAAGAGATCGCCAAGATAATCAGTTCGCGCAAGCCACTCTCCCTCGAAATAGTCACCCTCCTCGACAAGCCCTCACGCCGCGTAGTCGAGCTCAATGCGGACTATTCCCTCTTCACTATCCCCGACTTATTCGTTATCGGCTACGGTCTCGATTTTGACGAATATTACCGCAACCTGCCGTATATCGCAGAGTTCAATGAAAGTCTGCTGTAAGTCAGCATTTACGATCACAAAATACAAATAAACCTCCCACGGCAGAGCCATGGGAGGTTTTATTAATAAGTATCGTTGCCGAGAACGTCCAGATGCCGTCTGTAACGCTTCGGAATGTTGATGCCTACAAGATAGCCGATAGAATGAAGGAAGGTCGAAATAACCGTAAATCCGTCCTTATAGAAGGCTTCTATGCGCTTATCCTTGAATTGGATATTCTTGTAGTCCGGCGGACATATGAACGTCCAGTCCGCTCCGCTGCGGTCGAGAACTATGCGGAAGAACTTGTCTATGTCGGTGTCCTTGAAACCTGCGTTCATCAGTAGAATGTGATGTTCCATGGCATCGTCTATCTGACTCATAATAGCAGTCTGACCGTCAAAGGATATGAGTACAAGCAGTGGCTCGTCTGCTGCCATAGCTTTGTTTACATCATCATCAGACGGGTATTTTATGAGGTCCATTGTATCAGCTCCTTGCATTTTTAATTCCCGGGTTTGACTGAATTCTGAATATATACAGCCCTTAATACTACCGTCAGCGAAAACAAAATAAGCCTTCCGTTAACATTAAGCGCGAAACAAGCGCCAACGCGGAAGGCGGCACAGACACTGTGCTGGTGGAGCACACGGAACATTATCCGAACCCTTGCACTCAAAAGGCACTTCTGCCCTTTCAGGATCATTGCCGTCAACATCGAACAGTCTGAAATAGACAACAATGTATTTTTCGTAAAGGTCAATGCGGCTGATAACAGTGTCGATCAGAGCGGCAGTCGGAGTGGCGGTAAGGTTCTTGACGGCGGTCTCAAACATTTCCAGAGTGAACTTCGGAACACGTCCACGAAGCATTGCCTCACGGGCGAGAAGGTCACTTTTTTGCGTTTCCAGTGTCTCAATGGTATTCTTTATCGTTTCAGAATTGATGCCGCTTAGGACGGCATTAATTGCGTTCTGGAGTTTCTTTCCTACTGACTTCAATTCATTCTGAACAGCAGTCAGTTCAGAGGTATCGAGCATTTGTCTCCGGTACTCCTCAAAGGCAACCTTTGCAACAGTTTTCATCTTGTCGGACTGCAAATAATTGTCGATCGTATTCAGCACTGCATCTTCCAGAGCCGGAGCACTTATACGTCCGAAGTGCTTACCGGGACAGTGATAATAAAAATAAGACTTTCCCTGCTTTGAAGTACCGCTTGTTCCGCTCATACGCTCGCCGCATTCTCCGCAGTGCAGGACGCCTGAAAGCAGATAATCGTGAGTGTTTCTGTGACGGCGCTTAGTCTGAGCCGCACTCAGCTTTTTCTTGACAGTGTTGAACAGCTCCTCGCTGATGATCTGAGGACACTCAGCGACCTCATCAACGCCCCTGACTGTATATCTGCCGATGTATCTCTCATTGCTGAGAATACGACTGATACTGTTTTTATTATAGGCATTGCCGCGGCTCGTTTTCAGACCGGAATTGTTAAGCTCTCTGATGATCTCAGCAAATGTTCTGCCCGATGCATACATCCCGAAGATCTTTCTCACAATAGCAGCCTGATCTTCATTTATCTCCAGGCGTTTGTCAACTCCGACACGATAGCCGAGAGCTACATTTCCACCTGTGGTCTTCCCTTTGATAACGTTCTCGCGCATTCCTCTCCTGATTTTCTGGGAAAGCTCTGCCGAGTAATACTCATTCATTGCTTCCAGCAGACCTTCCATAATTATGCCTTCGGGACTGTCCGTGATCTTCTCCATAGCCGACAACAGCCTGATGCCGTGCTGCTTGAGCTTTGCCTTGTAGACAGCGCTGTCGTACCTGTTCCGGGCGAAGCGGTCGAGCTTATATACAATAACGTAGTCGATGCCGAGGTGCTTGCAGTCTGCGATCATACGCTGGAACTGCGGTCTGTGGTCGGTAGTTCCGGAGATTGCACGGTCGATGTACTCCCCGGTAACAGTTATCCCCTCCCGCTCTGCAAACTCATAGCAGGTGCGGAGCTGCCCCTCAATGCTCTGCTCGGTCTGACGCTCAGAGCTGTACCGGGCATAAATAATTGCTTGTTTCATAGCATTCCTCCTGAAATTATTGACATTATTTCAAGGACGTGCTATAATTACATTGCTGAGATGTGTGTTATAGCACGTCCGTATCCCTCGCTGGTGTTGGCGCACCGGTGGGGGATTTTTTGTTATATTACTATGTTTCACTGCTGAGAACGTCCAGATGACGCCTGTAACGCTTCGGGATATTTATACCTACAAGGTATCCGATAGAGTGCAGGAAGTTCGATATGACTGCAAAGCCGTCCTTGTAGAACGCCTCTATTTGCTTATCCTTGTACTGTATGCCCTTGTAGTCCGGCGGACAGATGAACGTCCAGTCTACACCGCTGCGGTCGAGCACGATACGAAAGAACTTGTCGATGTCGGTATCCTTGAAGCCGGCGTTCATCAGCAGGATATGGTGCTCCATTGCCTCGTCTATCTGACTCATAATGGCAGTCTCACCGTCGAAGGATATGAGTACCAGCAGCGGCTCGTCTGCTGCCATTGCCTTGCTCACGGCTTCATCATTGGGGTATTTTATAAGATTAATATGGATCGCTCCTTTCAAGTTATCCCTTGCGGTATTACCAGTACCGTTGGGGATTTTTTATTTCTCGGCTTTGCCCGAATTCTGAATGTAAACTGCTCTTACAAAAGGAACAGTTACCTCCTGCTTCATTACAGAAGTATATGTGTAGAAGCCTTTGCTCTGTCCCCAGACAGTCACAACATCACCCTCAAGGATATTCTCATTGAGCTTATCTGTATCAAAGTCAAAAGCGATAGTATCAGTGAAGCCGTAATCAGTTTTGGTTATGTTTACCCTGAAAAAATCATCCATTACCTGCACGACCTCTCCAGTAAATGTCACTTTTTCGCCATCAAGCGCTTCTTTATCCCGGGCGATCTCTTCAAATGTTATATTACGGCAGGCTTTTTTATAGTCTTCCTCAGAATAATTGCCGGCTTCCGAAGCGACCTTGTCATTCTCTTTGGCATTTTCATAGCCTTTGCGGAAAGAGGGCGTCCTGCTCAGGAGAAACCCTCCTATACCTACGATCAGAATAGCTGCACCAAGGACACTAAGGCAGCCTGAGCCTTGTTTACGCTTGCAATGCGGACATACTGTTGCTCTTTTGTCAATCTGTTTTCTGCAATACTTGCATAATTTTACTGCCATAGTTATTCCTCCTTATTCCACCAGATCTATCTGAGCAAGATATTTATTTAGCTCAGACAATTCGTCCATTCTTTCAAGTATCTTTATAAGACCTTCCCTATTAAATTTAGGAAGCTGTTCTATCAACTCATAAGCAGTTGAGACATCTTCTTCTGAAAATCTTTCGCTCAGATACTTTTTCAGCCATTCTGAATCAGCTTTCCATTTTTTCTCAAATTCTTCTGCTTCTTTGTCCCATTCTTCTTCTGTAATAAAAGAAATAGGGTTGACTTGTAAGATAGAAGCTAACTGTGCTATCTTATCTCTTCGCATATTGGATATATAGCCATCCTCCCATTTTTTTACAGTGCTTTTGCTTACGCCTACTGCATTGCCGACTTCTTCAAGAGTTAGCCCAAGTTCTGTACGTCTTTTTAATATAAGTTCGCCAACATTCATAATATCACCTACCCTTCTATCATATTATATCACGTTAGTTTCTAAAATGCAACTATATTTTGAAAAAATCTCAAAAAAGTTTCCTAAAAGGGTTGACAAATAAGAAAAAGCGTGATATACTGAAAGTATCCTAAAGGAAACAGAGCATTCCTTAGGAAAGGAGGTGAAAAAATGAACGCTTTTGACCTTAAAGCAGAGATTGCAAGATGTGATCTTACTATTCCCAAACTTGCTGATATGATAGGAATGGACAAAAAGACGCTCTATTCCCGAATTAGCGGCGAAACTTCATTCAAGCAGACTGAGATAGTGAAAATATCTCAGGTACTCAACCTGACTGAAGAGAAAATTATGGCTATTTTTTTTGCAGATGTAGTTTCTTAAAGGAAACACAATTAAGTTGAAAGGAGTATTATTATGAATGAGATCATCAAGATCAACAATGACAACAGCGATCGCCCGACGGTCATGGGTAGAGAACTTCATGAGGTTCTTGAAATCAAGACGCAGTACAGCAAGTGGTTCGACAGAATGTGTGAATACGGATTCACCGAAAATTCGGACTTTATAACTATTAGTCAAAAAAGACTAACAGCTCAGGGCAACGAAACAACCTACACCGACCACCAGCTCTTCATTGATATGGCGAAAGAGATCTGTATGATACAGAGAAGCGACATCGGCAGAAAGTGCAGACAGTATTTCATCGAGGTCGAGAAGCAGTGGAACTCTCCCGAAGCTATTATGGACAGAGCACTTAAATATGCCGACCAGAAGATAAAGCAGCTCGAACAGGAGAGAGCCAACACTCCTATCAGTTCAGAGCAGGTCACAAAGCTTGAAAGAGAAATGCGTATTAAGGCTATCGACCTTTGCGGCTGCGGAAAGGTTTATGACGATGTAGGAGTTTCAGTTATACTTGCTATTGAGAAAGAAATCTGCAAGGCATTAAGCACAGAAAGAATCGAGCAGATAACTATATGCAATTTCAAGCAGGCAGTAAAAATGTGCAGAAGCTTCAAGCCTAACCCGATGCTGAGAGGAAATATTGATTCAAGTAGGCTTCTACTGAAAAGTTAGAAAGGAGGTATCACTATGACCAACATCCAAGCAAGACAGCTCGCAGAGTTGATCGTCGCCTACTGGACACCGGAACGCATCGAGCTCTGGCATCAGTACGAAAAGACAGACCGGTCAATACCGTGGCGAGACTACGAACAGATGCACAGGAAGGAGGTGTCCGCGTGAACTACGAAATTTTCAAGGCGGCAGTAATAGTCGCAGTGCTCGCAGCGGCGTTCCTCCTGCTCTGCGCTATCGATAAAGCAATGGAGCTCAAAAGCGACTACGACGAGTGGAGGACTCAGAAGAACCGCGCAAAGTTCAGAGCGCCTGCTTACAAGCAGATGAACAAGCGCTGGACTCAGCACGTCAACCGCGACGAGCTCTGGAAGGTGGTGAGCAAATGAGCTTGGCAATGTCGAATGAAGAGATCTGCGTTAGATACCGTCAGGCGAAAAACAAAGGCGAACAAGTGAAGATCCTTGCAGAGCTGAACGATTGCCCTGTGGAACGTATCATCGGAATACTTACAGCAAACGGCATCGATAACAGGAACTTCAATATCCTTCGGCACAAGCTGAAGGAAGAGAAGAAGGTCGACGATCTGAGAAAAGACTGCAAGAAGCAGATCACAGCTCAGGCAAAGGTCGCCGAGAAGATGCAGGAAGTGCTGTACAAAAAGCCGGAGATCATTCCGGGACCGCCGGAGCCGGACAAGCAGCAATTGACAGTATCGGATGCAATCGCAGTGATAAGAGCCGAGCTTGCGGACATCAACCGTCAGCAGTATGAGCTCGATATGAGAAAAGCTGACCTCTATAAGCAGGTCTGGGATATGATGGGAGAGATGTAAATGAAAGCACTTAAACTTGAAGGAACCACCGTCACTCAGGTGGAGATCGACAATACACTTGAAGCCTTGCAGGCTGCTGTTGACGGCTACATAGAAGCAGTGACTCTGATACCCGGAAAAGCCGTGATGATCGTCAACGAGGAAGGGCTGCTGCGAGGTATGGCACAAAATCCCATTGCATCAGCTGTCGCCAACACTCAGATAGTTGGTCCCGCGGTAGTCATAGGAGTTGACGGTGAAGACTTCACGGACATTCCGGAAGACGTTGAGCACTGCATCAGAGCGCCGTTCGCGTGAGGTGATTGCAGTGAAAAGAGGAATAACAGTTGAGTTCGATTATAGCGATGACGGCTACTGGGTAATGAAAAAGCGTGGATCTCTTACGATAGAAGATATTGCACAGGCTATCAATGAACGCAGTGGCGAGGACAGATACTTCTTTATGATCGACACGAATGCGCCCGAAGGCTGGTATGATAATTATAACCTTAACGGCGATTATGAGCCTAAGGGTGACTGCGTAAAGGTTTACAGCTTCGATGCTATGAAGAGGCTCACAGGAGCCATAAAATAAGAAAAAAAGCTCCCCGAAGGGAGCAAAACAATAATATACCAACAATAATATACCACAAAGGGAGAGAAAAGTCAATGGTAGAAATCAAGATTGACACGGCAAACAAAGCACCTATGGAATTAACATTATCGGGCAGTTCGATTGAGTGTGCAAAAGAAGTGAGCATTGTGCTGGTAGAAGTCTGCAAGGCTATCTCAAAAGTAACAGGCGATCCGTTCGACAATGTCTTTACCGGTATAGTCGGCGGTGCAAAACTGATGCGCTTCTTCGAGAAAAAGGAGGAGGAGAAGAATGGACATTGAAGATCTCGGTCTGAGCGTCAGAACATACAATGCCGTCAAGCGCTATGGCATCAATACTACTGAGGAGCTTGCTGAGCGTATCGACGAATTCTGTAAGCACGCTCCAAAGTACGGTGCGGAAGCCCGTGAAGCTCTCAGCAAAGTAAACGCCCCTCAGTCCGGTGTGATAGTCGAAAGTGCAGAGTACACAAGGGCGATCAGGCTGCACCGCTGCATCTGCGCTAATGCTCAGGCGGCTCAGGAATCGCTCTATGAGATGTGCAAAGCCCTCAAAGAAATGCGGGATAGCAGGCTATATAGAGAGTTAGGCTACTCAGAGCTTAACGATTATTGCAAATCAGAACTTGGAATGTCAGACAGAACTGTTTATAAGTATATTTCAATAGCCGAAAATTTTGCAGCAGATGATAATTTAGTGAAGTCGTCTTCACTAATTGGCAGAGAAAAGCTCGCACTCCTTGCAAAGCTCGACGAGCAGGAACGTACTGAAATCACCCAGAATACCGACCTCGAAAACACCTCCGTCCGGGAGCTGAAAGCAAAGATCACAGAACTTGAAAAGGAAAAGGGCAAGCTGATAGATGACATCAAACGTGCAGGAGACGAAAAAGCAGGCTACAAGGAACGCCAGGACAAACTCCTCACTCGCAACAAACAGCTTGTAGGGGAGCTGGACAAGGCTGAAAGCGACCTTGACAAAGCTGAGAATGACCTTGACGAGGCTAAAGATACTATTCAGAGCCTTACGAAGCAGATAGAGGAAATGGAGAATCGTCCGATAGACGTTTATGAAGATACCGCCAAAGTTAACGAACTCACTCATCAGATAGAGGAAATGCAGATCGAGCACGCTGCTAAGATAGCAAGGCTTCAGAGTGAATACAAGAGTAAGGAAGCCGGAGAACCGGAAGTCTGCAAAGCTGTGTTCCAGGCATATCTCACAAGCGCAGCTGATGCTTTGCACCGCCTCTGTGATTTTGCGGAGGAGCATAAACCGGCTGAAGAATTCAGTTACTACATAGCCCGTATCAACAAACTTATCAGCCACGCCGAAAGCGAGGCAACAAGAATAGGAGGAAAATAATTATGTCAGTCAAGATCACCGCGCTTGAAGCTGAAAACATCAAGCGCATCAAAGCAGTTGAGCTTGAGCCTTCTCCGACAGGGCTCACAGTCATTGGTGGAAAGAACAACCAGGGCAAGACTTCAGTGCTCGATGCAATCTGCTGGGGACTCGGCGGCGAAAAGTACCGCCCCTCAAAGGCTCAGCGTGAAGGAGCGCTCCTGCCACCTAATCTGAAAATAACGCTGTCTAATGGTATCATAGTTGAACGCAAGGGCAAGAACAGCGCTCTCAAGGTCACAGATCCTAACGGCAATAAGTCCGGGCAGCAGCTGCTGAACAGCTTCATCGAAGCATTTGCCCTCGACCTTCCGCAGTTTCTTAATGCGAGCAGCAGGGAGAAAGCCAACATCATGCTTCAGATCATCGGTGTAGGCGAAAAACTCTATGAGCTCGAAGCCGAAGAAAAGAAGAAATATGATGAACGCACAGCTATCGGACGTATTGCAGACCAGAAAGTGAAATTCGCAGCTGAGATGACGTCCTATGAGGGAGTACCAGAAATACCGATCTCTGCAACGGAACTCATTTCACAGCAGCAGGCTATACTTGCTAAGAACGGTGAAAATCAGCGTAAACGTCAGGAAAAGGCAAAGTATGATTATGAACTTGAGCAGGCTCGTCAGGCTCTCGATGAAGCTAAACGCCGCTTTGCTCAGGCTCAGGCGAACGCTCAGACCGCAGCTAAGTCCGCAGAGAACTTGCAGGACGAGTCAACGGCAGAGCTTGAAAAGAACATAGCTGACGTTGAGATGATAAACGCCAAAGTCCGGGCGAACCTCGATAAGATGAAGGCTGAGGAGGAAGCTAAGGGCTACACAGATCAGTATGCAGCTCTCACAACCGAAATCGAGAATATCCGCAAGACTAAGTATGATCTTCTCAATGGCGCTGATCTTCCGCTGCCGGAGCTCTCAGTCGAGGACGGCGAGCTGACATACAAGGGGCAGAAGTGGGACAATATGTCCGGCTCTCAGCAGCTCAGAGTTGCAACTGCTATTGTCCGCAGGCTCAATCCCGAGTGTGGCTTTGTACTTCTTGACAAACTTGAACAGATGGATACAGATACACTCAAAGAATTCGGAGAATGGCTTGAAGCAGAAGGCTTACAGGCTATTGCTACAAGAGTTTCTACCGGTGACGAGTGCTCTATTATCATCGATGATGGATATGTAGCCGGACAGAATAAGCAGGCTGAGGCTGAGCAGGTTCCTGAAGCACCGATACAGCCTTGGAAAACAGGTACATTCTAAGGGAGGAAAACAGTATGAATTTTGAAGAAATTAACGGAATTCAGACCGGCAGCGGTTTGAAGGTTGTGATCTATGGCCAGGAGGGAGTTGGCAAATCTACACTTGCCGCCTCTTTCCCCGGAGCGGTATTTATCGACTGTGAGGGCAGCACATCGCGTATGAACGTCCGCAGACTGCCTAAACCGACAAGCTGGCAGATGTTTACAGATGAATTCGAGTATGTTCTTAACAATGCTCAGGCTAAAGGCTATCAGACTGTTATTGTTGATACGTTCGATTGGGCTGAACGTTTTGCACTGGAAGCTCTCTGCACTGAGCATAAGGTCAGCGGCATCGAGGGTATGAACTACGGCAAGGGCTGGGAGTACGAAAAGGAAATGATCGGGCGCTTTCTTGACAGAACTGACCGCCTGATCGCTGCCGGTGTCAATGTTGTGCTGCTCTGTCACGCTATCACCCGCAAGACAACGCTCCCGGAGGAAATGGAGGAGTTCGACCACTGGGAACTGAAGCTTGGCAATAAGACCACAAACAAAATAGCACCGCTGCTCAAGGAATGGTCTGATATGACTCTGTTCCTTGCATTCAGAACGAATATTGAAGCTGTGGACGACAAAGGCAAGAAGCATAAAGCAACGTCCTGTCAGCGCGTAATGTACACCACAAAGACAGCGTGGTGGGATGCAAAGAACCGCTTCGGGCTGCCGGACAGACTGCCCCTTGCGTGGGAGAGTATTGCCGGTATATTCGGTCCGCCGGTAGCTCCGCCGCTTACGCCTGCCCCCTCTGTACAGTCACCTGCTCAGCAGCTTATAAATAATGCTCAGACAGCAGGTATACCAACGGAAACGGCTTCTCCTGCTGAATTTGAACAGATATATCCCCCGAACGGGAATACAGCAAGTGCTCCTGCTGTTTCCAAACCTGCTGAACGTGTTCAGGGTATTCCTGATGCACTTGCAGACCTTATGCAGCAGTCGAATGTTACTGCCGAGCAGATTGAATATGTAAGTATTGATCTCCGACACTATATGGCTCAGGGGATGAAAATACAGCAGTTCCCACAGGATTATCTTATGTATCTCACAACAATCTGGGATCAGGTTCTCTCACTCATTCAGCAGAATTGCAAAGATTATGTACCATTTTAAGGAGGAATGAACTATGGAAAACTATAACAGCAACCCCTACAACAGCTATCAGCAGCAGGCTCAGGACAGCGGAGCGCTCAACTGGGACGATGAGATCAAAGAGGAGGGCGGCGGTTTTACGCTGCTCCCCGAAGGCGACTACATATTTGTGATCAAGAAGTTCGATAAGGCAAGGTACGACGGCGGTGCTAAGATACCTGCTTGCCCGAAAGCTATCGTCACATTCAGCATTTATTCTAATGACGGTCAGTGCATCGAACTTCAGGAGAACTTCCTGCTGCATAAGAAAATGGAATGGAAGCTGTCAGAATTCTTTGCATCAGTAGGAATGAAAAAGAAAGACGAGCCTGTGCGAATGCTTTGGACGCCGGAGCTTATTGGCAAACAGGGCGTCTGCAAGGTCATAGTACATAACTACAAAAAGGACGGCGAGGATAGACAGACCAATCGTATCGACAAGCTCTATCCGAGTTACGATCAGCCTGCTCTTCAGCCTCCGGTACAGCAGCCTCAGTATGCGCCGCCTCAGCAGCAGTACCAGTATCAGCAGCCTCAGCAGAACTGGAATCAGGGAAAGTTCTGAGGTGATATAATTGGAACTCAGACCATACCAGGAAGAAGCACGGCAGGCGGTCTGGGGCGAATGGGATTCGGGCAGAGATAAAACTCTGCTCGTTTTACCAACTGGATGCGGAAAGACTATCGTTTTTGCATCTATCGCTGAAGACTCTGTCAAGCGTGGTGAACGTGTGCTTATTCTTGCTCACAGAGGTGAGCTCCTTGATCAGGCTGCTGATAAGATAATGAAAGCTACCGGGTTAGGATGCTCCGTAGAAAAAGCAGAACAGAGCTGTATAGGGCAGTGGTACAGAGTAACAGTCGGCAGCGTTCAGACACTTATGAGGGTAAAGCGACTGGAACAGTTCAGCCGCGACTACTTCGATACTATTATCATCGACGAAGCGCATCACGCAATATCAGGCAGCTATCAGGTCATTCTCAGGTACTTCGACAGGGCGAAAGTCCTCGGTGTTACGGCGACTCCCGACAGGGGCGACCAGAAGAACCTCGGTCAGATCTTCGACAGCCTTGCCTATGAGTACACACTGCCACAGGCTATCAAGGAGGGCTATCTCGTCCCGATCAGAGCGCTCACCGTGCCGATAAAGATCGACTTTACAAAAGTAGGAACGTCTGCCGGCGACTACAAGCCCGGTGACATTGCGACTGCCCTTGATCCTTATCTGGAACGCATTGCAGAGGAAATGGCCAAGCATTGCAAAGAACGCAAGACAGTTGTATTCCTGCCGCTCATCAAGACCTCGCAGAAGTTCAGGGACATACTCAACAGACACGGGTTCCGAGCGGCTGAGGTCAACGGCAATTCTGACGACCGTGAGCAGATACTCGCTGACTTTGCGGAGGGGCACTACAACGTCCTGTGCAATTCGATGCTGCTGACGGAAGGCTGGGACTGTCCGGACGTTGACTGCATCGTGGTGCTGCGCTCAACAAAGGTGCGGTCGCTGTACTGCCAGATGGTGGGCAGGGGTACACGTCTTGCAGAGGGCAAGGATCACTTGCTTTTGCTTGACTTCCTCTGGCACACCGAACGCCACGAATTATGCAGACCAGCTTGCCTTATCGCAGAGTCGCAGGAAGTTGCAGAAAAAATGACTGAAAATATTGCAGCAGCCGGTTGCGCAGTTGACCTTGAAGCAGCTGAAAAGACTGCTTCCGAAGATGTTGTCCGGGATCGTGAGGCTGCGCTTGCTGAAAAACTTGAGAAGATGAAGAAGCGTAAGTCTAAGCTCGTTGATCCTATGCAGTATGCGATGAGCATACAGGATAATTCTCTCAGCAGTTATGTACCATCGTTCGGCTGGGAACAGAACCCCGTTACCGAATCCCAGAAGAAAGACCTTGAAAAGCGAGGAATTGATCCGAATGCAGTCGATACCGCCGGACGTGCCGAGAAAATACTCCGCGCCTGCGCTCAGAGGCAGCTTGCAGGACTTGCGACACCTAAGCAGATAAGAATGCTTGAACGATACGGATTCCAGCACGTCGGCAGGTGGAGCTTTACAGCTGCTACAAATATGATAACCCGCATAGCAAGTATTGGCTGGAAAGGTGCTCCGCGAGGAGTTGATCCGCAGACATACATACCACAGGAGACTTTAAATGAACTATAAAAACGATAACCTTGACGAGCTGCTTGAATATATCGATCCGGCTGAACTCAGCTATCAGGACTGGCTCGGTGTGGGAATGGCGCTGAAAGACTCCGGCTATGATGTGTCGGTCTGGGAGGCGTGGTCTGCCCGTGACGTTCAGCGCTATCACGCCGGAGAATGCGAGAAAAAATGGCGCGGCTTCAACGGTTCTGACACTCCGGTCACTGCCGGAACTATCGTGAAAATGGCTTTGGAGGGCGGCTATCATCCGCTTTCCAAGGCACCGGATAAAGTTCTCGGCTGGGACGACGTGATCGGCGAGGACTACACTGTTACCTCCGCCGAAGATACTCAGGAGCTGCCTATCGAAGAACCGTCCTTCTGGGATCCTGCTCAGCAGATACGCCGTTATCTCGAAACGCTGTTTGATATGAACGATTTTGTCGGCTATGTAACCGAGGTCTGGAAAGACGAGGACGGCAAGTATAAGCCTAAATCCGGAAGCTATGATCGTACAGCAGGTCAGCTCCTCCAGGAGCTTTCACATTACAACGGCAATATTGAAAGCGTATTCGGTACTGTCACACCGGAATGCGGTGCGTGGATACGCTTCAATCCGCTGAACGGTCAGGGTGTGAAAAATGACTGCGTTGCTGATTATCGTTATGCGCTTGTAGAGTCCGACAATATACCGGTAGCTCAGCAAAACGGCATTATGCACGATCTGAAACTTCCGATAGCAGCACTTGTATTCACAGGAGGAAAGTCGCTGCACGCTATCGTCAGAGTAGAGGCAGGCAGCTATAAGGAGTACCGGGAACGAGTCGAGTTTCTTTATAAGATATGCGACAAGAACGGTCTGCACGTTGACCGCAACTGCCGTAACCCCTCGCGCCTGAGCCGTATGCCGGGCGTTATGAGAAACGGAAAGAAGCAGTTTCTTGTGGAGACCAATTCAGGCTTCGGAAGCTGGAACGAGTGGAAGGAGTGGATAGAGTCAGTCAATGACGATCTGCCGGAGTTCGAGGATATGACAAACGCCTGGGAGACAATGCCGGAACTTGCTCCGCCGCTTATCGAGAACGTTCTCAGGCAGGGACATAAAATGCTGCTTGCGGGACCGTCAAAAGCCGGCAAGTCGTTCGCGCTCATAGAGCTTGCGATCGCTATCGCAGAAGGCAGACAGTGGCTCGGCTGGCAATGTGCAAAGGGCAAAGTCCTGTATGTCAACCTCGAACTTGACAAGGCTTCCTGCCTGCACAGAGTCAAAGACGTTTACACTGCTATGAAGATACCACCTCTGAACCTTCAGAATCTGCGGATCTGGAATCTCAGAGGTCAGACAAAACCTATGGATAAGCTGGCACCGTCCCTGATCTGGAGAGCAAAGCGTGAGAACTTTCTTGCAGTAATAATAGATCCTATCTACAAGGTAATTACCGGCGACGAGAACTCAGCTGATCAGATGGCTCACTTCTGCAATCAGTTCGATAAGGTATGCATTGCTCTCGGCTGCGCTGTTATCTACTGCCACCACCACTCAAAAGGCTCGCAGGGCGGTAAGCGCTCTATGGACAGAGCTTCCGGTTCGGGAGTATTCGCACGAGATCCGGATGCGCTGCTCGATATGGTTGAGCTCGAACTAAACGAAGACCTGATCAAGCAGCTCAAGAACAACGAAGGCTGCAAGGTCTGTGCTGATTATCTCAGCCGGTATGCGCCGGATATTATCAGGAATGCCTCTCCGGACGAGCTGCTAAGCCGTAACGCTGCGCTCAAGCTTTGCTGCGATAACTTACCCTCTGAAATATATGAGGGGCTTAAAACGGCTCTCAGTGCGTCTGACAGCTATGTAGAACAGCAGAGCGCTTGGCGTATGGAGGGAACGCTCCGAGAGTTCCCGAAGTTTCCGCCGAAGAACCTCTACTTCAAGTACCCTGTACACGAAGAGGATAAGGTTGGCGTGCTGAAGGACTTACAGACTGATGCAGATCTGACTTCATGGCAGCGAGGCGCTAAGAGAGGTGCAGCAGCCCGACAGCGTTCTGAGAAGGCTAAGACTGCCGATAAGAACGCAGAACTTATCAACACATTCAACGCCTGCAATGTCAACGGGGAGGTCACTCTTAAAGAAATGGCTGAGTATATAGGCTGTGAACCTCAGACGGTCAGAAACAGATTAAAACATTCAAGTGAACTGTACGTCAAAGACTCTAAGGTGTACAGAAAATAATTTATTGCTTTAGTGTGTAAAAATCAATGTAAGCACCCTATATATAATATATAATTTACACTTACACTAAAAGTACAATGTAAATGAGGTATACATGTAAAGAGGCTCAAAAGCCAGCCTCTTTACATTAGTACCTATTCATTTACAAGCGTGAAACAGAAAGGAAGTTTTTTATGAATTATACAGCTGAAGAAAGCAGAAGGCACCTTGAAAACAATAAGAAGAGATACTGTCCGCTTTCGTTTCTTGACGAGGAAGAAGATGATGCTTGAATTCTTCATAGATATGATACCGCCTACAGCTACACATCAGGAGAGAGGATGTGTTATCAAAAACGGTAAGAGACAGTATTATAACAGAGGCAACGGCGATGCCGAGCAGAAGCTCACAGCTTACCTCTCTCAGTACAGACCGGCTGAACCATTCACGGGAGCATTACAGGTAATAGTCAAGTGGTGTTTCCCAATCAGAGGAAAGCATAAGAACGGTGAACCACATACTAACAAGCCAGATGCGGATAATCTCTGCAAAGCTCTCTATGACATTATGACAAAGCTCGGCTACTGGAAGGACGACAGCCACATTTACAGTAGCATAACAGAAAAGTTCTGGGCTCAACGTCCAGGGCTGTACATCAGGATAGAGGAGGTGTGATAATGGACAGCAGAATAAAAGCAATCGCAGATCACTACGGCTTTACCAGTCAGGCGGATATGCTCTGTGAGGAGTCCGCTGAATTTATGGTGGCGCTGAATAAGCTCCGGCGCGGAAGCCCTGATGCTTATGAAAATATCAAGGAAGAGGTAGCAGATGTGCTTATAATGGCGCGTCAGCTTCGGTATCTCTTAGGCTACGAGGAGATCGACCGTACTATCAGCGAAAAACTCAACCGCCAGATGCAGAGGATAGCGGATGAGAACCAAGCGTGAAGTCATCTGCTCCCAACAGCAGCACTGTCTGAGCTGTCCGCTGTCGGTAGCGGTGACGGGTAAGGACTGCCGGGAGCTGAGCCCGGATGAGATACGGAAAATTATGAAGGAGGTTAGAGAAAGCGACACGCTTGCAGGAAGTAGAAAAGCTGATTGATAACAATTTACAGCTTATCACAGATTACACAAAGCGTGCGGCTGAACTGATAGGCAGCGTCAGGCAGCTTGAAAAAGAGCGTGATAAACTGACCAAGAAGAACAGAGGACTTGAAGTTGTCCGCTGCAAGGACTGCGTAAAGCTCAACCGCCACGACTGCCCTATGGCATACATCGAAAACAAAACATTGCAGTTTGCAGCGGTAGAACCAAATTTCTATTGCGGCAAAGGCGAGTTGAAGGAGGATTAACAAAGAAAAATGAAAACACTAAAGTTTATGGGACATTCCGATGATACATTCGGAGAGTACGGCACAACAATGGACGATATAGACAATGCCGGCAGCGGTGAGCCTATCCAGTGTGTGATCGAGGCTGACGGCACTGCACTGATCGTTACTGGACAGTATGACCGCAACGGCACAGGGACCTGGGACATCGGTATCAGCTTGCAGGATGAGGACCTCTCTTATCCTGACTGGGATATGCGTATCAGCTTCGAGGGCTATACAACAGTTCTTGAAATTGATGTTCCTGACGACTTCGAGCTAACCTGGTATAACAATGGAGAGAGGAGCGTGTAACAGCATGGTAGATTTAATTATCAGCATAGTTATCGCTGCTGTCTGCATAGGAGGTATAGCGTTCCTTATCCTGAAAGGTGGTGCTGATGGATGATCGCATCACCTTGCAAGGATTGCTCAGATCGCGTTGTCGGATGCCACAGCAGCTGCGCTAAGTACAAGCAGTACCGTTCTGAGCTCGATGAGTTCAAGGCTAAGCGTGCTGCTGATAAGGATGAGAGAGCTTTTGCTTCCGAAGTCAAGGGCGCGGTCAAGCGCCTGAGAGATCACAAGCGCGGCTCGGATAGGAGGCGGAGAAGATGAACGGAAAATGCTTCCGGATCCGTAACAGCATCACAGGAGCTTACATTCACGTTACACTATTCAAGCTACTCGAATTTGAAACACGAGCTGAGGCACTATGGTATATGCGCCGGAACGGTCTCAGTCCGGAAATATACTATGTGGAGGAGATAAGATGAGGAACTATCAGAGACAGAAGAATAATCCCTACAAGTTGCCGCACAACCTTTATATGCGTATGCTCTACCTCGTCCGCGACTACGAACGGCTGCGGTCTGAGCGAGAGGATATACTGCAAAGCAGTCCTGCTCCGGACGGCGTTCCTGCTTCCGGCACTGGCAACCCTACCGAGCAGAAGGCTATAAAGCTGGCAATGCTTGGCAGGGAATGCGAGGCTGTCACAAATGCTATTGAAACTATACCTCCGGAGTATCGAAAAGGTGTGCTGAGAAGTATTCGCAACAACGAACGATATCCTATTACCGCAGGTGAGTCTACATACAGGCGTTATAAATATAAACTAACGTATATGACAGCAAAATTTCTTTATCTAATTTAAAAGTTGATACACTTGGGAAAAAATCAAGTGCTATAATAATATCATAGAACATAGACGGAACGAGGTCTTAAGGCTGAATTCTCCCCGTTCCGCAGGTTCTGTCTCCGTGGTTGTACATTTTTCTTTCTTTGCCGGGACCGTACTTCCCGGCACCTCTATGGCAGCTTAGAGCAGTTGGTAGCTCGCCGGGTTCATGCCCCGAAGGTCGCCGGTTCAAGTCCGGCAGCTGCACCCACACACTTCGATACTGACATTCTCCTTATACCCCCAAGAGCGCCTCGGCATTAGCCGGGGCGTTTCTATATGCACCTATGGGGGGGAGGGACCCCTCCCACTAATAACTGAGGACTACACCGCGTCACTGCTCATAAATCTGCGCCCAGCGTGACGCTGGATCCTTATACGCTCCCGTGCTTGCGCACTCACTTCAGCATAATCCATAGGCTGCTATCGCTCACGGCGCAATATTTATAACTGCAACTTACTGACAAGAGGTGAATTTTATGGAATACGGGCTGCCGTATCTTAAAAGAAAACTGGATGCAAAGCGGCTGAGGGTTCTCACCCGCTACGCTTACTACGATATGAAAGTCTCAGTCAGCGAGCTGAGCAGCATACTTCCGAAGGAGTTCGGATGGCTCGCTTATTCGCTCGGCTGGTGTGCGAAGGCTGTTGACAGCGTTGCAGACCGTATCGTATTCGACAAGTTCAGCAATGATGACTTCGGGCTGAACGAGATCTACAAGCTGAACAACTCTGATGTTCTTCTGGACGACTCTGTGCTGTCGGCACTGATCTCGGCTTGCAGTTTCATATACATCGGACAGGACGAGACCGGTTATCCTACAATGCAGGTCATTGACGGCAGCAACGCTACCGGCACGATTGATCCGGTTACGAAGATGCTCACGGAGGGCTATGCCGTTCTTGAACGTGATGAGTACAGCCAAGCTCCTATTCTGGAAGCCTACTTCCGTCCGTATCAGACTGACTACTACGTTAAGGGCAGGCTTGACGAGAGTATGACGTTTGTTCACGAGGCTCCCTACGCTCTGCTCGCCCCGATCATCAACAGACCAGATGCAAAACGCCCATTCGGTCACAGTCGTATCAGCCGCACCTGTATGCACATCACTCAGGCTGTTCTCAGGACATTCAGGCGTATGGACGTATCCGCAGAGTTTTACAGCTTCCCTCAGAAGTATATCCTCGGACTGTCGGACGATGCTGAGTTCAACAACCGTGCTGCAACGATGTCGTCATTCCTCAACATCGGCAAGGACGAGGAGGGAGATAAGCCCACAGTAGGACAGTTTCAGCAGCAAAGTATGGCACCCTATGCGGAGCAGCTCAAATCCTACGCTTCTGTGTTCGCCGGTGAGACTGGTCTGACACTTGACGATCTCGGCTTCACTACTGACAACCCTGCAAGCTATGATGCTATCAGGGCATCGCACGAATCGCTCAGACTTACTTCACGCAAGGCACAGAGGACTATCGGTGTGGGGTATCTCAACGCCGGTTACCTTGCCGCCTGTGTCCGTGACAATTTCGAGTATGACCGCAGAGCGTTTGCAAATACCGTCCCTGAGTGGCTGCCGATATTTGAGCCTGATGCTGCCGCTCTTGGTGCTGCCGGTGACGCTATCCTCAAGGTCAATCAGGCTGTACCCGGCTTCATCGGTAACGGCAATATCCGCCGTCTGACAGGATTGGAGAGCGACAATGACGGACTATAAGCAGCTCCGGGAGGCTATCGACAAAAAGCTCAGCACCGACCCGGAGTTCCGCACGATCGTGAAGCACATAAACGGCGGCAGAGCAACGTTCATCGACACTGAGCGCTATGCCCAGATAACCGCCCGTGCTGTCAGCAGGGAGCTTTCGGCGGAAGTCCTCGATCTGAGCGACCGTGAGGGCATCACCACCCAGATACTCCGTGACAGCTACGAGGACATCAATGCTACCTGCGCCCGTGTCCAGAGAGCTATGGACGAAAAAGCCGGTATCCATATCCGTCCTCAGCAGGAGAATTTTCCAGCGGAGCGTGTGCAGCAGTTCACTCACTCCCTCATTGATCCGACCGTTGAGGACAGCGTTATCAAGCGCCGTGCAAGAGCCGGAAGTGATACGATAGTCAAGTCCGCACACGACGACTTCATCAGGAAAAACGCCACGTTCCGGAACGATGCAGGGCTGACCTGTTACATCATCCGTGAGGGCACGAACTGCTGCGAGTGGTGCAGCAGCGTTGCCGGTAAGTACAGCTTCGGCACTCAGCCGGACGGCATCTTCCGCCGTCACGATAACTGCGACTGCACGATCATCTATGACGGGCAAGTCCTACGGGGGAAGCGGAATGCGGACGGTTCACGCTCAAAGACGTGGGAGGAAGTCCCGGACGCTGCCAGCAGCTACAACCCGACCGTCCTCTCGCCGGAGGAAGCCGAAAGATTGCAGGCTAAAAATCAGCCGAAAATCTTGACAAATAGCGTGAATGGTGGTAAACTAAGAGTAAGCGGAGCAACAAGCGGTGCGTTAAACCCTGACAGTGATCGTGCAAATAAGCACGCTGAGCAATATTACGAATCTGTCAGAAAAATGCAGACTGATGTTAAACATATTGCTGAGAATACTGGTTATTCAGAAGATACTATCCAGTCAATAAAGGACTTTATCTTCAATGAAAAACACGATTTAGGCGATAGATATGATTACTTCGACCCTGATTACAAAATGGCTCAATCGTGGCAAAGACTGATTGACGGCAAAAATATTCTCCCCCACGATCTTACTTTGATAAAGCACGAAGAAATGGAAAAAGAACTAATGAGCCGTGGATATTCACAGGCAGAAGCACATTTAATAACCACAAAAAAGTATAATTACGAAAAGGAGGCTCGTGAATACTATGATAAAATTAACAGGAATAGCAAGGAATAATAATCATATTACTTGCACAGCGTATTTGGAAGATAGCGAACAAGGAATGAGCCTATCTTTTAATGAAAAAACTTCAGACTTTGAGGATTGCGTTTTACCACAGGGGTATGAGTGGTGCATTTCTCATATCAACCACGCAAAAAAATATCTTAAATCTCTGATAGGTAAAAATATATCTGCAACGGAAAAATTAATAATGTGGTATTAAAACCAAACCGTCTAAGTAATTAGGCGGTTTTCTTTATACCCTTACAAGCATTTGCAACCAGTTTGAAACTAAGTTGCAAGTGCTATTTTTATACCCTCACGGAGGTGGTTTATGGCAAAGACTAACCTGAGACCGGATCACAACGGCACCCAGCGAGCGCAGTTCGAGAGCAACAAAAAGAAGATCTATGCAACGCAGCGCGTGTGCGGCATCTGCGGCAAGCCGGTTGATTTCGGCTTCAAGTTTCCTCACCCTCTGAGCCCGACCATAGATCACATCATTCCGGTAGCAAAGGGCGGTCATCCCTCTGATATGAGTAATCTTCAGCTCGCACACTTCACCTGCAACCGGCAGAAGTCCGATAAGATAAAGCCCGGTCAGGACTTCTCGACCGGGAATGAGGTGATCTCGAACAGAGTGCTGCCGCTGACATTTGACTGGAAGAATATGTAGCGATATGAGCGAAAAAAGAACAGGCAGACAGACTCCGACAATATCTGTGGTCTGCCCTTATATTCAGTCCCTCGGTGATGAGGCAGTCGAGATCTACAACAGATCCAAGCGGAAAGCGCAGCCGTGGCAGGAGCTTATGCTCGAAGATATTATGGCTGTGAACGAGGACGGAACCTTTCGGCATATGAAGTTCGGCTGGTCTGTTCCAAGACGTAACGGCAAGTCCGAGATACTGATTATGCGCGCTGTCTGGGGTGTTACCCACAACAGACGTGTTCTCTATACAGCTCACAGAACCACTACATCAAGCAATGCGTGGAGCAAATGCTGTGACCGACTGTCTGAGGCAGGCTACAAAGAGGGCGTTGACTACAAGACTACCAAGAAATACGGTCTTGAAACTATCGAATGGCTCAAAGACGGCAGTACAGCGGTCATAAATTTCCGCACAAGGTCAAGCAAAGGCGGTCTCGGTGAGGGCTATGATGATCTTATCCTCGATGAGGCTCAGGAGTATACCACAGATCAGGAGAGTGCTCTTAAATACGTTGTCACTGACAGTCAGAACCCTCAGACGCTTATGTGCGGCACTCCACCGACTGCTGTATCTTCCGGTACAGTATTCCTGAACTACCGCAAGAACACCTTGAACGGCAAGAACGAAGATGCCGGCTGGGCTGAATGGTCCGTCCCGACACTCACTGACGCCCACGATCCTGAGCTTTGGTATGAGACAAATCCTTCACTGGGATATATTCTCAGCGAACGTACTATCAAGGATGAGCTGGGCGATGAAAACGACAAGGTCGATGACAATATCCAGCGTCTCGGACTGTGGCTCACTTACAGCCAGAAGTCGGCTATCAGCCGCAGGGAATGGGACGAATACAAGATAGATAAGCCGGAGCTGAAAACTCCGGTCAGACTTTTCTTCGGCGTCAAGTACGCAAAGGTCACATCGAATGTGTCTCTGTCTGTGGCAGTCAAGCTGCCTGACGGTAAAATTTTCATTGAGGCTATCGACTGCCGACCTGTCCGGGACGGCAATGCGTGGATAATCGACTATCTGCGCAGTTCCCGCGCCGCAAAGGTGGTCATAGACGGCGCCGGTAATCAGGACATTCTTGTCAGCGATATGAAAAACGCAGGCGTTAAGTGCAAAGCGCTGCTTCCTAAGTTGTCTGAGGTCATCGAGGCTAATGCACTGTTTGAGAAGAAGCTGTTTGAGGGCAGTATCTGCCACTCAGGACAACCCTCTCTTACACAGGCAGTGTCCAATTCGGAACACAGAGCGATAGGCAGCTCCGGCGGCTATGGCTATGCGTCACTTATGGAGGGTATTGACATAACGCTGCTCGAATCGACGTCACTGGCACACTGGATATGTTCGACTTCAAAGGAAGTAAAAAAGCAGCATATCTGCTACTAAGGAGGAAATATGGATAATTCAATGCTTGAAAAGATAAACCGCTTCACTCGCAGACCGTTTGCCGAAAATGAG
Source organism: uncultured Ruminococcus sp. (assembly GCA_900318825.1). Classification (GTDB taxonomy): domain Bacteria; phylum Bacillota; class Clostridia; order Oscillospirales; family Ruminococcaceae; genus Ruminococcus. Next base: position 105,025 of record ONMB01000001.1, read on the forward strand.
GTCTATGCTTTTCCGGTCCACCTCTGCGACAATGATATTGACAGGGATCAGGAACGTTTTTCTGACGAAGCACTGCTCTCTATGAGCAAGCTGTTTGTCGGAAAGACCGGCATATTCGACCACGATCCTCGCACCGGCAACCAGACTGCCCGTGTGTTCGACGCTGAGGTAGTCATCGAGCCGAGCAAGCTCACAAAGGACGGGCGTGTCTATAAATGGCTCAAAGGTTTGGCTTACATAGTCCGTACCGACAATAATAAGGATCTCATCACTGAGATAGACGCTGGTATCAAAAAGGAAGTCAGCGTAAGCTGCTCTGCAAATAAGAGAATATGCTCAGTATGCGGTTGTGACAGACGTATTACCCAGTGTGAACATCACAAGGGACAGGACGGCTGCCACGTTATCCTTGACGACATCACAGATGTCTATGAATGGAGCTTTGTTGCTGTTCCGGCACAGATAAATGCCGGAGTTACAAAGAAATATATTCCCGAAAAGGAGGAAAAATCAATGGGAACAGAATTCAAACCTATCACCACTCAGGCTGAGTTTGATGCAGCTGTAAAGAACGCAGTTGAAGCAGCTGTTGCAGAGACTGTCAAGAAGTATGAGGGCTGGCTCTCACCTGAAGCTGCTGCTGCACTCGCTCAGGAGCGTGACGACAGCAGGGCTGCGGTCGATGCTCTCAGCACTGAGAACAAGTCCTATAAGCTCTCCGCTATGAAGATGAAGGCAGCAAACGAAAAGGGCATTCCCTTCGAGCTTGCTGAAAAGCTCTCCGGCGAGACCGAGGATGAGATCAACAAGGACGCTGATACCTTTGCAAAGTATTTCACAGCGCCCAAGCATCAGCCCACACCCAGATACTCCGGAGAAGGAGCATTCACAGATTCCAAGAACTCCGCAGCGCTCGAAATGCTGCGTGAGATCAATAACAACTGAGGAGGAATAATACTATGGGAAACAAAACTACTACCGGAACCCTTTTCAAGCCTGAGCTTGTAAAAGACCTTTTCAATAAGGTCAAGGGCAAATCCACGCTTGCAAAGCTCTGTGGCGGTGATCCTATGCCCTTTGCAGGCATCGACGTAATGACATTCTCTATGGACGGCGAGGCTGCTATCGTTGGCGAGGGCGCTCAGAAGCCTGCCGGTGATTCTTCGACAGGCTCTGTTACTATCAAGCCTATCAAGTTCGTTTATCAGCACAGAGTTACCGAGGAATTCCTCAAGATGACCGAGGAAAAGCAGCTCCCCATTCTTCAGGCATTCAATGACGGCTTTGCAAAGAAGATCGCAAGAGGCTTCGACATCGCTGCATTTCACGGTGTAAACCCTGCTACTAACGTAGCTTCAAGCATCGTAGGCGATAATTGCTTCGACAGCACTGTCACAAACACTGTCACCTACAATCCTTCAACACCTGACGATAACATCGACAGCGCTGTTGCACCTATCCAGCTCGCTGAAAGAGATGTAACCGGTATCGCTATGGCTCCGGCATTCGGTTCTGCTCTCGGTGCTATGAAAATGGCTGACTCTCACGCACCTATGTACCCTGAATTCCGCTACGGCGCAAATCCCGGAAACTTCGGCGGTATGACAGCCGACATCAACGGCACAGTCTCCTTCGGCAGCAGCCTTGACAGAGCTATTGTCGGTGACTTCGCAAATGCGTTCAAGTGGGGCTATGCTCAGAGCGTGACATTCGAGATCATTCCTTACGGTGATCCTGACGGTCAGGGCGACCTCAAACGCACAAATGAGATCGTACTCAGATCCGAGTGCTATGTCGGCTGGGGAATTCTCGATGCCGCTTCATTTGCTCGTGTTGTGGCAACAAACCCCTGACAAGTCTCACCGTAGCAGCCGAAGACGGTGAGACGGATGTGTTCGGCACACAGGTCAGTGACCTCCAGACGGGTGTAACCGTCGCTAATGGTGCTATCACAGGCACTCTCAAATACTACAATGACACATCAAAGGCTCTCGTGAAGGATTGGGGCGCAGGAAACTTCCTTGCTGTCAAGTTCACAAATATCGACGCTGATTCCACATCGGTAATGGTAGGACTTGAACCCTCAGCAGGCAGCGAACTTGTTGAACTCATAGACGATCCCGACAAGAACGGCGTGTTCAAGATCACGGATAAGAACACCCAGAAGCTCAAAGTAGTTCAGAGTACAAAGGGCGCTGACGGCAGCACCTACATCAACACGCAGCTCTATGACCTCTCCGGTCTGACCTGCAATAACGCATAAGGAGTGGTCGTATGGTCTATCACAACAGGATAGTCAGCAGAACCGAAAAGCCCTCGCCTGAAAAGGCTGAGGGCAATGCTCCGGCTGAGAAGGAGGCTGCAAATGGGAACAGTTTACGCAAGCGTAAGCGACATAACGGCGCTGGGGATAAGTCTGACGGCACAGCAGACAGCAGCAGCGGAAGTCCTGCTTGAACAGGCATCAGCTAAGCTGCGTACTGTCGGCAGAAAATACGGCAAAGAGATCGACATTATGATAGCCGACCCCGTTAGCGGTGAAGATACCGGACTTACGGTTAAGAATGTCATCGTTCAGGCTGTGATAAGAGCGCTCAACTCTATTGATAACGATGCTCCGGCTGCCTCAGCGCTGACACAGTCCGGTCTGGGTTACAGCGCAACAATGACCTATTTCAACGCCGGACAGTCATTGTATTTCCTTAAAAGCGAACTGAAAGACCTCGGACTTATGCGCCAGACCTACGGTGCTGTGGAGGTATATAACTATGGCTCAGCTGATTAAAGGAACAGACATACTGCTTTATGACGGCAGTATATCTGAAACAGTACATAATGTGCTTATCGGTGAGCCCTCCGCAGACGGAAAGAGCTACACGCTCGGTATTCCCAAAGGAGACCAGCACATCTGGACTGACCGGAAGATAGGATTTTTCGGAAGGATATTCCGGACCGTTGGGCTCCCTGCAAACGGCATCGAGGCAAATATACCTCTCGCGTGGGGGCAGAATGTCCGTGCTGAATATGCAGCGATAACCGGAAAATGCACAGTTTATGCGAAGAATACATACTCTCGACACGTCTTTGATGACGTGTTTTTTTATGACGGCAGAGGCGAAAAGACCTCAAAGACCGGTGCAGTTCCGACCGAAGACGTTACCGTGAAAATTTACAGTTTTGCACACAACGGCAGCTATATCCCAAAGCCCGGCGATATTATCGTAAACGGCGAGTGCAGCGTTGTATTCGACGCCTTCTCTGAGCAGGCTGTATCTGAAAGTATGGCTGAGCTCAGACGTGCAGCCGGGGATATAGCTGTGATAAGCAGCGTTAGAAATACGATGAACGGTCTTCTGCCGGACATAGACATCACAGGAAGGTGATAGAATGAACGTCAGACTGCAATGGGATAAGACATCAATAAGCAGACGCAAAATGCGTTTTAAGGCTGCTCAGAATTATGTTGACTCCGAGTGCCTGCGGCTTATGCTGTATTATGTTCCGGTGGGACTCAGACGTTTCCGAAATTCCGGAGCGCTCCGGGACTCCGGGCGTGTATCCTCTCCCGGTGTGATAATCTTTACAGATCCGTGGGCACGTTCAAACTACTATAATCTGCAAAAAAGGAATTTCAGACACGGCGGAAACCCGAACGCTACCGCACTATGGTTCGAGACGATGAAAGCAAGGCACGGAAAAGCAATTCTCCGTGGGGCTGCGGCAATTGCAGAAGGTAAAAATTGAACATAATCGAAAAAGTAAGAGCCATACTCGAGAGCTTCCCGAAGATCTCCGAAGTATGCAACTCCATACACATTGATTTTGCCGATCCTGAGCCGACAAGCTACGGTCTCAGCTCGACCGGCGACCAGCTTATCAGTGAGGACGTTCTCGGTAATCAGCGCAGACAGCACAGTTTCTTGCTTTACACAACGTACAGCAGCATTAACGACTATGAGCGGCTGAACAACAGCACAGCGCTCACAGAGCTGAGTGTATGGCTGCACGACCAGACCGGCGCAGAGGTCGAGACCATTATCGGCTCGGAAACATATACCGGAAAGCTCGAAAAGCTCACGGCTTCCAATGGTATGCTGTTCAGCGTACCTCAGGAAAACGAGCTTGACGGCGTGCAATATCAGCTCACAATTATAGCGGAGTATACCGTTAATGTTTAAAAGGAGGTACACAAATGCCTGATGAAGAAGTATTGACAGAGCCGAATGATACAGAACCTGATAACACAGAAAATAATAACGAGGAGGAAACAGATATGCCGGAAACAACTGGTAAACTCAAAAGAAGTGCACTTATGCACTTCCTTAACACAGCATTCTCAACGTCCCTTACATCACCTGACTGGTATCTTATCGGTAAGGACGTAGAGGATATGTCGGTGGAGCTCAACCCCGATACAGAAGCAACTAAGAATATCCTTGACGAGACAAGCATCACTGACAGAGGATATGAGCCGTCTGTAAGTGTTGATACTTACTTTGCAAACCCTGATGACGGTGATATTTATGACCAGCTCAAGGATATCGCTATGAATCGTAAGACAGACGGTGCTTGCAGAACTCTCGTTCTCGAGGTTCTTGTTGATAAGACAACAGGTCCGTTCGATGCCTGGGTTGAGGAGGCTATCATCAAGCCTACAAGCTACGGTGGAGCACAGGGCGGTGTCAGAATTCCGTACACTATCAGCTTCTCCGGAAATCGTCAGGCCGGTACGGTAACTTTCACCGACAAGGTGCCGACGTTTACGGCATAAACGGAATAAGGAGGAAGATATATGAAGTCTATCATTTTCGACGAAGGCTACGAGGAGTATATGATCGGTGACGATCCTTCAAGATCGTTCAAGCTCAGAGTATCTGATATAGGCTTACTCAGCCGTGTAAAGACAGCGATGAAGGAAACAGATGCGCTGCTTGCTAAGTACAAGAACAAACCTGATATTGAGTCGGTAGAAGAGTTCGATAAGGAATTCCGTGCCATAATCAATAAGGCTTTCGGTACAGATATCTGCACTCCGGTTTTCGGCGACTCTTCTGTGCTGACACTCACAAGCAGCGGAAAGTTCCTGTTTTCGGAGTTTTTCGATGCGTTCATTCCCCAGCTCAAGGCTGACATCGAAGCGTCGGTTATGACGCAGAAGATCAACGCACCGGAAGTAAGACCGGCAGTCAAGAAATATGTTGACGCCCCTGTTGTAAAGCCGATAGGTAAGCCGGTCGCAGGACTTGCGAACCCCTACGGCACAGCTCTCCCGGATGTATCAGCTCTCACTCCTGAGCAGAAAGCGCAGCTCATAGCGCAGTTGATATCGTGATAGGCTTCCTTCCTGAGGTACTGGAAGTCGGTGGGCAGGATATCCCTATCAATGCCGACTTCCGGAATATCCTCACGATTTTTGAAGCATATAACGATCCTGAGCTCACTGACCAGGAGAAAGTATATGTATCCTTGAAGCTCCTCTATGCAGGTCCGATACCATATTTCCATACACAAGAAGCCTATGAAAAAGCTGTGTGGTTTATGTCGGGAGGCGACAGCATACCTATGAGCAAGCCGGAAGAAGTAAAGACTATCGACTGGAAACAAGACGAGGGAATGATAATGCCTGCGGTAAGCAAGACATTAGGCGTTCCGGACGTTCGAGGAATACCATATCTGCATTGGTGGTCGTTCCTCGGTGCATTCGGAGAAATAGGCGAAGGCCTGTTCTCCACAGTAGTTGACCTGCGGCAGAAAAAAGCCAAGGGGAAGAAACTCAGCAAGGCAGAAGCTGAGTTCTGGAACAAAAACAAAAGCCTCTGCAAGATCGTTACTGCCGAAGAACAAGCAGAAATTGACGAAACAGAGGCATTCTTAAAAACATTAGTATGAGAAAATTCGTATGTCGCTGCTGCGGACGTGTACTGTTTACCGGGAAGTTCTCCGGCATTATCAGTATAGTCTGCCGGCGGTGCAAGACTAAGAATATATTTATCAAGTAGCTTCACAGCGTACCCAGAGTACCCGAAGCTCCGAGAAAGGAGTGAGGACTTTGGCTGTTGACGGACATCTTAACTTTGACACGAAGATAGACTCGAAAGGCTATGACAACGGTGTCAAGAATATAGAAAGTTCAACAGATGCGTTGAAAAAGCACCTAAAAAGCCTTGAATCAGCAGTTATAGCCGCATTCAGCATCAAGTCGGTAGTTGCATTCGGCAAGTCGGCTGTTGAAGCTGCTGCATCGGTAAACGCTGCGAACTCCGCGCTCGCTCAGACCTTCGGCGAGTTGCAGACTGCTGCTGAGGATGCAATGGGACGTGTCGCAGATGCCAGCGGCATCCTTCGCACGCGTTTGCAGGGTGTAGGTACACAGATATATGCGTTTGCTAAGACTTCCGGTATGGAAAGCGTTCAGGCGCTGAATATGATGGAAGAGGCATTGCAGGTAGCTGCGGACTCTGCTGCATACTATGACCGCAGCCTTGAAGAAACATCACAGTCGCTTATGTCGTTTCTTAAAGGTAACTACGCGAACGATGCGGCTCTCGGTCTGAGCGCGACAGAATTCACCAGGAACGCCGCAGCAATGAAGCTGTACGGTAAATCCTTCAAGGATCTGACTGAGGCTCAGAAGCAGCTCGTGCTTCTGCAAATGGTAAAGGATGCGAATGCGCTTTCCGGCGCGGAAGGACAGGCAGCGCGAGAAGCCGAAGGTTGGGAAAACGTCATTGGCAACCTTAAAGAAGCGTGGCGGCAGCTGCTTGCAGTTCTCGGCCAGCCTATTCTCAAGGTTGTGATCGGCTGGGTTCAGGAGCTTACTGAAGCTCTGACCTTCCTGACACAGAAAGCACAGATAGCTTTCAGCACGATCGCTAAGGTGTTCGGGCAGGAAACAAGTGACGCTGACGATACAACTGCGAGTATATCGCAGAGCGTAACAGCTCAGCAAGACCTCACGGAAGCGGTAGAGGAAACCGGTGAAGCCCAGAAGGACAATCTTGCCGGCTTCGACAAGATGAATATCATCGCCTCTAAGACTGCTGACAAGGCGAAGCCCTCAGGCGGCGGTTCAGCAAGCCCTACGATCTCACCGAGCGTCAAGGTCAAGGATAATACCAAAGAAACAAGCAAACGCCTTGAAAAGTTCCTGAGAACTACACGAAAAGGTTTTGAAGGACTCGAAAAGTACATCAGCAAGAACTTCGGACCGTCGTTCAAAAAGGTATGGAGTGAGCTGAGTCCTCAGCTTCAGCGCTTCGGCACAAATATGGGAACGGTGTTCGGGGATATCAAGTCACTCGGACCGCCTCTGCTGGAATACTTCAACGGCGATTTCACAACATTCTTGCAGACGTTTGTCGAGACAAGCGGTCATATCATCGCCGGGCTGTTCGACAGTTTCAACACGGTATTTTCGGATATATGGAACGAAGCTGCTTTCCCGATACTCCAGAACTTTGTCACAACCGGCTTACCGCTTATCACGCAGTTCGCAACAGAAGTCACAAAGACGCTCGGAACCCTCTTCGATGAGCAGAAAAAGAACTTTGACACGCTCTGGAAAGTCGTAGCTGTCCCCAGCTTAAACGGCATTGCTACGGTCTGGACGGACACGATGAACATACTGTCCGAAAAATGGGAGAAGTACGGTTCAGTCGTATTCGGAAAGTTCCGTGAAGCGATACAGACAACCGGAAATGTATTCCGGAACGTATTCAATACGATATTCGCGCCGGTCTTCGACTCGCTATTCAAGGCTCTTGATAATCTATGGGAAGGCCACGCAAAGCCTCTTCTCGATAACTTCATCGACTTTGCCGCAGAGCTTGGTATACTTGCGCTTGACATTTACAACAAATTCATCGGACCTGTCGTGAACTGGTTCGTCAAGACGTTTGGACCGCCTATCTCAAAGGCGCTTTCAACGGTCGCTGAGAACGCTGTCAAGCACATCGGTGACATCCTCGATGTATTCAACAATTTGTTTGTGCTGCTGAAAGACGTCTTGAAATTCATCAAGGACGTCTTCAAGGGTGACTGGGAAGCAGCCTGGGGTGATATAAAGAAGATCTTCGAGGACTTCTGGAACTTAGTCGTTTCTATCGTGAAAGTTCCGCTGAATTCCATTATTCGCCTGATAAACAGCTTCTTGCAGGGCATTGCAGACGGAATTCAGCTCATCATCAACGGCTTGAACAAAATCAAAGTTGAAATCCCCGACTGGGTTCCGGGCGTTGGCGGAAAAGAATTTGGAATTCATCTCGGCGATGTTGAGTTCAAGAAGATACCGGAGCTTGCCACAGGTACGGTTATACCGGCGAACTATGGCAGGTTCCTCGCTATGCTTGGTGATAATAAGAGAGAGACTGAGGTCGTTTCGCCGCTCAGCACTATCGAACAGGCGGTCAGAAACGCTATGGCAGGTGGCAACAGAGAGCAGACAATACACGTCCACGTTGAGCTTGACGGCCGAGAGATCGGTCGTGTAGCAGTAAAAGCCGTAGACGATAATAATCGCAGGAAAGGAGCATAAATGAGCAGACTAATACCTATCAAGACGATAAACGGCACAAATATGGCTGCAAAGCTGCAACCTGCGAAAGAGGGCTATACCGTGCAGAAGTCAGACCTATACTCTGACAGCACAACACGTTCCGCGGAGACAGGCGTGCTTATTCCCTACCTTATCCGCCGGGACGTATACACAATAGAGCTACACTATGTTGGGACAGCAGCAGAGATACACGAGATAGAGCAGATCATAGCTCCGACAGGCGGAGTTCGTCAGTATCAGGTCGAGTTCCTTGATGATACCAGCTATGTGACCAAGACGATGTACCCGAGCGACCGGCAGAAGCCGATAGAAGTCATCATCGACGGCGTTCCGAAGATGTCGCTCTCGTTCTCACTTGTTGAGATATAGGAGGTGCCGCTGTGTACAACGTATCACAAGCATACAGAACGGCAATAGAGACCGGAGCTATACAGCATATCCGCGGTAGCATACTCTATCCGTCTGGTACTGAGCAGGACATCACCGAGCTGATCAAGGGCAGTCCGCACATCGAGACTAAGTGTGTGGAGAACGACGACACGTTTATGTTCGGACAAATCTACATCGGATCCTGCGAGGCAGTCGTGCAGATCGCAGATGCGACAACAGATATGTTCACAGGCGCAGAGATAACGCTTGATTTCGGCGTAGACGTTGAGGGTTCGGACGAGCCCGAATGGGTACCGCTCGGCGTATGGGACATATCCTCAGCCGAACGCGGAGCTGCTGACGAATGGACGCTGAAAGCTCAGGACCGTATGCACCGTATGAAGGGAAACTTCAACATTGACACGATCGGACGCTGTTTTCTGCGCTTCTCGATGCGCATCATTACTGATCGCACCGGCGTTGAATTCGCGCAGACTCCCGAGCAGTTAGCGGCGCTCGCCGGCATATATCAGGAGAATTTTTTCGGCATCTATTACCCTCAGACCTACTGGGACGAAATTCAGATGATCGCGCAGATTATCGGCGGCTTTGGCTTCATCAACCGCTCCGGACAGATAGAGTTCCGGAAATTCGGCAGCACTCCGGTGCTCTCGATACACGCCGACCGCCGCCACAACATCAAGCTCGCGGAGCGTCCCTTTTCTATCGACGGCATAAGGTACACCGATCGCTACGGTCAGAGCGCGGAAGTCCACCGCGATGAAACACTAACAAAAGGCGTTGCTACGCTCGCATTTGCCGCAAACCGTTTCATGTCTATTAGCAGCGAAAACTACGAGGACTGGTATCAGGCATATCTCAAGCGTATCCTCAACGGCTTACAGGGTTTGGAGTGGTATGCAGGAGAGGTTGATTACTACGGCGATCCGGCGCTTGACCTCGGCGATATGGTTGCGCTCGAAGCCGGTGCAGTCGGCGAAACTCCGGTGAATTTCCTCATTACGGGTATCTCGTGGAGCTTCCGCGGCGCTCAGACTCTTATCTCTGCCGGTCTGCCGGATATATCCACGCTCGGCTCGGACGGTTCATACAGCTCGACGAGCAGCAGTTCCGGGAGCAGCTCCGGCGGCGGCATAGTTCAGATCAATCAGATGTCGGCGCTGAAAGCTGTGGAGCTCGATGTTTTTCCCGGTGACCTTACCGGCAGCACTCGCAAGACTATTGCTCGCGGCGGTTTTGCCGTAAAGGGTGCTGCGGACTGCTATGTCGATATCGGCGTAGTGATGCACGTCACGGCGGACTGCACCGGTGATATCACAGTCTTGCACGACGAGGTCGCGCAGGAGTTCCAGCCGGTTTTCACGATGCACAGCGGCGATTGGCAAACGGAGCACTTCACCGTGCCCATTTCCCCCGATGGCGGCAAACACTCCCTGCGAGTGGTCGCCCGAGGTTCCGCTGAGATCACCGACATAAAGGCGGTGCTCTGGGGGCAGGACATCACCGAGCACCCTGCGGATTACACGTTTTCGGACGACTACACTTACACCATTGCAGACGGCGAGGCTACTGTCACCGGCTACGTCGGAGAGAGTCTCACGCCCGAAATACCGGACATTTTCGAGGGCGCAAAGACCACTGCAATCGGCGGCACGGCGTTCACAGGGGCGGAAATAACGTCCGTAAAAATACCGGAAGGAGTGATTGAAATATTATGACAGGTACAGGAACACAGGCGGATCCGTACAAGCCTACGACCTGGGAAGAAGTCCTGAGCTGCACGGCTAACGACGGCATTTACACTGACTTCCCGGTTACGCTGGTGAAAACCAGCGACACACAAGTCAAATCATTCAAGGTATATCTGCGTCAGGACGGTAGTGTAGTTAAAAAACCGAAAACATCCGAAATTTCGACATATTATGAGAACACATTTGTATTCGATATGAATGACTACTACCCGGAGGGCATTACCTCAACTATACAACTTCGTGGATTTATCAACGGAAAAGGGGCGACTATCAAGAATGCTTCTTATTCCGGAAATGATGGTGCATTCCGGGTTTCGAATGATAATTCGGGTGGTCAGATCGTGGGACTGAATTTCACCGATTTTCGTTTTATCACGTCTCACACGGATACGGTATTCATCGAGGGTTCAAGCAACAGCGGCACAATGTACAGATTATGTCAGTTTTCCGGGCGTATCGAGAGCAAAGGTGCATACTGTGCAATCACTCGCGGAGGGTATTATGCAGCAATTTCACGATGCAGTTACAACATAGAAATCGAAGGCAATGTGAGTATCGACACAGGGAACTGGTCAGCACAACTGCAATACTGTAATGTGAATGTGACTGGGATAACAGGAAATGATACACTGAATATCACCCCGAACAACACTTTCGTATCCGGCAGCGTAAATGCGCTGACGATCGAGGGCAGCTTCGGCTACGGCAAAGAGTCAGTTATTGATGTAGCTGCGAGCAGCATATCCACGGCAAATGGCGGAGTTACTCTAATATTAGTCAACACTGATAAGTACAGTGGCAGCCTGCCTTCGGGCTGTATCAGCTGTACTACTGCTCAGCTCAAAGATGCCGAATATCTTTACAGTATCGAATTCCCGATACAGAGGTGATGATATGGCGATTACCAATATTTCAGACTGGACGAAAAATGACGCATCGCTATTTCTGACTTTCGAGAATATTTTTTTTGACACCACCAATGAGCTCACATATAAGGGCAGCTCAGGAGGTTATGAGCGCATATACTTCCCGATCCCCTCCGAGCCGGGGCAGACGGTGACTTTCACGGTAAAGTTCTGCTCGCCGTCCGGGTTTAGTTGCAGCTATGGAGACAGCAAGGACTATATAGCTTTGGCATCAGATCTGCCGTCAAGCACTCAGCAGCTGTCTTCGCTGCCGATACTCGCAAAAACTCCGCTCGACTCAGCCGCAAGCAACACGCTGCGCGAATATGTTGTGACTGCCGTAGCAACCACAACGACTACCTACTGCGTGATAGACTTTGGCTATATGCTTGATAATGTGACGGTATCGCTTAAATACGCCGATATTTCGGTCACAGCGGAGTACAAGTGGAAAATTCAGGACGGCGAGCTCACCAATACGGAGTTTATCCCACTCCCTGAGCGCCCATTCGTGGGTGACAGTCCCTACACGATGTGGCGGATAGATCCGGACATCAACAACAGTATGCCGTTCTCACCCCTGATGATAGGGCTGCCAACGCTCGCCCACACCGGCGCCTTTATGGACTGCGAAAACCTCAGCTATGCTGAGATACCGCACAGCTGCAAGGCTATCGGGCGTTTCACGTTTGCCGGAACTGCTCTGCGCAAGGTCAAGATCGCCTCCGACTGCACCTATCACGATACGTCCTTCCCGGAAGGCTGCGAGGTGGAGTTCTACGGCGGTGGAGGTCAGTGGGGACAGCTGCTGGACGGCGACGGCTATGCAGTTGTTGACGGAGACGGCGCAAGAATTTACATCGAGGAGGAAAACTAATGGCTGATTTGATAAGGAAAATGCAGGAAGGTCACACGGTCGAAGATCTCGATACGGTGATAGACGAGGTCTACGAAGCCCGTGGCGAGTATGACAGCCTCGGTGAACGGCTTGACGATATGAGCTCGGGCACTCCGGCTCCTGCGAGCTCCACGCCCTCAATGGACGGCACAGGCTCGGCAGGAACGTCCAATCAGTATGCAAGAGCAGACCACGTACATCCGAGCGACACGAGCAAGCAGAACGCTCTTAGCTCAACACAGCTCGATGCTGTAAATTCAGGCATCAACAGCCCAAAGGTTGCACAGATTGAAATCAATAAAAACAATATTTTATTACTTGAATCTCTTAACGGCGGTAAAAATATTGCAAGGGTTGCAAGCGCGACAAAAACGGGTAGTGGATATTTTTTATCTAACGCCGCAAATACACTGACAATTCCGCAGAATACCGCAGTATACATATGCTTTGACTATGACGTATCAAGCGGTCAAGTATCATTCCAATTAACTAATTCAAACGGAGATGTACTTTCGGGTACAAGTGTCTATACGCCCACAGGTCCAGCAACAGGACACAAAGTGCAGAAAGTAATCCCTACGACAAACGACGCCAAGGGATATAACGCATATAATAACGGTAGCGGAACGGTGCAGATAAGTAACATTATGATAGTCCCTGCGGATATATATGAATCAGGGTTTACAGATTATCAGCCCTACGCTATGAGCAACGCAGAGCTGACAAACAATATTCCATTGATTAACAATTTCAAATATCAAGACATCACAATCAAGCTATCTGACTTAACATGGGCACAAGGCGTAAGTGGCGAATATTATAGCTCTTCCGTTAGTGTACCTAATGCAACGGAAATAGTTAGTATAATGTGGATAACAGACAGTTATATTAGAGATACCGACAGAATTACACCGCACGTAGTATCAAGTGACCGAAGCAAAATTGGACTATACGCTAATACAGATACGTTTGCACACCAAAATGCGACAGTGTCGTTTTTGATACTTTATAAATAAAAAAGTAATTCCAAAGGAGGCAAAAATGCAGTACATAATCATGCTCACAATCGTACTCGGTATGGCTGTGACGGATTTTCTGACCGGCATAATTAAGGGGTACGTCAATAATGATTTATCGAGCGCTAAAATGCGGAAAGGCGGTCTCAACAAGATTGCTGAGATACTTGTTATGGCTTGCTCTTGCGGCTTAGAAATCGGCATTAAAAAGCTCGGTAACTATTACTCAGCCGAAAGCCTTGCAAAGATAACCGGAGCAGTAACGGCGGTATTAGTGTTCGGGTATATCGTTATTATGGAGATAGTCAGTATATTGGAAAATTATGCTGAAATCAACAGAGAAGCAAGGTGGGTGAGAAACCTGCTGAAACGGCTCAAAAGCGTTAACAACGATAAGGAGGAATAACAATTATGAACTCACCATTCTGCGGAAAATTCCGCGTATCACAGGGCTTTCGCCCACCCACAAATCCTACACATGACGGTCTCGATCTCGTGGGTATCGACTCGAAGGAGGTACACGCGACTGTCTCCGGTACGGTACACTATGCCGGCTGGGAAAATCCCGGCAACCACGCTCAGGGCTTTGGGCAGTACGTCTGTATCCGCGGTACGGACGGGCTTTTCTACTACTATGGTCACCTCAGCGAGCTCAGAGTCCGCACAGGTCAGGCAGTAGCCTGCACCGAGGTGATTGGCATCGAGGGCTACACAGGGCACGTCATACCTTCCGGTCCCGGTGGCAGCCACTGCCACTACGAGATACGCGGCGGCTTTTTCAAGGGCGCAAAGGTTTACGATGTGTGCAGCAAGTCCGGCATACCTAATGTCAAGGGTGGTACATACGATGATGGCTATCGTCCCGAAGCTGCTCCGGCTAAGAAGGAGCCCGACATCAAGGCGGTGCAGAAAGCCCTCAACGCTCACGGCTACGACTGCGGAGCTGCGGACGGTATAGTCGGTCCGAAGACCACTGCGGCTATGGCCAAGGCTCTGAGTGACCTTTGGTGTTGAACTTCAACCAATCTTCAACCAATACACCAATCAGCGTGCAATAAGAATCCCCTCTGAGGTTATTCCTCGGAGGGGAGCTTTTCTATTCAGCAGTTTTCGACAATGTGCAGCACATAAATTTGTTGCTTTGCTTAAAAATCAAAATTTTATGTTGTATCATAATACTGGTATGCAAAAAAATAACCGCCTGATGATCAGACGGTCACTCTCAGGGGCAATACAAAAATTATACAGCCCTTTGCGTATAATGTGTCGGTTGGTGGAGGCGAGGGGAATTGAATTGAGCAAGAGCCTTTCTGTAATTTTTAGTAAAAATCGAAAACAGCTGTGTTTAGCGGTATTTTGCAGTTTCACTTTTAGCGGCTTCAAGTGATTTCAAGCAATTTTTAATACTAATAAGTGGTAAACAAGTGGTTAAAAAGGTGCGTTTCTGCCATTCATAATATCAGTAACGTTAAAAACATACATCCTTCATAAATCCCTCATTTTCATTATGTCAGTTGCTTCTATCAGTTTTGAAATAAGTATTTTTGATATTTTCAATCAGATCTCTTACATCTATGAACAGAATAAACAATCCGGTAATCTGTCCCAACAATGTAGGAGTGTTTTCAGCAACATCGCAATTTCCTAAAAGTACACCAATTACGGAACAATCGCACCGTCACTGTATCCGTTATTTATTTTCCAATTTTTTACAAAATTTAAAACGTCTATTACTGTATTCATTTCTATATCTCCTTCTAATAATCAGCATTCAAATCTTACAGAAACATTCTTAACCCGTTCATGATTAAATAGTTCTGAATATGATTCACAGATAAATGCTTCTGTGATAATTTCTCTGATCTTTCTGTCATCTTCTGGTACATAACCTTCAGGATACTCAATAGCCTCAATAATCCAGTTGAATTCAGCATTGCACTTTGTTGCACTTCCCTTATGATTCGTTGATAAAGTAAGAGTTATCGGAGTTTCTCTAACGCATAAAACATAATAGGTTAATCTTTCATTATCTCTGTTTGGATCAGTTGCCCCAGTCAGAATAAGAAAAGAATCATTCTCTTCATCTACAGTCAACCAGCCGACATACTTACCTATTTCAGAACCCATAGGATTCTTATATCCAATCCTTCTCAAATAATCAATCTCTTTTGATGGATCGTTAAATTCGCGTTTCTTTTTTATAAATGACATACTACATCTCCTAAATAAAAATTTTACTAAAAATATAAAACAGAGAATATTAATTACTTTGCCTTATATTGAATAATTATACTACTTTTATTGATAAAAGTCAACATTATAAATTTATAATCTTCTTAGACATGTCAGAAGAAACAAGAGTATTGGAAATACGCACTCTCAATTATAATCTGTTTTTGAAAGAAAAACTGATAGCTATCGGATGGAACAAAATTGGTGATCTCAGCAAGCATTTGCTGCTTATTCAAGATATCGTCTTTTTCAATTATGAATTACCTTTGCATATCTATTTTCATTTTATATCCTCGTTTAAAATTGAATTCATGGAAAATCTTTTGGTATGCCAATTTCTAAAGCCATTTCTGCAGATACGCTTAGATTTATATAATATTTAGGAAGACCTGTTTCCACCGACATTTCAGAAATTTCTTTCAACACCTGTTTACATCTATCAGGATAGCAATTATAGAGCAATCCAGCCACATCTACCCGATAAGAGATATTATCACTATCTAAAAAAGAGAGTAATTCTGCCTGACGATTAGCATTTATCATTTTTCTTGTATATTCACACATTTTTCTAAAATATTTATTATATTGACTTATACGTTTACCATTTATAAGTATTTCATCCCTCTTTTTTAATGCTTCTATAACATAATCTAAATCATCTTTTTTCATTTTACTTCCTCCTATTCACTTAATGGGTAAAATGAGACTATAAAACCATTATCTCCATATGCAAGACGATAACACTCATCATCTATTATATAATCAGCCCAAAGTTCAAGGTGTCCTGTTTCTCCAATACGTTCGCCTTTCCTTATAGGTGAACTTTTCACTACTTGATACAAAAATGATTTAACATCTTTTATTCCTCGCTTTGCAAAGTCGTTTATATGTCCGGGATAATTTACCGATCCATATAAAATATGATGTAATCCTACACTTTCATCGCCATACTCTAATGCCGCAATTAAATTGCTTATGTCAATAATCGTTTAGTTTTCCTTCAAGCTCTCACCGAATCCCTTCGTTATCGGATCAAGGAAGTATTTCATAATGGAGCGTTCTCCTGTTTTTATCTCGATACTACCGGACAAACCGGAAATAATGTCGATATTTTCATTCCAGTCAGTAATTTCGATTTTCACAAGATAAACGCTGCCAAAATTCTCATTCTGAAAAGAGCTCGGACTAATGTACTTTACCTTGCCTTTGACAGTACCATATTTATTGTACGGATAGGCTTCGAGCTTTATCTCAGTCTCCATTCCGACGCTTACATCGGCAATGTCCATATTCTTGACATAGCAAACCATTTCAAAAGGCGTATTATCGGGAACTATCGTTATAAGCTGCTGCCCCTGAGTTACCGATGCTCCAGGAGTGTTGACAGCAATATAATTCACATAGCCGCTTATAGGTGCGGTAATGCTCTGACAGTCCTTTGAAAGACGGTATTTCTCGGCAGAGGTGTCTATCTCCTGAATTTTAGAGCCTGCCTCAGCGATTTTAGCACTCACATCTGCCATATACTTCTTCTTACAGTTTTCAACGCTCAGCGATGCCTTTTCAACTGCTAATTCTGCCTGCTGAACTACCAATTCCTGCGACTGCTGCTGTCTCTGTGTACCGGTAGCCTTGTACTCATCAAGTTGTATCTGCGCTATCTGCTTGGATAATTCCGCATTATCCTTCTGTTTTTCATAATCAGAAAGGGTGGATATATATTCTGCGTAGGAGTCCTTTATTGACCGTACATAGGTCTGCACTTCTGCATCATAAGAATACACGCTGATATTCGAAACATCTTCACCGTTGCGAATTCTATTGTATATCCCTTTCTGAACAGAGTATATTTTCTTCTGAACATTGAGTTTCTCAATGTCCACATCAAGGAGATCAGTGTCAAGTTCTACGAGAATTTCGTCCTTTTCAACGTGAGCGCCCTCAGAAACGTTTATAGCCTTGATAACACCATTGGACTGCGGCTGTACTATGCTGAGATTACCGGTCGGCTGAATACTTCCGCTTGCAGTAACTACTACATCAGTTTTGGAGCAGCAAGCCCATATGATCGCAGCAATAAGCAGTGTGAACACACCAAGGATAATAACAGTACCGCCTTTATGTGCCGGTCTCTCGATTATTTCAAGCATAGACGGCATAAAGTCATATTTAAGTTCCTTATCACGTTTTCGGCTGTGTTTCAGTATGTAATTTGTTTCCTTATTATCCATCTACATCACCTCTCAGCTGCTGATTGTAAAGGTAGGCATACAGCCCGTTTGAAGCAAGCAGTCTTTCATGTGTATCATACTCGACCAGTTCACCCTTATCAATAACCATTATCTTCTGAGCATCCTTCAATGTCGAAAGTCTGTGTGCAATTATTAGAACTGTACGTCCCCTGCATATTTCTTTCAGATTGTTCTGGATTATGCTTTCGGACTCATAGTCAAGAGCGGAAGTTGCCTCATCAAATATAAGTATCTTCGGATCAGCAAGAATAGCTCTTGCAATTGCAATACGCTGTTTCTGACCCCCGGAAAGTCCCATTCCTTTTTCACCGATTATGGTATTGTAGCCATTAGGAAGCTCAAGTATAAAGTCATTAGCGCCTGCAATGGTTGCACACTTGATTATCTGATCCATAGTCGCAGTCGGACAATGTATGGATATGTTTTCGGCTACTGTGCCGTTGAACATAAAGTTCTCCTGCAAAACGACTCCTATCTGCTTTCTGAGCATAGCCGGATTAACAAGGGAAATATCCATACCGTCAACGGTTATTTTACCTCCTTCCGGTATATACAGGCGCTGTATCAGCTTTGAGACTGTGCTCTTTCCCGAACCGCTTCGTCCGACAACTCCGACTATCGTTCCGGATTCGACCTCAAAGCTCATGCCCTTGATGACTTCACCGCCCTGTGGATCATATCTGAAATGAACGTTTTCAAAAGCTATTCTGCCTTTAAGCGTCGGCATAGAAGTCTGATTTGCATTGAGAACAGGCTCGGGAGCTGTATTGAAAATGTCGCCGATACGCTTCACAGAGAGTGAAGCCTGCTGGTATTCCTGCCACAGCTGAACAAGTCTCAGCACCGGACCGCTGACTCTGCCTGATAGCATACGGAATGCAACAAGCTGACCGACAGTAAAGTTTCCGTTCATAACAGCCTTTGCACCAAAGAAAAGTATCAGCAGGTCAAAGACCTTCTGGATGAACTGACCGACTGTTCCGGCAGTTGCAGATACCATTGATGTCTTATAGCTTGCCTTGACGTAATCAGCCTGCAAATCTCCCCATTTCTTCTCGAATTTAGGCTCAAGAGCATATGATTTTACAGTCTGAACGCCGGTTATGGACTCTACTAAAAACGACTGAGTATTAGCTCCCGTCTCAAACTTTTCATCAAGTCTTCTCTTGAAAAGCGGAGTTACTATTGCTGAAAGGATAGCATACACCGGTATTGAACACAGAACGATAAGTGTAAGGAACTTGCTGTAAAGGAACAGGACTACTATATACACAATAATGAATATCAGGTCTATCATAGACGACAGCGGAGTGCCGGTCAGGAAACTCCGTATGCTGTCAAGTTCCCTTACTCTTGCAACTGTTTCACCGACTCGCCTTGACTCAAAATACTTGAGCGGTAAGGCAAAGAGGTGTTTGAACAGCTTGTAGCTCAGCATAACGTCTATTCGGTTAGTCGTATGCGTGAATACATAATTCTTCGCCAGACTCAGAATAAGTTCGTAGATATATACTATTGCAATTCCTATCGCAAGGACATTCAGAGTTGACATACTGCGGTGTACGAGCACCTTATCCACAACTACCTGAGTCATTACCGGAGTAAGTATCCCAAGTATCTGGACAGTGAATACCGCTATCAGAACCTGTATGAACTCTTTCTTGAATTTGAGTATAGTCGGAATGAACCACTTGAAACTGAATGCTGCTTCGCGGTCAAGTATTCCTTTCTTGGTTATGATAATAGCAGTTCCGTCCCATATCTGTGACAATTCTTCACGGCTTTTGACTTCCGGCTGAGTCTTATCTGCAAAGAGTATCATAAATTGATCCTCTTTTGACTTGGCAACTATGAAAAATTCACCATTATTATCCTTGGCAATTATCGGAGACATCACATTTTTCAGTTTGTTAACATTCAGCTGGCACAGCCTTGCTTTTGTCTTTAATGCCTTAGCCGATTGTATTATTTCAACTTCCCCTGTCTTTTGTTCCGGATCAAGAACTGCAAGGCTTTCAGCTTGTTCCTTGGTAATAGGTATACCAAGGAACTTCATAACTATCATAAAACAGGACAGTCCGCTGTCTTGTTTTTTTGTCATTTTACGACCTCCGTTTACACAAAAATATGCAGCAGCATATAGCTGCTGCACGAAGTATTAAGATCAGTTCATCGTTACTGCACTGAAGAAGATACGAGAAGCTGGTCTAAAGCTGTTGTATCCGCAGTAATATCTGTAATAGTTGCATTGTCATAAACATTGCTGTAGTCAGAGAATGCAGACATATTCTCAGCCAGTATCATTGTCTGGATATGAGTTATATCAGACATTTCCTCTGTATTGTCTGATACTGTGATGCTGTCAGTAACTTCAGAAATAATCGTGCTGTCATTCTCAAATATATCTGCACCGAACTCTTCATCCGCATATATTTCGTTGAGAAGCTCTGCATTTGTCTGCTCAATGTCTTCCTCAACAGGATCAGGCTGCTTTGTGAGAACAAGCTGCCATGTATCCTTATCTACATAGCCTTCTGCACCGTCTGCAAATCTGAATGTATATGAAGCCTGTCCCCACTTGAAGTTGCTGATGGTAAGCACGTCCTCAGTATCATTAACTGCAATAAGGAGATTTGATCCCCACTGATCTGAAACTGTAATCTCATCCGAAGAAATATCCTTGAGTTCAACAACGCTGTGGTCACTACCCCATTCGTTGATAGTATCGTGAGCATAACCCTTGCCAAAGATGTAAGTATCTTCTCCGTTGCTTCCGTTAAGGCTGTCGTCACCAGCACCGCCGTCGATTGTATCATCGTCATTTGTACCCATAAGGTAATCATCTGCGTCTGTACCATAGATAGGTGCTGATTTAGCTGTAATATCATGCTGACCGAGAACAGTCTCATCATCGAATATGAAGTTAAAGTCACTATTGCTTGCAAAGTTAAAGAAGCCTGTGATGACAAGTCTGTCTCCTGTCTCTTCACCAAAATCAATGACAAGATCGTTATTCTGCATTCTTGTGTTATGCATATCAGCAGCTGTATAGCCATGAATCAGAATTGTATTAAGATCAGCAGAAGCATTGATCGTATCAACGTCATATCCAATGCCGAATACATATGCATCACCGCCGTGGTCACTCTGAAGGTAGTCATTGCCTGCACCGCCGTCGAGAACATCTGAACCGCCGCCTGCACGGATCTCATCATCTCCGTCACCGCCATAAAGGAAGCTGTCATTATCACCGTCACGAATTATATCGTTGCCAGCACCGCCGTAAATCGTGTTCACTCCGTTACCGCCGAAAATCTCATCGTTTCCATCGCCGCCATCAATATAGTCGTCGCCATTTCCGCCGTAGATAGTATCATCGCCGTCATTACCGAACATATGGTTATTGCCGTTGCCGCCGTTCATAGTATCATTACCGGCACCGCCTTCGATATAGTCAGCAAGTTCGCCTCCTGTAAAGTTGTCATCACCGTCGCCGCCGTACATATTGTTTATACCGTTTCCGCCGTGGAATACATCGTCTCCGTCTTCACCATGCATATTGTTTACGCCTTCACCGCCGACAAATACATCATTTCCTTCACCTCCGTAGAGATCATCTTCGCCGTTGCCTGCTTCGAGATAATCATCACCTGCATCACCGTAAAGTGTATCATTACCGTCTCCGCCGAACAGGTAATCATCTCCGTTATCACCGTGAACGGTATCATTTCCTTCATCAGCATAAACCGTATCATTACCGTTACCTCCGAAGATTTCATCGTTACCTGCATTTCCCGCGATAACATCGTCTCCGTCTTCACCGTAAAGCACATCCTCACCTGTACCACCAATAATAACGTCATTGCCAGCACCTGCATGGATAGTATCGTTTCCTTCACCGCCGTCAAGGTAACTGTCATCGGTTCCGTCAGAAACGACATCATCTCCGGCTTCACCACGGATAATATTTGTTCCATTGCCGCCGTTGATTACATCGTTACCTTCGCCTCCATAAATGAAGTCGAGGTTATCGCCGCCGGTAATGGTGTCATCGCCATTTCCGCCTCTGATGATATTAAATCCATTTTCGGCAGTAATTGTATCATCTTCATCTGTTCCTTCGATCACCTGACGAGAAGAACCGCCGCCGATGATCTGTGCCTCACCTTCAAATGTGAAGTCATATGATTCCGGCATATTAATGAAATCCGGTATAGAGATAGTTTCTTCAGTATCATTATTGACGAGGGAAATACCACTATTTATGTCGATATGTAATGAGTAGTCATCCGCACTCAGTTCATCGCCAAATACAAGTGTACTGAGTCCTTCAGAGTCATAGATAGTATCATTTCCGTGTTCAGTGTTGATAATATATGTATCATCACCTGCTCCACCGCTGAGTATATCATCGCCTGAGCCGCCGCTAAGGGAATCGTTGCCGTCTCCGCCGTAAAGAACATCTTCACCTGTGCCACCGGTAATAGTATCATTTCCGTTTTCACCGTAAATAATGTCATTCCCAGCGTTACCGTTTATAATGTCGTCATTGTCTCCGCCATAAAGAAGATCGTTTCCATCGTCGCCGATAATATTGTCATTGCCATCATTACCGTAGACAACATCATCTCCAAAGCCAGCGTTGATTGTATCGTCGCCAGCACCGCCGTAGATGATATCGTTGCCCGAACCTGTGCTGACGCTGTCGTTTCCATCTTCTGCCCAGATGATATCTTGTGTACTGAAGCCGTTCAGTGTATCGTCTTCCTTAGTACCAATTACAAAATTGCCGTTCACCATTGCGCTGATTTCATCAGCATAGTCAGGGTAATGTGCAATAAAGGAATTGAGATGATCAGTTTCATAAGTTGTATCATAAGATTTTACATAGATACCGATATTGTATAACATCTCATGTACATCTATATCAAGTGAAATGTAGTGATCTACTACTTCTTCAACAGAGGTGAGATCAAGAACAATCTCTCCTTTTTCATTTGGTTCTTCCTCTATCATTTCCAGATAATCAGCCATACCAAGGACCTTATTCATGAGATTGAAATATGTTCTGTCAAAGTCGGTAAATAGCTGATTCAGGATAGATGCTGCTGTGGAGTTTGGCGTAGTACTACCATTCACACCGACAAAGGAATCCACACCCATGATCGTTTCAAGGACATGAAGGTTTCTGGCATCAATTGTACCACCTCTTGAGTTCACATTAATATCTGTTGAACCCGTAATGAAGTAGAGGAGCTTTCTGGAAATAATACGCTTTTCAATAAAGCTGTCTGTATTCTTAAAGGAATCTACTAAAGCCTGAAGTTCTCCGCTTTCATCATGCTCCAGAGCATAGGAAAGGCTGTGCATATTACCAAATGATGTCAGATCGTTTTCCACATTGTTTACAGTGATTTCCTGAGTGTCTGCTCCATTGATCTCAAACCAATGTTCCTGAATATCACGAATGCCTTCTTCAAAAATTACAGAGCCGGTTTTAATAAACTCGACTGTATCATCATCCGGATCTGCTTGATTTTCTGGAAGTACGATTGACGTTATACCTAAATCTGCTAAGGTTTTGATTTCATCAGCTGTGGAAAATCCGTCTCTTTCCGAATCTACCCAAACACGAAGATCGAAAAATCTTGAATCTTTTTCATCAATGATACCATTGTTATCTTCATCAAGATCAGCAAGTGCTTCAAATCCGTCAGAGGATGTAAGACCGTTTTTCATTATCACATGATCACTGAACAACTCTCCGCCGTCATCAATTATTCCGTTGTAATTTCTGTCTAAAACAAGGAATCCGTCTTCTCCATCAGTCCATACTGTCTTTTCAGCAAAGCCGTTTTTGTCAATATCAAAGTGAACACCGTTTTCAACTGTAGAAAGATTAATGCCCTTTGTTCCCAAATCTATAACAA
This sequence comes from uncultured Ruminococcus sp., assembly GCA_900318825.1. Classification (GTDB taxonomy): domain Bacteria; phylum Bacillota; class Clostridia; order Oscillospirales; family Ruminococcaceae; genus Ruminococcus. The sequence goes on from ONMB01000001.1 coordinate 128,953, forward strand.
GTGGATCTTTCGGAGGCTGTGCCGCAGTCGCTGTACTATATCTGTTACTGTTTCTTTTTTCATTATCATCGTGCTGTTCTTCCCAATGGCTACCATATCTGACACCAATATCATTGTCTTCTATCTTAGAAAAAGAAAGTACACCTTCATTATCCTCAATAGTATAGTAATCCGAGTCATCTTCAAATTTATACTTGAAATTATCTGCTGTGTTCTTATAATCTATGATTTTTAAGGTATCATTTGTAGATATAATAGTGAAAAGCAGATTTTGATGCTCCGTATCAGTGTAAGCAATTGAGAGGTCGGACATATCAACGCCATCAAAGACAATCGTATTTGAACCATACTTATCATAAATATTGTCATTGCCACCAGATTTATAGAAATGATATGTATCCGAATTATCTCCTCCACGGAGAGTATCATCGTTAAAACCGCCGTTAAGCGTATCGTTGCCTTCTCTTCCTCTTAAAGTATCATTATCATCATTTCCGTATAAAGTATCATTACCAATACCACCATCTATAGTATCGTTTCCACCATCACCATAAATGGTATCTTCGCCTTCATCTCCATAGATCCAGTCTCTATCTTCACCACCGTGAATTGTATCTGTGTTATCTCCACCATATATCTTGTCTTCACCATCACCAGCATAAATCGTATCATCGCCAGCTCCACCGAAAATTTCATCTACACCTGTGCCGCCGTATATAGAGTCTTTATCTTCTCCACCATAAATATAATTGTGGCCATTACCAGCATCTATATAGTCATCACCTGAATCACCATATAATTCATCATTTCCTTCACCGGCAATTATAACATCATTTCCTTCACCGCCGAGTATTATACTGCTTTCATTCCCAGTATAAACTAAATCATCACCTTTGCCAGTATAGAGAACTGTATCAGATGAGTAATCTGAAATAACATTATTACCGGAATCTTCGATTCTCCATGAACGAGCATATTTGGCAGGCAATTCCTTAACTGCATTATATATTATCGTGTTTATGAAATTCTTCATAAATCTATTGAGCATTATATTATTTGAATAACCGAAAATTGCAGATTCAGGATCATTTAAATAATCTCTAACAAATTCATCCACAGTATTATAATTTGAATCGCTAAACATGATCGGATATTCATTAAAAAAGGAGCCAAGATTATCAGAAAAAACCTTCTTAAAATCCTCTTTATTTTTTTCGTTTTCTGAAATATAATCAGAATAATAAATTTTTAGGAGATCATTATCTTCAGCTTTTAATACTGCGTATGATTTTTGCATTTCTGACCATAGTGAATCAAAGTTTTGCTTTATCATATTGATAACATTTTCATAAGAATCAATTATATCATCTAATTTTTTATTTGCTTTATAGAATGCAACGTCGTCTATAAGCTTTGATATGGTAGGTTTAGTAAGTTTCTCAAAGAAATGTATTGCCTTATCTTTTAAACTTACCGGTTTATCAATATCATCAACTTTATTTATTATATTGTTTATTATATAATCCATGGCATCTTTTTCTATTTCATCCCATGAAAATAGGTCATCAATAACTATATTGTTTGATCCAGATGATACGTCTTCTAATATACTGTCATTTTTTTCTGTGTCTAATAAATCATATACAATATATTTTATTTTCTCGTTTTCATCTAAATCTACAGATTGTTTTAACATATAAAATACCCAATTAATTGTTGGTTCAAAGGCATCTCCAATTCCAAGACTACAACTAAATTCATTCATCAAATCTATAACATCATAAAAATCAAGATCATTTTTATTAGTATAATAGAACAAATTAGCTAACAGCTCAGAGAAATGCGGAATATCACCAAAAAGCACATTGTTTAATTCTTCTTTATCTTTTTTAACGGCTAATGGCAGCCACTTTTCAACGTACTGAAGAAATTCTACACTTCCATGAGTAACAATTTGATCTATTAATCCTTTTAATGTAGTAACGTTTGTTTTTTCTTCTTCTATAGTAAAAGTAGGATGAGAATTAACTAATTTAAGATTGACTACTTCATTTCCGTCAACTTTACTTGTTTCCTGAACAAAGAATGAATTTGGAGAATGGTTTGAGCCAATACTGTCCACTCCATATCCCTTACAATATATCTGTCTTGAACCCGGAAGCTGATTCAAGAGGATATGTACAAAATCAGTTGACAATGAATATTGAGTAATGAGCTTGGAACGTTTAAGAATTTTGGGTATATTATTGAGATCACTCATAAACTCTCTTGAAAAACCCTGACCGTCAAATGAAACACAGCGTGTTACATTTGGGCACATTATCGTGGTGTACATAGCTTTGTTAGCGCCCTTAGAGTGACCGGTTACAGTAAGTTCAGTAAAGTTATGTTCCCTAACCATTCTGTTCGCAAAATCCAAAGCTTCTTTTTGAGGTAAAGTCTCAGTTACATAAGCGCCCTTAACATTATCTGCCCATTCATCAGCACCTGAAGTGCCTTTATACGCGATTATGGCTTCATGCTCTTTAAGCATCTGCCTTTTATATTCATGTCCATTTTCATCTTTTTCTTGCTCAACAAAGCAAAGTGCAAGTGGAAGACGATAAATTTTCACTGGAACATAATCATCGGGTTGATATGAAGGATACTCTTCATCATCTTTAGCATTAGCGAAATATTTACCAGTTACTTTATTATAAACAAGTGACTGAAGATTATTTTCAATTATTTTTTTCCTTAGAGCATCAGTTATAACATCGTTCTTTACACTTATGTATTCCTTTTTTATTTCTTTATTCTCACCCTCCTTTTCGTTATTCTTCTCATATACCAGTTCAATATATGTATTAAAATTATCGTTATTAAACATGATATCTGTCAAATACAGATCTTTCAGTCGGCTTGTCTTAAGATAATCTATAATATCAGCCCATTCAACTCCGCTGATTTTATATGGATCAATCGCTTCCGAATGACTGCGAAGGTTAGCAAGAGCTGTATCATTAAAACTACTTAAAATATCTTTAATTTTTGAATCAGTATCTGATTTGTTAATTCTAAAGAAATCAACATTATATGTATCATTTGAAGCAGCTTCAGCAACATCTTCACTTAAATATGTAAGTTGCTCCAACATGCATAATTCTTCATCTGTTAAGTAAATAGTATTCATAATCGCATCTCCTTAATAGTTTTTTCCTAATTCTTCAAGTTTTTTTTCTAAAGTTGTTGTATATTTATGATTCCCATATAGATTAAGTCTATAATCTGCTAGAAATAGTTCTTTTTTATAATAATCAGTATAATTCAAATAATTAACATTTGAAAAATCATCAATATCAATTAATGTTATTCTATTAGTTAGAACAAGTTCGTGTTTATCACACCAGCGATAATAATCAGCAATAAAATCCTCAAATTCCTTCTCTGTACAGATTTTACTTGAAATAAATATATTATTACGTCCCCCAACTTTGTTTTCAAAATTATCATTTTTAATCTCATTGAGATTATTAATTTTGCAATCAAAATTATCAATAAAAATAACAGCTTTATCAGAATTAAAATATCCCTTTATAAAGTCATTATAGAGTTTTTCACAGTAATCTCTAATTCCTACACTATAATAATCATCAGTAAAATCACCATTAGAGTCAATTTTTACAGTAACAGCGCTTTGCTTTTCATCCGATAGTGAACGAGCATAAAGAGTTTCCTCATCCATAACCCCCGGTTCAACATATCCGGCATAAACGAACTCCTCGTCATATTTTTCGTTGAGGTAAGTTATCATTTCGTAGATATGCTGTATAGAGCGCTTTTGCGAAGGTGATAGCTGTTCAATGTCTGTAGGAAGTCCCTCAGCTTTAAGTAAACTCTTCTGCCATTCATTCAGTGTTTCTGAGTTCTGCCATTGATGTTCACTATTAGTTTGTTCGCCTCTTTGGCTACTGCTTCCACTTGTTGCGGATTTACCGCAAGATGAGACCATTGATGTTGCAAGCATTACTGCTGTTATTAGTGCGACCGTTTTTTTCATAGTTTTACCTCCCTCTGAAATATTTATATACAATATATATTTTAGCATTTTTTATCAAATCAGTCAATAGTTTCGTTGATAAAACAACAGTAAAATTTAATATAAAAACAAAGCCAAATACGCATTTATCCAATACTTTATCTCGCTGTCCCAAACATACTCATACAGCTTTTCTAGAGCTTTACGAATCTTCTTTTGAGCAGTATTTCTCGTGACCATGAGCATATCAGCGATGTCTGAAACAGGCATCTTGTCATAGCCGAATATTCCCAGGTAGCAGCCGAGAATATGCTGTTGTTCTGCCTTTAGTTTGACATACTCCTGTCTCAGCAATGGATATACTGCTCGTTGGAGAGCTTTCTTGCTGACATTATCGCCGATAGGAGCTATGCGAGGGTTCTGGTCTTCGTCAGGATCGTCATCGAATGTTACCATCAGTTGTTCATATCGAAATGTGAAGTTCAGACAATCAACAACTAACTTCTCCTTTATATTCAACTCCTTAGATATCTTCTCTACTGTAAGACCGTCACCGTGCAGCTTTTTACACTTGCGTATCTGTGTCATAGTGCCGTGTGAGATATTTATGAGTCCATAGTATTCCTCAATATACCGCCACATCTTTCCGAAGATGAACGGATAAAGATACGTCTGGAGCTTGCTTATAGTTGGATCAAATTTCTTTTCACGCAGTCGTTCCACGAATTCTAATGCACCGACCTGTTCCAGGTCCTGGTGCATATCCTCAGACAGCTTCAATCCGCTGCGCTTTGAAATGTCGGCAACGATATTATGGATATAGCCTATATTTTGTCTGTACAGCATATCTAGGGCGGTATCATCGCCGTTATAATACTGCTCTATAAGTTTATCCGTTTTCATCTTTCACCGCCTTTGGACGTCCACGCTTTGGTGGTTCGATGCCGCACAGCTTGTATAAGTTACTGGAGCTCATCTGTTGCTCGAACTCCTGATCACTGTACTTTGGTGATGTAGAAGCCTTGTGGTATATGGCTTCGGCTTTATTTAATAATGTATCGCGTATATCTTCTGTAATCGTACCGCGCTGACAGCTGCGCATTATTCGATTAATAGCTTTCTTGTATGTCTGATACTTCGGATTGTTGTCGTTACTATCCTTAATATGAGTCTTCCTGTATGCGATCTGCTTGCAGGTGAACTTTGGGTTTTCAATTGATGGCTTGTCGCAGAAACGTGTTCTGTATGCGTTTGTCGAAAGGTAGAATCGTTTGCAATGCTCGCACCTGCGGATACAGTGACCTATCATAAGTCCCTTCATGTAGTCAATTTTCAATAATGATTGCAATGAAGATGTATGATAATACTCAGCAATAATGTATTCACCGCTGCCCTTGAATTTTTCTCTCGGTACAAGAGTGAATGATGACAGCGCATCATGGTATTTATACATACCTCCGCTATGCTGTATCGGGTTTATTATATACTTGTACGCTGATGGTGAATATACAAAATCATAATATGCTGCCGCATAGTTCCATGGCTCACATTTCCCGAGATTCATTATCCAGTTTATAATAAAAACGAAGATAGTCTGATTAAAGCTGTATATATCTTGAATTATAATATCATATTTAATAACCATAGGAAGAAAAACAGTTATTCTTTCAAGGAGATCATTTCTGCTTACTAACGAACGCAGTTCCTCAACCGAATCACCTATTACTTGAAAAATCATATGTTTCCGCATCAGACTGTCGATTTCAAAGAGTTCATCTATCCATGAATCAAGTAATTTTTCATTACGGGTTTCATTTATAATTTCAGGCTTGATCTTATCCTTTAGTTTTTTATGCCTGTCTCTTATCTCATGGAATTCATCAGGAGCAATATTCAGGCAGGACTCAGTAAGCTCACCAAGCAGGAAATCCTGTCCGTTTACTTCAATAGTCTTTCCTTTGACGTAAAAAGTTATGTTAAAAAACATATGTTCTTCACCTCCGATTATAGTATATCACACCTCAAATCAAAATGCAAGTAAAATTGTCGTTTTGAACGAAAAATAATTGTTACCTGATTTTATGCAAATTCAAAAAATCGTACCATAATATATTTAGAGGGCAAAACGCTTCGCATTTCGCGGGGCGCTTTTTTATTGCCCACGTTCAAGGAGGTGACGAATTGCCCGACACAGCCCACACAAATAGTTTGCGCGGGTAGTTACCCGTAACAAAAAAAGCTGCCGGCTGTGTTAGGGAATCTTATGAGAAAGGAGGAATCGTATGAGTAATATGTTACAAACGAAAACCGCAGAAGAAATACTCTCAACAGTATTCAAGCCAAAGGAGTTCATCATTGACGGTCTGCTCACACAGGGACTGTACGTCCTCGCAGGCGCACAAAAGGTCCGTAAGTCATGGCTGGCAATGGATATCTGTCTCAGCATTGCAACAGGTGTTCCTGTGCTTGGTCGAGAAACTATTCAGGGTACAGCGCTGTACTTGTGCCTGGAAGATAACTATCAGCGCGTACAGGACAGATTGTTTCAGATGAACGCAGAACCGATTGAGTCATTACACTTTGCAGTTGCATCTGACAAAATAGGTGCAGGTCTTGAAGAGCAGATTGAAAGCTTCAAGAAAGAACACGATGACTTGAAAATCGTTGTGGTCGATGTCATGCAAATGGTACGCAGCAATGTTGAGTCAAGCTATGGTACTGACTATGCTGAATTAATTGCACTCAAGCAACTTGCGTATCGCTTAGGTATCTGCATTCTACTGATACATCACACTCGCAAGTGTAAGGACAATGATCCATTCAATTTGATATCAGGCAGTACAGGTATCAGCGGAAGTGCAGACGGAAGTTACGTCCTCATAGAAACAAGACGTGGTTCAGGTCGTGCAACACTTCACTGCGTTGGTCGTGACTTCGAGAACGCTGAACTGCAAATGCATTTTGATACTGATGTCATGCGCTGGATAGTTGAGAGCGCACCTAAACAAAAGAGCCGCGACAATATTGTTCTCTCCGCTGTTTATCTTTTCATCAAAGAGCGCATCCACTTTGAAGGCACTGCAACTGAGTTGGTTGAAGAATTGAAATCAGTTACCACTGAGATTATTTATCCGAACAGAGTTACAAGAGACCTTGTACAGAACGGATATGAACTCAGCAAGTACGGAATTGAGTTTAAGTACGAAAGAGTTCACAGAGGTCGCATTATTATTCTTCACTACAACGGCAAGTGTGACAGTAGTGACCGTAGAAATGTTACCGTCACGCAGGCGTTGCCCGACAGCTCACAAACGTCCATATAGCTTCATCTGCGGGGCGTGTCAGTAGGTTTCCGTGTCGGTAGTTTTACTGTCACGGCTGAGTTACTGTCACGCACAAAAACGCCCATTTTTTGCCATCGATACAGAGATCGGGTAGTTATCCCACCTGCGGCGGTGAAAGCGATTGTGGCGCAACGTGGAGCGAGTGTGGCGATACCGCACAGATACTATCGGCAGAGGAAAAAGTAGCGGTACCCGAGAAAAATCAACCCCACTGGGTTGGCAAGCATAGCAGCCGGCATTCCGCCTGCCGCCTTTGCTTGTCGGGCAGAAGCCCGAACCCACTTCAATTCAAAGGCATACACCAACAAAAGTCAGGAGGTAGATAACATGAGAAAACGAAATACGACAATAGCGATACGCTGTACAGATGAAGAAAGCAGGCATATCCATGAACTTGCTGAGAGGCACGGCTTGAAGCTCAACGACTTCGTAATCCGTTGCGCTCTCGGCAAGAAAATCGTTGTCGCCAATGGCGTCGACGAGATAGTTCGGCAGCAGAAAGCTATCGGACGCAACCTGAATCAGATAGCTACACTGGCTAACATGGACAGGCTGACCGCAGTGAACTTTCAGCCGCTCCTCGATGAGCATACCAAGGTCACGGAGCTGATAGGTCAGCTGCTGAGGGAGGTGAAGTAGTGGCGACGGTCACAGCGATAAGTACGAAAGGCGGTGGCGGTGGCAAGAAGAGCCTCGACTACATCTGCCGCGATGACAAGACCGAGAATAAAAAGTTCGTGACGGCTCTCAACTGTTCGCTGCCCACAGCCTATCAGGAGTTCAAAAACACAAGAGAAATGTACGGAAAGACTGACGGTGTGAAGTACTATCATTTCGTCCAGTCACACCCGAGCGGCTACAAGATAGAGGCAGCTCTTGCTCACAAGATAGCAGTTGAGTTTGCGGATCGAGCGTTCAAAGGGCACGAAGTTGTAGTGGCAACTCACACCGACGCTGACCATATACACTCGCACTTCATATTCAATGCAGTCAACGCAGAGACATGTTTGAAGTACCACTCAAACAAGTTCACACTGCAAGACCTGCGGCAATTATCAGACGAGATATGTCTCAAATACGGAGTGACAACCCTCAAGAGTCCTGAGCTCCACAAGCAGAGCAACGGCGTTACTAACGGCGAGTATCGTGTTGCGATGCGAGGCGAAAGTTGGAAGATGGCTCTCTCCAATACCATTGACATGGTCATGAAAAGAGCAAAATCGAAGAAGCAGTTTCGCTTCTACATGAAGCAGTGTGGCTACGATGTGAAATGGGAGGACAACAGAAAGTACATCACATACACTTGTCCCAACGGCAGGAGATGCCGCGACAACAAGCTTCACGAAGCAAAATACAGGAAGGAGAATATGGAATATGAGTTCGAAATACGAAGAAATGAAAGAAGCTTCCAAACAGAATATGGAGGAAGCACAGGACATACCAACTATGGTCTGCGTCCAGGAAAACAACTGGCTGGCGGTGATATCACAGCTGGAGTTGCTGACGGACACGCTGTTCGATGTCAAGGCTCAGACGGACGAGACCATGACATATGCACAGATGAAACAGTACCTGCAAAATCAGCAGACGATACTCGATCAGGTCATAGAGAAGTCATTGGCGATACAGAATCAAACGTCGGAAATCACGACGTTAGAAGTGTCGAAGCTGGATCAGGCGGCGAAGGCTCTCGTCTCACAGGCTGGGAAGCTGAACGAGCAGACCTTATCGCAGCTGAAATGCTCCGACGAGCAGAGCAGAAGTCACGGCTTCAGACTGCTCCGACTGGTGGTGCTGATAGAGTTTCTGCACCTGATATCATCGGCGGCATTGCTACTTTGGCTTCGATGATAGAGGACGAGCCAGCTGACGATACTGAATACGCTCGGGAGCACGTTGACCGCAAGACACTCGCAAAGGAGCTCAGGAAAAAGGAAGATCTCGGTATGCATATGGGGTAACACAACGTGCCTGCATCGAGTTTTCAAAATGAGAATTCGGTATGACGGGATAAAATATCCCGTCACGACTATGAGGTGGTGAAATACCACCTCACATACCTGAGTCGGCAAATCGCAGGCTCACCAAAGGGTACGCCAAACGACCGTACCCATAACAAAAATTTACAAAGGAGTAATGAAAAATGAACAATGTAAATCACATCAGACACAACCACGAAACAAATAGAAGGAGTATGATTGAATGGCTGAAAACAAAACAGAAACTAAAATCGTAATGCTTACAATAAAGGAAGCAGCAACTCTGGTCGAAGGGCTGACTGAATACAGAGTACGCCAGATGTGCATCAATGGTCAGGTGCCGCATATCATGGCGGGTAAGAAATATCTCATAAACAAGGAATTATTCCTTAGATATCTGCGCGGCGAGACTGCGTAAAAAAAGTACAAACGGCGCGATTTTGCTGGACTTCCACAGAGAGTTGTGGTATGATGTCGTTGGCAAAAACGCGCCGTATTACTGAACGGAGGTTTGATATATGGCGACTTTCAGAAAAAGGAAGAATGGTTCTTATGAGATAAAAGTATCTTGCGGCTATGGCGTTGACGGAAAGCAGCATAACCAATACAAAAGCTACTATCCGGCCCCCGGTATGACTCCCAAGCAGATAGAAAAGGAGGTCAACAGGCAGGCGGTGCTGTTCGAGGAGGAATGCAAGAAAGGACAAATAACATCTGCAATCAAGTTTGAAACATTCGCCGAACAATGGCTTGAAGAATACGCTAAAGTTAATCTGCGAGCCACATCGTATTCAAAGATGATACAGGTCACCAAGCGTATATATCCCGCTCTTGGTCACAAACGGCTTGACAAGATAACTTCGCGTGACATACAAAAATTCATCACAGGTCTGCTTGTTAACGAAAAAAATCTGAACAACGGCAAGTCACTTTCAAGAAAAACAGCTGTGCATCACCTGAACTTTATAAGCGACGTGTTCAACTATGCCGTCAGAATGGGTATGCTGACGGACAATCCTTGCAGGCGCGTAGTTGTTCCGAAAACTGAACAGACAGAAAAGGAAATATATACGCTGGACGAGGTGAAAAAGCTGTTCAGCAATCTGCAAAATGAGCCGTTAAACTATCAAGTATATCTTACACTTGCAATTTATAGTGGATTCCGAAGAAGTGAAATGCTCGGTCTTGAATGGAAAGACATTGATTTCAACTACAACACAATTAAGATACGACGCACCTCTCAGTACACCTCTGAAAAGGGTATCTATACTGATACCACAAAAACGAAAAAGTCTCAACGTATTTCAAAATTCCCGGAAACTGTAATGGAACTGCTGAAAAGATTTCAACAGGAGCAGTCAAAGGAAGCACAGAGACTCGGTAGCAAATGGGAAGATCACGACAGACTGTTCACTAAATGGAATGGGGCTCCGATGTATCCAGAAATGCCCTATAAGTGGTTAAAGGATTATTGTAAAAAAATAAAAATCCCATTCCGCGGTATTCACGCTCTACGACACCTGCATGCATCACTTCTCATCTATGAAGGAATAGATGTTGTCGCAGTTTCATCCGATATGGGACATAGTGCCGTAGGAACGACTTTGAACCTGTATTCCCATATGTTCCAAGAGGCAAGGGCTCGAAACTGCGATGCCATAAGTAACGCACTGAGATTTACACGAGAGAAAGATAACGCAGAAATCAAGTCCGCAGAAGAATCTGATATGTTCACTGAAGGAGATGAGGACGAGCAGGAAGAAGAAAGCCAAGCTATGTCAATGACATAAATAATCTCCGCAGAGCAAAAGCTCTGCGGAGCAACTAAAATGTCAAATTAAAAAACAAGTGGTCAATAAGTGGTTGAAAGCACTTATAAAAAAGAACGAGCTTGCAAAGTGACTATTTTAAGCCATTTACAAGCCTTGATTCTGGTGGAGGCGAGGGGAATTGAACCCCTGTCCGAAAACTCATCCATACAACTTTCTACGAGCGTATTTTACCTATTAAAATTCCCCTGACAGACCGCCGGTAAACGGGCTGAGAGTCAGAGTAGTCCGTATACAATACAGGGGCACGGACACGCCCTTGTATCGTTCACCACTGATCAATGCCCAAGCGGAAGCCGTGGTACTCATCCGGTGGACAGTAGCTGACTTAAGCAGCTACCAGTTCGCTATTTCTAGAAACTGTAATGTTATTTCTTGCGTTTATATTTAAACGTGGCGACGGTTATGGAGGTCACGCCGTACTCCGCTCGCTTATCGGTGGTACGCAAGTAATGATAATATATGTTTATTATACAACAATTATTCTGCGTTGTCAAGGAATAAACAGCAGAAAATCAGTCGAAAACCGTCAGCTCATCTTTCTATCAGCCACTGCACAAAGGCTATCTTATCGTTCGGATCATAACCGGCGCGTTCGTAGAAATCAAGCGTGGACTGTTCCTTAGAGCCGGTCATGAGCATCAGTCTTGTACAATTATCCCTAACAACAATGTCCTTTGCAAAGTTAAGGCAGGCTGTTGCGAGACCTCTCTTGCGGTAGTCCTTGTCGGTTATGACGTTCTCGACCAATGCGTAGGGACGCTGACCGCGTGTGAGGTTGGGGATAACAACACAGATACAGGACGAAACTATCTTCCCGTCCTCCTCTGCGACTATGACGTGGTGGGAGCTGTCCGACATTATCGTATCCCATATGCCGGAAACGCGCTCGTCTATCTCAGGGAACGGGTTGTCGTGGAGCTGCATATAGAGCGTAAGCAAGCCCTCAAGGTCAGTTTTTACTGCTTCTCTTATCATGATATTTCCTCCTTTGAACTGACGGCGTCCTGAAGCTGTTACAGCAGGGTTATCTCCTGCTTTTCCGCGTCAACACGCGCTTTTGCTCCATAGGGCAGTATAGCTCGCGGCGCTGAGTGACCGAAATTCACATTGTAGAGTATCGGCAGCTCTGCATTATCCACGACCTCACGCCATACGTCCTTGTACTCCTCATAGTGCTTCTCGTCTATCGGTTTACCGACAATTATTCCGTTAACATTGGCGAAAATGCCCTGCTCCCTGAATGCTTCGAGGTAAATCCTGAGTGTTTCGGGAGTCGGTGCAAGCTCGCTCGTTTCGGCAAAGAATATCTTCCCCCTCCACTCCTCAGCTTCCGGGAAGATATTGTATCTGCTGACTATCTCTGACTGAGCCTTGAAATCGTCAGCAAGTCCGGGGATACGCTCACAGTACGGAGCTATCAGGCTGCCGAGCCTTTCGAGGTTGCCGGCAAGGAGCATTTCGCCCATACTGTCCACACAGCCGCCGAGGAGTTCACCCTCAAAGACGGGGCTGCCCTGCAATAACTCGTAGCCGTGAGTCTCTTTTTGGGAAACGGGCATAGTTCCAAGAGCGGCAGGCGAAAAGTCCGTCCTGTCATCGTACCATGTATCCGACGGAGTTATCCTGCGTCCGTGACAGGGCGCGAAAAGACTCTCGAACTGTTCCTCCGAATATGGTAGCATTTCACCGGAAAGCTCCGCGATATCACACATAAAAGCCTGCCCGTAGAAGGTCTGCAAGCCGAGCCTGTGAAGCATAAAATGGTTGTGGGTGGTATCCGAAAAGCCGAGGAAGAGCTTCGGGTGTCTGCGGACGGCTTCCTTGAACTCCACGTCCTCCATAAGGTAAGGAAACGTGCGGAAGGTCTCGATGCCGCCGATAGCGGTTATTATGCCTTTTATCGAGTCATCAAGAAAGGCTGCTCTGAGGTCTGCGGCACGGGCTTCCGGGTGAGCAAGGAGATACTCGCTGCCCTTGAGAGCGTTTTCAGTAAAAACCGGCTCAAGTCCAAACCTGCGCAGGCGTTCAAGACCTGTTTCTTTCGTGTGAGCGCAGTACGGTTCACCGAGTATGCCGTTCGACAGGCTTATTATTGCGACTTTATCGCCTTTCCTTAGCGGTTCCGGTATGAGCATATGAAACTCCCCTTTCACTGTGAAGCCTTGAAATCCCGGTCAATGATTGCGGCTCTTGAGACTGCGGTCTATTTCACGGTTTGCGTCACGCTTTGCGATATCCGCACGCTTGTCGTAGAGCTTCTTGCCCTTGCAGAGTCCGATCTGAACCTTGACCTTCGAGTCCTTGAAGTAAAGGCTCAGCGGTATCAGTGAAAGTCCCTCCTGCTTGAGCGTTCCGTAGAGCTTGTTTATCTCGCGCTTGTGCATCAGCAGCTTGCGTACTCTCAGCGGATCACGGTTGAAGATATTTCCCTTTTCATACGGCGAAACGTGCATACCTCTGACGAAAAGCTCGCCCTTGTCTATCGAGCACCAGCTGTCCTTGAGGTTGACTCCGCCCTGACGGATAGACTTCACCTCTGTTCCGACAAGCTCGATGCCTGCCTCATAAGTCTCGAGCACGAAGTAATCGTGTCTGGCTTTTCTGTTTTCTGCAATGGTTTTCGTGCCTTTTGACCTCATATTATCTCCCTCTTCGCATCATCTGCGCAATTATTATATTTAAGATTATACAACATCACCGCTCAAATGTCAACCGCCGGTGAACGTTCCCACACGCAGTTTCGCATAATATCGCCATTTCCGGACATTTGCCGCCGCTCGGAGGAGCTTTTTCAGCATTATTTTCAAAAAGCCCTTGATTTTATCCCACAAAAAGTGATATAATAAATATGTGTATTTTAAAGGATAGGAGGAAAGCTATGAAATTCAAGGGTGAAAAATGTGCAGCCTGCGGAAATGTGTTCGAGGAAGACGATGACGTTGTCGTTTGCCCTGACTGCGGTTCGCCCCACCACAGAGCCTGCTATAAGATCGAGAACAGGTGCGCCAATATCGCTTTCCACGAGACCGGACAAAAATGGCACAAGTCACTCGCCGATACGGCTGCCATACAGGAAAACAGTGAAGTCATACCATGTCCCGAGTGCCGCTTTCCCAACCCCAAGAACGCCGTAAAGTGTATCCGCTGCGGCGCTGATATGGTCCAGGAAGACAAAGAAAAGGAAAACGATGCCGATGAGCAGCAGAACAAGGAAACTGCCAGCGAAGATCCTTTCGTTCAGTATATGGAAAACGAGTTCGAGGCTGTAAGACCTTACCTTGGATTTGATCCTGATGAGGATATGGGCGGCGCTACTCTCAAGGAAGTATCACAGTTCGTCTGTACCAATACCCTCTATTATATCCCGATATTCAAGCGTATGAAGGACTTCGGCTCAAAGATATCGTTCAATCTCTCATGTCTTGTGTTCCCCTACTTCTATTTCGCAAACCGAAAGATGTGGGGCTGGGCGATAATATCAGCCATTCTCTCCATAATCTTCAATATGCCTACCTATATTCTGTGGCTCAGCAAGAACATCTCTTCAAATTCGTCCACAGAATCATTCCTCTCAATGATATACGACAACCAGTCGTCCCTTGAGAACCTCGACGGCATATTCAGCGTGTTCAGCGTTATTGTCAGCATAGCCTTCTGTCTCTTCGGAAACTGGCTGTACTACCGCTACACTATGAAGACACTGAGGCGCATGAAAGGTCAGATAGGCGGAGACAAGGTCCCTGCGAAGCAGCTTATGACTGCCGGCGGAGTAAAGCCGGTGAATATCCTGCTTATGGCTCTGATAATATTCGGCATAGGTCTCGCGGCTCTCTTAGGCTGTGTACAGATAATGCGGACAAGCGATATACTCAAATCTCTATGACATCAAAACTCAGGACGTACTTCGGTACGTCCTTTTTTCTGAACAGCGAATGTGGAATTCAGTGAACAAATATGAAATATCATCTTGCATTTTCTTCCGACATATGATACAATATTACATATAAACTATTATGCTGTGCATTATTAAGTCTGATTTTTAATATGCACTCGTTTCCAGTCATCTTTGTTAGGAGCTTTACTATGCGAAAACGTTTACTGATAGGCGCTGTCATAACCGACTGCCACATCGACTTTCAGAAAGAGATACTCAGAGGTATCATCTCTCAGGCCTTCAAAAGCAGCTGCGATGTCGCCGTAATTGCGCCGCTCCACAACTTTTTCTCGGATTCTCCGCATAAGAACGCCGAGAAAGCTATATTCGACCTCATTCTCTCCGACCGTTTCGCCGGTTTTTTATACGACAGAAACTCCTTCTACCGCCCTGAGATCAGAGACTACATCGAGTCCCTGCTCAAGCGCTCCGGAAAGCCTGTCATGCTGCTCGACTGCAACGACCACAAGAGCTTTGAGACTACCTCCGTCGACGATACAAGTGCCTTTGAAGCTATCACCGACCACCTCATAGACGTCCACGGCAAAAAACACATCTTCTGCCTGACAGGTCCGCGCAATGCCCATATCTCCGAGTCGAGACTCGAGGGCTGGAAGGCTTCCATGAAAAAGCATTCCCTCAGCTGCGACCGCTCGATGTATGAGTATGGTGACTTCTGGCACAACGCTGCCGATGACCTCGCAAAACGTATCATCTCCGGAAAGATGCAGCGTCCCGAAGCTATCGTCTGCGGCAACGATGTCATGGCAATAAGACTCACGGACGCCTTTATGGCTGCCGGAATAAGAGTCCCTGAGGACATCGCTGTCACCGGCTACGATTCGTCCGAGGAAGGTCTCCGCTCAGAACCGAGCATAACCAGTTACAGCCGCCCGAATTTCCAGCTCGGCGCAGAGGCTTTCCGCCGGCTCTACCGCATAATCACAGGTAAGATCTGCAGCAGAGTTCCCAATGAGAACGGCGGCATACGTCTCGGAAGAAGCTGCGGCTGCTGTGTTACACCGACTGTCCGTCCAGGTTCAGCAAGAGCTGACAAGGTCAACACCGGCTTCGAGAACGAGCTGCTTTACGGCGATATGCTCTTCGATATCACCAATGTTCAGGATATCCCCACATTTGCTGACCGCCTCGACAACTACACCTTCCTTCTCTACAAGATGTCGCGGCTGTGCATATGCCTGACGAACAAGTTCATCGAGTCAACACACTCCGATACAGCCTCTGTCCTCAACTTCCGCTATGGCGATGAGATGACCGAGATAATGGCTAAATCCACTGTAATGCGCGAGAACGCTGCAAAAGAGCCCTTCAGCTCGAATGACCTCCTCCCCGTTTTCAATACGGAGCGCAGCTTCCCCTCCGCTTACTACATTTCACCTCTCCACTACAATGACAATTTTTTCGGCTATGCCGGCATCTCGTTCGGCAAGGAGCCGCTCTCATTCAGGTCTATTTACCTGCAATGGATCAACTACGTCAACGTTGCTCTCGAACACGTCCGGCTGAAAATGCTCATGAACAACACGATAGCCGTCACGAACCGCGCTCTCATCTACGATGAGCACACAGGTCTGCTCAACCGCAGCGGCATCGAAAAAGAGTTCGCACTGCTCAACTCGCACAATGCCCCAGATACTCAGATAGATATCATAACTATCGAGCTCTCAGGCATCAAAAAAGCCTACTACCAGAGCGGTGAGGAGAAGTGCCGCAAGCTGATACGCACCTTCGCCGAAACTATCTCCGCATCTGCTTCAAATGACGAGATATGCGGTCTCTGGGGCGACAGCACCTTCTGCATCATCACACGTTCCCGCGACCGCGCCGAGCATTTCAGCAACTCCCTCTTCTCCCGCGTCAAGAGCATGAAGCTCTCCGGCAGCGACAGCTCAGCAGGTGACTTTTCCGTAGGCGTTTTCAGCTTCACGGCAGGCTCAGGCGCACAGGCTTCCGATGCGGTGTACAAGTCCACTGTCAACCGCATTTACACTTATGTGACCTCGGAAAACACTTCGAGCCCGCAGTTCGAGAAGCTGTGTATGCTCCGCAGCAGGATAATGAAAAACCCCGAGCGTCCGTGGAAGATAAGCGAGATAGCCGACAGTCTCTACCTCAGCAAAAGCTACCTCCAGAAGACCTACAAGGCATATTTCAATTACAGTATCATCGAGGAAATGATACTGTTCCGCATAGAAAAAGCCAAGAAGCTCCTCCTCCAGACTGACCGCACAGTCACCGACATCGCCCGTGACTGCGGCTATTCATCATATAACTATTTTGTAAGGCAGTTCAGGTCATGCGAAGGCTGCTCGCCCTCGGATTACCGCAGGAACACCGGAAAGGATACAGACAATGAATGCTAAAGTCATTATCATGAAATGCCCCGAAGCCAAGCGTATTTACGGAGTCCGCATCGAAGAACAGAACGGCGACTGGTTCAGGACATGGGCTTTTCCGCTCGATGAGAGCCGCGCTTCACGCGAGGGCTACGACAGGACAAAAATAACCGGCAACCTCATTCCCACCAAGGAATTCAACGGCTGCCCTTACTGCAAAACAAAGGAGTTTGTACAGTGCGGACGCTGCGGCAAGCTCTCCTGCTGGAACAACGAGGAACGTATAACCTGCGGCTGGTGCGGTCTCACCGGCGACATCACCAAGACTACCGACGCTATCGACGTCAAGAGCGGAGATATGTGACGCAGACCTGCAACGGCAGCCAGCATTTCGGTTCATATAACAAAAAGAGCGCACGATGTGCGCTCTTTCTATTTGAAACTGTTGCCTGAACCGAACGTAGTGAACGCCGCCCCCGGCGTTCCGTGATCGACATTCCGTATTACAATATTAAATTGGACACGGGCGCCGGTATACATTTTCGTTATCCGTTCAGACGGAGTCATAATCAACGCCGTACTGGTCAGCTATCATACGCGCCTTGTTCTCGTCCTTTAACACCATAAATCCGCCGTACTTCCGGCAGTATACGAGCATCTTTGCAGCTTCCTGTTCACCGTGCTGAGCTGCCCTCTCGAACCACTCGGCTGCCTTTGCGTAATTCTTGTCCGCAGCCTGACCGTTCATATAGCAGTAGCCGAGCGCTACCTGTGCCTTGACATTGCCCTGATTTGCAGCAAGCTCGTACATATGCTTAGCCGCGTTTTCATCGCAGTTTATGCCCTCGCCGTGCTGGAGACACCAGCCAAGCGAATACTGTGCGTCCGGATCGGACTGGTTAGCCGCTCTCCTGTACCACGCAACAGCTTCCGTATAATTCTTCGTAACGCCCCAGCCGTTGTACTTGCACTCACCGTAATTGAACTGTGCCCTCGAAAGTCCGCCGTTAGCCGCCTTGAGCCACAGGTGTGCAGCCTTGCGGTAGTCCTGTTCAATGCCCTCGCCGAAGTAAAGGGCACTCGCAAGGTTGTTCATAGCGTCGAGGTCACCCGAAGCGGCAGCCTTTTTCAGGTAGTATACCGCCCGTTCCTTATCCTTAGCAATTCCGATGCCGACCGAATAGCAGCAGGCAAGATTGAACATCGCCGGTGCATAGCCCTGATCGGCTGCGCGCCTGTACCATATCACAGCTCTCTCCCTGTCGGCAGGCATTCCCTTTCCGCTGAAATAGGCGTTTCCGAGGTCAAACTGCGCTCCGGAGTTTCCGCTCTCCGCATCACGGAGCAGCTTCTCTGCTCTGTCGTCATATTCAATGGTAACACCGTACCTCGCCGCGTATTTTTCTGCACGTTCGCGGTCGGGAGGGAGGTTCTTTCCGCCGACTCTCAAACACATTACCAGAGCCTTCTGCGACTCGAAGTCGCCCTGCTCGGCAGCCTCCTTGTACCAGTAAGCTGCCTTCGACATATCGCTTTCAGTGCCGATGCCGGAGTACCAGCAGGCTGCCAGCTTCTTCTGCGAGCTGCAGTCGCCGCGCTCGGAGGACCTTGTGTACCACTCTACTGCCTTCTTGTAGTCCTGCTTGACACCGCGTCCGTAGTAGAAGCTCTCGCCGAGGTTGAAGCAGGCATCGTTGTCGCCGTTCTGTGCTCTGCGGAAGAGTTCCTCAACAACTGTACCGGTATAGCTTTTGCCGTCATCGTCTCCGGCGTCCGTTATCTCTGTCGGAACGTCCTTCCAGCCCAGCGCATATGCAAAGCTCTCTGCGACCATGACTGCCTTGTCGTCGTTGAGGTACTCGCTGATTATCGCCTTCGCCTGATTTATGACCTCAGAAGCAGTCTTTCCGCCCGAGAGGACATTCTCGTTCTCGCGAAGATACAGCTTGCCGACGTTCTCGCTCAGCGCAACGTAGAAAGCCTTCTTCTCCTTGCTCAGCTTTGGCGCGATGTCTCCGAAAGCCGCACAGAACCTCTTCTGGTCGTCGATTATCTCCACACCGAATATCTCAGTCACTTGCTTTACAGCATCGGCAACAGTCATCAAAGAGTTATCCAAGTTATCATCTCCGTTCAGTCCGCGAACGAACTGTAAATTATGCCGGTCAGTTCATCACCGGCGTTTATGAAAGCGCTCAGCTGCCCGAGAAGCTCGTCGGCGCGTTTCAGGCACTCTGCCGGAGTCCTGTTCCGGAAGTACCTCTCTCCGCTCGCAGCATCGTTCAGGTAGCGCACGGCAAGCTCCCCTGTTGTCCAGAGAATGCCGTAGTAGAGCGAATCGACCTCCGCACGGCTGAGAACTCCGCCGCAGCCGGCTGCATATCCTGACGAAGCCGCCCTGACTCTGCTGAGGTCGGCAGCGCCGTTTCCGCAGACCGAGCGTATCAGGTCACCGAAGTCTATTGCCGCATAGCCCTCCATAACCGTATCAAGGTCTATGACGGTACAAACAGAGCCGGTTATCACGTTATCGGTCTTGGCGTCGCCGTGGATATTCCTCTTAGGGACGGCGCTGAAGACCTCGTTCAGCGTATCGCTGAGGCTGCTTAGTCTACGCAGTATACCGCTGTCTATGCTGCCGCTGCCGGAAAAGCGTTTCAGGCGCGAGAAATAGCGTTCATAGTCGTGGTAGCCGTCAGCCGCACAGGTCAGTTTCTTCTTCGTTCCGCTCATGATGCGTATGAACGCACCGAAGGCATATCCGGCGAGGAAGTCCCTGTTCTCGGCGGTATCCTCAGCCGCAGCACAGCGGTACATACGCCAGACGCTCTCACCGTTGCGGAGAAAGAGCTTCCCGTCAGCATAAAGCCACTCAGGTACTCTCACCCTCTCCTCACCGCTGACTTCAAACGCTTTCGTAACGGCAGCGGTATTCTTTTCGATGGTATCAGGTTCAGGGAAAACGTCCGTATTGAGTGCCTGAAGGATAAACTCGCCCTCTCCGCAGCTTACGCGGTAAGTCGCATTGATGTGTCCCGTGCTCACCGGAACCGCTTCCGTACAGCCTGAAAGTCCGAATGCACGGCATATCTCAGTAAGCTCCAAAAACTCACTTCCTTAACAAAACAGGCGGAGATGACTCGCCCTCCGCCCCTGCATTGCAGTTCAGCTTACGATCTTCTTGATAGTGATGACTATCAGAAAGACCGCTACAACATATGAGATAAAGGAAAGGAATCTGTCCCTCTTCCACTCTCTCATGCCCTGCGTGAAGAGTACGACCGACATCGCCGGTGCCATTACATACATTTCGTCAAACCAGCCCGGCAGTACATTTAAGAGACTGAGGATTACCATGAGTACGATGACTCCGCTCGCGATAAGTCCGACTATGTACGCCGTTCTGCCAAGTGGTGTGAGTTCAAGATTTTTGTTTTTTGCCATTTCCAATACCTCTTTTCTTTGATAATTTATTGAAACGCCGGAGCGTTTTTCTCAGTTTTTCAGGCTCTGCATAGGTGCCGGGATACGGCCGCCGCGATTGATGAACTTCGCCGGTGACTTCTCCCTGATAGGCATAACAGGACCGCTTCCGAGCAGACCGCCGAATTCGAGAGTCTCGCCCTCTTTTCTGCCGATAGCAGGGATAAGACGTACCGCGGTGGTCTTGGAGTTGACCATACCGATAGCGGCTTCGTCAGCGATTATCGCAGAGATAGTCTCGGGAGTGATATCTCCGGGAACGACTATCATATCAAGTCCTACTGAGCATACAGCAGTCATAGCTTCGAGCTTTTCAAGGCTGAGTACACCTGCTACTGCTGCGTCTATCATACCTGCGTCCTCAGAAACAGGAATGAATGCGCCGGAGAGTCCTCCGACTGTTGAGGAAGCCATTACGCCGCCCTTCTTGACAGCGTCGTTGAGCATTGCGAGACAAGCAGTAGTACCGTGAGTACCGCACATCTCAAGTCCCATTTCCTCAAGGATATGTGCAACGCTGTCTCCGACTGCCGGAGTTGGAGCGAGAGAGAGATCAACGATACCAAAGGGAACTCCGAGAAGCTCGGAAGCTCTTGCACCGACGAGCTGTCCCATACGGGTTATCTTGAATGCGGTCTTCTTGATGACATCTGCTATCTCGTCGATAGAAGCATCAGGGTACTTTGTAAGAGCTGCGCGGACAACTCCCGGACCGGATACACCGACGTGTATCTCACAGTCGGGCTCACCTACGCCATGGAAAGCTCCTGCCATAAAGGGGTTATCCTCAACTGCGTTGCAGAATACAACGAGCTTTGCAGGTCCTATGCAGTCGCGGTCGGCAGTCCTCTCAGCAGACTCCTTGACGATCTGTCCCATTATCTTTACAGCGTCCATATTGATACCGGACTTGGTAGAGCCGATATTTACGGACGAGCAGATATTCTGTGTAACATCAAGAGCCTCCGGGATAGACTTGATGAGTGCCATATCACCGGCGCTGAAGCCCTTGTGAACGAGTGCGGAATAGCCTCCGATGAAGTTTACGCCGCAGGTATCGGCAGCTCTCTGGAGAGCCTTTGCGAACTTCACGGGATTGTCGTTCGGACAGGCAGCTGCAAGCATTGCGATAGGTGTTACGGAAATTCTCTTGTTAACTATCGGGATACCGTACTCCTTCTCTATCTGCTGACCTACCGGAACAAGATTGCCAGCCTTTGAGACTATCTTGTTGTAGACCTTTTCGCAGGCTTTGTCTATATCAGTGTCGATACAGTCGAGGAGCGATATTCCCATAGTAATGGTACGAATATCGAGATACTCGTCCTGTATCATTCTAATGGTTTCAAGAATATTATATACGTTAAGCATTTACCGGACATCCTTTCAGATCATATACTGTGCATTGAGTTGAAAATATCCTCGTGCATCGTGTGGATAGAGAGTCCGAGCTCTTTCCCGAGAGAGTCCATTCTGTCAACAAGCGCAGAGAAATCCCCGCTGATGCCTGTTATGTCCACAAGCATTATCATTGCAAACATATCCTGAAGAACGCTCTGTGTTACTTCTATAACGTTCACATTATACTCGGCACAGATACCGCTCACCTTATGAAGGATACCAACGGTGTCCTTGCCTATTACAGTTACGACTGCTCTCATAAATAAAAACCTCCGTTTATTATAACGTCTCCTACGAAACGCATTGTATGTTATAATTATATCATACTCTGGAATAAAAATAAAGAGGGTATGATAATTTTATTTTTTTACCAAAGTCGGCAGCCTGAACTTTCATATGTATCCGTATTTCGCGGTCGCACGGAATGCGCTCCTACAATATTATTTGCATACATATCCGTGATCTTTGCACATCTGAAATTTCAATTAACAGTTGCTATTTTTTATTATATATGGTATAATTATAAAATACATTGGTAACAGGAGGTAGATATATGAACCTTTTCGACTGCCACACCCACACACAGTTTTCAATGGACTCCGAAGCTGACATCAATGAATGCGTCAGACGAGCCGCGGAGCTCGGTCTTGCCGCCTACGCAATTACCGATCACTGCGAGTGCAATGCCTGGTACTCCGAGGAGCACTACTCCGCCAAGGAAAAGGAAGTCCTCGATTACTATGACTACGCCAAGGACTTCGAGGCTTCCGTCTCAGCCGTAACAGCACTCAAGGAGAAATACGCCGGAAAGCTCAACCTCATCTGCGGTACAGAGCTCGGTCAGATACTCCATGACAGGGCTGTCGCGGAAAAGGTCAACGCCGACAAAAGACTCGATCTTATAATAGGTTCAGTCCACCAGATAGCCGGTGAAAAGGATTTCTACTACATAGACTACACCAAAATGTCCATGGACGGTATATATGACCTCCTCGAACGCTACTTCAAGGAAGTCGCCGAAATGTGCAGGACCGGACTCTTCGACGTTCTCGGTCATATCACCTACTGCCTGCGCTATATGAAGCAGCGCAACGGCATCGAAGCCGACATCAGCCGCTTTGACGACATCATCGCTGACTCCTTCCGTACCCTCGCTCAGAACGGCAAGGGCATCGAGATAAATACCTCCGGTATCAGACAGGGCTTCGGTGCTACCTTCCCTGACCTGAAATATGTGAAAATGTTCCGCGAGCTCGGCGGTGAGATACTGTCGATAGGCTCAGACTCGCACACAGTCGATGACATCGGCAAGGACGTTAACATCGGTGCTGAGATAGCAAAGACTGCCGGCTTCACTCACCTCACCTGCTTTAAGGAACGCAAGCCGGTATTTATAAGGATAGACTAAACCTTCAACACGGGACGCCGTCCCCATATGATCCAACGAAAGGAAGTTGTTACTATGAACGATATTATCAGGATATTACAGCAGAACGCGCGTATCTCCAATAATGCTCTCGGAGAGATGCTCGGTATTTCAGCCGAAGAGGCTGCCGCCAAAATAAAGCAGCTTGAGGACGCCGGAATAATCCGCGGTTACAGCGTTATACTCGACGACGACAAGTACGACAAATCCACTGTTTACGCTACTATCGAGCTCAAGGTAACTCCTCAGCGTGACTGCGGCTTCGATGATATCGCAAAGACTATCATGATGTACGACGAGGTCGAGAGCGTCAGCCTTATGTCCTCCGGTGCTTACGACCTTGCAGTAGAGGTCAAGGGCAACGACCTCAAGGACGTTGCATTCTTCGTTTCAGAGCGCCTTGCAACTATCGACGGCATACTCTCAACTTCAACTCACTTCATTCTCAAAAAATACAAGGAAAAAGGCATCTTCATCGACGGTGAAGAGCCGGACGAAAGGGGACTCGGCTGATCGTGATAGACTACGATAAGGTTCTTTCCAATAAGATCAAGAATATCAAGCCCTCCGGTATACGAAAATTCTTCGACATCGCCGGAACTATGGAAAATGTCATCTCTCTCGGCGTCGGCGAACCCGATTTCTCCACACCGTGGGTAATAAGAAAAGCTGCTATACAGGTCCTCGAACGCAAGCACATCGTCTACGGCCCAAACAAGGGCATCGAACCCCTCAGAAACGCTATTTCCAGACGCATCAAGAAAAAGCACGGCATCGAGTACCACCCTCAGGACGAGATAATCGTCACGGTAGGCGGTTCGGAAGCTATCGACATAGCTCTCCGCGGACTCATTGATCCCGGTGATGAGGTCCTCGTTGTTGAACCCTGCTTCGTGTGCTATGCTCCCCTCGTCGAGCTTGCAGGCGGAGTGCCGGTGTCAGTTCCCACGCGCATCGAGAACAACTTCAAGCTGACAGTAGAGGACTTCAGTGACAAGGTCACAGACCGCACAAAGCTCATTATACTGCCCTTCCCGAACAACCCCACCGGTGCAGTTATGACACGCGAGGATCTCGAGCCTATCGCTGAATTCCTCCGCGATACCAATATCATGGTGCTCTCGGACGAGATCTATTCCGAGCTCACCTACGGCAGAAAGCACTTCTCGATCATCGAGCTCGAGGATATGGCTGAGCGTACTATCTACGTCAACGGCTTCTCAAAAGCCTACGCAATGACCGGCTGGCGACTCGGCTATGTTGCAGCTCCTGCCCCCATAATCTCACAGATCTCGAAAATACACCAGTACGGCATCATGTGCAGCCCATACATAAGCCAGAACGCCGCTGTTGAGGCTCTTGACTCCTGCGACAGCGAAATAGCTAAAATGGCTGAGGAATACAATATCCGCCGCAAGTTCCTTGTGACCGAATTCAACCGCCTCGGACTCTCCTGCTTTAATCCGGAGGGAGCATTCTATGTGTTCCCCTGCATCAAGTCCACCGGTCTGACGAGCGAGGAATTCTGCGAAAGACTGCTCTATGAGGAAAAAGTTGCAGCCGTTCCCGGAAGCGCTTTCGGCGAATCCGGCGAGGGCTATATGCGTATTTCCTACGCTTACTCCCTCAAGCACCTCATGGAAGCTATGAAGCGCATTGAGAAGTTCCTTGAAAAATTAGAGGCTGAGAAAAAATGAAGATAAAAACTGCCGCTAAGATAAATCTCGCACTCGACGTCACCGGCAGGCTCGATAACGGCTACCACCTCATCGAGAGCGTTTTCCAGACCGTTGGCATCTATGACGAGGTAACTGTTGAACTCTCCGGAGAGGGTATAAGCCTTTCGTGCGAGCTCCCGGAGATGTTCGCAAAATCCGATTCTATTCCCTGCGATGAACGCAATATCGCCTACAAAGCAGCATTGAAATTCGCTGAGGAAACAGGTATCGCAGCCGGCTGCACCATACACATAAAGAAGGGTATCCCCTCACAGGCTGGTATGGGCGGCGGAAGCACCGATGCAGCCGCTGTGCTGTGGTGCCTAAACGAACTGAACGGCAAGCCCCTTGACCGTGACAGGCTCGCGGCTCTCGGAAAAACTCTCGGTGCAGACGTCCCGTTCTTCTTCACAGGCGGTACTGCCTATGTCGGCGGTATCGGCGAGGAGATCACTCCCCTGCCCGTTTTTTCCGGCAGGACTCTCCTTATCGCTAAGGGGAAGGAGGGCGTTTCTACCGGTGAAGCCTACGCGCGTATCGACGCTCTTGAAGCTCCGCTACACCCCGACACAACAGGTCTTGTGAACGCACTCAAAACCTCTCCCGAGACTTCCCACGAATTCTTCGGCAACCTCTTTGAACAGGCTGTAAGTCTGCGTGAAGTCGCCGATATAAAGGCAGCAATGCTCGCTTCCGGCGCCCTGAACGCCGTTATGACCGGCAGCGGTTCTGCGGTATTCGGACTGTTCTCTTCTGAGAAAGAAGCCGGAAGGTGTGCCAATGCACTCCGCGGAAAAGGCTATTTTGCGCAGGTCTGCGAGACTGCCGCGAACTCATTTACTGTAATATAACACAAAACCGCCGGTCCATCTGGATCGGCGGTAATTTTATTCGTTATTTTCAGGAGCTTCCGTGTTCACGGTATTAGCTGCGGCAACAGTTTTTTCCTCGTCGGTATTGGTGCTGGGAGCAAATTCGCTCTCAGCAGGAGCTTCCTCAACAGAGCTCTCCTCAAGAGAGGTCCTGAGAACTTCCTCCATAGCCTTGAGCTGTTCAAAGTCTATGATGCCGGCAACCGTTACATCGTCGCCGCTGCCGCGCTTGGTCATTTCCGGCAGAAAAGCCGAAAGCTGACGGAGTCCCTCATCGAGACCGTTCTCCGAAAAAGTGAGCGCAAGTCCGCGGTAGAAACCGTAGAGCTGTTCGCGGCTGCAATATGAATTCTCAATGCCGTCCGTACCGAGGAAGATGACAGACGGTATGCTGTCCTTCGGGAAATAACAAAATCTCGCGGAATACGCAGCATCGTCCTGACACATCGAGGTCGTTACATTGTCGTGACAGCGCGGATCTTCCGGTATCGGCTCGAAAGCGTCGCCGTTGTCGTCGAGAGCAACGCAGCTTCCGTCACCTATCTGGGCACAGAACGCGAAATCATCGGTAACTACGGCAAAAGCAAGAGTAGTTCCGTAGGCGTCCATGAAATTTCCGGCGAGATATCTCTCGCGGTAGTAGTCGAACTGCTCGGGTATCCTGTCGAGATCCTCCTGAGTGAAGGGCTCGAAGCGGAAGTCCTCCTCGACCATATTGTGCCAGCGTGAGACGATGCTCCGCCAGAGCTGACCGAAGAGCTGATCGCGCTCCTTGTTGTTATCGAGGTCAGCATGAGCTTCGCCAAGGTTCCTCAGGAACTCATCAACGCAGCTCTGCGCACAGTCCACGGCATACTCCGAACCTATATCCGTTCTAAGATAGCAGGCACTGCCGTGTCCGTCTGCGGAAGCAGCAAAGGTGTACCTGCTGTTACTCACGCAGAGGGAGCTGTCCTGACAGACTACTCCCTTTTTTATATGGCTCTCGCCTATGCAGCTGTGTGCAAAGGAAGAATATCTACTCATCGTATCACCTTACCAGTCCGACTCGTCCCAGTCGGCAGTGCCGGCGTCTGCTGACGCCTCCTGAGTCTGTTCAACGACCTCTTCTGCGAGCTTCTTTGAGATCTCAACGGGATCTGTGTCGCTGTCAACAGTACTCGAGTGGCTTGCGAACACACTGGTGATAACGCTTGCCTTTTCGATCATAAGTCTGAGCTGATCCTTGTTCTTTACATCGAGAACTGTCTCGCAGCTTCCGGAGAACTTTTCGAGAACGCTCTTGTCAGCATCTTCACCGATCGCGAAGGCTATCTTGATCGAACGCTTGAACCAGTTGTTGTCCTTGAGGGCAGTGAGACCGCTCTCCCAGTTATCAGTCGGACCTCCGTCGCTGAAGAGGAGTATTACCGGCGGATATGCACCGGCAGATGTCTGAAGAAACTCGTTCCTTGAGAGCTTCTTGTCGAGCTCCTTGAAAGCTGAACCCATATCCGTAACACCGCAGGCTTCAAAGCTCTTGAAGCGGTAGCCCTCCGGTGAGACCGGCTCGGGGGTTATCCATCTTGCACCGGTAGAGAACTCAAGAACAGCGATCTTGATCTCAGCATCGTCGCTCTCATCACTGATTTCCTGAAGTGTCTGCATAACTTCCTCAAGTGCAGACTCTACCTGTCCTATTTTGCTTCCCTGCATACTTCCTGAAGTATCAATGACATAAAAGAGTGTCATGACCTTTCTTACGGCAGGTGCGTAATCATCTAATCCCGGCATTTTTTCTATCCTCCTGTTTGTTATGAGCAAGCACATTAGCGTGCTGGTTTATGAATATGATTATACACTATATATTTTACCGCAAATCTTTAAATTTGTCAAGCAATTATTACTGAACGTTTCTCTCAGCATTACTGAAAAGTGTTTCTCCTCGCTGCTGCCGCAACAGAAGCCGGATCATACCCTGCCATATGATGCAAAAAGCCTGCCGCGTGAACGCAGCAGGCTTTAACAGTTGTATTACACGATCGGGTTTGCGATAGGAGCAGCATTGTGCTCGATATAAGCGTCGTTCTTAACGACCTCGACCTTGTTGTAGATATCCATACCTGTACCGGCGGGAATGAGCTTACCGATGATAACGTTCTCCTTGAGTCCGAGGAGCTTATCGCTCTTGCCTCTGATAGCAGCGTCTGTGAGAGCCTTTGTGGTCTCCTGGAATGAAGCTGCTGACATGAAGCTGTCGGAATTGGAAGAAGCCTTTGTGATACCCTGAAGTACGGGGCTGGTCTGAACGAGCTGGAGATCATACTCGCCGGCATCGATCCTTGCCTGTATCTCAGCGTTGATAGCGTCTATCTCCTTGCGGTCAACGAGTGTGCCGGGAAGCAGATAGCTGCTACCGGACTCCTCTACCTTGATCTTGCGGAGCATCTGACGAACGATAACTTCGATGTGCTTATCGTTGATATCAACACCCTGTAAACGGTAAACCTTCTGAACTTCGTTGATGATGTAGTTCTGAACAGCCTGTGTACCGAGGATATTGAGGATATCTGCCGGGTAGATGTTACCCTCTGTCAGACGAACTCCCTTGTCGATAACTTCGCCTTCCTGAACTCTGATCTTGAAGTTGTAAGGTATCATATAGGTCTCAGACTCACCTGTCTCATCATTGGAAACGATGATATTTCTGGTAGTCTTGATCTCTTCGATGTGGATCTTACCGGAAATGCGTGAGAGGATAGCAGCGCCCTTGGGACGTCTGCTCTCGAAGAGTTCCTCAACACGGGGAAGACCCTGTGTGATATCTTCCGCATCGGCAGAAGCAACGCCGCCGGTATGGAAGGTTCTCATTGTAAGCTGTGTACCAGGCTCACCGATGGACTGTGCAGCGATTACGCCGACAGCTTCGCCGACTGATACAACGTTGTTGTGAGCAAGGTTAGCACCGTAGCACTTAGCGCAGACGCCGTATCTTGCCTTACAGGTGAGGACTGAACGTATCCTGATCCTCTCAATGCCTGTCTCGACGATCTTCTTAGCATCAGCGTCTGTGATGAGCTTGGAGCGTGAAACGATGAGGTCGCCCTCTTCGTCGCGGAGGTCCTCAGCGAGGTATCTGCCGACAAGACGCTCGATGAACGGCTCAACGACTTCGTTGCCGTTTCTGATCTCGTAAACCTCGATACCGTCGGTAGTTCCGCAGTCGTCCTCACGAATGATAACGTCCTGTGAAACGTCAACGAGACGACGTGTGAGGTAACCTGAGTCAGCGGTACGGAGAGCGGTATCGGCAAGTCCCTTACGAGCTCCTCGTGATGCGATGAAGTATTCGAGGATGTTAAGACCTTCACGGTAGTTAGCTCTGATCGGGATCTCGATAACGCCGCCGGAGGTATTAGCGATAAGTCCACGCATACCTGCGAGCTGACGGATCTGTGAGATACTACCACGCGCACCGGAGTCAGCCATCATCCAGATAGGATTGTATCTGTCGAAGTTTGCCTTCAGGGCTGCGGTAACCTGATCGTTGGTATCGGTCCAGAGAGAGATGATCTTCTTGGACTTCTCCTGAGCGGAGATGTAACCGTACTCATATTCTTCTGTGATCTGTGCAACTTCCTCGTCAGCCTTAGCGAGGATCTCCTTCTTCTGAGGCGGGATAGAAGCGTCGCAGACAGCAACTGTAAGAGCTGCTCTTGTTGAGTATTTGTAACCGAGAGCCTTGATACGGTCAAGAACTTCGGAAGTAGTTGTTGTGCCGTGGATCTTGATGCAGCGCTCGATGATGTCGGAGAGCTGCTTCTTTCCTACGGATCTTGATGCAGCGCTCGATGATGTCGGAGAGCTGCTTCTTTCCTACGAGGAAAGCGATCTCGAGGTCAAACTGCTTGTCGGAGTTGGTTCTGTCAACATATCCGAGGTTCTGGGGGATATTCTCGTTGAAGATGAGACGTCCGACAGTAGCGTCGATGATCTTGGAAACCTTCTTGTCGCCGATATCCTTTGTGATCTTGACCTTGATGTTTGCGTGGAGCGAAACGTCGTGCTCGTTGTAAGCCATGAGAGCCTCGTTCACATCGCGGAATACCTTTCCTTCGCCGGGTTCGCCGGGCTTATCCATAGTCAGGTAGTAAGAACCGAGTACCATATCCTGTGAAGGAACGGCAACAGGCTTACCGTCTGAGGGCTTGAGGAGGTTGTTGGCAGCGAGCATGAGGAAACGTGCCTCTGCCTGAGCCTCTGCTGAAAGCGGAAGGTGTACAGCCATCTGGTCACCGTCGAAGTCAGCGTTGAAAGCTGAGCATACGAGCGGGTGGAGTTTGATAGCGCGTCCCTCAACGAGTATGGGCTCGAATGCCTGGATACCGAGTCTGTGGAGCGTAGGAGCACGGTTGAGCATTACGGGGTGATCCTTGATAACGTCCTCAAGAGCGTCCCATACCTTGTTGTCGGCACGGTCGATGAGCTTTCTTGCAGACTTGATATTTGCGATAGCCTTCTTGTCAACGAGTCTCTTGAGTACGAAGGGCTTGAAGAGCTCGAGAGCCATCTCCTTCGGGAGACCGCACTGATACATCTTGAGCTCAGGTCCAACTACGATAACTGA
This sequence comes from uncultured Ruminococcus sp., assembly GCA_900318825.1. Classification (GTDB taxonomy): domain Bacteria; phylum Bacillota; class Clostridia; order Oscillospirales; family Ruminococcaceae; genus Ruminococcus. Next base: position 159,923 of record ONMB01000001.1, read on the forward strand.
ACGTCCGGAGTAGTCAACACGCTTACCGAGAAGGTTCTGACGGAAACGTCCCTGCTTACCCTTGAGCATATCGGAAAGTGACTTGAGAGCACGGTTGCTCGGACCTGTAACAGGTCTGCCGTGTCTGCCGTTGTCTATGAGAGCGTCAACTGCTTCCTGGAGCATACGCTTTTCATTTCTTACGATGATGTCGGGAGCGTCGAGCTCGAGCATTCTCTTGAGACGGTTGTTTCTGTTGATAACACGTCTGTAAAGATCATTGAGGTCGGAAGTTGCATAACGTCCGCCGTCGAGCATTATCATAGGACGGATATCCGGAGGGATAACCGGTACTACTGAGAGTATCATCCACTCGGGCTTGTTGCCTGAGAGGCGGAAAGCCTCGATTATCTGGAGTCTCTTGAGGAGCTTGACCTTCTTCTGACCTGCGGGGAGTCCCACGAGCTCAGCCTTGAGGTCATCAGCAACGATCTCGATGTTGTTTCTCCACTCGATGTCCTCGAGAGCAGCGAACTTCTGACACTCCTCACACTCACACTCGGTAGGCTTATTGAAGCAGCTTACCTTATGAGAGCCGATATTGATCTTGCCCATCTCGATGAGACGGTTCTTCTGAGTGTCGTATCTCTCGGGATCGTACTCGTTGAGGAGCTTCTTGATAGCCTCTGCACCCATCTCAGCCTTGAAGTCGTCACCGTACTTCTCGCGGTATGAGAGGTATTCCTTTTCGGAGAGGAGCTGCTTCTTGACGAGCTCTGTGTTGCCGGGATCAATAACGATATACTTGGTGAAGTAGAGTATCTCCTCGAGTCTCTTCTGAGATACCTCGAGCACCTGACCTATACGGGAAGGAGTTCCCTTGAAGTACCAGATGTGGGATACGGGAGCTGCGAGCTCGATGTGTCCCATTCTCTCTCTTCTTACTCTTGCTCTTGTAACTTCAACGCCGCAGCGGTCGCAGACCTTGCCCTTGAAGCGGATCTTCTTGAACTTTCCGCAGTGGCACTCCCAGTCCTTTGTAGGTCCGAAGATCCTTTCACAGAAAAGACCGTCGCGCTCAGGCTTCTGCGTTCTGTAATTTATAGTCTCAGGTCTTTCAACAACGCCGTATGACCAGCTTCTTATCTGCTCAGGCGAAGCGAGACCGATCTTTATGGATTCAAAAGTATTAAATTCCAAACTGCTACCTCCTGCACATATTCATGCATATTGCTTGCTTACTGTTTGCGGTTAGGTTTCAGACCTCGTCAGAGGAATCGTCAAGATCGAAACTATCGTATGAATCTTCAGAATCGTCATCGAGTGCGAAATCGTCATCGTCGTCGAATGAGAACTCATCGTCCTTATCAACGCTGTCGAAGTCATCATCGCCTTCAAATCCGAAACCTGCGTCGCCCATATCATCATCAGAGTAGCTTGAAGTATCGCCTGTGTCCTCATCGTCGAATGAACCGCCGGCAGGTACCGGATCGTCATCGTCGAAGTTCTGCTTGAGGTCGATCTCTTCCTGATTGATGTCGAGCACCTTGACGTCGAGGCAGAGTGACTGCATTTCCTTGATGAGTACCTTGAAGGACTCAGGAATACCAGGTGTAGGAACATTCTGTCCCTTGACGATAGCCTCGTAGGTGTTGACTCTTCCGATAGTATCGTCGGACTTGACTGTGAGGATCTCCTGAAGGGTATAGGCAGCGCCGTATGCTTCAAGAGCCCAAACTTCCATCTCTCCGAATCTCTGTCCGCCGAACTGAGCTTTACCGCCCAGAGGCTGCTGAGTAACGAGAGCGTAAGGACCAACGGAACGTGCGTGGATCTTATCGTCAACGAGGTGGTGGAGCTTGAGGTAGTACATATATCCCACTGTTACGCGGTTATCGAACTTCTCGCCGGTACGTCCGTCGTAGAGTGTGAACTTACAGTCATCAGTGAATTCGAGTGCATTGGGGTTGATGACCTTATCCATAGCCTTGAGCTCGAACATATCGTCTCTGTGCTCCTTGGCGTGAGCGTCAGCCATCTTGAAGCATTCACGGATATCGTCCTCATGAGCGCCGTCGAATACAGGAGTCATGATGTGCCAGCCGAGAGCCTTACAAGCCATACCGAGGTGAACTTCGAGTACCTGACCGATGTTCATACGGGAAGGAACGCCGAGGGGGTTGAGCACGATGTCGAGAGGAGTACCGTCGGGAAGGAACGGCATATCCTCCTCAGGAAGGATACGGGATACAACGCCCTTGTTACCGTGACGGCCAGCCATCTTATCGCCGACTGTGATCTTTCTCTTCTGAGCGATGTAGCACTTAACGCGCATATTTACGCCGGCAGAGAGCTCATCGGGAGCATTTTCTCTTGTGAATACCTTTACATCTACGATAACGCCTGACTCACCGTGAGGTACCTTGAGGGAGTTATCGCGGACTTCTCTTGCCTTCTCACCGAAGATAGCGCGGAGAAGTCTCTCTTCTGCGGTAAGCTCGGTCTCGCCCTTGGGAGTTACCTTACCTACCAGTATATCGCCGGAATTAACTTCCGAACCTATGCGGATGATACCGTTTTCGTCGAGGTTTGCGAGAGCATCATCACCGACATTCGGGATATCGCGTGTGATCTCTTCAGGTCCGAGCTTGGTGTCACGGCACTCAATCTCGTACTCCTCGATATGAACAGAGGTGAATACATCTTCGCGGACGAGTCTCTCGTTGAGGAGAACGGCGTCCTCGTAGTTGTAGCCTTCCCATGTCATGAAGCCGATGAGGGCATTCTTACCGAGTGAGATCTCACCGTCAGCAGTAGCAGGACCATCTGCGAGCACCTGTCCCTTCTTGACCTCTTCACCGACTGTGACGATAGGTCTCTGGTTTACGCAGGTACCCTGGTTGGAACGCTTGAACTTGATGAGCTCATACTTGTGCTCGATACCGTCATCGCCGATCATATGGATCTTGTCGGCGTCAACGTAAGTGATCTTTCCGTCGTACTCGGAAACTACGCATACACCGGAGTCAACGGCAGCCTTGTACTCCATACCTGTTCCGACGAACGGACGCTCGGTCTTGAGGAGCGGTACAGCCTGACGCTGCATGTTTGAACCCATGAGGGCACGGTTAGCGTCATCGTTCTCAAGGAACGGGATCATTGAAGTAGCTACTGAAACGACCATCTTAGGAGATACGTCCATGTAGTCTACCTTTTCGCGCTCGCACTCGAGGATCTGCTCACGGTAACGCGCATTAACACGCGGTCTCTTGAACTTGCCTTCCTCTGTGAGGGGCTCGTTCGCCTGAGCAACGATGAAGTTGTCCTCAGTGTCAGCGGTCATATATACTACCTCGTTGGTAACAATGCCGGTAGCCTTATCCACCTTGCGGTAAGGTGCCTCGATGAAGCCGTACTCGTTGATCCTTGCGAATGTAGCAAGGTAGGAGATAAGTCCGATGTTAGGACCTTCAGGAGTCTCGATAGGACACATTCTTCCGTAGTGGCTGTAATGAACGTCACGGACCTCAAATCCGGCACGGTCTCTTGAAAGACCTCCGGGACCGAGGGCTGAAAGACGTCTCTTATGAGTAAGCTCAGCAAGAGGGTTGTTCTGATCCATGAACTGTGACAGAGGTGAGGAGCAGAAGAACTCCTTCATAGCTGAAGAAATAGGTCTTATATTGATAAGAGTCTGGGGAGTGAGAGTATTAACGTCCTGAGTCTGGATATTCATTCTCTCACGGATACCTCTTTCCATACGGGCATAGCCGATACGGAACTGGTTCTGGAGGAGCTCGCCTACGCTGCGGATACGTCTGTTTCCGAGGTGGTCGATGTCGTCAACGGTGCCGACGCCCTCGCAGAGGTTGAGGAAGTAGCTGATAGTTGCGAAGATATCATCGAGAATGATGTGCTTGGGAACGAGCTCATCTGCGCGCTTCTTGATGTTCTCCTCGAGCTCGTCAGCGTCAGCGGAGGTATCGAGGATCTCCTTGAGCACCTTGTAGGATACCTTCTCATTGATGCCGTACTTCTCTGTGTCGAGGTCAACGTAGCCCTTGATGTCTACCATGCCATTGCCGATGATCTTAGCGACCTTCTCGACCATACGGATATTGGTCTCGCCGCGGTCGTTGGTGTAGTATTCCTTAGCTTCGACCTTTACGAAAGCGTAATAAACACCAGCCTGTTCGATCTCGCAAGCCTTGTCGTAGGTAACGATCTCGCCCTCTTCAGCCATGATCTCGCCTGTATTGGGGTTGATAACGGGCTCTGCGAGGAGGTGTCCTGCGAGACGTGAAGCGATGCCGAGCTTCTTGTTGTACTTGTATCTTCCGAAGCGGCAGAGGTCATATCTCTTAGCGTCGAAGAAGAGGTTGTTGAGGTGAGTAACGGCACTCTCTACCGTAGGAGGCTCGCCGGGGCGGAGCTTCTTGTAAACGTCGATGAGAGCGTCGGAGTTGTTCTTGGTCTGGTCCTTCTGGAGGATAGTCTGCTTGAGACGGTCGTCCTCGCCGAAGAGCTCGTAGATCTCCTCATCGGAGCCTACACCGAGTGCACGGATAAATGTAGTTATCGGGATCTTTCTGTTCTTGTCGATACGGACATAAACAACGTCGTTGGAGTCCATCTCATACTCGAGCCATGCACCTCTGTTAGGGATAACAGTTGTGTTGAAGAGATCCTTACCTGTCTTATCCTTCTCGAAAGCGTAGTAAACGCCGGGTGAACGGACGAGCTGTGAAACGATAACACGCTCAGCGCCGTTTATAACAAAGGTTCCGCTGTCAGTCATCAGCGGGAAATCGCCCATATAGATCTCATTTTCGCAGATAGCGCCGGTCTCGTTGTTATAGAGGACGGCAGTAGCTCTCATGGAGACCTGATAAGTAGCACCTCTTGCCTTACATTCTGCAAGGGTATACTTGGGGGTGTCGTCGAAGCGGTAATCCTTGAAAGTGAGTGTGAGATTGCCGTTATAGTCTGTGATAGCGGTCATGTCGCGGAAAACTTCTCTGAGTCCCTCTTCCCTGAACCACTTGTACGAGTTCTTCTGAACTTCGATAAGGTTAGGCATTTCGAGGGGTTCGGTGATCTTACCGAAACTCATTCTGACATTCTTTCCCAGCTGCTTAGGTGTAACATTCACCATAGGCGGAAACCTCCTTATATTTTTGCTTATCCGCTGTGATACCGGAGCCCGGCGTCTGCGGAACATTGCCATTGCTTTACGGAAAATTTTTTCAAAAACCTATTGACAATCGTCGTTATGTATGATATAATATCTTGATAACAGCGACAATTTTCCATATTGATACATTATATTATTATAGCGCATATAAGTCTATATGTCAAGCTGTTCCGAGACGATTTATAAGAAATGCCGGATTTCCAAAAGAAGTCCGGCATTTTTTGTTGATTTTTTCGTTTTATCTCAATAGACCGTGCCCTCAGCACTTCCTATGCTGACAACAAAGTCCTTGATGAGCGGCATAACTCCGTTAGGATCGACGCTCTTGACGCTGTTGTCCGGGAGACGAACGTTCCATACGTTCTCGGTGAGGTTCCTCAGAGCGAGCTTGTTGGGATCCTTCTTGTTGCGGACTATCTCGCCCACCAGCTTGTGGAAATCGCCCTCGGTCTCGCTTACCTGTCCGTCATAGAGCTTGACTCCGCCGTATGCCGGCACTTCAAACCTCTTGAACTTGATACCGCCGCGGCAGGTAAGAGGTCCGCCGCAGTACATACAGCTCACCGTATATCCCTCGCTTATGAAGGTCTCCTTGCCGCAGTGCGGGCAGGCAACAGTCTCGCTTCTCAGGCGCACGAATGCGTCGAGCCACGTTCTTTCGATAACGCGGTCATAGGGCGGCTGTACGGACTTCTTGCTGAACGACTCAACAAAGAGGTCGCGGATATATTCAGGGTATATCTTCCAGAAGCGCAGGGTATTCGTGTTGAGCTGATTATTTGCAGCGTTGCGGTCGTCCTCGGGATCGAGCACGAATACCGGATCTGTACCGTAGAACTTCTTCTCGAGCTCCGGAGTCATGCAGGGCGGAGTTGAATACTTGCCCTCGAGCGGATGCTCTATGAAGAGCATACGGAAGAGTATGACTGCAAGCGAGAAACGGTCCGAGCGCTTGTCGGGAGCGCCGCCGAGAACTACCTCCGGCGCCATGTAGCGCTGTTTGCCGGCGATACCGAAGTTCACCCCCCTCTCCGAGACGTTGTCGTTGTCGCAGATAAGGACGCTGCCGTTTCTTGGATCAATGAAGAAGTTTCCGTTATTGAGGTCCTGATAGCTGTAACCGTCATTGTGGAGCGCACGGAAGCCCTCGATGATATTGATAGCCGCATTGCATCTTGCGGTTATGCCCGAGAACTGCGCCTTCATACGGCGTTTCTTGGGATCCCAGATGAGGAAGCGTGTGAGCTCCTCATAACCCTGCGGACGGAGCTGCATGATGTAGCCGAATGTACCGTCGATCCATTCAGAAAGCTCCTCCGGCCATAAGAAAGCCTTGGTCGGAGCGCCCTTGCGGATATTATTGCGGAGGTTCTCGTAAAACTCCTTGGGGTTCTTCATCTTTTCAACGGTGGACTTGTGATACCATTTGAGTGCCATTTCCCTGCCGCCGAAGCTGACCTTGTATACGTTTCCCTGTCCGCCTCCGCCGAGAAATTCCAGCACGGTAAATTCTCCGCCGTTGACTGTTTTTGCCTTAAAGCCGTTTTTAAGTTCTGCCATGTCAATTCCTCCTTATATCATTATCCCCCGAATACAGCGATGATACACCAATATCCGGGGAAGATTCTTATTTTTTGACTGTGTGCATACAGAGCCAGTTGCACCATGTCTCGTAGTAGTTTCCGAAAACGTGTACACCGTCATTGGTAGCGTCACTTCTGAGAGCACCGTCGCCGTCATCGAATACCGGGTTCACGTCGATGTAGAATATCGTCTTATAGTCCGCAAGCTGCGAGAATGAAGCGTTAAGGTAGTTTATCCTCTCATTGGATATAGTAGAATTCTGAGCAGCGGTAGTTACATGGAGATTAGCCATTATGTATATGATAGCGTCCGGCTGAGCCTGTCTTATGGTGTCGATAGTGCTGTTGAAAGCCTTCACAGTATAGTCGAAGTTGTTACCGACCTCATTGATGCCCAGCATAACATAGACCTTGCCGTACTTCTTTGCCTTGAGGACTTCTGCGAGAGTCTGTCCGTTTACAGAAGCCGAGTCCATCTTATAGGCTGCAAGCCCTTTGTCGCTGAAATAATCAGCGTTCTTGAGAGTACCGTAGAGGCGCAGACCTTCTGTACGCGAGTCGCCTATGAAGAGGGCATCATCGAAGTAGGAGGGATCGCTCTGCACATATTCAAAGCCCGTATCGGCAGCAGCTGTTTCAGCCTCTGTCTGTCCGGGAGCAGTCTCTCCGGTCGCAGCTGTTGCGCCGTCAGGACCTGTTGTCTGCTGAGCGTCCGTGGAAGTCTCTCCGCCCGGAGCTGTACCAGCCTGTGTTGCAGCCATTGTCGGCATATTCACCTCGATAGGCGGCAGCTTTTCGGTCTTGGTCTTTTCCTTGCTCGAATTCCATATCTGCTTGTATATGAACGGTGAAGCCACAAGGCAGGTCGCCAGCAGTATCACGGTATATACGCATTGTTTGAATCTATTCATAAATCAAGTCTCCTGTCAGAATCTGAAATACATAAACGGATCGTTGAGTCCCTTGTACATACAGTAGACAGAGCCCCAGAATACAGCCAGCAGTGCCAGCGAGCATATCACCGTGTTCTTCATTCTGCGGTATATCAAGAAAGGCAATTTCGTCGAGAATATCACGCCTGCTATGAAGAAGTTGCGGTAGGTATCCCAGTATTGCTTGTAATCGCCGCTGAGGACGTGGGAATTGTCCTTGCGGATAAAGGGTATCAGTCTGCGGAAGTATATACCAAGCTGTTCAAAATCGGTTATCGCAAAGAGCAGCCACGTCAGCGGTATTATAAGTATCATGTAGGCGTGACCGATGATCCTGTGTCTGTTGAAGAACTGTCCCGTCCAGAACTTTTCCGACATGATTATGCCGAAGAGGACGAGTCCCCACAGGACGAAATTCCAGCTTGCGCCGTGCCAGAGTCCGGTGAACAGCCACACCACAAAGGTATTGAACACCATTCTGCGCGGACCTTTGCGGTTTCCGCCGAGCGGTATGTAGATGTACTCCTTGAACCACGTTCCGAGAGTCATATGCCAGCGTCTCCAGAACTCGGTCATAGTTACCGAGAGATACGGAAAATCAAAGTTTTTAGGGAGTTCAAAGCCCATAATGCGTCCGAGTCCGATAGCCATGAGCGAGTAGCCCCAGAAGTCAAAGCAGAGCTGGAACGAATAGGCTGCAATGCCCATCCACGCGAGCTTTGTGGAAATATTAGCGTAGCCGATAGTCGAAACATCGCTCCACAGTCCGCCTATCTGATTGGCGATAAGAACCTTGAATCCGAGTCCGATAGTAAATGTCTTGAGGCCGTCCTCGACCTTCTTTATGCTGTGGGTACGCTTCCGGAGCTGCTTTGCGACCGTATCATATGTAACGATAGGTCCTGCGATGAGCTGCGGGAACATACTTATATAAGCGCCGTAGTTGATAAAGCTCTTTTCGGCTTTGGTCTTTCTGCGGTAGACGTCGATGATATACGATACGTTCTGGAAGGTATAGAAGCTGATACCGATCGGGAGTATTATGTCCTTGACAGTTAGGCTCGTATGGAACATATTGTTGAGGTTTTCAGTGCCGAAGCCCCAGTATTTGAAGAATATCAGCCACCAGAAGTTGAAGGCTATGCCGAACATCAGCCATATCTTCCGCAGGTACCTTGAATTCTCGATGAACTGTGCCACGATGAAATTCAGCAGTACAGTCAGCAGGAAAAGGAAGATATAGACCGGCTTTTTGACTCCGAGGCTGTAAAAAAACACGCTTCCGGCAAATATTACTGCATTTTTATACATCATTGGCGCAAATGCATACGCTGCCATAAAAACAGGCAGGAATATAAATATGAATTCCAGACTGCTGAATACCATTGAACCACCCTTTGCCGTCTTACTTCCGCTCAAAAATTATAAACAAATTAACCTCAGCTTACAAATAGTCGTACATTTATATTTTACACGCTATTAACCGAAATGTCAACAATTTTTTCATTTTGTAGCATTTTGCTGTATAATATGATCTGCCGGCTGCATTATCCGTACCGCTCTGAAGCTGTCGGCGTTCAGAGCAAAAAAAGACCGCCCATAAAGAGCGGTCCTCAAAGTTATTCGATTATACAAGGGAATAAACGAGTCCGAGCTTGAACTTCTGAATGAGAAGTGCGTCAGAGTTTGAAAGTCCCTTCTTAGCGTCAACGTCAGCTCTTCTCTTACCATTTTCGGTAATGCTGATAGAGCTGTTTCCGACATCGTACTTGTCAGGATTTGTAACTACCTGCATTACGAGAACAGCGTCAGCGATATTGACCTGTCCGTCGCCGTTTGCGTCGCCGACGATAGTCTTTTCGTTAACGACCTCGAGCTCGACCTTTACAGTTCTGTCAGCCATGACATTGAAACTTGCAGAATTTGAATTACTCAATGTCTTGTAGCCCTTAGGAACAGAGTCAATCTCCACCCTGTAAATTGCATCAAGCATTTCCTTAGTATCGGAGAAATGGAGCTTATCTGCATAGAAAGTGTTGTTAGTTGAGTTGCTGATAGCGTCTACTTTGCCGAAATAAGCTCCGCCGCCGTTATTGGACATAGCCCATACATTGTACTCAACGCCTTCTACCGGCTCGCCTGTTTCCTTATCAACGATGTTGATCTCAGCCTTGATCATACCGAGCGGCTCGTCCTCAGTTGTAGTATCAGTAATAGTCTCTGTAACTGTTGCAGATGTAGTAGTTGTAGTTACAGCCGATACTGTGCTTGTAGTAGTAACGGGCTTGCTTACGGGCTGAGTTGTGGGCTCGCCGGGAGTATAAGTCTTGCCGCCGTTGATGTTGCTCTTCTGACCGGAAGCGTAGAACTCAGAAAGTGACATACCGTTCTTGCCGAGAGCGGTCTTGTGGTCGAGACCGATGTAGGTTCCGCCGGTAGTCTGCCAGAGTGACTTCTCAAAGAGGCCGTACTTATTTTCGTCCCATGTCTTGAAATCGTTGCCGAGAAGTCCGCCGGTATCGCCGGAGTTAGGGTTGAGGCACCAGAATGTGTGGTTGATGTGGTTCTCTATCATATAGTCACGGAGAAGCTCCATCCACTTTTGGTTCTTGCCCTTGTCCATATGTCCGCCCCACTCACCGATGAGGAGAGGAGCGATGTCATTCTCGTTGATGTAAGCCCATGTATCGCGCCAGTAGTCGTCAAGGAGAGTTTCTGTTGAGAAGTCCTTGTCGAACCATGTCTGTGCATAAACGGACGGGCCGTAATCGTGAGGTGAATATACTATCTGTGACTTGCCGGCCTTGGGAGAAACGGGGTGATCCTTAACGCCGCGGAGATTTCCGCCCCACCAAGCGCCGTACCACTTTTCCTCGCCCGGCTTGGGCTGGAAAATATCGGGATCGTCCCAGCCGTAGCCCTTGTCAGTCATCGGGTACTGCTCAACGCCCTCGATCATAATGAGCGCATTGGGATTTACAGCGAGGATAGCGTCTGCACACTTTTCAGCTGCATACTTCCAGTTGTTCTCGTCTGTTGAGTCGTCCCACTTAGCGATATTGTCCGGGCACTCTGTACCCTTGTAGCCGCGCTTGCCGTGAGGCTCGTTCTTGAGGTCATAGCCGAGGAGGGTATCGTCGTTTGAATACTTGTCAGCTATCCATACGAGTGTGTCGATCCAGTCATCGGTAGTTATGCCAGCCTTGCCGTACCAGAGCTCATAGTCATGGCCGGAGTTGTTCTCGTCAGGGCTGTGAACGTCGATGAAAGCCTTCAGACCGTACTTCTTGCACTTCTGCATGATGATATCGAAGATCTCCATGCTGTTCTTGAGAGTCTTGCCGTCCTCGAGAACGAAGTCGCGGTTGATGTCGCCGTACTTACCAGCGGGAGTAACAGTTCCGTCCTCGCCGATAACGTCCTTGGGAGGATTGTAGGCAGCCTGTACTGAGCTTACCTTATGCGGCTCGCCGTCCATCCACGACTTGAGAAGTGTTGTGGAAATAGGGAAGCGTATGATGTTGATGCCGTGGTCGGCAACTGACGAAAGGAAGTCGTCAACGTCTGCTGCATAAAGACCGTGAGCGCAGTTTTCGGAACAGTTGAAACCGAACCAGTTTGCGCCTGTGAGCCAGACCTGATTGCCGTCCTTGTCGTAGAGACCGCTTCCGACTGCGTGGAGCCAGTCGTCGTTGCAGTCATCAGCAGCGTTTGCAGTGATGAGTGCATTGTCTGTGTTGAGCGGTGCGCAGTAAACAGCGCACGATGCTCCGGCAACAACCGCTGTTGCAGCTGCTGTCAGCTTGCGGATGAATTTGTTCATGATGATTTTCCCCTCTCATTTATTTGAGCTCACACAGGGATCTTCTTGATGAGTCCGAGCTTGAATTTCTGGATCACCAGTGCGTCCTTGTTAGTGAGGCCCTTTGATGAAGTATCAACGTCGGCGTTTTTGTAGCCTTCCTCCTTGATACTGTATGAGCTTTTACCTATATCGTATTTATCCGGATTTGTAGCCACCTGCATTACGAGAACAGAGTCAGCGATGTTGACCTGTCCGTCGAGGTTGGCGTCACCCCATGTTCTGTTTTCGTCCACACTCGTAGTTGTGGTGGTAGTGGTAGTTGTTGCTGAAGTGCTTGTTGTTGAAGCCGAGCTGCTCGCCTCAATAGGAGTGCCGTCAGACTTTTTGCCGTTGTCGATGTTGCTTCCCTCAGTTGAAGCGTAATTCGAGTAGAAATCGTTGAGCGAGATACCGTCCTTACCGAGAGCTACCTGATGATCGAGACCGATGAACTTCTTTGAGGTCTGAGTCTTCCAGATAGAGGGATAGTAATAGGTATCGTACTTCTCCTCGTCCCAGTTGATAGTGGTGTGACCGTGCATCTTGCCGTCATCGCCCTGAGTTACACCGAACTGGATATCCTTCCAGAGTCCGCCTGTATCGCCGGAGTCATCATTGAGGCACCAGAATGTATGGTTGATGTGGTTCTTTATCATATAGTCGCGGAGAAGTCCGAGCCATTTCTCGTTATCACCGCCGTCGAGACGGCCGCCCCACTCGCCGATGAGAAGCGGATACATATCCTTTTCGATGATGTAAGCCCATGTATCGCGCCAGTAATCGTCGAGGAGCGTCTCCTCTGTGAAGTCCTTGTGGAACCACGGCTGGTCACTTACTACCGGACCGTAATCGTGCGGAGAGTAAACTATCTGGCTCGTACCCGCCTTGGGTGTAACAGGATATTTTGCAACACCGCGGAGGTTTCCGCCCCACCATGCGCCGTGTCCCTCAAAGCCCTCTACACCTTCGATAAGGATAAGAGCGTTGGGATTCTTGGCGAGGATAGCGTCGGCACAGTCCTCGGCAGCCTTCTTCCAGTTATTAGGAGCGTTTGAATCGTCCCATATAGCATCAACAGGAGCTCCGCCGTAGGTACTGTGGGGCTCGTTCTTGAGGTCGAAGCCTATGAGAGTATCGTCGTTCTTATAGTGGTCAGCGCACCACGCAAGAGTCTCTATCCACACATCTGTTGTTACCTCTACGGTCTTGCCGTCTCTGCCCTTGAAGGACTTGCCGTACCAGATACCGTAGTTATGACCGGAGTTGTTGGATTCCGGGCTGTGGATGTCGATGAAGCACTTAACGCCGTACTTCTTGCACTTTGCGAGCAGAACATCGAATGTCTGCATACTGTCTGCGACTGAACCGTCCGGGTTGATGAGGTCAACGTTGATAGGATAGTTCGGATCGTCGTTAGGATTAACGCTTCCTATCGGATCGGGATCACCGACCATCCAGTTATAGAGAAGCTCGGTGGAAACGGGCAGTCTGAGCACGTTTACGCCGTGGTCAGCGATATCCTTTACCATATCGTCGATATCGCCGCTCCAGAGATAGTGCGGGACACACTCGGTACAGTTGAAACCGAACCAGTTTGCACCGGTGAGCCATACCTCGTTGCCGTTCATATCATAGAGGCGGCTTCCCTTAGCGTGGAGCCAGTCGTCGTTGGTATCGTCAACAGCATAAGCGCTGACAGGCGAAACAACCGGCATTACAGCAGCTATACCGGTGAGTGCCATAGCACCGGCTGACAGCATGGCTGTTGCTTTCCTTTTTAAGTTATTCATTTTTATTACCCCTCTCATACTTTTCTGTCCTTAGTGCTTCGGACAGTATCCGTATATAGTCAACTTCATTATAACATCTGCCGTCCCCGTTGTCAAGGGAAAACCTCAAAAAATCTCCGGTTATTGATTATTCTGCCGCGATACTGTATAATAGTAAGGAACACCGTACCGTGTTCACTGCACTATGATATCCTTGACCTGCCTTTGGCAGAAATTTTTCCGATTTATGAAACACTTTTGTTTTTCCGGCGTATGTGTAAGTGAAAGCAGATCTGCTTACGAAAGGAGAATGTTAAAGATGAACGACAGCGACATAATGCGTTTGATACGCAGATCACCGTCAGAAGGACACCGCGCACTCTTTGACGAATACTACAACTACGTCTACGCGATAGTCCTCAATACTCTGAGGAACGTCGGTACAAAGGAAGATATCGAGGATTGCGTTATCGACTCATTTGCCGATATCCTCATCAATGTCGATACCAGTACAGAAGGCAGCCTGAAAGCCTTTATCGGAACTGTTGCCAAGAACAAGTCCATAAGTGCTTACCGCTCGCTCAGAAGAAAAAGCTCCGGCAGTACCTCGTTTGACGACGAGGAGCTCGGCAATATCCCCTCCGGCGAGGACGTTGCAGCCTCGGCAGAAAACAGTGCCGCAGCCGAACAGCTCATCGAACATATCCGCCAGCTTGGCAAACCGGACTCCGATATTCTTATACACAAGTATTTCTATGAGAGGAATTCGCGCGAGATAGCGGCTATGACCGGCCTTTCACCGGCAGCTGTGCGCATAAGATGTTCCCGTGCGCTGAAACGCCTGAGAGAAAAGCTCGCCGGCGACTATTCTGTAAAGGAGAGTGTATGATATGAAAAACGAAAAGGATATTTTTGATATGTTACATAGTGCAGACGATAATACTATCGAAAACATTGCAGAAGAATTCCCCCAGTATGACAAAAATGAAGCCGACCGCATCTACCGTGAGGTCGAAAAGCGCATAGCTATGAAGACCGGCGACTTCCATGAGGACGCAGTAAGCGGCGTCGAGCACATAAAAAACAGACCTGTATGGATAAGACCGCTTGCACTGGCAGCGTCGTTCGTGCTGATAGCCGGAACAGTTGCCGGAAGCATTGCGCTCATGAAGAACGCAATGCCCGATAAAAACACCCAGTCAGCCGCAGTTGCAACTACTCAGACGACAATGAAAAAAGAGGATATAGATCAGGACTATATCATTGCTCTGACTCAGAATTGCACAGATAGCTTTGACAGGCTATATGCCAAGTATACGGTCGACAGAAGTGACGATCTATCCGATTATGATAATAACCATAGTGAATATGAATTACAGCTTGATAAGCAGAACGCTTTTAAGTGGAGTAAGTCAACGGATAGAACCATCACTTGTTATGATTATCAGTACGCTGGCAGAAACTTGACTGTCATTCCTGAAGAGGGAATTTGTAATGTGCAAAATGCCAATAGTCCTTTAGAGTCTGACCTTAACATTTATCTGAACAGGGCTGATACTCTGAACAGTGACACCAAGGATAAATGGTCGATAACAGGCTATGACACTGTCTGCGGCAAAGAATGTGCAGTCGTTGAGTACAAAGAGAACCATTTTAATGCCGAGAAAGAGAGCAATTTTAGTGCCGAGATATTCATTGACATAAAAACAGGTATCGTAATGAAGGAAATAGCTGACTATGATTCCGAAGGCTCGGATTGTCATAATGAGTGTATAGTAACAGAGATAAGATATGATGATGAAGCAGGAGATTTTGTTACACCGCCGGAATTCAAGAAATTCATTGAGGACGGAAACTATACTATCGACTATTTAGGTAACGATCACTATGAACGTGTCGATAAAGACCTCAGCTTCCTCGATATGCCGCAGGGACAGCAGACATCAACTGCCGATGCAACAAGTTCTTCCGCAGTGACCGCTGCTGAAACGGCAACAGAGACCGAAACAGTTTCAGCAACAGAAGCCGAGACCGTTCCCGTAACCGGATCAGAGACCGAAAAAGTCACAGAAGCAGAAACAGCTCCGCCTGCAACGCAAGCACTTGCTGAGATAGATCAGGACTATATACTTGATCTCGTCTCAAATAATAAGAGCAGCATCAACAGACTATATGCCAAAATAAAGGTCACCTCCGAGAATTATGTTGAAGCAGAAAAAAAGGATATCAAATATATTGATGACAAAACAATACAGTATGACAAGAATAAAGATTGTTTCTGTGAGTATAATGATGAGACCAACGAGCACTACGCAGGAGACATGATAATATACAAAGGCAAAATAGTAGCTGCATATAAATGGAATAATAATTATCACATTATATCTAATTTGGCACCAGGCGCTGTTACTGATAATCTCGACTTATACATTCGCGGAGAGTATCCATCAGTAACTTTAGATCAACTCCTTGCTCAGAAGGATAAATGGTCTATGACCGGCAGAGAAACTGTTAACGGCAAAGATTGTGCAGTTATTGAGTATAATAATAATGATCATGGATTATTAGAAGCCCCTGTAAAGTATATCCTGTATATCGATATCAAGACAGGAATTGTAATTAAATGTAATAGGACATATTATGATAATGCCCTTCGTAAGGAAATTGCGTCAATATCTACATTTGAAATAACAGAGTTAAAACTCAACGATGATGCACCGGCACTCGAGCCTTCTGACTTCAAAAAGTACATTGTTGACAACGGCTTTAAGCCTGAGAACGAAGAAAGCAAGGATATCAGCTTCCTCGACGAATAATAAATCCCAGCAAAAAAGCGCACCTTAAAGGTGCGCTTTCGCTTATCTTATGTCAGACCGTTCTGCTGTTTTGCAGCGGTGAGAGTGTTCTTCATGAGCATTGCAATGGTCATCGGTCCTACGCCGCCCGGAACAGGTGTTATGTAGGAAGCCTTCTTCTCTGCCGACTCAAACTCAACGTCGCCGCAGAGCTTACCGTCGTCGAGGCGGTTCATACCGACGTCGATAACGACTGCGCCCTCCTTGACCATATCTCCTGTAACAAAGTTAGCACGTCCGACTGCTACTACGAGTATATCCGCGCCGAGACATATCTCCTTGAGGTTCTTTGTCTTGGAGTGGCAGACTGTAACGGTACCGCTCTCATGGAGGAGGAGCATTGCCATAGGCTTGCCGACGATGTTGCTTCTTCCGATAACAACGCACTGCTTGCCTGATATCTCGGTCCCTGTGCTTGCGATGAGGCGCATGACTCCGGCGGGAGTACAGGGCAGAAACGCATAATCACCTATCATTATCCTGCCGACGTTCACGGGGTGGAAAGCATCAACGTCCTTTTCAGGGGAGATAGCATCAATGACGGTTTTCTCGTCGATATGCTTGGGCAGAGGGAGCTGAACGAGTATACCGTTCACTCTGTCGTCGCGGTTGAGAACGTTCACAAGATCGAGGAGCTGTTCCTGAGTTGTGCTCTCGTCAAGTGCGTACTCGAACGACTGGAAGCCGACTGCCTCGCAAGCCTTCTTCTTGTTGTTTACATATACTCTCGAAGCAGGATTGTTTCCCACGATAACTACTGCGAGACCTACCTTGAGTCCCTTTTCGTCGCGGAGCTTTGCAGCCTCGTCCTTGACTTCCTGCTTAACGCTTGCGGAAACCTGTTTTCCGTCTATTATCTGTGCCATTTCTATTCCTCCTGCAATTATCTGCGTTTCTTCTTATTGTGCTGGCTCTTTCCGGAACCGCCGGTGAGATTTTCATCGACGCTCTCAGCAAGATCGCTGTACTTTTCATCTATGTCCTCGCTGACGCTCTCTGCCTTTTCAGCAGCAGTCTCAGCGATTTCTTCTGCTTTTTCTTCAACTGCCTCAGCAGCTTCTTCAACCTTTTCGGCAGCGGCTTCGGTTATCTCCTCAGCCTTTTCCTCCGCAGCTTCAAAAGCCTGCTCTGTCTCAGCTCCGGCTTCTTCAACAGCTTCCTCAGCCTTATCTGCGACTGATTCCGGAACATCTTCCTCATCATCGTCAGCGCCGAGTATCGAAGAACCTGCCGGTAAATCGTCATCATCGTCGTCGAAGTCGTCATCGAAATCATCATCGAATTCCTCGTCGTCATCGTCACCCATAGCGGAACGGATATCCTCGAGCGGCATACCCATACGCTTTCTGCGGGCTTCCTCGATGAGTCTGTGCGACTCCTCCGTGCTCGCATAGAGGACGCAGGAGTCGGGATCTCTGCGGTATTTCGAGTAGAAAACTATCTGGAGTATCACTGATACCACGAAGATAACTGCTGAAAGGAGCTGCGATACCCTGAGGTCGCTGCTTCCGATGTAAAGGCTGTCAGTGCGGAGTCCCTCAACAACGAAGCGCTCAGCGCCGTACCAGCTCATATAGAGCAGAAGTATCTGTCCGTCGTACTTCCTGCGCTTGGAGTACCACGAAAGCAGGAAAAATCCCAGCAGACACCACAGCGATTCATAGAGGAAGCAGGGGTGAACTGTCTGGAGGTAATCCACACTGCCGTCGGACAAAGATCCGTCGATGAATGTAGCATTGGTGTAAAGAGTATCCTGTATCTTACCGCCGGTCATACCGAGGAAATTGCCGGTGTTCTTACCGAAAGCCTCCTGGTTCACGAAGTTGCCCCAGCGGCCTATGCCCTGTCCGATGAGGAAGCCGAGAACGGTCACATCGAGCATCGGCAGGAGTCTTACCTTGCGTATCTTGCATATTATAAGTCCGACCGCCAGCGCACCTATGAGTCCGCCGTATATCGCCAGACCGCCCTCGCGGGTGTTCACGACAGCCTTGACGGTCTCGCCGAAGCTGTCGCGTTTGTATTCGTCAAAGTTGAATGCCACATAGTAGAGTCTCGCGCCGACTATTCCGCCAAGTATGCCGCCTATGACAGCATCGACCGTTCTGTCGGTGTCGAGTCCGAAGCGCTTCATACGCGGGAAGCAATAGATAAGTGCCAGAAGCAGACCTATCGTTATCAGTATTCCGTACCACTGTATCTCGATGCTGCCTATTTTGAAAGCAGTCGGATCAATGTGAAATCTCCAGCCGAGCTTCGGGAAGTATATCTCGGTGGAGTCGGTTATCCTGTCGACCTTCATTATTCTCCCTCACCTTCTATAACTGACATTACGAGTCTGTCGCGTCTGAGTTCATTTTTCATAAATCCGAGAGCGTCCTCCGAGGTTATGCCGGATATGACGTTTATCGCATCGTAAGGACCTACGCCGTCCATATGGGAATTCATCATGAGGTTTGCGACCGACTCAACATTGTTGAGTTCTCTCACAAACATACCGTAGGTGGACTTTTTGATACGCTGGAAGTCCTTTTCGCATATGCCCTCGCTGAGCATACGGTCGACCTCGTCAGCAACAGCATCCCTGACCTTTTCGGGGCTGTCGGACTCGCCGCTGAATATCACGGTGAAGTAGCCGTCTCCGGTGAAAACCTCTGTACCGAAGCTGGAATTGATGATACCGGCTTTC
Source organism: uncultured Ruminococcus sp. (assembly GCA_900318825.1). GTDB lineage: Bacteria > Bacillota > Clostridia > Oscillospirales > Ruminococcaceae > Ruminococcus. Next base: position 178,768 of record ONMB01000001.1, read on the forward strand.
AGCAGTCTCTGGTACATATCCGAGGAAGCGTCCGAGATGAGCGCTGAAACGACAGAAGCCGTCATCGTCTTGCGGAGTCTCTCCTCGCCCGTGCAGGCTGTGCACTTGTAGCCGAGGTTGAATATCGAAGCTCCTACGGGCTGTTTTTCCCTTATCTCAGGCTTAACAATGGTGTCAGGCTCGTCGGGGAATACAGTTTCGAGCCCCTTGTCATCGCAGTCCTTGAGACACTCGTCACATATTGCGAGGACCTCGTCCGCGCTGATGTTTCCTGCAATGGAAAGCACCATATTGTTAAGGTTATAGAACGTGTAATAGCACTTGTAAAGGAGGTCGGCGTCTATCTGCGCGATGCTCTCAACAGTGCCGGCAATGTCTATCTTCACGGGGTGAGAGTGGTACATACAGCGGAGCATATTGAAGAATACGCGCCATTCGGGGTTATCGTTGGTCATCTTTATCTCCTGACCGATGATACCCTGTTCCTTGTCAACAGTCTCCTTGGTGAAGTACGGCTTCTGAACGAAGTCGAGGAGTATCCTCAGCGACTCCTGGTAGTTCTTTGAGCAGCTGAAGAGGTATGCTGTCTTGTCAAATGAAGTGAAGGCGTTTCCGGAAGCGCCTGTCTTAGCGTAAAGCTCGAATACGTCGCAGTCCTCGTTCTCAAAGAGCTTGTGCTCAAGGAAGTGGGCGATGCCCTCGGGGACGGTGGTGAACTTCTCGTCGCCCTTCTGACGGAACATAGTGTTCACAGAGCCGTATTTCGTGCCGAACAGCGCTTCAACGCTGCTGAAACCGGGCATTTCGCAGATGTATATGTCCAGACCGCTCTTATGCTTTACATGAATACAGCTGTCGCCGGTGAGTTCGCTTCTGATGAGTTCTTTCTTCATCACGCCTGTACCTCCTTGTCGAGCATAAGGTAAACGCTGTCAAGTCTGAGCGAATTTGCCGCCTGAATTATGCGTTCCTTTGTGACCTTCCTGTAATTCTCGTACTGCTCCTCCGGAGTAACTATCTCGCCGTCGCAGAAGCGCTCGAAGTACCATGCTGAATAGGAGGAAGGCGTGTCGCCTATCTGTGTGAGGGCGTTGTCGAGGCTGAGAAGAGCGCTCTCGATGTCCTCATCGGTGATATTACCCTGCTTTATCTCGTCGAGCTGGCGGAGTATCTCAGCCTTAGCCTTTTCAATGTTCTGGCGCTCAACGCCGATATCCACCATAAGGCTGCCCTTTGCGTAGGTCGAGCGGCAGGCGCAGTAGTAGCAGAGGCTGAGCTTCTCGCGAACGTTCATAAAGAGCTTGGAGACCGGTGTTTCGCCGAATATCGTGCTCAGCAGCTTGATCGCGAAAGCGTCATCCAAGTCTGTCTTGAAGCTCATTACCATTTTGCACTGGAGCACGTCGAATTTGTCCGACTCGGTAACTGTCTCCGTTTTTGCCGGACTCACGCTCCTGAACGTGACTTTATCGGAATTCCTGTTAACAGTGCCGAAGCTCTCACGGAACATCTCCAGCACCGCAGGATCCTCTTTGGGAGCTATATAGCATATCTCGACCTGTGCCGTTTCGAGCAGCTTTCTGTAAGCCTTATAAGCCTCAGCGGAAGTAACTGCGCTTGCGGACTCCTTTGTACCGTAGCAGGAAAACTCTGCGGGTTCACCTCTGAAAGCTATCTCGGCAGCTCTTGAAAGAGCGTAGCCGCGCTTGTTATTGAGCTCGGCGTCGATGCGGTCGAGGAGGTCATTCTTGGTTATCATATAGGAATCGGCGTCGAATTCGCCGTTTTCGGCATTGGGCTCGAAGATGCAGCCGCGTATGATACGGAGCATCTCACTGTCGAGGTCCTCACCGTCAAAAGCATATCTCTTGTCCAGCCACGAAGCAGATATCCCAAGCACCTGAACGTCTCCGCGTTTTCTTGCGAAGGTGTTGAGTGCCGCTCCGTAGAGTGACGAGAGCTTTTCATTGAACTCGGCAAGCGTCCTGTACTCGGCGCTCGATGATGAGAGCACACCGATACCAAGGGCGTTAGCCGCGGCTTCCCCGCCTGACAGCTCCGTGATGAAGCGGACGATCAGACCAGCCGTTTTAAACTTCTCGTCAATGATCGAAGAAAAACCGATATTTCCGGGAAGTTCGGTCCTGTTATATCTCATTATAAATATACACTCCTGTTCAGAATTAAATACATAATATCATTATATCATACAATTAATAAAATATCAACAGGCACGAAGAAATAATTCCGCTGCATTTATGTACACCGCCGACCGGCTCTTTAATTCCTGTTCTCAGTGTTCTGCTCACCAGTATTTGCAAACCTCGCTATGTCAAGTCCGCGCCATTCAGTCATACCGCGTTTGCTGCGGCTGACCTGTTTCCTGATGTAGCGGAAAGTCGCGTCCTCTCCGTGCTCTGCGAGCATAGTCAGGAGGAATTCCAGCTTTGCAGCGGTCTCCCTCTCGATGATACGCCTGTGCTTCGCCCTCAGGAAGTACGCAAGCGGCATATCGTCCGTGTATTTTTCCTTGTTGTATATCTTTGAAGCCGCAACTCTGTCGCAGAACATCTCAAATATATAGACGTCCGGCATCTTTACGGGCTCGAGCTTCTTGGTAACAGTATTATAGTCCGTCCAGTATTCAAAGTGGTGGCGGTTCCTGCCCTTATGATGCATCCACGCCTGCGAGCAGCCTGTCACTTCACGTTCTCTCTCGTTAGGACTGCGGCTGCCCTGAAAGTAAAGCACTCCGGGTATGAACTCAGTCGGCGAGAATTTAGACATATCGTGCCAGAGTCCGCGCCAGAATATCCCGGCCTTAAAGCAATGCTCCCTGACCTTGCGTCTGTGCCTTACAACAGTTAGGAAATGTCCTTTAAGATTGTCAAACATCACTACCGCCTCCGTTTATCCGCATAACACTGTCCTTGACGATGAGCTTTCCGCCGATGACGCGCTTTCCCTCAGAATAGGCAGGCTCGGCGAGTTTCTTTATGATTATGTCAACAGCGATCTCGGACATTTTTGCAAGATCTACCGACATTGTGGTCACAGCAGGTATTCCTATGCCCATAGTGATGTAGTTGTCGTAGCCTACTACGGAGATATCCTCCGGAACGCGTACTCCCTTTGAACGCAGCGCCATTATTACCAGAGCGGCAGTCTCATCGCAGTTGCAGACGAAAGCCGTCGGCATCTTATCCGGGAATTCCGGATCGGTGAGCAGAGTACCGTTTTCGGTACGGTCTCCGATAGTCCACTCTTTGCGGTACTCTATGCCGTTCTCGATGAGGCACTTCATATAGCCGAGAAATCTGTCGTTGATACTGCTTGTTGCGTTGAGCGTACCAAAGAAGCCGATATCACGGTGTCCCATACTAATGAGGTAGTCAGTCAGCAGATAAGCGCCGTTGTAGCTGTCGGAATTGACCGAGTCAATGTCGTACCTGCTGTCGTAGAAATCCACGAAAAGCAGCGGAAGTGCAGCATTACTGAGGGCTTCGATGTAGTTCCTGTGGACCTGTCCTATCACGATGACAGCGTCCACCTTATGATCTATCAGTATCTTCGGCAGAGCCCCCTTGTTCTCACTCTCAGCGGATATGCACTCATAGACCGTGAAAACGTTCAGCCTTGACAGCCTGTTTGAGATACCCGCAGTGAGCTCCCAGTAGAACGTTCCGCGCGGTCCGACGAATCTCTCCGAAGTCAGTATGCCAACGCTCTTTCCTGAACGAGGCATGAGCAGCCGCTTCATTCCTCTTGTATTTGACGGTTTATAGCCCATTTCGTCAGCGGTCTCACAGATCTTGCGTCTCATCTGGTCGCTCACGCCCTCACGTCCGGCAAGAGCATTGGAGACAGTCACCACGCTGACTCCGAGCTTCTGTGCGATATCGAGCATTTTAACGCCGTTTTTCATAATATCCCCCTCTTTTCAGATTAAACAATAACTGATTAATTATAGCATTTTTTAAGTGATAAATAAAGTGCATTTCAGAAATTTTGTAGGATAGCTCAAATATGGCACACCAAAACGTCCCATTTTGCACAAAAAAATGACGGAGCATAGCCCCGTCACGCCGGATAATAGTAATCTAACAGCAGATTAACAACATATGAATAGGACTCTGTGCCCTCTTCCCTGCCGTTGACCTTGATGTTGGTGTCCATAGCTGTTTCGGAGACCGTGCTGACGGTATCCGTGGAGATTATCTCCTTTTTCTTGTTCTTCTCCCAGTAATCGTCAGGCAGGAAACGGAACCAGTCCGCCTTTACCTCGTCGCTTATCTCGTCCGTAACGCCGTAGCCTTCACTGATCTCCCTGTCGTATATCTGATTGTGGACGTACTCCAGTGCCGACAAATAACCGGAATACTGAAACTCAACATTCGGGCTCCTGATAGCAGCGATGAAACCGATGAAATTCGCCTCGTCCTCCTGCATTATGCCTTTCAGGTGGGCGTACTCGTGGCATATCGTATCCGGAAGGTTAGTCCGCACCATATCGCCGTTGTAGTTCGCCTCCATTGAAAATGGAAAGAAGATCCCTGCAAGTCCGGACTGGCTCATAAAGTACGAAAACTGTATCTTTTTCGCCTTTGGGTAGTAGCCTCTGAGCTGCGGATAATCCTCCGCGGCATTTTTCATCGCCTCACGCGCTTCCTTGTCAATGTCGCAGGACAGACAGAACCTGCCGTCCTCATCGCGCGGGACTTTAAGTGCGAACTCGTTGGATTTTTCCACAAGTATCCGGTACACCCCGACGAGTTCCTCGCGGGTGTGTTCCTTATGGCTGAGGTAGCGCTCTGAAAACGGCGTACACTGGTACATTATGAAGCAGTTGAGCGTCTCCGTTGTACATATGTAGGCGAATATCCACAGTGCGGAAAGAACTGCGATGCCGGCAGTTTTCCGCCGCTTGTCCTTCAGCACGATGAGCAGTATCACCGTCGCCGGTATTCCCAGCAGGATAACCAGTATCAGGGCGATTATCATCATCTCTCCGACTGAAAACGGGAACAGTCCGCTGATGAACGAGAGGACGCTGCTCATCGGCGGAAAGACCTTCGTCACATAGAAGTCGGCAAATCCTCGGCTCAGTCTCGCAATGACGTTGAGCAGCACCATTAATAATATGACTCCGAGCGGCACGATATACCGCACCTTTATCGCCGGTCGTTTCAATCCGCATCCTCCTTTCCGCTCAGCCCTCCTGAAGCTCGCGTATCTTGTCGCGCAGGTAGGCAGCGTGTTCAAATTCGAGCATTTTCGCGGCATTCTTCATCTCTGCCGTGAGCTTTTCTATGAGCTTTGTGCGCTCCGAAGCCGACATCTTCTTCTTTGAAGTCTTTGCCTCGATCTTGGGCTTAGAGGTTATCTCAAGAACGTCGCGGACGCCCTTGATTATGGTCTTCGGAACTATTCCGTGCTCCTCATTGTAAGCCATTTGCAGGGCACGGCGGCGTTCGGTCTCAGTTATTGCCCTCTCCATAGAACCGGTGACGGTGTCCGCGTACATTATGACCTGTCCCTGAGCGTTACGCGCAGCACGTCCTATGGTCTGAATTAGAGAGGTCTCGCTTCGCAGGAAGCCCTCCTTGTCAGCGTCGAGGATAGCGATGAGACTGACCTCCGGTATATCGAGTCCCTCACGCAGGAGGTTTATGCCGACGAGAACGTCAAAAACGCCGTTTCGCAGATCCTTGATTATCTCCATACGCTCGATCGTGTCGATGTCGTGGTGCAGGTAGCGCACCTTCACTCCGAGACGTTCGTAGTAATTCGTCAGATCCTCCGCCATTTTCTTGGTGAGCGTGGTCACGAGGACGCGCTCGTTCTTGGCAGCACGGGTGTTTATCTCAGAAAGCAGGTCGTCGATCTGTCCCTGAGTAGGCTTGACAATTATCTCCGGATCAACGAGACCTGTCGGTCTGATGACCTGTTCGATGATAGTATCGGTCTTTTCACGCTCTATCTGTCCGGGAGTCGCGCTGACGTAAATCGCCTGATTTATATGCGCGTTGAACTCGTCAAAATTCAGCGGGCGGTTGTCCATAGCGCTCGGCAGACGGAAGCCGTACTCGACAAGTGTAGTCTTTCTCGCACGGTCTCCGGCGTACATCGCACGGACCTGCGGCAGAGTAACGTGGCTCTCGTCAACGATGAGGAGGAAGTCCTCCGGGAAGTGATCGAGCAGAGTCAGCGGAGTGCTTCCGGCAGGACGTCCGGCAAGAACGCGCGAGTAGTTCTCAACGCCGCTGCAATAGCCGACCTCACGGAGCATTTCCATATCGTAATGGGTGCGCTGCTCGATACGCTGAGCCTCGATGAGCTTGTTGTTCTTCTGGAAATAGTCGATGCGCTCATTGAGTTCACGGTCTATCTCAGCGAGTGCAGCTTCCATCTTATCGTCTCCGACAACATAGTGTGAAGCCGGGAAAATAGCCGCGTGTGAGACCACAGCCTTTACCTCGCCTGTCACGACGTTTATCTCTGAGATACGGTCGATCTCGTCCCCGAAATACTCCACGCGGACCGCGGTATCGCTCGACATCGCCGGGAATATCTCCACAACGTCACCGCGTACCCTGAAACGGTTACGCTCAAAGGCAATATCGTTCCTCTCGTATCTGATACGGACGAGCTCCTCGATGAGCTGATCGCGCGGCTTTTCGGCGCCCTGACGAATGGAAACACACATCGAACGGTACTCCTCCGGGCTTCCGAGGGAGTATATGCACGAAACGCTCGCAACAATGATAACGTCCCTGCGCTCGGCAAGAGCAGTCGTCGCGGAGTGTCTGAGCTTGTCTATCTCATCATTTATGGAGGAGTCCTTCTCGATATAGCTGTCGGTGCTGGGAACATAAGCCTCCGGCTGGTAGTAGTCGTAGTAGGATACAAAGTATTCAACGGCATTTTCCGGGAAAAACTCGCGGAATTCCGAGCAGAGCTGTGCCGCAAGTATCTTGTTGTGGGCAAGGACTATTGTCGGCTTGTTGACTTTGGCTATGACGTTCGCCATAGTGAAGGTCTTTCCCGAACCGGTAACGCCGAGAAGTATCTGTTCTTTTTTGCCCTCTTCCAGCCCTTTCACGAGTTGGTCTATCGCCTTGGGCTGGTCGCCTGCCGGCGCATACTGGGAATGAAGCACGAAATGATCCATTGTTCCTCCTTATAATAACATAAAATGCTGGTTCCTCGCAATGGTAAATACTGCCTTGATACTGAACGGTCTCCCTATACTATTATAGTAGGTAGGGCTTGAGGTACTGTCCCGTGTATGACTCAGGGCAGGCTGCAACTTCCTCGGGAGTTCCCTCAACAACGATAGTACCGCCGCCGTCGCCTCCCTCGGGACCGAGGTCGATTATATGGTCGGCAACCTTTATCACGTTGAGATTGTGCTCGATGACAAGGACAGTATTTCCCTGTTCTGTGAGTCTTTCAAGAACCTGTATCAGCCTGTGGACGTCCGCTGTATGGAGTCCGGTAGTAGGCTCATCGAGGATATATATGGTCTTTCCGGTAGCCCTCTTGGAAAGCTCCGTCGAGAGCTTTACTCTCTGCGCTTCACCGCCGGAGAGCGTAGTTGCCGGCTGACCTATCTTGATGTAGCCGAGACCAACGTCCTGCAATGTCTTGAGCTTACGCGCTATCTTGGGGATATGCTCGAAGAACTCCGCTCCCTCGTCAACGGTCATCTCGAGAATGTCGTATATCGACTTGCCCTTGTAGTGGACCTCGAGAGTCTCGCGGTTGTAGCGCTTGCCCTTGCACACCTCGCACGGAACGTAAATATCCGGCAGGAAGTGCATTTCTATCTTGATGATACCGTCGCCCTCGCAGGCTTCACAGCGTCCGCCGCGAACATTGAACGAAAAGCGTCCGGCTGAGTATCCTCTCGCCTTGGCATCGGCAGTCTTGGCAAAAAGCTCGCGTATATCGCCGAAAACTCCGGTATAGGTAGCCGGATTTGAACGAGGTGTCCTGCCTATCGGGGACTGGTCTATGCAGATGACCTTGTCGAGGTTCTCCAGACCTTCCATTTTACGGAATTTTCCAGCCTTGATCTTGGCGCGGTTGAGCTTTGCGGCAAGGTGTTTGTATACGACTTCGTTTACAAGGCTTGATTTTCCGGAGCCCGACACGCCGGTCACGCATATCAGCTTACCGAGTGGTATATCCACATCGACATTTTTGAGGTTGTTCTCGGAAGCTCCGCGGACGCTCAGGAAGAGACCGTTACCCTCACGGCGCTTGTCCGGGAGCGGTATTTTTTTCTTTCCGCTGAGGTACTGACCTGTGATAGAAGTCTTGCACTTGAGCAGCTTGTCCACAGTTCCGGCAAAGACCACCTCTCCGCCGTGAACTCCTGCGCCCGGACCGATATCCACGATATAGTCGGCAGCGAGCATCGTATCGTCGTCGTGCTCGACCACTATCAGGGTATTTCCGAGGTCGCGGAGACGTTTCAGCGTCGCGATGAGCTTGTCGTTGTCGCGCTGGTGGAGACCGATGCTCGGCTCGTCGAGAATGTACAGAACTCCCATGAGCGACGAGCCTATCTGAGTCGCAAGGCGTATCCTCTGGCTCTCACCACCGGAGAGAGTTCCCGAAGAACGCGAGAGCGTGAGGTAATCAAGACCTACGCTTCCGAGGAAGCCGAGCCTCTCCTTTATCTCCTTGATTATGCGCTCACCGATGAGTTTTTCCTGCTTGGAGAGCTTTATCTCCTTGAAGAAGGCAAGAGCGTCGCGGACAGAAAAGTCCGTAAGATCGCTGATATTCTTATCTCCGACTGTAACGGCAAGGTACTCGTCGCGGAGACGCTTTCCGTGACAGACAGGGCACTCGACCTCGCTCATATACTCCTCGATCTCATTCCTTGACCAGTCGCTCGAGGTCTCGCGGTAGCGGCGTTCGAGGTTGTTGACAACGCCCTCGAACGGGGTATTGTAGGTACCGCCGCCGAGTGAAGCCGGTCTGCGGAGCTCGAGGACCTCCTCGCCGGTGCCGTAGAGGAAGAAACCGAGCTGTTCCTTTTTCAGCTTTTTCACCGGAACGTCCAGCGGTATGCCGTACTTCTCCGAGACAGCCTTGTAATACATCAGCGACATAGACGTTTCGTCGAGGCTGTTCCAGCCGGGAGCGTTGATAGCGCCTTCCATTATGGAGAGCTCTTTGTTCGGGACAACGAGCTCCGGATCAACGTGCCTGAATACGCCCAGACCGGTACACTTGGGACACGCACCGACCGGGTTGTTGAATGAGAACATAACGGGTTCGAGTTCGCCGATACTGATATTGTGCTCGGGGCAGGCGTAATTCTGCGAGAAGAGGATCTCGTCGCCGCCGATGACGTCCACGAGAGCGAGTCCGCCGGAGAGACGGAAGATAGTCTCGAGGCTGTCGGTCACACGCGACTCGATGCCCGGCTTTATGACGATACGGTCAACGACTATCTCGATGTTATGCTTCTTGTTCTTGTCGAGAGTGATATTCTCGGCGAGCTCGTACATTATGCCGTCGATACGTACACGGACAAAGCCGGATTTTCTTGCACTTTCGAGCTCTTTCGCGTACTGTCCCTTACGGTTCCTGACGATAGGTGCAAGGAGCTGCACTCTCGTTCCCTCGGGGAGCTCCATAACTGAATCCACCATCTGGTCGATACTCTGCTGCGAGATGACTCTGCCGCAGACCGGGCAGTGCGGAACACCTATCCTCGCATAGAGGAGTCGGAGGTAGTCGTATATCTCGGTCACCGTTCCGACGGTGGAACGCGGATTCTTGGAGGTAGTTTTCTGATCTATGGAAATAGCCGGTGAAAGTCCCTCGATGCTGTCCACATCGGGCTTTTCCATCTGACCGAGGAACATTCTCGCATAGGACGAAAGGCTCTCGACATAGCGTCGCTGACCGTCAGCGTATATGGTATCGAAAGCAAGGGAGGACTTTCCCGAACCCGACAGACCTGTCATAACGATGAGCTTATCGCGCGGAAGTTCGAGGTCGATGTTCTTGAGATTGTTCTCTCTTGCGCCTTTGATTATAATTTTATCATTCATAATAGCTCCTTGAAACTTGTTTCGATTTGTTCACATACTATTATAACACATATTTTTAATAAAATAAATAGCCAACAGACTGGCAGAACATATTTTCTTATTTTAATCAATTTCAGCCGCCTTGACCTCCCGAAACGCCAAACGCAAAGTTGAACATTTCCTTTTGATATATAAAGTATCAGCTTGTGCATAATAACGATTTTATGAGAGGGGGGAGTTAAACGTTTGGTTATATAAATCTACAAAATTCTGTAAAAGTATTGCGAACAGCCCAGAACTGTGATATAGTTAAGTTATATTTTTACGGAATAAAAGCGTTCTGAGGCGGCACCCCCTCCGGCGTTTTCGCTAAGTGAAGCAGCCATAACGGAACGTTTTTAAAATAATTTTATTGTTCAGGAGGTTTTTAAAATGAGGTCGATCCACAAAAAAGCTGCCTGCTTACTTTCAAGTGCCGTGCTTCTCTGCGGCGTGAACGTTATGACAGCAGGTGCAGCAAGAACTCCTACACATGGCAGAAATATTATCGTTGGAACATCGGCGGAAGAGATGCAAGCTACTGGCAGAACATAGAAACAACTTCAAACAATTACATTGACCTCGAGGGTGACGATGTAACTTATACAGTTACAAATTACGACGAATTCTACAAGCCCTACACATATACTTACTATGGCATAGAGCTTCGCTGCGTGGTAAGCAGTATCGACGATAACGGCAAGGTAGTCGCTACAAAATATACACCCAAGGCTTCAATAACCAGATTTGATCCGAGCGCACCTCACCAGTACGATTGATTACAACACAAAAAGGAACTGCGCGAGCAGTTCCTTTTTTATTACATACCCGTTATGCAGTCGTTGTAACAGCAGTCGTGGTCTCAGGAGCAGTCGTAACACAAGTCGTTTCCGCAGCCGTCCCGGTCGCAGGAGCTCCGCCGGCCGCCGCCGTGACATTTGTAAAGCTCATCGAAAGCTCATACCCCGGCATATCAAATCCGCAGATACAGCCGTTGTCGTCCACCGAGAGGACGTAGCTGCCGCCGTCGAGACTGCCGTTTATCTTCAGCATATCGTCCTTTTCCTCGCCCTTGAGTTCGCCGCCGGAGGAGTTTTCGCCGACAGCCCTGATAAGATTGGACATCATCGCTTTCACCGGCACTGCTGACTGCGGCACCGAGAAGCTCAGCCCCTTATAAGAAGCCTTGACGCTGCCCTCGGTGAACTCCAGCTTCACACCGCTGAGGGTGTTGGGTTCTGAAAATTCGACGCTCCAGTCGTCGCCGGAACGTTCGAGCCTGCCCTCCGCACGCATTTTCTCGATAGTGATGTCAACGTCGCTGCTGAAGCTCTCACCGAGCCTGTTCGGACGGCTCGCCTTATTTCCCACCGGCATCGAGCAAGCCGCAAGACAAAGCGCTGCCGCCGCCGTGAACGCAGATATTACAAGTCTCTTCATAATAACTCTCCATTCTGAAAATTTATCAAGACTTTTACTTCCGCGACCGGCAGCAGCAGCGCAATACTGTGCGTCAGTCCTTATTCAGTTTCTTTTCTTTTAGTATCCTGAAAGAATCAGATATATTGTCGATGATATCTCTCGGCAGCATCGCCTCCTGACCCAGCTTTTCAGCAGCCGCATCACCGGCAAGTCCGTGCATATAGACTCCGGCGCAGGCGCTGTCGAGTTCAGTTGCGCCCTGTGCAGCTATCGCACCTATCATACCTGCGAGTATATCGCCGCTGCCGCCGACGCTCATTCCGGGATTTCCGGTGTGGTTCACGGCGGTTATGCGATTGTTCGCAACGATAGTTCCGGCGCCCTTGAGCACAACGGTTATGCCGTACTGCTCGGCATACTTCTCTGCCGCGATTAATCTGTTCTGAGCTATATCGGAACACTCACAGCTGAGCAGCCTTGCCATTTCGCCTGTATGCGGTGTGATGATGATGTTTGTCTGCTTCTTTACTAAAATATCTATGTCCGAGGCAATGCAGTTTATTCCATCGGCGTCTATAATTACGGGACATTTTGCGTTCTGTGTGACAAATTTCGTAAGCTCTATGGTATCAGGAGTGACTCCCATACCGCAGCCTATCACGACCGCGTCAGCCCTTTCGAGAGCGGCTGTGAGCGGTTTTACGCTGCTGTCGTAGAGCATATAGCCGTAGTCATCGCAGTCGAGCTCGATGTATGTAGCCTCCGGCACAAGAGTTGAGACCGTATCTATACATTTCTCGACCGAGGCTATACGAACGAGTCCTGCTCCCATTCTGAGGGCGCCGAGTGCCGCAAACGCTGCTGCTCCCCTCATTGAGGAGCTTCCTGCGATGACGAGTACGTTTCCGAAGCTGCCCTTGTGAGCATCGCGCTCACGCTTCGGCGGAAAAGCCGCAAGGTGATTGCGTTCGATGCGGTAATAGGCGCGTTCGCCATCGATGACCTCGACAGACTTGCATGGCAGACCTATATCTACAATGGTGATCTTGCCGCAGTATTTCTTCAGCGGGAACTGCGTCATTCCCGATTTGAGGAAACCGAAGGTGACGGTCTCATCAGCCTTGAAAACTCCCGGCGAAACTGTTCCGGTCGAGCTGTTTCCGCCGCTCGGTACATCGACTGCTATCCTGTAAGCTCCGGAGCCTATTCCGAAGATACCGGCAGTTTCCGTGTCGAGTTCACCGTGAAAGCCGGTACCGAACACGCCGTCAACGATGACATAGGCGCGGAGTATAGCCCCCTTGACTATTCTCATACGCTGCTGTTCCTTCTTGACGATAGCATCAAACGGGCTCTCCTCGCCCTTTTCGTGAGGACCGTCGTGAGTGCTGGGGATAGTCATATAGTCGAGCTCGGCAGCTTCAAGTGCTGCTTCGACGTTCTCGCTCCTGTAACCCTCAAGGAACTCCACTCTGTCAGCAGGGAGCCTGTCGTACATTTCCGCAGCGAGCTCGGAGACCGGTTTGCCGCCGACACTGATTATCGTGATACGGTAGCCGCGATAGACGAGGATATTTGCTGCCGCGAAGCAGTCTCCGCCGTTATTGCCCTTGCCTGCGAGGAAAACTATCGACTTTTCCTCAGGTGAGATATCGGGTTCCCTGCGGCAGTAGTCGTCGATGATACCGGCGAGAGCCTTGCCGGCGTTCTCCATGAGCTGCCTGCGCGAAACGCCCAGTTCCTCGGAACGTTCCTCGATCTTTGCCATTTGTTTCGGTGATACGATCTGCAATTTTCACACCTCCGTAATGATGATCTGTTTGAAGCGGCTTTGTACCGCTCAGATTTGATCTTCGCTCTCCTTTGCGAGCTGCACTTTCAGCTTCTGAGGAAGAGCTCTGCGGATATTGCTGAGAGTTTTCTCGTCCGGCACGAATATCAGGCGCGTAATGCCGTACTCCTCATGCTGGAAATCCGCATAGTATTCGTGAGAGGCGATGTTATCGGAGGCGATAACGACGGTCATATCGTCGGTCTCCTCCATATCGTCCTTATATTTTCCGAAAGCCGTAAAGCTCCTGACATCGGTCGAGAGGAGTTCAGTGCGCTTCTTTTTGGCGATTATCTTGGCGATATCGAGCTCGCCGTTAGTGAAGGTATACTCATACTCGACGTAAGTGCCCTGCACTATGAAGTAGGTACCGTAGCCGGCAGCGACCGCCAGCAGCATTCCCATAAACGCCATAGCAGGTCTGTCCAACTGAAGGAATGATAGTATCGCAAGCGCTATCGTGAGCAGTATGCCCAGTACCAGCAGCATTATCCTTCTGCTTTTTTCGGCTGAAGTCTCGTTTTTCTTAACGAGCTGTTCGGAAAAATTATCCATTAAACATATCTCCTGTCCTGTTGATTACACAATAATATATTAACACATATTGGTGAAAATATCAAGACTCACGGAGAGAAAAATTGCAGATCGTTATATTATTTATACATTCTTGCAAGTACCGTTGTACCACTTGTAAACACGTGTCAGCTTATCGCTGTTGGTAAAGATATCCGTCAAGCATTCATTCTCATATATCCGGACACTTTTCAGCTCGCCGTCAGAGTTGTAGTACATACCGCAAACGCTTATGACCGACGCTTCAACATCAGGCATCATCTCGGGTTCGTTGAGCGAACAGTCATCGTTCTCGACAGCCTCACAGAGCAGCTTGTAGTTTTCGGCTATCTCATCAGTGGCGATGCTGTCTGCCTTTGTGAGATAAGCGTCCAGAGCGCCGGCTTCGAGTTTTTCGTCAATATCCTCATTATTAAGACCGCAGATATTCTTATCCTCTGTGTAATAGCGGTTTCCCTTGCGGTCAATGATAGAAACGCTTGTCTTATCCGAACAGTATTCGTTTGCCAGCACACGCCTGATGAACACCATTTCCGGCATTTTTTCAGAAGAGGAGCTTGTCTCCTGTGTATCCGGCTCTGTTGTACTGTATAGTGTTGCAAAGGTCGTAACTGTTGAAGTAACAGTCGATGCAGTAGTCTCCGACGCAGACGTTCTCGAAGCTGCTGCACCTGTGGTCGTCTCAACGATGTTAGCTGAAAGGTCAACTTTTCCGCAGCTCGTAAGCAGAACAAGACCGATCACTGCTGTATATAGTTTTTTCATAGGATCACCCCTTCTGAAATAATAGTTTCTATTATATAAGTCTGATTAAAACGGCTTTTTGTTGCATTTCCGAGAAAACTTTGTATACCTGCACATATTATTGCCGCCTCATTTGTATATTTCTTCCAAAGCAAGGCAATATTTTTGCAATGAATTCTTCAGGATTTTTTCAAAAACCTCTTGATTTTTTCCTTTTCACGCGCTATAATATACATACAACCCGATGACTGAGAGAGTAGGTGCGCGGAAAGTCCGCAGAGAGGAGCGTAATGGTGCGAGCGCTCCGGCAGAAAACGTACCGAAGTTCACTCACGAGGGGGTGCGGTTGAAGGTGCAGCTGTATGATCGTCCGGTGCGTTTCAATGGTGATATGCGGCTCTTATTCTTGTAGACTGCAACGTAGGTCTGCGTTAAAGACAAGAGAGTGTCGGCTCTCCTGACAATGGGTGGTTTATAAGCAAGGTTTTACGTCTTGTCCTGTTGGACAGGACTTTTTTTATTGTTGCGACACATTAATCAATTATTTTTCTATGAGGTGAAAAAATGAAAGAACAGCTCGAAAAGATCGAAGCGCTCGCAAAACAGGAGCTCTCCTCCTGCACCGAGATCAAGGCGCTTGATGACCTGAGGATCAAGTTCCTCGGAAAGAAAGGTGAACTCACCGCTATCCTGAAGCAGATGGGCAAGCTCTCTGCTGAGGAGCGTCCCGTTATCGGACAGCTCGCAAACAAGGTCCGCGCAGACATTGAGGAGGCTCTCGCTTCCAAGCTCAGCGCACTCAAATCCGAAGCTCAGTCCGCTAAGCTCAAGGAGGAAACCATTGACGTTACCCTCCCCGGCAAGCACGCTCCCTTCGGCAAGCTCCACCCGCTCACAAAGGTCGAGAACGAGATCCGTGAGATATTTATGGGTATGGGCTTTGAGATCGCAGACGGTCCCGAGATCGACGACGACTACCACGTTTTCGAGGCTCTGAACCTTCCGCCCGATCACCCCGCAAGAGATACTCAGGATACATTCTACATCGAGAACACAAATGAATCTATCCTCCTCCGTACCCAGACATCTTCCGTTCAGGTACACGTTATGGAAAATCAGAAGCCCCCGATACGCATCATCTCCCCCGGACGTGTTTTCCGTTCGGACGCTGTTGACGCAACACACTCCCCTCTCTTCCACCAGATCGAGGGACTCGTTATCGACGAGGGCATCACAATGTCAGACCTCAAGGGTACTCTTGAGATGCTTATGAAGAAGCTCTACGGCAAGGACTGCAAGCTCCGCTTCCGTCCCCACCACTTCCCGTTCACAGAGCCGAGCTGCGAAGTTGATATAAGCTGCTTCAACTGCGGCGGCAAGGGCTGCTCAATGTGTAAGGACGAGGGCTACATCGAGCTCCTCGGCGCAGGTATGGTACACCCCAAGGTGCTCGAAAACTGCGGCATTGATCCCGAGAAGTATTCCGGCTTTGCATTCGGACTCGGTCTTGAGCGTATGGTAATGGGACGCTACGATATCAACGATCTCCGTCTCCTCTACGAGAACGACGTCCGCTTCTTAGAGCAGTTCTGAGACTATGAACACTTACGTTCTGAGTAATGCGGCACTCAGTCTTCTCCGCTACCGCCGTCATCACATGACAAAGGAAAGCTTCCTGTTATGCATTAGCATAACAGCCGTTATAACGGTTATCCTGTTTGCTTATATGGCAGTCAAAAAAGTCCAGCTCAGAAAAGCTATGGGCTTTTCCAATAAAGCAGAGTATGAAGAATACAAGCGTGACTGCAAGTACAATTTCCGGAACAGGTTCTGTATTTCGGACACATGGGTGATAAACGAATTTTCCTACAAATTCTACCCGTCCGATGATATGATAAGTGTTGAGCGGAGCGATTATGCGCTCGGCAAGGACAACCAGCTTTACCGTATCACGGTAAACTACCGCGGCGGCAAGGACGTTTTCAACGTTGCGACCTCAAAGGAACGCGAAGAGCTCGTCAGAAACATCGAAGAATTCATCAGATGCCGCGATCAGGGAAAGCTATTTGTACCGGACAATTTTTATATGTAACAGTATCACAGTTTTAATGTAAAGGAGTCTTGATATGAACAAACAGCAGATACTGCTGCGCGCCGTGATATGTGCAGCGATACTGATATTCTTCATCAATCCGCTATTCATAGTCTTCACGTTCAATTCTCCGATACACATAACGCTGACTATGCTGGTCGGACTCCTGTTTGCCGGATATATCGTTTTTCTGTGTATCCGCACCAAGAAGATGAAGGAGAAGCTCGGCGTTTCAACGGACGAGGAATTCAATAAGCTGAAGACAAACGCCGATCACAGATACAAAAACAGGTTTTTCCTCACAAACGGCTGGCTGATAAACACCTTAACTATGAGGACCTACCCGGTATCAGAAATAACTAAGGTCTCTACATCAGAGACTCACAATATCAAAACCGGAACACACCGCTATATACAGTTAACTCTTAAAAACGGCATTGACGTTATCAGAATTGATAACCGCGATGTAAGAGACGATTTTGCAGATGCGATCAGAGCTTACACCGCTAACGGCGGCAGACCGCTTTCTCAGGGCAAACCGAAAAATGCCCGTCAGGAGCTCCAGAAGGCTCTGAAAGATCTCACCGAAAATAACAAGAGAGACAGGCGCTGAAGCCTTCTCCGAAACATATATCAAGAAAGGAATACTGATATGAATTTATCTATGAAATGGCTCGCCGACTACGTTAAAGCCGACGTGCCGATAAAGGATTTCTGTCACGCTCTCACAATGAGCGGTTCAAAGGTTGAATGCTACGAGGAAGAGGGAAAGAACATCTCCAACGTCGTAGTCGGAAAGATACTCTCCAAGGGACCTCACGAGAATGCTGACGCGCTGTTCGTTTGTCAGGTGGACATCGGCGCTGAAGCTCCCATTCAGATAGTTACAAACGCAAAGAACGTCAAGGAGGGCGACCTCGTGCCCGTTGCTCTTGACGGAGCTGTTCTCCCCGAGGGCAAGATCAAGAAGTGCAAGATGCGCGGCGTTGAGAGCTTCGGTATGTTCTGCGGACTCGATACTCTCGGTCTCACAGCTCACGACTTCCCCTATGCAGATCCCGAGGGCGTTTTCGTCATCGAAGAGGACTGCAAGCTCGGTCAGGATATCCATTCTGCTATTGGTCTTGATGATACTTCCGTTGAGTTCGAGATAACATCAAACCGTCCCGACTGTCTCAGTGTTATCGGTCTTGCAAGAGAAACTGCCGCTACCTATGACCTCCCCCTCACAGTAAAGGCACCGGAGTTCAAGGGCGTTGACGGCGACGTGAACAGCTACCTCAAGGTAGATATCCACAATGCAGAAAAGTGCCCGAGATACTGTGCAGGTATCGTAAAGAACGTCAAGATCGGTCCTTCACCCCGCTGGATGAGAGAACGTCTCCGTGCAAGCGGCGTTCGTCCGATAAACAACTTCGTTGATATCACAAACTATGTTATGCTCGAGTACGGTCAGCCTATGCACGCTTTCGACCTCCGCTATGTCGAAGGAGCTCATATCAACGTCCGCAATGCTCAGAACGGCGAAAAGATAATGACTCTCGACGGCGTTGAGCGTGAACTCACCTCCGATATGCTCGTTATCGCAGACGAGAAGAAGCCTGTTGCGGTTGCCGGAGTTATGGGCGGCGAGTACAGCGGCATCATGGACGATACAACAACAGTTGTATTCGAGTCAGCTTACTTCGAGCCCTCACAGGTACGTCAGACCTCCAAGAAGCTCAAGCTCAAGTCCGACGCTTCCTCACGCTATGAAAAGGGCGTTGATCCCACTATCTCAATGACCTGCCTTAAGAGAGCATTCGAGCTCGTTGAGCTCCTCGGTGCAGGCGAGGTCGTAAATACTGTCATCGACTGCAACAAGTCCGATTTCAAGCCCTCAGAGGTCGTATTCGATCCTGAGTGGATAAATAATTTCCTCGGCACAGACATCTCCAAGGACAAGATGAAGGAATACCTCAGCCGTCTCGAATTCACATTCAGCGGCGACAAGGTCGTTGCACCTGCTTTCCGTATAGACATCGGCTGCAAGGCCGATATCGCAGAGGAAGTTGCCCGTATCTATGGTTACAACAACATTCCTTCAACAGACTTCCGCGGCGTTGCAAAGGCAGAGTTCACAGAGGAGCAGAAGTTCGTCCGCACACTCAGAAACGCAGCTGTTTCTCTCGGCGGCTACGAAATAGCTACCTACTCATTCGTATCTCCCAAGTATTTCGACAAGATACGTCTCCCCGAGGACAGCAAGCTCCGCAGCGTTGTCCGCATCGTAAATCCTCTCGGCGAGGACACAAGCGTTATGAGAACGACTACTCTCCCCTCAATGCTTGACGTTCTCTCCTTCAACTACAACAACCGCAACGAGAAGGCTTGTCTCTTTGAGATCTCCAAGGAATACCTCCCCGCAAAGGAGGAAAAGCCCTTCATAAACGGCGATATCCTCGCAAACAGCGGTGCTCAGAAGCACAAGTACAGCTACTCTCTCCCCGATGAGCCCCAGCGCCTTACTATCGGTATGTACGGCGGCGACGCTGACTTCTACACCCTCAAGGGTATGGTAGAACAGCTCCTCGATGAGATGAACATCGGCGAAGTTGAGTATATCCGCGCAAACGACTGCGACGAATTCGACGAAAAGTACGCTCTCCACCCCGGCAGAAGCGCAGTCATCATCAAGGACGGCGCATTCCTCGGTATCCTCGGCGAAGTTCACCCCGAGGTACAGGAGAAGTATGAGATAGGCGTAAAGACCTACGCTGCAAAGCTCAATATCCCCGAGCTCATGGCAGCTGCTGCTCAGAAGATAACATACAGTCCGCTTCCCAAGTTCCCGGCAACAACCCGTGACATCAGCCTTGTCTGCGACGAGGACACTCCTGCTGCTGAGATCGAGAAGGCTATCAAGAACGCTGTCGGCAAGACTCTCGAAAAGGTAACTCTCTTCGATATCTACCGCAGCGACGATATGAAGCAGAACAGCAAGAAGAGTCTCGCTTACTCTATCTCAATGCGTTCACACGACGGCACTCTCACTGACGAACAGGCTGACAGTGCAATGAAGCGCGTTATCAAGGCTCTCGGCGCCATCGGTGCAGAGCTCAGAGGCTAAGCTGTGGTCTCAGAGATAATCAGCAAGCTCATTGTCCTTTTTATGCTGATATGTATCTACAACTGCACCGCAGGCATCGGCAAAAAGGACAAAAAACGGGCTGCGATATGGGGTGCGCTCCTGCTTCTGACCGGAGTCGGGATATATGTGCTCTACCGTATTGCGGCAAAATAACGACTGAGCTTCCGGAAGGATACTGCGGGCGGCTTATGCCGTCCGTCAGCTTTAATTACCGGCTTCCCCTGCCAGAGCTATGGCTGATTATTTACGTTTTGCCGCAATATGTCCTGTTTTGATACGCTTTTCACCGCGCTCTATGGCGATTTCTACAAAAATGAATTTTTTTCAGAAAACGTTTGACATCTCGACTTTTTTGTGATATACTATTATACGTTGAAAACAATCACTTTAAAGCGTTACAGCGTAAAACTTTAAACACATAAAGTGTTGCATGAAAGGATAGATCACTATGAAAGAAATTTCCAAGCTCCTCGATTACAGACCTGACATAAAGGTCCTTGACGCTACCCTCCGCGACGGCGGTCTCGTAAACGACTTCTTTTTCACAGACGAATTCGTTAAGGACCTCTATAACTCGAACCTCCGCGCAGGCGTTGACTATATGGAGTTCGGCTACAAGGGCGACAGAGAGCTCTTCGATGAGAGCAAGTTCGGCCCCTGCAAGTTCTGCGA
Source organism: uncultured Ruminococcus sp. (assembly GCA_900318825.1). Lineage (GTDB taxonomy): Bacteria > Bacillota > Clostridia > Oscillospirales > Ruminococcaceae > Ruminococcus. The sequence continues at coordinate 199,326 of ONMB01000001.1, forward strand.
TGACGACTACCTCCGCTCTATCGTCGGCGAAAACAACACTGACCTCAAGATAGCTGTTATGGCTGACGTAGGACGATGCAATTACAAGAGAGATATCCACGACCGCGCCGAGAGCCCTGTTGACCTCGTCCGTGTCGCTACATACCTCCACCAAATCCCCACAGCTGTGGATATGATCGAGGACGCAAAGAAGAAGGGCTACGAGGTAAGCTGCAATATCATGGCTATCTCCACCGCTCAGGAGGCTGACCTCAAGGTCGCTCTCGATATCCTCGGCAAATCCCCTGTTGACGTTTTCTACATCGTTGACAGCTTCGGTTCTATCTACCCCGAACAGCTTGCCCGTATAGCAAATCTCTACTGCGAAATGGCTGATAAGTACGGCAAGAAGGTCGGTATCCACGCTCACGATAACCAGAAGCTCGCCTTCGCCAACACTATCGAGGCTGTCGGTGACGGAGTTGACTGGCTCGACGCTACTTATTCCTCAATGGGACGCGGTGCCGGAAACTGCGCTATGGAGCTCCTCCTCGGTTTCCTCAAAAATCCCAAGTACAACGTTTACCCTGTACTCAGCTTCATCGAGAAGCACATGACAAAGCTCCGCGAAGAGGGCGTTGTATGGGGCTACGACCTCCAGTACCTCATGACAGGTCTCCTCAACCAGCACCCCAGAACTGCTATCCAGTTCACAAAGGACGGCAGAAAGGACTACGCAGAGTTCTACAAGGAGATACTCGCACAGGAGTGAGTTGAGTCTGACGACTTTACATACTGATATAAAAAATAAAGGACGCTGTACAGATACAGCGTCCTTTTTGATTTCTATGTTTGCGGAACGCCGCAAACGGCGTTCCCTACAAATCGTATCAGATGTGCCAGATGTTCGCGGCGTAGTCAGCAATAGTGCGGTCGGAGCTGAACTTTCCGGCATTGCACATATTCAGCCACTGCTTTCTCGCAAATGCAAGACGGTCAGCAGAATAGTCGCTGTTCGCACGGAGCTTGGTCTCGACATAGCTCCTGATGTCACCGAGGAGGTAATAGTGATCGGGTTCGTGCCAGCTCGCACCGTCAAGCAGTGAAGCGTACAGCTCAAGGAAATCTCCGCTGCCGCCGTCTGAAACGCTGCCGTCGATGAGTGACGAAACGACCTTCTTTATCATCGGATCGCCGGCAAAAGTCCTGCGGCTGTCATACTGAGGCATGAGCTTTTCAAGGTCCTCAACTCTTGCGCCGAAGATGTAGTTGTTCTCCTCACCGGCTTCCTGAACTATCTCGATATTAGCGCCGTCGAACGTACCGAGAGTTACAGCGCCATTGAGCATGAGCTTCATATTGCCTGTGCCGCTTGCCTCTGTACCGGCTGTCGATATCTGCTCGGAGATATCGGCTGCTGCAACGAGCTTTTCAGCATAGGAAACATTGTAGTTCTGCACGAAAACTACCTTGATGAGATCGCGTGTATCCGGATCAGAGGAGACTATCCTGCCTATCTCGTTGATAAACTTGATTATTGCCTTTGCACGGCGGTAACCCGGCGCGGACTTAGCTCCGAATATGAAAGTGGTAGGCTTAAAGCCGGTAATGCTGCCGTCCTTGATTCCGTAGTATATCCACAGTATCGAGAAGGCATTGAGGAGCTGTCTCTTGTATTCGTGGAGACGCTTTATCTGGATATCAAATATCGAGTCCGGATCGACCTGAACTCCGTCGTGCTCGCTGATGAATTCCGCAAGCTGAGCTTTTTTGCGCTGTTTGATGTCGATGAAGCGGCGGAGGACACCCTCGTCGTCCGCAAACCTTGAAAGCTCCCTGAGTCTGCCGAGGTCGGTCACCCAACCCTCGTCGCCGAGAAGCTCAGTGATGAGCGCAGAGAGCTCCATATTGCACAGTGCCAGCCAGCGGCGCTGAGTAATGCCGTTTGTCTCGTTGCGGAAGCGGTCCGGGTAGAGGCTGTACCAGTCTGCGAGGACGGTGTCCTTGAGTATCTGCGTGTGTATCTCCGCAACGCCGTTGATGTGGCTCGAAGCGTAGCAAGCCATATCCGCCATATGAATGAGCTCGCCCTTGATTATCTTCATGCGGTTGATCTTGTCCTTCTGTGCGCCAACCGCGTACAGTTCAGCAATGAGCTCCTCGTTTATCTGAATGATTATCTCGTAAATTCTCGGAAGGACCTCCTGAACGAGCCCTATCCACCACTTCTCAAGAGCCTCCTGCATAACAGTATGGTTCGTGTAGTTGAACACCTTTATCGCTATGCCAAGAGCTTTCTCGAAGGTGTAGCCCTCGTTGTCCACAAGCTGCCTGATGAGCTCGGGGATAGAGATGACCGGGTGTGTATCGTTGAGCTGAACAGTGATATAGTCAGCGAGATTGTCAAGCGTTCCGAAGCGAGCCTTGTGCTTGCGGAGAATGTCCGTCAGTGATGCACAGCTGAAGAAATACTGCTGCTTCAGGCGGAGCTTCTTGCCCTCGTTGGTATCGTCGTTCGGGTAGAGCACACGCGAGATGTCCTCAGCGTATATCTTCTCCTTTGAGGCTTCGAGGTATTCCTGCTTGTTGAAGGTATCGAAGTCGAACTCCTTCACGGGCTCAGCCTGCCACAGACGGAGAGTTCCGACATTCTGCGTACCATAGGCAAATATCGGCATATCATACGGAACAGCCTTCACAGTCTGACCGCTGTACTCAATGAGAACAGTGTCCTCGTCGCAGCGCTTTGACCACGGATCGCCGTATCTGGTCCAGTCGTCGATATCCTCCTTCTGGAAACCGTCCACAATGGACTGCTTGAACAGGCCGTACTTGTAGCGGATACCGTAGCCGTCGAGCGGAAGTCCGAGGGTAGCTGCGCTTTCGAGGAAACAAGCTGCAAGACGTCCGAGGCCGCCGTTTCCGAGAGCTGCGTCCTCGACCTCCTCAAGGTCAGCAAGGTCAAGCCCGAGCTCCTTGAAAGCGGAGTTCACATCTTCGTAGATGCCGAGCACGAGAAGATTGTTGAAAACCGCCCTGCCCACGAGGAATTCCATTGAGAGATATGCTGCACGGCGCTTCGAGAGGTGCTCCTGACGGGCAGCGCTCCACTGGTCAGCGTAGAGCTCCATGACCGTGTCGCCGAGAGCTGTATGAAGCTGCTGGGGCGTAGCGGACTTGATGTCGCGCGGAAGTCTGCCTGTGAATTTTTCGATAAATACATTCTTGTCCATTTTTCTAACTCCATTCTTATCAATTCAGAACTGTTTCATCTGTTGTACATTTTATTGAGCTTTTTTATCTTTTTCGCGAGCTCCGGCGTAAAATCGGACGTTTTTGTCCTGAACTGCCAGTTGCAGCCGAGAGTCGAGGGGGTATTCATTCTGTCGCCGACTGGGCTGTCGAGGAAATCCTGTATCTGTGCGCAGGCAACCTCAGCAACACTTCCCCACGCTGCCTTCACAACAGCCATAGGTATCTCGCTCTTACGCCTTACACCGAGGTATTTCTTGGCGAATTTCAGGGATTTTCTGTCAAGAGTCTCCACCCAGCCATTGAGCGTCTCATTGTCGTGAGTGCCGGTGTAGGCAAAGCAGTTGGTAGTGGTGAAATTATGCGGCAGGTAATCGTTCTTGCCGTCCGAGAAGCCGAACTGGAGCACCTTCATGCCCGGATAGCCACACTTGTCGAGCATTTCCCTTACCTCCGGCGTGATGAAGCCGAGATCCTCCGCGATGATGTTGAGTCTGCCGAGCTGTTCCTCAGCCGTTCTGAACAGCTCATAGTCCGGACCTTTCTTCCATTCGCCGACGGTAGCGTCCGCGTTGCCGAACGGAATAGTGTAGTAGCTCTCGAAGCCGCGGAAGTGGTCGATGCGCACGATGTCATAGAGCTCAGTTGCGGTTTTTATGCGGTTTATCCACCATTTGTAGCCGGTCTTTTTGTGGTACTCCCAGTCGTAGAGGGGATTTCCCCAGAGCTGACCTGTCGCTGAGAATTCATCGGGCGGGCAGCCTGCCACGCACACCGGACGGCGCTTGCGGTTGAACCAGAAGAGTCTGTGGTCAGCCCACGCCTCAACGCTGTCGAGGGCACAGTATATCGGTATATCGCCGATTATCTCGATATCGCTGTCGTTTGCATATTTTTTCAGTTCCTTCCACTGGCGGCTGAACTCAAACTGCATGAACTTGTAGAAACCTATCTCAGTCTTGAGTTGTTTTTTAGCTTCGGTGACTGCTTTCGGCTTGTGGAGCGCTATCTCGCCCTCCCACTCGAACCACGGTTTGCCGTCGTTGCGGGATTTCAGCGCCATAAAGAGCCCGTACTCGTCCAGCCAGCCCTTGTTCGCCTCGCAGAATTCCTTATACTCCGGGAACTTTGCCGGCTTGAAACGCGAATAAGCTATTCTCAGCACCTTGAAGCAGTTGTCATATATCAGCTTATAGTCCACCTTATCCGGCTGGCTCTCCCATGTAAACGACGCGAACTCATGCCTTTCGAGGAGACCGTCGCCCTCAAGTATCTCGAAGTCGATGAAGTAGGGATTGCCTGCGTTCACTGAGAACGACTGATATGGCGAGTCACCGTAGCTCGTCGGCGAGAGCGGAAGTATCTGCCAGCACTTCACGCCGGCGCTTTTCAGGAAATCCACGAACTCAAAGGCGTGTTTTCCCATTTTTCCGATGCCGTACTCTGACGGCAGACTCGATATGTGCATAAGTATGCAGCTTTTTCGCATAATAATACTCCTTTGCAACAGTATATTTTACTTTTGATACGTCAATAATACTAAAAAAGAACCCGAGGTCCTGACTATGAAAAGATCACAGTATTTATTTGCATTTCTTATGGGTTATTTCCTTTACAGCCTTGTCGAGATCGTCGGCAGAGGCTACACTCACTGGACTATGTCGCTCACCGGCGGATTTGTCTTCGCTGTGCTGTACCACATAAACCGCCGCGAGACCGTCACTCTCATGCGGAGCTGCTTTTCCGGAGCCCTCGTCATAACGGCTATCGAATTCGCCGTCGGAGTGTTCGACAATATTATAATGCACTGGGAGGTGTGGGATTATTCGGAAGTGCCGTTCAATCTTCTCGGGCAGATATGCCTGCCTTTCACCTGTTACTGGTTCGTCCTGTGCATACCTGCGCGGTTTCTGTGCCGGCGGATAATGCGGCTGTTCGAGCCTCAGAAGCCGTCTACCCTGAGCTCGGAGACGAGACCGACGTAGAATTCACGGACATCAAAGCCCTCGATATTTTCGCGCATAAGGTCTATGACGTCGCCGTGGCTTATGCCGCGCCTTCTGGTATTGGTGACGAGCAAGTGGTGGGAGCCGTGCTTTGCTGACTCCTCCCAGACGAGGCCGTCATTTGCACCGTTGAGCTTTTTGATGAGCATATAGCCGATATTCAGCGGGAAACCTGCTGAGCGTGCGCTGCCCATAACGGACATAACGCTCCTGTAAGTGACGAGCGGCGAGTCCGGCATCTCTGCATCGTAGGACTTTGCGCGTTCAGCGCTTAGGTCTCGGACACCAGCCATAAAGTCCGGAGCCTTGTCGCCCAGCTTGCTGAAAATGCGGTTGTATCGCTTTTCTATCATCCTGACCACGCCGCCCGGAACTTTTTTCAGGAGATAGTCCACCATATCGCAGCCCCTGTGCGGCGTATTAATGGTAGTGAGCGAGGCGACGTACTTATCCATTCCGAGGCAGCTTATCGCGTAACGCGAATCGAGTCCGCCCTTTGAATGAGCGATGATATTAACCTTTTCCGCACCAGTCTCAATGATGACCTTGGCGATAGCCTCCTTGACCTCTTTGGCACTCTCAGCTATCGCGAGCGAGGACTGCTGTTTGCCGTAATACAGCTTTGCACCGTTCTTCTCAAGGGCAGCGGGTATCCTTCCCCAGTAGTTGACGAGCTGCCAGTCGCGGAAGAATATCCCGTGGACCAGAAGTATCGGATACTTTGTAGCGCAGACGGAGCTTTCCTTTCTTGAGTCGTCGAGCTCCAGCCTTGCCGACTCTATCATATACTCACGCTTGGAATTCTTGTAGAAGCTGCGGATAACGAAGATGTTCAGGAGCGGCACCCACCACAGCATCAGAAGCAGCACATACCGGCTTATCTTGATCTGTCTGCCGTGGATAATGAGCCTGAGCACACCTGAGAACATCAGCAGTCCCAGTGCCAGCAGCGGGACTGCGGCTGCCGTTATCACGAGGATTACGCCGTGGTCGGTGAGCGTCAGCCAGATGACGAGCAGCACGACCTCCAGCACGGCGGCGATACCGGAGATATGAACGGTATCTATACCTTTTTTTAGTGAGGCAAGCCGTCCCCTGACGGTAGTTTTCTGCCGGTGGAAGCCTATGAAGAGGACGATGAGCCATTCGAGGGCTGTAATAATGGTCACGGCTGCCTTAACGCCTGCCGGAACGGACACATCAGCCCATATTACCGTAAGATTTGCGAAAGTCAGTATAAGTATGAGAGTGAAGAGATATTTGATAGTTTTCATAGCAGTTCCCTTAAAAAAGCAAGCTGTTCCGAATAAATCAGAACAGCCTTTTGATTAATAGTTCTTGTTTGAATCCGCGTTGAAGAAATTATTGCTGCTTTCAGTATAATAATCATTGGGTTCGAGGGACATAAAATCCTCGTCCTCGATGTCGGGGAGTCTTGCGCCGCAGCGTCCGCAGAACTGGAAACGCTCGTTTACCTCTGCGTCGCACTTAGGGCAGATCTTGTATCCCCTGATACCATTAAGCTCATAGCGCATTTTCTTGATCCTTCTGCGTCTCTGGTCGATGTCATCGCAGAGCACCTTGAGCTCTGAAGGATCCCCGTCCGGATTCTTGTAGTATTTTTTTCCGAGGTCGGTAAAGATCTCAACTATTCTCTCCTCTTCGTAGAGGATCTTTCTCTTGAGATTATTAGCCTCAGAAACGTTTTTTGCCTTTTCGGAAGCGCCCTTACCCACGCTGCCGATGGTGTCAAGAAGTCCCATGATAATCACTCCTGTTAAAATTTTTCCATGTTTGTATTCTTTAAAAAGTCTATGAATACATTATACAACACCTGGAAGAATTCTGTCAAGCGTTTTCAAAATAATTTTACTACTACTTATAAGATTTGTGCATATCTCACATTTCAGCAATATCATTTTCGGTAAGCTGAATAATACCGTTCTTTGTGAGGACGTCGGAAGCGTGTGCGTTGTCGTCCACACGGATAACGAATGAGACCGCTCTGTCAGAAGTTCCGAGGAAGGAGTACATATACTCGACGTTTACGCCGTCGCTGCCGAGAGCGTCAAGGACGCGGCTGAGCTGACCGGGTGTATCAGGTATAGAAATAGCTACGACCTCTGTAACATTTACTGCATAGCCGGCTGCTTTCAGAATATCCACGGTCTTATCGGTATCGTTGGCGATGAACCTGACTATGCCGAAATCAGCAGTATCTGCAAGGCTGAGTGCTCTGAGGTTTATGCCGTTCTCCTTGATAACGCGCATAGCACCGGCTGCCTGATTGGGTTTGTTGTCAACAAAAACTGAGATCTGTTTTACATTTGCCATATCCAGTCCTCCTTTTATAAATCATGATATCTTTGCAAAATAGGGATAGTAAACTTTACCGTCGTCAGCGATATAGAGCATCAGAGTCGCATAGCCCTCATCGAGACTGAATTCCGATTCTTTACGCTTGGACGAGCTGTCGGTGTACATAGCTATGAGACCGGGATACTTTTTGCTCTCCTGGTAAGAGCCGTTGTTCAGCAGGCTGCCGCTGGAATTTTTCCACTCCCACTTGCCGTCACTGAAGCTGATGGCTGAAGAGACTGCATCAGAAGAGCTTATCTTATAGTCAGCACGGATCTTTTTTTCTATATCCTCAATGCTCTTTTCCGGATTTTCATCGTTTTTTCCGTGTTTGCACGGAGAGAACGGATCATCATTATAGACTGCGAGCTGGTCAAAATCGAGGACAAAGTCCCCGCCCTGAACATACTCGCCTCTGACGTTCAGACCATAAGTCGCATATCCGAGCAGATCACCTAAGTGATACAGGCTGATCGGCGGATCGCCGCGCTTATTATTAAGAGCATAGAATGCCGGCACAAGATCAAACGGGATATCCGCAGAATAGACACTCGGCGATATACGGGAAAGGTATCCGCCTTCCCTGTTCATATCCCTGAGCTGTTCGATCCATGTGTTCCTGATCTTCTTTTTGGTTTCGGCAATATAGAGTTCATCAGAGACCTGCTTTTTACCTGTAACGATATCCTCGTCACAGGGCACAGGCTCTTCATCTGCGCTTACAGATTCGATATCACCTGTTTGGGTCTTTGTTTCATACTTCTCATAGCTGAAAACTATCTTTTTGTCATTTTCAGAAAACTTTCCCGAAAAAACAACAGTCATCATCTTACCGAATGTCTGATAGCCTCTGAACCTGCCGCTGTCAAAAATGACCTCGACCTGTTTTACATAGGATTCAGCAGGCTGGATATTATAACTGACATTCTTTGAGAGCACACCTGAGATATAATCGTCAACATCTCCGGTAATGAGTGCAGGCTGGTCATCTAAATTTATCATCGTGAAATAGTCACCGCTGAGTTCCTGCGAAGAAGCTGAACTGCTGTCACCTTTTCCACAGGAAACAGCGCTCGATAAGAGCGCCGCACCTGCAAGCATAATAGAAATGCTTTTATTCATTAATTGCTGCCTTTTTCCTCATACATAACGAGGGCAGAGAAGTCCTCGACATACTCGTTAACGTGAGTCTGAGCATCGTGGCACATACTTGCTGTTGTGCTGTACTTGATGTCGATGACCTTTACAGACTCGATGAACTGGTTGAGTTCGTTCTCAAAAGTAGCGAATTTCTCGTATTTCTCCTGTTCGGGCATAAAGTTTGTTGAAAAAACTTTGACTTTCATAATGATTCCTCCTGTGATATTTAATTTATTATAACCCGTTGCGGGCTATTTATCTTAGTCGTGGAGCTTACGCTTGTCGATAACGCGGACAGCCTTGCCCTCGCTTCTTGTGATAGACTTAGGCGACACAAGGTGTACCTTGGGGTTGATACCGATCATGAGCTTCATAGCTTCGGCAAGAGCTCTCTCCTGCTTCTGCATATCCTTTACCTTGTCCGAGAACTGCTCGGGGTTCATCTCAACGCTGATATCGAGGGTATCGGAATTGTTGACGCGGTCTACCTCGATGATGTAGTTTGGCAAGTAGCCCTGCTCGATGAGAACGGTCTCGATCTGTGATGGGAACACATTTACGCCGCGGATTATCATCATATCATCGCTTCTGCCCATAGGCTTAGTCATTTTTATGAGAGTTCTGCCGCATGAACACTTCTTTCTGCTGAGAACGCAGAGGTCGCGTGTACGGTAGCGGAGAAGCGGGAAGGCTTCCTTGGTGATGCTTGTGAACACGAGTTCGCCTACCTCACCCTCGGGGAGCACCTCACCTGTTTCGGGATCAATTATCTCCGGAATGAAGTTGTCCTCGTTGATGTGCATACCTGTCTGCTCTGAGCACTCGAAAGCTACGCCGGGACCGCTGGTCTCAGTAAGACCGTAGATGTCATAGGCTTTGAGTCCGAGAGACTTCTCGATAGAACGGCGCATCTCCTCAGTCCATGGCTCAGCTCCGAAGATACCAGCCTTGAGCTTGAGGTCATCGGGAGTAAGTCCCATTTCGTGAACTGTTTCGCCGATATAAGCCGCATACGAAGGAGTACAGCAGAGGATAGTTGCTCCGAGATCCTGCATAAATGTGATCTGTCTGTCGGTATTTCCTGATGACATCGGAACAGTAAGGCAGCCTACCTTATGTGAACCGCCGTTGAGACCTGCGCCGCCTGTGAAGAGTCCGAAGCCGTAAGCTATCTGGCAGACGTCCTCATTTGTACCGCCGGCAGCGGTAATAGCTCTTGCAACACAGTTGTCCCACATATCAATGTCATTCTGGGTATAGAACGCAACGACTCTCTTTCCGGTAGTACCGCTGGTTGAGTGTATTCTTACACAATCGCTGAGCGGCTTGGCAAGAAGTCCGTAAGGGTAAGCGTCCCTGAGGTCAGCCTTGCTGAGGAACGGCAGCTTGTGCAGATCCTCAGTGCCCTTGATATCCTCGGGCTTTACGCCTTTTTTGTCCATAAGGTCACGGTAATACTTAACGTTGTCATAAACGTGCTTTACCTGTGCCACAAGTCTCTCGTCCTGCAGCTTCTTCATATCCTCACGGGACATACATTCAATTTCCGGATCCCAATATTTTTCCATTGGACTTCATACTCCTTAAATATAAGATTTCTTATGTCAGGCTAAAACAGTTTTTACTTAGCTGCCTTTCCGAGCTCGAAAGCCTTCTTGTTGAGCTCAAGGAACTTGGGCGGAACACATTGCTCCAGAGCCTTCTGCCAGAGCTCTTCAGGGTAGTCGGTCATAGCCGAGAATGCTCCCATAAGAACTACGTTTGAAGCCTTTGCAGTACCAGCCTGTTCTGCAAGTGTAAGGGCGTCAACTGCAACGAGCTCAACTCCGGCAGCCTTTATCTTATCTGCAAGCCCCTCGGGGTACTGAACAGCGCCTGTGATGACCGGCATAGGATCTATCTGCTGTGTAGAAGTGATGAGCTTGCCGCCCTTCTTGAGGTAGGGAAGGCATCTTGCAGCCTCGAGCATCTCAAACGAGATGACAGCGTCTGCCTCGCCCTTCTCAATGACCGGCGAATATACCTTGTCGCCGTACTTGACATATGTTACAACGGAACCGCCGCGCTGGCTCATTCCGTGGACCTCGCTTACCTTAACGTCATAGCCCTGTGCAAGAAGCACATTTCCCAGAAGTCTTGAGGCGAGGAGCGAACCCTGTCCGCCGACGCCGACTATCATAATAGATTTAGTTTCCATTTTTTTCTCCTTGTATATTATACTGTTGAAATTTCAAAGTATTTCGAGTTCTCCGTCAACAAAGCCGATAGCGTTTCCCTCGGCACTGAGGAGAACTTTGCGGTATTTGCCGCTGTCGAGGTATTCCCTCACCATTTCGGTAAAGAGCTCCTGTGCGTGTTTCCAGCCTGTATCCTCCTCATCTGAGGTATCGACAGTGAAGATGTCCTCACCGCAGCTCCAGACCTCCTCGCAAGCCCAGTCTCCGGCAGCGTCCTTGGGATCGAACTCCCCGGCAGCGATTATCTGCACACCGTAGATATGATCCTCCTCGGACTCCTCATAGAGATTGAAGCAGAAAGCCTTTGTGCTTTCGGGGATATCGCTGTTTTCAAGGATATTATCCAGCCAGTGAACGAATTCCTCATATATGTTCATCTGTATCATTCTTGTTCCTTTTTAGCCTTTCTGTATCTGAAAAACTCAAGTTTTCCGCATTCCGGACACTCATATATGCTTGCAGTGAGGGCTCCGGAAAGCCACTGGTCGATATGTTCAAATATAACTCCGCTCTTGCCGAGCTGAATGCGCTTAGTTCCTTTGTAGTTCATTAGTACGTTGCAGTAGGGACAATTGATCTTTCGTATCTTCATAAAATCTCCTATATTCGTGGTATGGGACGTCGAGAACGCCGTTGGTTGCGGGACGTCGAGGACGCCGTCCCCTACTTATTCTATGGCGCCGACCTTGCACTGCTCCTGACAGATACCGCAGCCTACGCACTGAGTATGGTCGATAACAGCCTTGCCGTCACGCATCGAGATAGCAGGACATCCGAGCTTCATACACATCTTGCAGCCTACACACTTGTCAGCGTTGACCTTGAGAGGCGGATTGTGCTTAACGTACTTCAGCAGAGCGCACGGACGGCGTGAGATGATAACGGAAGCCTCATCAGCAGCGAGCTCCTCCTTGATAGCAGCTTCAGTCTCAGCGAGGTGGTAGGGATCAACTACGCGGACTCTCTTGATACCGATAGCCTTGCAGAGCTCCTCGAGGTTAACGGCAGCTGCCGGATCGCCCTTGAGGTTCTTGCCGGTGGTGGGGTTCTGCTGATGACCAGTCATACCTGTGATAGAGTTATCGAGGATAATGACAGTTGAATTTGAGTTATTGTAGGCGATGTTCACGAGACCTGTCATACCGCTGTGCATAAAGGTGGAGTCACCGATAACAGCAACGGTCTTGTGCTCGGACTCAGCTCCGCGAGCCTTGTTGAAGCCGTGGAGACCTGAGATAGAAGCGCCCATACAAATAGTTGTATCAACAGCAAACAGAGGTGCAACAGCTCCGAGAGTGTAGCAGCCGATGTCGCCGGAAACGGTTATCTTGTTCTTGCTGAGGCAGTAGAAAAGACCTCTGTGTGGACATCCCGGACACATAACAGGCGGTCTCATCGGGATATTCTCGTCGAGAGCTGTGAACTCCTTCTTCTCGCCGAGGAGCTTCTCAGCGATATTGGACTGGTGTATCTCACCGATACAGCCGAATATCTCCTTGCCCTGAACGTTGTTAACGCCGATATTGCGGCAGTGCTGCTCGATGATGCCGTCGAGCTCCTCGATGACGTAGATCTTCTCGTACTTAGCAGCGAAGTCCTGAATGAGCTTCACAGGGAGAGGATTTACCATACCGAGCTTGAGCACGGAAGCCTTGCTGCCGAGAGCTTCCTTGACGTACTGGTAAGCAGCGCCGTTTGTGATAACACCGAACTCAGCCTTGTCAGAGATCTCTGTGCGGTTGAGGGGAGTTGTCTCAGCGTACTCGATGAGTTTATTTGTACGCTCCTCAACGAAAACGTGTCTGCCCTTTGCATAAGCGGGCATCATAACGTATTTCTGAGCGTTCTTCTCATAGGGGATAAGCTCGCGCTCCTGTCTGTCCTCGAGCTCAACGATGCTCTGAGAGTGAGCGACTCTTGTGGACATTCTTACGATGAACGGAGCGTCGAATTTCTCTGAGAGCTCGAAAGCGAGCTTTACGAATTCCTTACATTCGCCGGAATCGGAGGGTTCGAGCATCGGCACCTTAGAAGCGATAGCGTGGTGACGGCTGTCCTGCTCATTCTGAGAGGAGTGCATACCCTGATCGTCCGCAACAGCGATGACCATACCTCCGGTAACGCCTGTGTAAGCAGCTGTATAGAGCGGATCAGCGGCAACGTTTAATCCGACGTGCTTCATTCCGCAAAAGCTCCTTGCGCCTGCGATAGAAGCTCCGAGAGCGGTCTCCATAGCGACCTTCTCGTTGGGAGCCCATTCAGCATATACCTCGTCGTACTTTGCCACCTCTTCTGTGATCTCAGTCGAGGGTGTTCCGGGATAACTCGAAACAACGCGGCATCCGGCTTCGTACAAGCCTCTTGCAAAGGCTTCGTTTCCAAGCATAAGTTTCTTCATTTTTATGTATTTCCTTTCATATTATGATGTTCATATATTGTAAACGGTGTCTGAACCGTTGTTTTGCATATCAGAAAAATTTAATGCCAAGTATCATTGCAATTGTCAGACCTCCGGCAATCAAGCCAAGAAGTGATACACCGGCAGTCAGAAGAGCGTTTTTCGCTCCCCACTTCCCGAAGAGCTTTCTGCCTATCAGGAAAGCGGCAAACTCGCCAAGCAGCAATACTATAAACGGTGAAAAGAATATCAGGGCGTCAAGGAGGTTTTCACCATTTGACTTAACGCGGTAACTCATTACGTCAGCATCGAAATTGTAGTTTGCGGCAAATGTCCACAAAAGTGCAGCTGCGAAATACACAGCAAAAACTGCTGCATAATACCTTTTCTTTTTCACCTGCAATTCTCTTTCAGCCATCTTGCGACTCCTTCCTCAGTATTCGCACCGATAACTATATCTGCGGCAGCCTTGAGCTCGTCCCTTGCGTTGCCCACGGCGACCTTAACATCAGCGGCTTCAAACATAGACAGGTCGTTGAGATTGTCACCGAAAGCGACTACCCTTTCAAAGCCGTACTTTTCGCGGATAAACTTCACAGCGTTGTACTTTGACGCCATGTGCGAGAATACTTCAAGGTACCACTCTCCGTTGTACACATCGAGGTAAAAAGCGCAGTCCACGCCCTCTATGCGCTCAACAGCCTCCTTGACCGGCAGCAGCACTTCGCGCGGACCGGTAGTGGTGAAGTAGACGGTATTTCCGTCAGCTCTGTCTATCAGGCGTCTGCACTGCTCAAACGGCTTGCGGTACTGCTTTTTTCTTGACTCGGCAAAGCTCCTCATGACCTTTGTCGTTATTTCCGAATAGTAGCATATGAGCGAGCCGGCATCGTCTATACGGTACATGAAGCAGCGGACGTTGTTCGCCTCGAATGCCCTCAGCACTTCGGCAGAAGCCTCAACAGGTATGTACTCATTCTTGATGTATCTGTCGTTCTGCATATCGTAAATGCTCACGCCGTTCATGAGTATGCACGGGACGTTCACGCCAAGTTCTTCTGTCAGCGGCACTGCTGAATATATTGATCTCGCGGTAGCGAAAGTGAAGTTCAGACCGTCCTTGATAAGACCTCTGAGCGTTTCGCCGGTAAGCTGCGTTATCTCAGCATCGGGGCTGAGGAGAGTGCCGTCGAGATCGGAAACATATAGAGTTTTCATTGCCGCAGATACACCTCCAATGCTAACAGAGCGCAGTTATCCATAATGCTATTATACCATATCAGTTAAAAAAAGTGAAGATAATATTTTCAGCCAGATAAATATTTGTCGATTATCACCAATTTTGGCTGAACATAATGTTGATACTGCCCAAATCAGGAACTGTCAGCGCCTTACCGCAGAAAAGCTCCGTCCTTGTTCAGTAAAAAAGGGACGATGCTCTCATCGTCCCTTAAATGCTTATTTTGCGCCGTTCATAATACCGCTGAGTATGCCGTTTTCCCAGCTGAGCTCGCTTCTGTGGAACAGACCGTAGCTGTCATCACCTTTGAAATTTCCGTTGTCCCAGACAAAGCACTTGATGCCGTTCTTCTTTGCCTCGGAAACGTAGTACTGGTAATACTGAGAACGTGTTGACTCGTCAGCAGCTGCAAAGCAGCCGAATTCGCCCACTATGACCGGTACGCCCTTGTCGCTGAACTTGCTCTTCAGCTCTTTGAACTTCGCCGAGAGCTCGTTTTTCTGACTGTCACCGAAGCTCTTGTCAGTACCGTTCACGAACTTCCACGGCGCATAGTAATGAACTGATATCGCTATATTGTCACCCTTCGGCACAACTGCGTCGTTGAGGGCAGCCGTCTCCGCAGAAGCGGCATATGTAGTAACGATAAGTGTACGCTTTGCGTTGTTTCCGCCTGACTTGCGCACTGTATCCACAAAATCCTGCTCGTACTTGTTGATGACCGAACGTTCCGCAGCAGTACCGCCGTTCCACTCAGCCGAGCTTCCGACAGTTCTCGGCTCATTCATGCCTTCAAAGAGGAGCCTGTCGCCGTAGCTGCCGAACTTGCTGCTGATCTGAGTCCAGATGCTCTTGAGCTTCTCGCTGCACGAAGCGTAATCTCCGTCGTTCGGTCTGAACCAGATGTAGTCGTCGTGGTGCATATTGAGGATAACGAAGAGGTCCTCGTTGTAAGCGTAGTCAACGACCTCCTTGACTCTGCCGAGCCAAGATTCGTCGATAGTTGAGCCGTTCATATGCTCGCCCCACGTTACAGGTATGCGGACAGCATTGAAGCCTGCACTCTTGACGGACTTTATCATATCCTTTGTAGTTGACGGATTTCCCCATGCGATCTCCGCATTGGTCGTCCAGTCCTTATAATCGTAGCATTCGAGCGTATTTCCGAGGTTCCAGCCAACCTTGATATCACTGATGATCTGGGCTGCACTTCTGAAACTGCCGCTCTTTGCTTCTGCTGCTTTTGTATCAGGCTGTTTGCCGGGGTCTGCTGCTTTTTCAGTTGTTTTTTCTGCTGCGGGTTTAGTCGCAGTAACGGCAGCCTTACCGTCACCCTGACTGTATTTCACCGTAACTGAATCGACCTTAACGGTCTGCTGTTTGCTCCACCAATATCCAAGCACAAGCGCACCATCCTCTGCAACGCAATTTTTCGCTTCATCAGGCACGAACCATGTGAGCGAAAGTGAAGAATCTCCCGTAAATACCGCTGTATCCGGTGACTGATAACGTCCGGCTGAAGATTCATAAGCGAAAGCTCCCGTGAACTTCTTCAGGTCGCCTCCGGCACTTATTTTGTACTCTACCACTTCCGGTACCGCATTCTTCGGCAGGAAGCCTGCTGTCGGTATCTTGACCGTGTTGTCTGCTGCATCGTGATCGACGGTCGCTCCGACGTCCTTGGAAACAGTTCCGTCCACCGGGACCTCGCGCGTTCTCGTGTAGGTACACACCGCACTCTCGATCCTGAGACTGGTGACGTTTCCCCACCAGTAACCGAACATCACATCTCCGCCGGCAGAAATGCTGCTTCTTATCTCCTGCGGGACATCCCATGTGATCTCGCCGTAAGCACCCTCGGTCGCTGCCGAGAAGTCCTTTGACTGGTACCAGCCCTTATCGGTAGCTGCCGAGCAGTCCTCAGTGACCGAAATACCGCAGCCGCCTTTGAAGGTACCGATATTGCTTGCACCGTCGCCGGGGTATATCACAAAGGTAAACGAGCTTATCTCGTCGCCCTCCTCGATGAACTCCGCAAGGGGTATCTTTATCGTATTGCTGCCGTCCTCTCGCTGTATCACGGTATCGACATTAAACTGTGTGCTGCACACAGCCGATATCTTTTCCACAGGACTGACGTGTTTTGTTGCAGCAGGCGCAGTCGATGCGGCAGCAGTAGTTGAGGAAGCGGAAGTTCCGGTATTCTGTTCCTCAGTACTCTGAGTCGTATCCGAAGCATTTATCACGTCCATAAAAAGTGTTGATTGCTCTCTTGGCGCTTTCGATTTGCTCTCATTGCTGCCGCAGCCTGATGAAGCCGCCGCAAGAGCCGCTGCCGAAGCGAGAGCCATGATCTTCTTGATATCCATACAATTCCCCTCATAAAGCGTCAGCCGGCATATGTCAACGCTAAAAACCGGCAAAAATGACCAATTGAAAATAATACTATTATTATAACACGCATTTTCAACGATTTCAAGCCTTTTTATAATCATTTAATTTCTAACAATATAAGAACAAATTAAAAATGTTTCTTTAATACCTCCCGGAATACTTGTACCCGGCGCTGAATATCATATTACAAAGCATTTTTCAAGGAGGTTCCCCCTATGGATCTTAAAATAAGCAGAGAAACCATTCCTGCCGCCGTAAGCGTATACGACGGGATTCAGGAGCAGCCGGTCGAGCTCGACTACATACTCCCCGACTACTATCCGGATATCTTCCGGCTGGTGCGCTGCGAGGTCAAGCCCGTGATAACCGGCTGGACGGTCAGCGGCGACAAGCTGTCCTACGAGCTGCGCTGCGATATCAGCATACTCTACTGCGGCGAGGGCGACAGCGTCCTGCGCTCGGTGACTCAGACGCAGAGCTTCCAGAAAACAGTCGAGCTCGGCTCGGAATGTGCTTCACCGGAAGTTCGTCTCACTCCCAAGACCGACCACATCAACTTCCGCGCCGTGAACAAGCGCAGACTTGATCTCCGGGGCGCAGTATCGGTAAAGGCTTCCGTGACCTGCCAGTCGCAGCAGGAGGTCATCTCCGACGTTTCGGGAATGAATATGCAGCTCAGGCGAGTCCCCATGCGTTTTGCGGCGAAGAAGCTGACAGCAGACAAACAGCTCCGCGTAAGTGAGGAGACCGAGCTCTCGGCAGCTCAGCCCTCAGTGATAAACATCATCAGCAGCCGCTGCGCCGTAAAGGACTGCGAGCAGAAGCTCATCTCCGGCAAGCTCCTTGCAAAGGGCGAATTGAAGGTCGATGTGCTGTATTCCTGTGAAAAGGACGGCAGCGGTTCGGTCGAGCCTATGAGCTTCACGCTGCCTTACAGCCAGATAATCGACATCGACGGCATAGACGAGAGCTTCGTGTGCCGCATCACTCCCGAGATCATAACCTGTGAAGTGACTGCCGCTGCCGGAAAGACCGGTGAGAACCGTGCCCTGCGCTGTGAAGCCGAGCTGCGCCTGATGTGCCGCGCCGTGAAGAACACCGAGGTCATGATAGGCACGGACGCCTATTCCACGGTATATCCGTGCAGCGTCGAGCTGACCGGCATTCACGCAGAGCAGCTCCCCGCAGAGTACAGCGAAGGCTTCCGCCATACTGCAAAGCTCGCCGAAGGAGACTCAGTCCCCGAGACGATCTACTCCGTGTGGTGTACCCCGAAAAACATCAACACCCGTACCGGCGACGACGGGAAATCCGTGGTCATAAGCGGTATGCTCACCTATTCTATGACCGTCCGCGACTCCGCCGGAATGATCTCCATGCCCGACAAGGACGAGGCTTTCGAGGAGACCATAGACATTGGCGACGACATAAGCGGAGCGTCAGTTTCAACTGAGATAAGCACCAAGGAGGTCTCCTACAACATCTCCTCAGAGGGAGTCCTCACAGCAAAAGCCGATATCTCCGCTGATATATCAGTTTCAGGCTCTGCTTCGCTGAAAGCCGTTACCGCTGTCAGCGTTGACGACACCACAAGAAAGGAAAGGGACGGTGATTACGCGATAAAGCTCTATTTCGGAGTCCCCGGTGAGGACGTATGGGACATCGCCAAGCGTTACAGCACCAGCGTTTCCGCAATAATGGAGGAAAACGAGCTTGAGGGCGACCGCCTTGAGGACGGCGGTATGCTGCTTATCCCGATCGTGACTTGAATTCAGCAATTAAATATAAGGAGCAGAGTATGGTTAAAGATATATACAGCAATATCGCCGAACGTACAGGCGGCGACATATACATCGGCGTAGTCGGTCCTGTACGCACCGGAAAATCCACCTTTATCAAACGCTTTATGGAATCACTGGTCATTCCGAATATCCGCAGCGAATTCATGCGTGAACGCGCTCTCGATGAGCTGCCGCAGTCCGCTGCCGGCAAGACCATTATGACGACCGAGCCTAAGTTCATACCCGAGGAAGCCGTCGAAGTTGACCTCGGCGACGGAGCAGCCTTCAATGTACGGCTCATCGACTGTGTAGGCTACATCGTGCCAAGCTCGCTCGGCTACATAGAGAATGAACAGCCGCGCATGGTCATGACCTCGTGGTTTGACGAGGAGATACCGTTCAATATGGCGGCTGAAATAGGCACACAGAAGGTCATCACAGATCACTCAACGATAGGTCTCGTAATAACTACGGACGGCTCTATTTCGGACATTCCCCGTGCTGAGTACGCCGAGTGCGAGGAGAGAGTTATCCGCGAACTAAAAGAGCTCGGCAAGCCCTTCGTGGTTATAATGAACACCGTCGATCCCGGCTCACCGGAAGCAAAAGCTCTCGCCGCCGAGCTCACAGACCGCTACGATGCAAAGGTCATTCCCGTGAACTGCCTTGACCTTGAGGAGGAGGATATCCGCGATATAATCCGTGAAGTTCTCTTCTCGTTCCCGATAAAGGAGATAAATATCCGTACAGCGCGCTGGATAAACAGTCTCGAGAAAGGTCACTGGCTCAAATCCGAGATACTCGACTGTATCCGCGAAGCTGCAAAGGATATCCACATCGTCCGCGAAGCTGCTTCCGCCGCCGAAGCTATGGCAGGCTGTCCGCACGTTGTCAGCGCCGGAGTGACCTCGATAGACCTCGGCAAAGGTGCTGTCACCATAACCGCCGAGCTCGACAGCAGTCTCTTCTACAAAATTCTCGGCGAGACGACCGGTATTGAGATAGAGAGTGAGAGCGACCTCATGCCGCTGCTCATGGAGCTCAACGACATTCGCCGGAAGTACCAGCGCATCGAGCCGGCACTCGCTGAGGTCGAGGCGACCGGCTACGGTATCGTCATGCCCGAGCTGGAGGAGCTCTCCCTCGAAGAACCGCGTATAATCAAGCAAGGCGGCAAGTACGGCGTTAAGCTGAAAGCCTCCGCGCCCTCTATCCACCTGATGAAAGCCAACATCAACACCACTATCAGTCCTATCGTCGGAACTGAGCGGCAGTCCGAGGAGCTTGTGATGTACCTCCTCGACGGCTTCGACGACGATCCGACCAAGATATGGGAGTCAAACATCTTCGGAAAATCCCTGCACGACCTCGTGAACGAGGGGCTTCACACAAAGCTGTACAAGATGCCGGTCGAAGCGCGGCTGAAATTGCAGGAGACTCTCGAGCGCGTCATCAACGACGGCTGCTCCGGACTTATCTGCTTCATACTGTAAAGAAAAGGCTGTACCTTAATGGTACAGCCTTAAAATCGTCCATATACAACAAAAGACCTATCGTCTTCACGATAGGTCTTTGGT
This sequence comes from uncultured Ruminococcus sp., assembly GCA_900318825.1. GTDB lineage: Bacteria > Bacillota > Clostridia > Oscillospirales > Ruminococcaceae > Ruminococcus. The sequence continues at coordinate 219,688 of ONMB01000001.1, forward strand.
GCGAGTAATGGGACTTGAACCCATACGTCTCTCGACACACGCCCCTCAAACGTGCCTGTCTGCCTATTCCAGCACACTCGCATTTGCAGTCCTTTGTGTTGACTGCTTTAATATTATATCAGAAATCCGAGCACTTGTCAAGCGTTTTTTGAAAAAAATCCAAAAAAATTTTCAGCAGCATTTTTCGGCGGTCTCAGCACGCTTTGAAGCCTTCTTTGCGCGGAGCTCCCTGAAGAAATCCGAGAGCAATCCTGCACATTCCTCCTCCATAACTCCCCCGGTGACCTTCGGGAAGTAGTTATAGGGCAGCTCAAACATCTTCTGCACCGACACTGCCGAGCCGCTCTTCAGATCATAAGCCCCGAAGATAACGTCGTCGATGCGGGCATTGATGATCGCACCGCAGCACATCGGGCAGGGTTCAAGCGTAATGTAGATCGCGCAGTCCGGCAGTCTCCAGCCGCCGAGCTTTTTGCAAGCCTCATCAATGGCGATTATTTCAGCGTGAGCGAGGGCATTTTTAGCGGTCTCGCGCATATTGCTGCCCTCGCCTATTATTTCGCCGGTAGATTTTTTCACGACCACTGCTCCCACGGGGACCTCCCCCTTGGCATAAGCCTCACGCGCCAGAAACAGCGCTCTTTCCATATATTTTTCCATTGCTGCACCTATATGAGGATCTTCGCAGTTGCTTCGACGATGCAAAGGAGTGCGACCGCAGTATACGGGAAACTCTTTGCAGCTGTTATGAGCATTGCCGCAGGTTTCGTGTCTGAATGGTACATAGCGATATAATGCCTGTTGCTCTTCTTTTTCTTTCTGACGATGTAGATGAGACCGGACACTACTGAACCGGCGATAAGAGCTGCAAGCATGAACATATTTCTTCTCAGGAGCATATTCGCAGAGGAACTGCCCTCAAACATTATCAGAGCGAAAGTGTACATCTTATAAATGACATGGACCGTAACGGCAGTCATGATAGTTCCGCTGCGCAGCATAGTCACAGAAGCTATGAACGTAATAAGGATAACCGCAGGCATTTCCTTGAAATCACGCGTAAGCAGACAAGCTGACGTCACCGTTACTGTGATAGCAAACGGATCGCCGAACTGTCTCAGAGCCGTGAACATAGGGCCGTTGAAGAAGAGGACCTCAAGCAGCGGGAACACAAGTATCGAGAATATCGCATACGAAACGAATTCCTTCTGTCCCCAGAGGTCTACCTCGGTATTGGAGTTCCTGAAGAATTCGTATATTTCCTTGGTCGAACCCGAGTAAGCTGTCGGCAGACACACTATCGTGCAGGCGATGAGAGTAAGAGCGATAGCGTTCAACAGCTCGACCGAACTTCTCACCTGACTCATATATCCTGTACGGAGCGGAAGTTTCAGCTTTAACTGTGCCCCAAACACAGGAACGAGTCCTCTTATCAGATTTACCAGTATAACTACGCTCACGACAGCCGAAGCATCGCCGTACATAGTTGAACTGAACATAGTCGTATGTATATCAAAGCCAAAAAAGCCGAACGTTACCGCAGCTATTCTGGCGATGATATTATCCGTTACAACAACGAACAGCATGGACATACCGAGTATGAACATGATCCTGCTGATAACGCGCTTTTCCTCAGAAGCCTGTGACGGCGTCTCAAAACCGCGGCTGTCGTTGAAAACGGTCTCCCTTTTATTGGCTCTGAACCGGAAAGCAAAAGGGTTATCCTTTCTGCTGCGCCATTCCTTGAATTTCAGATTATACGCTTCACTCTGAGTGGAACAGTCAAAATCTTCGATAACGTCTACTGTATCTTTGCTGATGTTTTCAATTTCTGAACTCATAAGACTGTCTCCTCTCATAGATTTATAATATATTATACCATATAATCAATGTCTCAGTGTTATATTCTCAACAAGTTTTTCTGAACTTTTTATTAATTGTTAAAAATGATAAACTATCAATCTTTCCGGACTCTGTTGATATTTCCCGGCAGCTATGATATAATAGAGCGTAAAGGAGGGAGAATTATGGAAGCTGTTGCTGTTATTGCTGTTGTATCGGTCGTACTGCTGATAATTGGCTTCAAGCCGTTCACCATAATCTCGCTCGCACTTCTCCTGCTGACCATATGCTTTGCACTTATGGCACTTTTCTTCGTCTTTTTCTTCGCGCGTATGCTGTTCACGAGGGTGAAAAAAGCGGAATTCCTGCGCATCGGCAGAAGCCCCCGGAACCGCTTCAACGTCGCCTATTACAGCATCGACGGCAAGGAATACCCCAACATATTCCCTTCCGAGGGCATAAGAGAGAACAAGCTGTACAAGGAAGGCAAAAAATACACCGTCCTTCTCAGCAGGAACAACAAATTCGTATTCGACAGATTTTCTATCGCCACCTGCACGATCGGATTTCTGTTCTGCACGGGAGTATCCCTACTTCTGACGTTTATAATCAAACTGTAACGGAGGCATTTATGCAAGACCACATCTGCGGAAACAATCATGCGCTCGCCGAAAAATTCTCCGGAGTCGCACCGGACGAAAAAGCTCTGTATGACGCTGCCGAGCTCCTCAAGGTTTTCGGCGACTCAACAAGACTGAGGATAATATTCGTACTCTCCCATAGCGAAAAATGCGTTCAGGACATTGCCAACGAGCTCAATATGACTCAATCGGCTATTTCCCACCAGCTCAGAGTCCTCAAGCAGGCAAGGCTCGTAAGCTCTCGCCGCGACGGAAAAACTATCTTCTACTCACTCTGCGACGAGCACGTCCGTACCATTTTTTACTACGCCATGGAGCACGTCATGGAATAACACAAACTCCCGGCACAAGGTTTGGTCAAAACAATGAAAATATAATAACCTGTATCTCATTTCTCGAATTGATATTGACATATCAGCAGAAATAGTATATAATAATTATGTTGTATTTATTTGCATAATATTACTATGGCAGTATATGCAGCTTTGTTTTACATCATTACGGGATGGAAAAATATATATCAGACCGTTACATAAATATGATAACTGAAACAAATTATGGGCGCAGCGCGTCCGCTATGTTTTGTGAGCCATTGTGTGCGGCTCTTGATCAATATATTTAAAAAATGAATAAAATAATGCGGCATTTACCGCCTTGTAGTAGTAAAGTTTTATGATACAAACTATAATTTTACGAAAAGGAGGTAATGCACTGTATGGATCCGATAATCGCTATTGTCCTTATCGTTGCCGCTCTGGCTGCCGGTATCGGCGTCGGCTACGCTATGTTCTACAAAAAAGGCGTAGAAGCCGGTGTCGAAAAGCGTAAGCACGACGCGGAAGCTATCGTCGGCTCTGCTGAACAGCAGGCTGAGCGTATCATCGAAGATGCTGAAAAGGACGCTGACACCAAAAAGAAAAGCGCCCTCATCGAAGCTAAGGACGAGATACACAAACTCCGCAGCGACGCTGATAAGGAAATCAAGGATCGCAGAGCAGAGCTGTCACGTCAGGAAAGACGTATGCAGCAAAAAGAAGAAAATCTCGATAAGAAAAACGATAACCTCGAGAAAAAAGAAGATATCCTCAACCAGAAGATCAAATCTGCCGACGAAAAACTCAAAGAGGCAGAAACTATCAAAAAGAGTCAGCTCGACGTTCTCGAAAGGATCTCAGAATTTACAAGAGATCAGGCTAAGGAATACATAATCTCCAAGCTCGAGGACGACCTCGTTCACGAAAAGGCTGTCAAGATCGCAGCCTACGAACAGCAGGTCAAGGACGAATGTCAGGAAAAGGCAAGAAGCTATATATCCCTCGCTATCGCTAAGGTAGCAGCAGATCAGGTATCAGAAGCTGCCGTTTCTGTCGTTCCCCTCCCCAATGACGAGATGAAGGGCCGTATCATCGGCCGTGAGGGACGTAATATCCGTACCCTCGAAACTCTTACCGGTGTCGATCTCATCATCGACGACACCCCCGAAGCAATCACCCTCTCCTGCTTCGATCAGATCCGCCGTGAGGTCGCAAGGATCGCTCTCGAAAAGCTCATCGCTGACGGTCGTATCCACCCCACACGCATTGAAGAAATGGTCGATAAGGCTCGCCGCGAGGTAGAGTACCGCATCAAGCAGGAAGGCGAACGCGCCGTTATCGAAACCAACGTCCACGGTCTCAACCACGAGCTCATCAAGCTCATCGGACGTCTTAAATTCCGTACAAGCTACCGTCAGAACGTTCTCGACCACTCCATTGAGGTCGCTAAGCTCTGCGGAGTCCTCGCTTCCGAGCTCGGCGTAGACGCCAACGTCGCAAGACGTGCTGGTCTGCTCCACGATATCGGTAAGGCTCTCACATCTGAGATCGAAGGCTCCCACGTTCAGATCGGTGTTGACGTTTGTAAGAAATATAACGAAAATCCCGTTATTATCCACGCTGTCGAGGCTCACCACAACGACGTCGAGCCGAGAACAGTCATCGCCTGCATAGTTCAGGCAGCCGACGCTATCTCCGCTGCAAGACCTGCCGCAAGAAGCGAAAACTACGAAAGCTACATCAAGCGTCTCCAGAAACTCGAGGAGATCTGCAACTCCTACGACGGAGTTGAAAAGTGCTTTGCTGTTCAGGCAGGACGTGAGGTCAGGATCATGGTCGTTCCGGAAGTCATCAACGATGAAAAAATGGTCATCGTTGCAAGACAGATCGCTCAGCAGATCGAGTCCGAAATGGACTACCCCGGTCAGATCAAGGTCAACCTTATCCGCGAAAGCAGAGTTACAGATTACGCAAAATAATGCGTCTTATGCGGCTACTGAGCAAGTCTCAGCAGCCGCTTTTCTTTTCCGAAAGGAGGCTTCTATGAAAAAATGCGTCAAACGCCTTGCAGCCCTCTTGTCCGCTGCTGTTATACCGCTCTCTGCCGCCGCAATGCCGGCTGAAGCAAAATGGCACGAGCGAGGCTTCCTCGGCGACCTCAACAACGACAGCATGGTGAATACAGCCGACCTTGTGCTGATGACAAAATTTATGCTCGGACGTTCTCCTCTCACTGCTGAAAACCTTTACGCTTCAAACGACAAGTATATGCTCGTTTCAGGCGAGGAGAACTACTTCATTCCCGAAAGCGGCTATCTCGACACCGCTGATATGAACAGAGACGGCAAGGTCGATGTTTATGACCTCATAAGCCTGAAAAGAGCTATCGTCAACCGCGAAGCCCCTCAGGTGTGGGAATGGGACTGGGAATTCATAACTCCTCCTGCAAACGACGTATTGAAATTCATGCCGTCTCAGGGTGAAGGAAGCATGGTAGTATTCTATGTTGACTTCCCCGACTGCAAGCACGAATACTCGCCGCCGGAACAGGATATCGAAAACATACTTTTCGGCGAAGAAGATGCCGGAAACGCCAACTACCCCTTCGAGAGCATCAGTGCCTACTACAAGCGTGCCTCAAAGGGACAGCTCGATATCAAGGGCAGCGTTTTCCACTACACTGCCAAGAACAACAAGTCCTACTACGAGAGCGACGGTCAGAACAAGTACAAGCTGCTCTACGAGTGCTATTCAGCCCTTGACAATTCGGTGGATTTCTCGAAGTTCGACAGCAACAACGACGGCTATATAGACACCACTCTCATATCAGTACCGGAAGCTGCCGGCAACGATAACTGGTGGCCCTGCGCAGGTCCGAGCCCGTTTTTCAGTGAAACAAGGGTACGCTTTGACAGAAAGATGATCGGTCACCTCATAGTCGGCAACCGTGAACTGACGTCTGTCACCGACTACAAGGCGTTCACACGCGCTTACACCCACGAGACCGGTCACTGTCTCGGACTCCCCGATTACTACCTCTACAACAAAGACAACACTGCGGAGTTTGACGCTGAGGGGCTCCACGGAATAGCCGGCATGGAGATGATGGACACCGATACCGACTCGGATCTCTCGGCAGTATCAAAGCTCCAGCTTGGCTGGTACAGAGAAGATCAGCTGAGTATATACGACAGCTCAAAAGGCTCTCAGACGTTCACACTAAAGGACGCTCAGACCGACGAGGGCAACTGCCTGCTGATCCCGTGCGGCAATCTTGACAGCAAGCTGCACTCGGAATACTTCCTGATCGAATACGCGACATTCCACAACAACAACTCAGATATGCTGAACCGCTGGTGGATAAACAAGACAAACAGCACCGGCATTCGAGTCTACCACGTTGAAGCCTCCCTGTATAACAACGGCTTCTACTCGATATATAAGTACGAGAGCGGCTCGGAATTCACCGACAATAACTCCGGCAAGCGCTTTATCCGTATCCTCCGGGACGATCAGGCGAGCTACAGCGACAGCAACTTCTTTATCATAGGCGACGTCATAGACAGCTCTGTCAGCGGCTTCAAATGGTACGCAGACGACGGCTCGCTGTCCGTTGACACCGGTCTGAAGATAGAGATAGGAGCTCTTACAGCTGACGGCTACGAAATAACGGTTTCGGCAGCATAACAAATCTATAAGAAAGTAAGGTCACATATATGGCAAAAACCATCTTCAAATCCTCGGATAAATCCAATTTTATCCTCAATATGACCGAGGATCAGTACTCAAAGCTCGCTTCCTTCGGACTCATCGGAGCCTGCTTTATCACCTGTCTCCTGACGATAATCCCCGAGGTCAGCGATACAACTACATACACCGCTGCTACCGTCGGATTGGCTATATCAGGCGTTATCTGTATGATACTCGCCCTCATCGCAATGATAAAGAAATACGTCAGCGGAAGCATTATCCTCCCGGCAGCTGTTTTCGCTGCAATAATCGGCTGGAGCACTGTTTCACTGTACAATTCATACGATTACAACGTCGGCTTCTATGGCTTCCCTCAGCGCGGTGAAGGTCTCCTCGCGACGATCTTCTACTTCTGCTTCTTCATTACGGCAGCGTCGATACGCCGCACAAAAGGACTGAAAACCTTCCTCTATGCGATAATCAGCGTCGGCTTTCTGAACGCCGTGATCGCGATTATACAGATATTCACCAAGAAGCTCCTCTACATCTCATACAGAGACATCTCCCTCCTTGAGATGACAGTTACTCCCGACGGACTTTCACAGTCTCCGATATTCCTTGCAATGCTGCTCACGCTCTCACTCACGGCAGCTCTCACAGTAGCAGCTTCCGACGAGAACAAGAAGTGGCGCATATTCTCAGTAATAAGTGCCTGTCTCTTCACATTCGTAATGGTATTCACAAGAACTCTCATGGGCGTATGCGGTGCTTCACTCGGTATCCTCGCAGGTATCGCAGCAGTATTCATCACAAAAGCTCCCAAGATAAGGCTCCTCCAGCCTGCCGCAGCAATTGCAGCTGCCGTAATAGGCATAACTATCGCCGGAACAGCTATGTCCGGCAAAAGAGACGGTTATCACCTCTGTGACGGTCAGATACTCTGGAGCGACGACGCCTATCAGAGAATTTCCGCAAGCGGCAACTACAACCCCGATGCAGTAGATATCGAGGACACCTACGACGTTTACTCCTACCTCAGCGAAAAGACCAAGCGTATCATCGAGAAGAACAAGGCATACGGAACAGGTCCGGAGCAGCTCGTTTACCCGCAGATATACACATACAGTATGCTCAACCAGAACGCTGCAATAACCGACCTCACTATCGTCAACAAGGGCACATTCGACAAGACCTACAATGAGTACCTCTACACAGCTGCTACACGCGGTATCCCCACACTGGTATTCACAGTAATTCTCCTTGCACTGGCAGTTATCTCCGGATACAGAAAGCTCCGCAGGAGCCGCAGCGAGATCAGTACAGCTTTCTTCCTAATGACAGTGTGCGGAATACTGATATTCTTCATCGGCGCGAGCAACATCACCTACTCGCCGATATTCTGGGCTTGTACCGGAGCCTGCTTCGCAAAGCTGGCAGCCGATAACACCTCAGCTAAAAATTCTGTTACAGAGGAAATTGCAGAAAATACCGCTCCTGCCCAGAAAAATGATGAGTCAGAAGAAAGCGTGTAAGCCTATGCTAACAAAATGCTCTTGATTTTTCATTGAAATGTGTTAGAATATAAGTAATGAGGACGTTGTCCTTAAATTTACGGAGGTGCATTTATTATGGCATATGTTATTTCTGACGAGTGCATCAGCTGCGGTGCTTGCGCTGCTGAATGTCCTGTAAGCGCTATTTCTGAGGGCGACGGAAAGTACGTTATCGACGCTGATACTTGCGTTGAGTGCGGTGCTTGTGCAGGTGTTTGTCCTGTTTCAGCTCCTTCTGCTGAATAATTCCGTTACATAAGGAAATACAGACAGTCCCCGTTTATGGGGACTGTTTTTTTGCATATATACAAAAATGTCCCCCTGTAAAAAAACAGGGGGAACGTTATCAGCCAATAAAGAAAAAGCACCATCTGATATCGTTATCATCGCAATTATAATATGCGATACCAACACGATCGACCGCAGGATCAAGCATAGCTTTCTGGTATCTGTCATATGCCATAAGCGTTTTTACAACAATATCAGGACTTACATAGACATACTTGCTTCCGCTTTTGTTCATATCAAATAGGAGACGCACTGTGTATGGACAGCCAAAGTCAAACTCACTGTAATGATCTATGCCAACACCACGAAGATGAGCGCTGACGCAGAAAGTACTTGTATCATTGCCAGCTTCAAGTTCGTCAGCAAACTCCTTTGTAGCCTGAGACAGAGTGCTGTCCAGACGCACCTCAGAAAGTCCTCTTGATGTCCTCTCTTTGTTTATCAAAGCTACTATCTTCTCCGGAAATCCCTCAAGCGAAATATTTTTGGAGGGATCAGCTAACTGCTCGCCGACCGATATACCAGCCTTTGCGCACTGTCCCTTGAATTCATTGCTGAAAAGGAAACCGTTGAAGATGATCTCAAGCGGCTTGATGTATACTTGATTTCTCCAGTTCTCACGCCCATTTTCATCAGGTGTCTGCCGAGGAGAGTCCTGTAAAGCATCTCAACATAGCTGTATGCATAGTCATCGTTGGTCTTTGCATTGAGCTTGTTCATATACTCGCTGCTGAAAACAAAGCCCTGCGCCGCCTTAGCGCCCGTGAGTCCGCCCTTTATATTCCTGCACCAGTTCTCGAGACCTGCGCCGTCAGGATTTCTGCCGAGACAGTTCTTGTAAAGGCGGTAAACAAAATACGTTCTCTCGTAGTTATCGTCCTTAGCAAGGCGCGGAGTGATGTTTCCGGGCTTGATACCGTAAGTCCTGCAAAGCCCCTTGAACTCATTGCTGCCCACGAAGCCTTTACATACAGCCTGAATGGTCATACCTATGTCAAGGCGCTTTCTCCAGTCGGACCTGCCCTTTGTATCGGGCGAACGGTCGAGCATAGCCTTGTAGCAGTCCGTTATCATATTGTCGGCGGACTTTTTCTTGCCCTTATACTCATCGGAAAAGAAGAAGCCGTCGATGATATCAGCGGCAGTTTTCTTACCGCTGTTTAGCTGTGATACCCAATTGTTAAGACCTTTTGTATCGGGCTTTCTGCCGAGAACTACGTCGTACATTCTCGTAACGAAGCCGGCTGTATTCTTATCGTATGCCGAAGCAGTCACAGACGCACTGCCAAACGGCGATAATGCGGCACCTGCTCCGGAACAGCACATTCCGCAAGCCATTACTGCTGCCGCCGCAAAAGCGGCGATCCTTCTTTTTGACATTTCAATTCCTCCTGTACGCATCGGCTTGTATCTTAGCCGACAAATATAATAGAATAACGCGCGAGGGTTGCAGTCTCGGACTGTGTTGGCTGAACACCCGTAGTGATACCTATATACTTAAAGTTCTCCTCAAGGCAATAATTGCGGCTCTGACTCCAGTTCCAGAGATCGTCGATGACCGCCTGTGATGATGCAAATCTGAACTTCTCACCTTCCTGACTGAGATCAAGATACTTATACGGTGTAAATATCACCATCCATGGCTGACATCTGGCATTCTTGTCGGTTATGCCGCAGTCTGTAACGACCTTCTTGTAGTTGAGTTCATCGCCGCCCTCAAATTTGTTCTTCATATAGGCATCCGCCGCCTTCACAGCAACGGGATGTACCTTTAAAGGAGCGATACCCTTTTCAGCACGTTTGCGGTTTATTTTCTCTATTATCTCTTTGACGATAGTGTCAAAATCCACATCACCGGGATCAGCGATCTTTCTGCCGACCTTGATACCGGCTTTTTCGCACTGCTCTTTGAACTCGCTGCTCATCAGCAGACCGTTGAACACATACTGGAGCGAATTCGGTTCTCTGAGCTTGTTCTTCCACTTCTCCTTGCCGACCGTGTCGGGATTTCTTCCGAGGAGGGCATTGTAGAGTATCCTCACATAGTTATTGAGGAAGGGCTCACCTGTCTTGGCATTGAGCCTTTCCATATATTCCTTGCCGAAAACGAAACCGTAAGCTATCTGCGAACCGGTAGTACCGTTTTTCAGCTTTTTGCACCAGCTCTCAAGTCCACTTATATCGGGAGTACGCTCGAGACAATTCTTGTAGAGACGGTAGACGAAATGTGTCCGCTCATAGTTCTCGTCGCGGGCATACATCAGCGTGATATTGCCGGGCTTGATACCGTAGCTGCTGCACAGAGCGCGGAATTCGCTGCTGCCGACGAAGCCCTTGCAGACCGCCTGAACTGACATACCGATATCCATGCGCTTCTTCCAGTTCGCCATTCCGGCGGAGTCAGGAGCGCGGTCGAGCATGGCCTTGTAGCAGTCTGTTATCATAGCTTCGCAGGATTTTTTCTTATTCTTATATTCGTCAGAGAAGAAAAAGCCGGTTATGAGGTCAGCAGCGGTCTTCTGCTTTTTGTTCAGCTGGGATACCCATTTATTCAGGCCTGAAGAGTCAGGATTTCTGCCAAGAACTATCTTGTACATTCTCCTCACAAAGCCCTCGGTATCCCTGCTGTAAGCAGAAGCCTCGACAGCTGTATTGCTGAAGGGCGTCATGGCTGTTGAAGCACCTGAAAAGCCCATTCCTAATGTCATTAACGCTGCTGCCGCAAAAGCGGCCATTTTCTTCTTTGACATAATAATTCTCCTGTTAAAACGTAGTGGTAGCTATAATAGTATTATCAGCCTACAAGTACGAACATCGGATCGAGGTACTTAACTGATGTTCCCCAGAAATAGGGAGCTGCACCTACATATTTGTAATCGGAATTGAGAAGAGCATTTCTTACCTTGCCGCCGTCAGATGTATCCATGAGTTCATCAAATACCATCTGAGGTGTTAAAACAGCAAACTTTTCGCCTTCTGCATACTCGTCAAATCTCTTATACTCGTTACAGATAAGTCTTGCTGTTGTACCCTTGCCGTATCTGGGATTGATGCCTAAAGCCTCATAGAGCGCCTTGTCAGACATACGCTCATTAGATTTTCCAGATAATCTGTCAACATACTGCTTTATATAAGTTGTAGCTGCCGGCTTTACAGTAAGAGCGGAAACGCCTTTCTTTGTACGCTCCTTGTTGATAAGTTCGAGCAGCTTGTTCATGAATGCGGTACCGTCAACGTTACCGGGATCAGCGATCTTATTGCCGACCTTGATGCCAGCCTTTGAACACTGCTTCTTGAACTCGTCACTCATAGCAAAGCCGTTGAATACATACTGGAGAGAATTGTCGTCTCTGAGCTTTTCAGTCCATGACTTGAGTCCGGCAGAATCAGGTGTTCTTCCGAGGAAAGAGCAGTAAAGGTCTGTGAGATAGCCATTTATGAACTTAGTGCCTTTCAGCTTGTTGAGAGGAGTCATATGCTCGCTGCTGAAGACAAAGCCCTGAGCTACCTGAGAGCCTGTTGCGCCCTTTCTGATCTTCATGCACCAATCCTCAAGACCCTTGATGTCAGCCTCTCTGCCGAGGCAGTTCGTATAGAGACGTCTTACGAACATAGTACGCTCATAGTTATCGTCACGGGCATTCATAAGATTGATATTGCCGGGAGTGATGCCGTATTCAGCACAGAGGTTCTTGAACTCGTTACTGCCTACGAAGCCCTTGCATACAGCCTGAATGGTCATACCTGCGTCAAAGCGCTTCATCCAGTCAGACAAGCCCTTTGAATCGGGATTACGGTTGAGCATAGCCTTGTAGCAGTCCGTTATCATAGCCTTCGGAGTCTTATTCTTTTTCTTGTACTCATCGGAATAGAAAAATCCGTTGATAAGATCAGCGGCAGTTTTCTGCTTCTTTTTGAGCTGATCTGTCCATTTGTTCAGACCAGTTGAATCAGCGGCTCTGCCGAGAACTATCCTGTACATTCTTGCTACGAAAGCCTTAGTTTTATCGGTTGCAGCCTCAGCCTCGATAGCTGTGTTGCGCATAGGTGAGATAGCAGTATAACCGCCGGAATAGCTCATTCCGCTCATCATCATAACTGCTGCCGCAAATGCGGCGATCTTTCTTTTTGACATTATTATAATTCCTCCTTAGAAAATATATACTTATAATAGTACAGATTAACAAGTTCAAACCGTGACAGATTTGTGACAAATATGTGAAATATAGAACCCTTGACACAGCTTGTCTTTTGTGATATACTAATGTAGATAATCTATGTACCAATCGGAGGTCTATATATGAGATTTTTAAAGGCAACCGCAGTTGCAGCTGCATTATTATTCGCTGTTGCTCCGGTTACAAGCTGTAACAAGGACAAAAAAGGCAGCAGCAGCTCCTATGTGCTCCGCCACGCTGAAGGCGAAAACATCGCAAAGCAGGTCGCTACCGCTAATGTTGCACAGGAAGTAAATGCAAACCAGACTCTCTTCACTATCAACAAGGTCATCGACGCTGGTGCTCTGGGCGAAAACGGCGAACACTTCCTCTACCTCGACATCACCGTTAAGAACGACACTGATGTAGAATATACACTCAGTACCCTCAATAACTTCTATATCGTCTATCCCGACGATACCGAGTATTCCAGTGGTATCCACACACAGCTCTACGCTATCAACCACTTCAACGACAGATACTTCACCAGCCCCTTCACTGTAAAAGCCAACAGCACATTCAACGGCGTTGTAGGCGGTTTCGCACTCAAGGATATCCCGGACGAGTTCACAGTAGGCTTCTTCCCGACAAGAGAGGACCGCGACGACAAGGAAGATCTCATAAAGGTAAAGATCACTTCCGATGATATCATCGAAGTTCCCGCTGCTCTCAAGAAGCAGTAAAAGCAGTCCCCTGTCTGACCGATACAATTATAAAAGTTTTGCCCCGAAGCGCTCTGTAAGCCGCTCCGGGGCATTGTGTTTTTATCGATCAGGAATCAAAGAAGCTGCGACCTTCACCGGTCACAAGTCTCTCAGACTTAGGATACTCAAAGATCTTGGGATCGTTTGCGTTTTCAGTCAGGTAATCAGCGAATTTACGCGCATACCACTTGGCAAATACAAGGTTGTGCATAAGGTAATTGCCGCAGTTTACAGCTGAGGTGCCAGGAACTTCTTCCGCGTCCTCGACCGACCTGAATGCTCTGATTATAAGATCACAGATATCTTTGGGCTCATGATTTCCCTTCAGGATAAGGTAAAAACCGGTCAGACAGCCCATAGGTCCCCAGTAGATGACCTGATCCTTCCATTCGGGATCGTTTCTCAGGTATGTAGCGATTATGTGCTCCAGCGAGTGCATAGCTGCAACGTCGACAGGAGGCTCAATATTCGGTCTTGTGACTCTCACGTCATAAGTAGTTATTTTCTTATCGCCAAGTGTGTCCACTCTGCTGGTAAATATACCAGGAACTATCTTGGTATGGTCAACGGAAAAGCTGGGTATCAGATCCATGTCTGTATCTCCTTTCAGAAGGCGCCATTGCGGGCATTGAGGTTTATTATACTAACAATTATAGCACAATCACTCTGACGTGTCAATAGAAGTGTCATAGTATGTTTCTATTACCGGCTATACCCTTATCCGCATTTCACTTTGGCTGTACCTTGCTGTTTTAGGCTCTTTTCCGGACCGCAGAGAGCTTTCGTCCGAGCGTTGCCCACAGCACTGCAATATACGCTCCGCCGCCAACAATAACGGCTGCTGCGAGCCTTAACGCAGGACCGTTTCCGCAGACCGAAGCCGCTACATAAGCTGCCCCTCCGCACATAGCTCCGGCGTAAAGCACTCCCAGAAAAGGCAGCTTATCCGGGACTGCTCCCGTCTCGCGGAAGTATATCCTCAGCGCAGCTGCAAGTATGAACACATAGCTCACAGAAGTCGATAACGCAGCGCCGTCCACGCCAATAAGCGGTATGAGAGCAAGATTTCCGGCGAGCTTTATCGCTGTCCCTGCGAGCATTATTTTCAGCGGCGCAGAGGCTTTCCCTACCGCCTGAAGCATACTGAAAAGCGGATAGGACATACACAGACAGAGCATCGCCGGCATCAGCAGCCGCAGCGAGCTTATACACAGACTGACCTCGTCTGACTGCCGCGGGAACAGCAGATACAGGACCTCCGGCGCCATTACGCCAAGTCCGACCGCTGCCGGTACAGATATCGCCGCAGCCGTAAGGAGAGCCTGTGTTGTGCCGCGCCTGAGCGCTTCCGGACTGCCGCATCCCTTTGCGGAAGCAATGCAGGTCAGCGCTCCCTTGCCGAGCATATTCGTGACGGACGGGACGAGATTGAATACTGTCAGCGCTATCCCCGAAAACGAGCCATAGACAAACTGCGGCACCTCCCCGGCAGCTACTCCTTCAAACCTTCCGGAGTAGGCTCCGCTGTGCGAGACCAAGCCGATTATCGTCCACATATCAATGAGTGCGGAGAGGTTCGTGACGACCGCTCCTGCACCTACCGGCAGAGCTTCACGAACGAGCTGACGAGCAATGCTCCGGCGGCTGATGAGAGTTTTTTCTGTGCTTTCGGGAGTTCCCGAGAAAAGCCTGAGCACAGCAAAAAACAGCGCTGCACCTGCCGTGGAGAGCGTAACGCCGAGTATGCCGGCAGCAGCCGCAAGTGCGCGTATATCGCCTATCCACGGGAAATGGCACATGAGCTGTTCACCGTTAGCCGTGACATAGCCGCACAGCCATAGTCCTGCCGCGACCTTGACTATCCCCTCCACGACCTGCGAGACTGCCGTCGGGTACATATTGCTCAGCCCTTCGTAGTAGCCGCGCTCGACCGCAGTGATACAGCTGAAAACTACCGCCGGAGCTATCATTGCAACAGCCGCAGCAGCGTCAGCGCTCCCGACGGAATACACGCTGAACGGTACGGAAAGAGCTGCCATAAGCGCTCCGGCAGGCAGACCGGCTGCCGTGAATATAACGAGTGCCACACGCCTGATGCGCCGGGCATTCTCATACATACCAAGCGCCGCACACGAAGCCGTCATACGCGCCACCGCCGAGGATATGCCGGTGACGATGAGAGCATACACCGGCATAAAGAAACTATAAGCACAGCTGAAGCAGCTCATTCCCACTCCGCCGAGCATATTCGTGAGAGGTATCCTGAAAAGCGCTCCGAGCAGCTTTGCAGCCGCTGCCGAAGCCATAAGTATCACCGAACCTTTAAGGAATGTCTGTTTTTTCATGCCGCGATATTATCTCCTTCATAAATTTGCTCTTTTCACAAAAATATATGTTGCAGAATCCGGAAATATGTGGTATAATATAGATTAGGCCGTATGCTAAATAATCCTATCCGAAAGGCTGGTATAAATTATGGAATATAAATTCTCAGATAAAGTCAGCAAGCTCCACGCTTCTGCTATCCGTGAGATACTCAAATTCACAGCAGATCCCGAAGTTATCTCATTCGCTGCCGGAAACCCCGCTCCCGAGGCTTTTCCCAAGGAGAGGATAGCTGAGATCTCCGCAGAGCTCTTCCGCGACGATCCTATCCTCGCTCTCCAGTACAGCATCACCGAGGGCTATACCCCACTCCGCGATTTCCTCAAGGGCTGGATGAAGGAAAAGGGCTGCTTCCACCCCGAATTCGATGACCTCATCATCACATCAGGCGGTCAGCAGGCTAACGAGCTCTCCTGCAAGGTGCTCCTCAACGAGGGCGACACCCTCCTCTGTGAGTCTCCGAGCTTCATCGGCTCGCTCAACGCTTTCCGCTCCTACAATGTAAACCTCGTCGGAGTCGATATGGAAGAGGACGGTATTGACCTTGAAAAGCTCGAGGCTGCTGTCAAGGCAAACCAAAACGTCAAGATACTCTACCTCATTCCCAACTTCCAGAACCCCACAGGCAGAACTATGTCACTCGAAAAGAGAAAGGCTGTTTACGAACTCGCCTGCCGCTATGACTTCATAATCCTCGAGGACGATCCCTACGGCGAACTCAGATTTGCCGGCAAGAACGTTCCGACTATCAAGAGCCTTGATACAGAGGGCAGAGTCATCTACTCGAGCACATTCTCCAAGCTCATCTCTTCCGGTTTCAGAACAGGCTACGTTTCAGCACCTGCTCCGATCATACAGAAGATAGTTGTCTGCAAGCAGGTAGCAGACGTTCACTCCAATATCTGGGCACAGGTGGTTTCACACCGCTTTATGACTACTGTTGACCGCGAGGCTCACTTCAACAAGCTCCGCGACATCTACCGCAAGAAGTGCGACCTCATGTGCAGCTACATCGACAACGGCTTCTCCAAGAAGATTACTTACACAAAGCCTGAGGGCGGTCTCTTCATATGGTGTACTCTCCCCGACAGCTGCGATATGAACGCTTTCTGTACAAAGGCAGTACAGGAGTACAAGATCGCAGTCGTTCCCGGAAACTCCTTCAGCATAAAGGAGGACGACGTAAGCCATTCATTCCGCCTCAACTATTCCACACCCACAAACGAGCAGATCGAAAAGGGCATGGATATCCTCGCCCGCATGACTCGCGATATGCTCGACTGATAATGCAATTTATAGCTGCTGCGTTTCTCTGCCGAAGCGCACAGCAGCTATCAGCCGGGATACCGGCACATATATATTACAAACTGAAAGGAAAATAATTATGCCAAACTTTAATACAGGCAGATATTCTGTCACACAGAAATACCTTATGACAAGAGGTCAGGCGCTCAGCTTCCCTGCAAAGTTCTTCAACACGAACTTCAAGAAGGACGAGGTTTACGGAGTTGTCGTAGATATCCCGCTCGCAGCTGACGTTCTCACAACAATGGTATGCTTCATCAACGGTGCAGCAAACCTCTACTTCAACAACGGCGGCGAGTACACTGGCGCTTCACAGAAGTACAGAAACCTCGTACAGGCTGCACACAATCTTGTTGCAAACGCAGGTCAGCTCGTTCCCAAGGCTGAAAAGGTAACACAGTTCGACCTTCCTATGGGCAGAACAAGCAACGTGTTCCTCCTCACAAAGAACGCAACATACAAGGTAACTATCCCTGCCGGCATCATTCCCGAAGATGAGCCCGAAAAGCGCAGCGTATACGTTCTCTATCAGCGCGTACTCAACGAGCTCAGAAGCTGCCAGCTCAAGGACGATGCTGAGCGCAGAGCTGCTTCAAAGTAAGGAGCTTTTGAAATGGACGACAAGAAACTCATTTTCAGTGCTATACAGCCCACAGGAACCTTTACACTCGGCAACTACATCGGTGCAGTCCGCAACTGGGCTCCGCTCCAGGATAACTACAACTGCATCTACTGTGTAGCTGATATGCACGCTATAACCGTCAAGCAGGAGCCCTCTGCTCTGCGTCAGAACTCGCTCAAATCCTACGCTCTGCTCATGGCTTGCGGAATTGATCCGGAAAGATCAATACTCTTCATTCAGAGCCACGCTGTAACACACGCAGCGCTCAACTGGATACTCTGCTGCAATACGCAGTTCGGTGAGCTCTCCAGAATGACTCAGTTCAAGGACAAGAGCCAGAAGCATCCCGACGATATAAATGCAGGTCTCTTCACATATCCGTCCCTTATGGCGGCTGACATTCTCGCCTACAACGCTGACCTCGTACCGGTAGGCGTTGACCAGAAGCAGCACCTCGAACTCGCAAGAAATATCGCTCAGCGCTTCAACCAGCGTTACGGCGACTACTTCAAGCTGCCCGAGCCTTACATTACGGAAGTCGGTGCGAAGATAATGTCTCTCCAGGATCCGACAAAGAAGATGTCAAAGTCCGATGAGAACCCCAATGCCTGCATTCTTATCCTCGACGACAAGGATACTATTATCCGCAAGTTCAAACGCGCTGTCACTGACAGTGAGGCTGAAGTTGCTTACCGCGAGGGCAAGGACGGTATCAACAACCTCATGTCCATCTATTCCTGCGTGACTGGCAAGGATTATGCTGCTATCGAGGCAGAATTCGCAGGAAAGGGCTACGGCGATTTCAAGCTCGCAGTAGGTGAAGCAGTTGCAGACAGCCTTGAGCCCGTCCGCACGGAATTTGACCGCCTTATCGCTGACAAGGCTTACCTCAAGGAGTGCTATACCAAGGGTGCCGAAAAGGCGATGCGCATTTCAGGCAAAATAGTTTCTAAAGCATACCACAAAGTCGGCTTCGTTGACAGGGGCTGAATGCGGCTAAACTGCGCATCTACGCGCTTTTATGTGTATTATTATACAAACGCCTGCGCGTTTCAGGAATATATTTTGCCAAATTGACAAAAAATTCAAATACGGGTTGCAATTTCCCGAAAAATAGGGTATTATATTATTTAGCCCGTCATTAAGGGAGTTTTTCTTATGGTCGAATATCAGCAGAAAAATCATTACTCTATCGGCGATCTTATCGACATCGTCAGACTTCTTCGCAGCGAGGGCGGCTGTCCCTGGGACAGAGAACAGACTCACTCCTCTATCAGAAACGACTTTCTTGAGGAGACCTGCGAAGTTATCGAGGCTATCGACCTCGAGGATCCCGAGCTTCTCCGCGAAGAACTCGGAGATGTACTGCTCCAGGTCGTATTCCATTGCCGCATAGAAGAGGAGAATTCTTCCTTCTGCTTCGACGATGTGTGTGATGAGGTGTGCAAAAAGCTCATCATACGCCACCCCCACGTTTTCGGAGACGTGTCCGCAGATACCACCGATCAGGTGCTCAAAAACTGGGACGCTATCAAAATGAAAACCAAAGGTCAGGAAACCTATACCGATACACTCACAAGCGTCGCCAAGTCCCTCCCCGCTCTGATGAGAGCCCAGAAGGTAGGCAAACGTGCTATGCGCGCCGGTATGGACTTCCGCTGTGCAGACGACGCTCTCGCCTGTATAGAGGCAGAAAAAGCTGAACTGGATAAAGCGATCGCTTCAGGCGACGCTCAGAATATAGAAGAAGAACTCGGCGACCTGTTATTCTCCTGTGTGAACGCCGCAAGACACCTCGGTATCGACGCAGAGTTCGCTCTCAAGGCTTCCACAGAAAAATTCATAAAGCGTTTTTCCATTACGGAAAAACTCACTGCCGCGGACAAGCTCGATATGAAAGAGCTGCCGATCGAAAAACTTGATGTATATTGGGCAAAAGCCAAACATATTATTGATTCGGAGGAAAATTAAAATGACTAAAACAGAACTTATCAATGTTATCGCAGATAAGGCAAGCTGCACTAAGAAGGACGCAGGCGCTGCTCTCGAAGCAACTATCGCTGCTATCAACGAGTCCCTCACAAAGGGCGAGAAGGTTTCTATCACAGGCTTCGGTACTTTCGAGGTTCGTGAGAGAGGCGAAAAGACCTGCATCAACCCCAGAACTAAGAAGACTATGGTTTGCCCCCCCAGCAAGGCTCCCGCTTTCAAGGCTGGCAGAGCTCTCAAGGAAGCTGTAAACAAGTAATAAGAACATTCAAGGGGACGGTAAACCGTCCCCTTATGCTTTACGGAAAGGAGTATCTATGCGCCTCGACAAATACCTCAAGGTAACTCGTCTCATCAAGCGCAGGACCGTCGCCAACGACGCCTGTGACGCCGAGAAAATAGTCGTAAACGGCAAGGTGGCCCGTGCCAGCTATGATGTTAAGGTAGGCGATATAATCGAGATAAATATGGGTACCCGCCCGCTCAAGGTGAAGGTGCTCAACGTTACAGAACACGCTACAAAGGATAACGCTGCTGACAACTATACAGTGGTCGATTAACGAAAAACACCTCCGGAAAAACCGGAGGTGTTTTTGATTATTTGGTATTGTTGATATCCCAGCGGAAAGTAGTCAGCTTAGCCGCCTTTGTATTGTCGAGCATATTGTTGTTCTCAAGTTTGGAAAGATCGAGATAACGATAATTCATCTTCTCGTCCTTATTCGTTACAAACAGCCCCTTGATCTTGGACATTGCTCCGCCCGGCGAACGCTGTATAACTGCACCAAGGCTGTGGTGACGGCGCATAAAAGCGATGATATCAGCAGCCGAAGTAAGGAGCTTGTCGCTTACATTGTAAACTCCTGCATAGGTCTGATCGTCGGCATTCTTGACGTAGCAGAGAATGAAATCGACGAGATTGTGTACGCAGCAGAGCTGGAAACCGTACTGTCCCTTTCCGTAGACGAACTTTGCTCCGTCCTTGGGATCGGTGATCTTAGCAACGAGGTTATCGGTAAAATCATAGGTATAGACCGGTGAATAGCGTATGATACAGCACATCACCTTATACTCGCCGTCCTCGTCCTTATGGTGGATCATTTCTGAGAACATAGCCTTTTCTGAGGCGAACTTGAGCTCCGCATAGTTTGTATGCGGCTTGAGCTCGTCTTCTTCTCTTATGGGCTCACGAGTCTTTGGAAACTCATACACCTGATCGGTGCTGAGAAGAATGAACTTCTTCAGAGTTTCGCTGGTCATAGCGTAGCGGTAAATGAATTTATCACACTGTTTTGATACATTGATCTCCTTATCAGTCACGATAGGTCCGAAATCGTTATCGACGGTACAAGCCGCATGAACGACTATATCAAACTTGTGATTATCGAAGATCTCAGCATAAGTGTTTTTATCGCTTGGATCTGCCTGAATAAACGAATAGTTGTACTTTCCTTCATTATAGATACCCGGTTCTTTGTCAACAGCTACAACTTCGTAGCCTTTTTTAAGGAGTCCGGAGCAAATATGCTGACCAATAAGTCCACAGCCCCCGGTTACAAGAACTTTTTCCATAATCAACCCTCCTTTGGATATCTTGTGTTATTATATCACAGTTGGTGTCTTTTACAACTCATTATCAAAGAGTTGCATTAACTTCGTCTATTATTTTATTTACTGCTGCATTTATAGAATTGAAAGTTTCATTCCACGGCGTACCTCTTGCGGTCATTCTGAGTTTATTATCAACGAGATCAGCGCAGTCCTTGTTAACGCCCTTTGAGAAGTCTATAACGGGATTTTCTCTTGCGAGGCGGTTCATTTCCTCTCTCATATCGACCATTTCCTGAGTCCAGCCGTAATCGTCGATAAAGATAGAGTCAGCGATAGCGCAGGCTTCTTCGTTAGTTGCACAGAAGCGCTTACAGTTGAGGTATTTAGCCACTCCTTCAGGGTTTGCACCGCCGCTCACGAAGGCATAAGCCTCCATACCGGTGGGGATATAGTGCTTATCAGCTTTGGGGTCCTTCGGCATAGGAACGAAGAAAACATCTTCCGTTCCAAATCTTTTCTTCCACAGATCGGGAGTCTTGTAGAATTCATAGAGACCGACGGGATAGAAGAGGAGCTTGCCTTCACCGATATAGTAAGGCTTATCCTCCCAGCCATAGTCACCAACACCGATAGCGATGCAGTTTTTCTGATAAAGCTCGTAGATCCATTCCTGAACTCTCTCCATTGCGGGATCGGAGATGTGGGAAACGAGTTTGCCGTCCTCAAAACCAACGGGCGGGACTCCGATAGTATTCATAAGGCCGAACTCAAAGAACCAGCCGTCTATACCGTAGTGCTGGTCGCCTGAACCGACGAACTTTTCAAGCATATCCTGGAAAGCGTCCCAAGTCCATTTGCCCTCTGCATAGAGCTTTGCAGGATCCTCGAGGCCGGCTTCCTGGATAGTTTTTCTGTTATATACACAAGCGACGTTATCGCCTGTTTCCTGGATAACTGAGATGTAGTGCTTATCGTTCCACATAAAGCTGTCGTTGATATCCTGAACGTCCTCCCACAGCGTGGAGCCGTAGTCGATATAGTCGTCGCTCGGAGCGAAGAGCATATTGTTATTGAGCGTACATCTCGGGAAAGCGTCGAGGTTGCCTGCATAGAACATATCGGCACCCTTGCCGCCGTTGACGCATTCAGCGAGAACGTCGAAGCGGTTTGCGTCGGTACACGCCTCGTACTTTATATTACCGCCGTAGATCTCCTGAAACAGTGCGAGATCGGCAGGTGTTTTCTTGCCTGACTGTTCATCAGCATTGATATCCCAGTTAGAGATCCATGTGATAGTCTTGTTTTCGAGCTCGCCGTCCAGCAGACCTGAGCCCTTGGCAATATCAAGAAGTGTCTCCTTCTTACCCTCGTCCATTGGATTATTAAAAGAAGATGAGGAGCCCGAACTTCCGCATCCGGTCGCGGCAAGAGTCACCGCAAGCATGAATACGGCTGAAAGGAATGCTTTTAATTTTTTCATTAGTTTAACTCCTTCGCTGCCCTGATAAAAAAAACGGCAGGGTATTAAATTCACACACTTTTCTATATTATATCATTTTTATGAACACGCTGTCAATATCAATTTTTCATATAAATAGAGACGTTTTATAGTCATAATATCACAATTCTGAGCCTAAGCTGTTAACTATATATTAATAAGGTATATGATGCACTATTTTAATATCAAGTTCGCACCTGACAGTTACTTCCGCCCTTCCGATAGGCACATTTCTCACGCATATTGCAGCTGCCGCAGCCTCGCTTTCCGGAGCTGACCGGCGAGTCTGAAATGCCGATTATCGCCGTCACGGACTTCGACGGAATGAGCAGCATACTGTCAGTGACCGTAAGTCCGATGCGCCGCTGAGCGTTCAGTGTCCTGAGGAAGCTCCCCTGTATCCCGAGCGGCAGATCACCGTATCCGGGACTGAACCTCCATGTCCTGTAAGGCACCTTTATCGCTGAGAATATCTCAGCCTCAGCCGCGTCGCAGACCTGTTCCACCGCAGCACTGCAAAGACAGTCTATCGCAAAGGACTCTGCAACATCGCTCACAGCCGCCTGTCTTATCAGCTTGTCAGCCTCAGCCGAGAGCGTTGCCGCGAACAGTACAGCCTTCGTACAGCCGGCAAGATGACTGGCAATATCGCTGCCTGTGAGGAGTTCGTTCATATCACCTGCGCGGACGCCGTTCTCCGTGAACTCGAGCCCGACCTCGCGGTAAACGTAATTCGGTCTGATGACCTCAAGAACTCTCTTTTCGCAGCGTTCAAGAAGCCCGGAGATATTCTCCGCCGGAACTGTCCTGACGCCCATATACCGCGCAGCTTCGTCCTTGTTTATGTGGTCAAGCGCGATCAATGTTGATTATCCCCGAAACAGCCTCGCTTATCTTACGAGCAACGTAGGCATTGTTCATCGTATAGAGGTGTATTCCGTCAACGCCGCTCGCAGCGAGGTCAACTATCTGGTTCACAGCGTAAGCTATACCGGCGTCGCGGAGGGCTTCCGGATTGTGCTCGAAGCGCTGCATTATCTTTACAAACTTCTTCGGCAGACTTGCGCCGCAGGTCGTTACTATACGCTCGATCTGCTTCTTGTTGACAACGGGCATTATTCCGGCTTCGATCGGAACGCTTATACCGGCAGCCCTCACCTTCCACAGGAACTCATAGAACGACGAATTATCGAAGAAAAGCTGACTTATAAGGTGATCCGCACCGGCTTCGACCTTGAGTCTGAGGTTCTGGATATCCTCCTCAAGTGACATTGAGTCGGGGTGGCACTCCGGATAGCAGGCGCCTGCGATGTCGAAATTCCCCTGCTTTCTGATGTAGGTGATGAGGTCGCTCGCATAGCGGAAGTCCTTCTTTGGCGGGATATCCGGGTTGAGGTCGCCGCGGAGCGCAAGGATATTCTCAATGCCGCGGGACTTTATCTCGCTGATAGTAGCGTCGATCTCCTCACGTGTGTAGTTTATACACGGAAGGTGGAGCATCGGAACATTGCCGTTCTCCTTGATACGCGAAGCAATGTCACAGGCAAGAGCATTATTGCTGCTTCCGCCGGCGCTGAAAGTAACGCTGATGAAGTCCGGCTTGAGATCGTGGAGCTCGTCGAGCGTGTTGTAGATAACATCTATTGAACTGGTCTTTTTAGGCGGAAAGACCTCAAACGAAAAGACAGTTTTGTTCTTAAAAATTTCCTTAATGCGCATAATATCCCCCTATTAATCTATTGACCAGTCTATCTCGCTCATACCGTTCGAGCGCAGGAATTCGTTTGCCTTTGAGAAGTGGCGGCAGCCGAAGAAGCCATTATACGCCGAGAGCGGACTCGGGTGTGCTGCCTTCAGAACGAGGTGCTGCGGATTGGTTATGAACATCTGCTTTGCTTTAGCGTCGCCGCCCCAGAGCATAAATACCATAGGCTTTTCGCGCTGGTTGAGCAGTTTTATCACATCTGTGGTGAAGTTCTCCCAGCCGAGACCGCGGTGGCTCCTTGCCTGATCTGCGCGGACCGTCAGCACAGAATTGAGCAGCAGAACGCCCTCCTTAGCCCATTTGGTGAGCTCTCCGTGCTTGCCGAGATTATCTATACCGACGTCGTCTCTTATCTCCTTAAAGATGTTCACAAGTGACGGCGGCGGTGCAATCCCCTTGCGCACCGAGAAGCTAAGGCCGTGTGCCTGACCTTCGCCGTGGTAGGGATCCTGACCGATTATGACGCATTTTACGTCGCTGTAAGACGTGTACTTCATCGCGTTGAAAATATCGTACATATTTGGGAAAATTCGCTGTGTGCGGTACTCATTGATGAGCGTCGCGCGGAGCTTGAGGTAATAGTCCTTGTCAAACTCACCCTCAAGCAGCTTATCCCATTCATTATTGAAATTAACCATATATCCTCCAAATGAAAGTTTCCGAGAAAAACACAGGCGGCATAAAGCCGCCCTGATGCTGTCAATTGTAGATCATGTCGCCGTAGAACTTGAATTTCACAAGGGTATTCCGCTTATATGTAAGCGAGCCCTGCTGATTGAACGGTATCCTGTCGTAAGCCTGCGCGGAACACTCTATCTTGAGCTTGCGTCCCTTGCGGGTAACGAATATCAGCTCGTAGTAGGGATCGACGATGCGTTCCTGACCGGTGCTCTCGATGATACGAAGGCGGTCGTCGCTTTTTCGTATGAGAGTCGCCATAACTACTATCGGCTCTGAGGTGCTCTTCTGGAACTCCTCCTCTTCAGGCTGCTGAAGTACAGAGCGCTGGGCTGCGCCGCTGTGAGCTCTGACCGGCTGTCTGTTCTGTGAAGGACCGTCCTCAAGGAAGGCGCTCATCAGCTTGCGAAAGCGGCTGTTTCCGCTGAACATCAATATGACAAGTATCAGTACGACGGCTATCGCACCAAGGATTATGAGCAGATTTTTCAGCTGCGGCGTCATTTCAATTCCTCTTTCCTTTAAATAAGCGGTCCGGTCGCCGCTGTAACAAATTGATTAAATCAAGTATTATCGTTTGATTACTAATCATATTATAATATATTTCGTTCAATTTTGCAAGGTCTAAACGCAAATTTCTCAAAGTGCGCAACATTTGGCATATGTCCGTTGCTTTATTCCCATTATTGTGGTATAATATTTGCAAAAGGGGGATATTATGCAGAAAATTCTCGGTTATATGCGAAAGGCAATTCAGGAATATGATATGATACAGGACGGCGATCACATCTGTGTAGGAGTTTCCGGCGGCAAGGACAGCGTTGTTCTGCTCAGTGGTCTCGCACAGCTCCGCCGCTTCATCGGTATAGATTTCAGGGTAACGGCTGTGACGCTTGATCCGCAGTTCGGAGGAGTTCCGGCTGATTACTCCCCGGTCACTGAGCTTTGTGAGTCCTACGGCATCGAGCATAAGGTCGTGCGTACTGAAATAGGCAGCATCGTCTTTGACGTGCGCAAGGAAAAGCACCCTTGCAGTTTATGTGCCCACCTCCGACGCGGAGCTCTCCACGACGAAGCAGTTGCGCTCGGCTGCAACAAGATAGCTCTCGGACACAACTACGACGACACGGTCGAGACATTCATCATGAACCTCTTCACCGAGGGGCGTATAGGCTGCTACTCGCCGGTGACTCACCTCGCCAAGAAGAACTTGTACATGATAAGGCCATTGCTCCTCGCACCGGAAAAGGACATTCGCCGTGCAGCGCGGAGAGCGGAGCTTCCCATTGTGAAGTCCGCCTGTCCCGCAGACGGTCACACCAACAGGCAGCGCACCAAGGAGCTTATACGCGAGCTCGAACACCACGAACCAGGTTTCAAGGACAGGATATTCGGCGCTATGAAACGCGCTGACATAGACGGAATGGGCGGCGTGAACTACACACCACCCATTCGCAAGGACGTATACTGATAAAAAAGGCTCTCCATATGGAGAGCCTTGATTATTTAGCTTTTACAGCGACTAATTAAATTAGTCTTCCTTCTTTCTAAGAACGAATGCTGTACCAACTGCTACTGCGAGACCAGCAACTGCTACACCTACGCCAGCAACACCTGTGGGAGGTGCATCTGTTGTGGGAGCTGTTGTGGAACCGGAAGCATCTGTACCAGCCTGTGTACCAGACTCTGTCTCACCCTGAGTAGCATCTGTGTTCTCCTCAGCGCCTGTTGTATCCTCAACATCTGTGTTCTCCTCAGCACCTGTTGTATCCTCAGCACCTGTTGTATCTTCCTCAGATGAAGGCTCCTCAGAAGAAGGCTCTTCAGAAGAAGGCTGAGTAGGCTCAGGTACGATTGAGATGTAACCGTTCTCTATACCCTGTGAGAATACATATGCCTGCATGAGGTTACCTGCGTCTGTTCTCGGAACATCAGCAAAACCGTCAACAGCTGTTTTGTTAGACATATACTCAACACCGATAGGATAGAGGTCACCCTCAGCTGCATCAGCAGGGAGAGTAAATCTTACAGTAGCAAGAACACCGTCGATACCGTTACCGTCAACACCGTCAACAACACCAGTACCCATGAATGAGAAGAATGCAAGGCCGGGCTCGATATCTGAAGTCATGAGCTTAAGTGCGCTTGAACCGATACGAGTTGTCTCACCAGTATCAGGATCAACTGTTGAAGTGGGGTTAGTGATGTTCTTGAGTGTAAGTCTCTGGTCGTAAACAAAGTGGATACCAACAGAGCCATACTTGCCCTCACTGCCGGATACATTGAAGTTTACTGCAACAGGCTTGCTAGCATCAATGTACTTTTCCTTAGCCTCTGCAAGTGTGAGCTTTACCTTGTCAATTTTGATTGTAGGAGTGATTGTTGCTCCATCAGGTGACATATAGTCGCTAGATGTTGTGTAAGCATTAGGGTTGTAAGCGATCTCCTCGTTTGCAGCACCTGTTCTGATAGAATCTGTGTACTCAGAAGCTGAAGCAGCTACTGAAGTTGCGGATACTGCTACTGCTGATACAGCGAGAGCAGCGAATACCTTTTTAAGATTATTCTTCTTCATTGTAATTCTTTCCTTTCAGATTGTTTTTATATGTTGCCTGCCGCCGTAATGACGGCAGACTAAACATTCATTGAATTAGTTTATGAGTTTGAGCTTGGCGATCAAACTGTCTTACCTGTTGCAAAGTCCCAACCTGCTGCCTGATCAGCAATTGAAAGTTCCTTGCCTACCTGGCCAGAAGCCCATGTGAAGTATCTGAGGATATAGGAAGCATCAGTTGCATCGTAAACTCTGTTGCCTGAACCGCTGAACATATCCTTCTTACCAAATCTCCAGTTGTCCTTTTCAGGTACAGCAGCTGCATAGCCGGTGAATGTATCAATAAGGAATGCAGCGAAATTGTCGTAGATACCAGTAGGATCATCAACAAGCTTACCGCCCTCGCCCTCTACCTTAGCGAGACTATTTGAAGAGAGCTGGATAGCAGCGCGCTGCTCGTCTGTAAGAGTAGGATTTGAGAGCTGTGTGAAGTATCTGAGAGCGAGTGAAGCATCGTCAGCGGAGATACGTCCGTCGAGGTCAGCGTCACCCTTAACACCGATGTAAACTGTTATAGCAAGAGGCTCAGCGAAATCAGCGTCGCCGTCGTTGCCGAATGCCTCGCCCTTCTTGATTACAACTGCATCTTCAATAGTCTTGTCAGCGAAGAGCTTCATGATGCCTTCTTCGTCCTCGAAGAAGTCGGAGAACTTGATATCTTCGGAAGCATAGAGCTTAACGCCGCTGAATCCCTTTGTAGCAGTACCTTCGTACTTGAATGACTTGTTCTTGAGATCGAACTTGTTCTGAGGTGTAGCATCACCGTAGTTAAACTTATCGAGAACACTGAGTGTCTTGACAACGTCAACTTCCTTAACCTTGCCGTTATCGAGCACTTCGCGTGTGTAACGGATCTTGAGGTCGAGTTTGTCTACCTGATCCTTAGAGAATTCCTTGTCGATCTGAGTATAGAAACCATACTTAGCAGAGAAGCCTCTCTTGTCAGGATCTGCGTTTGTGTTATCAACATAAGGTTTGAAGTCCTTGATGAGACTAACCTTGAGCACCTGAGCTGTTGTAGTTGTTACATCAGTCTCAGTTACGCTTGTTGTGTCAGTAGATGTAGTAGAAGTTGTAGTATCTGTTACATCCTCAGTTGTTGTAGAGGAAGTTGTCTCCTCATCTGTTGTAGTTGAAGAAGTTACGTCCTCAGTTGTAGTATAGGTTGTAGTCTCCTCATCTGTTGTAGTTGAAGAAGTTACATCCTCAGTTGTTGTAGAGGTTGTAGTCTCCTCATCTGTTGTAGTTGAAGAAGTTACATGTAGAGGTTGTAGTCTCCTCATCTGTTGTAGTTGAAGAAGTTACATCCTCAGTTGTTGTAGAGGTTGTAGTCTCCTCATCTGTTGTAGTTGTAGAAGTTACTTCATCAGTTGTTGTAGAGGAAGTTGTCTCCTCAGTAGTTGTAGTAGTTGTAGTTTCCTCAGTAGTTGTTGTGGTTGTAGTCTCGATAGGCTTTGTAACGAGAATTCTCTTAACCTTAACATTTACTGTGAAGCCAGACTCCTTGATCTTGCTGCCATCAACATTAATGATGAGCTGCTTGTATGTATTCTCGTGATCTACCTCTTCACCTTTTTCAGCGAAGTAAGCGTCGAGAGCCTCGAACTCGTCCTCAGGGAAGTTAGCGATGAATGTACCCTGGCCCTTTGTAAGACCAGTGTCAATACCGTAGAGCTTGTCTGCGAACTCGCCGAGATCCTTAGCCTCTACATCGAGAGTGTAAGGAGCAGCGTGGTTGTTGAAGAAGTTCTTAGCCTTTGTGAAGTACTTCTGAACTTTCTCGTTAGCAGCGATAGCAGCACCGTTTGCAGGGATCTGCTTGTTACGCTTTGTGAGCTGATTCCAATTGTTAACTCTTTCGATGAGCTTAGCAACGCTGTCGAACTTACCTTCTTTGTTTGCATTGAGGAATCTGTCGAAAGCGTTTGAAGCCTTGTTAAGAGCTTTCTCATATCTTGCAACGTTGCTGTCAACGTCCTTCTTAGCAGCTGTTACATCAACATGATCCTTTACTTCTTCGATAGCATCGTAAGCCTTCTGCTTGAGCTCAGCGAGCTTCTCCTTAGCGTACTTTACAGTAGCCTCAGGTCCGAGGGGCTTCTTAGTTTCATCAGGTGTGTACTCGAAGCTAACAGGAACCTTTGTACCAGCAGCAAGTCTGGAAGACTCAACAGTTACCTTAACGGAACCGGAGATCTTAACGCTCTTGAAATCAATATTTGCGAGCTCGGGAGCATTGTACTTATCAGCAAGATCCTGAGCAAGTTTACCAAGTGAATTGCCGACATTCTCACTGAGGGCTTCTGCTACGTCGTCAACCTTAGCAGTAAGGATAATATCGCCGTTCTTCTTGATCTCGTAGTTAGCGTCAGTAACCTTAGCGATAACAGCCTTAGCGATATCTTCATACTGTCCGGCATAGGAAGAAACTGAATCGAAGAGCTTAGCTGCATCGAGAGTTCCCTTGTTCTTGCCCTTTGTGTAAAGGGTGTCAAGAGCGTTGGAAACGTTGTAGTTCCAGTCGGAGTACTGGTCACTGTCGTCAGGGGCAATGTGAAGCAGAGTGTTAAGTGTGAATGAATTGTCTGATGATTCAGTTGCAGCAACAGCTGTCGGAACAGTAACATCAGTTGCAGCGAATGAGCAAGTCAGACTCTGCGTGAGAGCGAGCGGAACAGTTGCAACTGTCGCAACAGCTCTCTTGAATAATGAGTTCTTCATTGTTCTATACCTCTCTAACATATTTTTTACCCGAAGTTGTCTCCGTTGTGTACAATGAAAGCCTATTTCGGGCTCATTTTGGGCTTAGCATATGCGTATAGATATACCTCGCCCAAAAATTCATAACTACATTTTAGCACATAAATACTTATAAGTCAAGCAATAGCGCACATTTTTTTCAAAAATTATTGACGATTAATCATATTCATTTTTGTGCTTATTTCACAAGCAAAATAGCAAAACTGCTAATATATTGGAGTAGCTTTATACATATTTGTCAACTGCTGAACTCTGTTCATCTGTTAGTCATTATAGCACCACGTCCTATCCAAGTCAACACACAAATTATGGCAAAAAAAGCAGACCCGAAGGTCTGCTTTTCTCATTGTTGCCTGAGTTTTTGAAGCTCAAGCTGTTGTTTTGTTTTCGTCAGGACTTAGCTGACTTGTTTCTGTCAGGACAAATTAAATCCCACTGCTCCTGCTTTTCGTCGTCAGTAACAGATCTGATCGCAGTAATTGAAGACATTACTGTGTAGTACCTAAGGATAGCACTCGCGTCATCTGCGCGGAATGTTCTCTGATCCTTAGCCTTCGACCAGTTGTCAGGATCATACTCGTCTGCAGTAACATTTGAAAGGAATGCACAGAAGTTGTCGAGTACGTCATCTCCTCCGCTTACGAGCTTACTGTCAGAGAGAAGAGTCTTATATGGATCCTTACCACTTGACATTGATGTGAAGTATCTGAGTGTGCTTGAAGCGTCGGATGCGAGTACCAGACCATTGAGGTCTGAGTCACCCTTAACACCGATGTATGCTGTTACACAAACAGGCTTGCCGTCCTTATCGAGGAGAGCTTCGTCACCGTAGTAAACAGGAACTGCAAACTTGAAGTCGTCGAGGCTTTCGCCCATACGCTTACGAGTACTATCTGCCGCAATCTCCTTTTCCTTAGCACTGAAGATGCTGGCCGGTGTAGCACCGCCGAAGTTGAGGAGTGATCTGTTGAGATCTGTTCTCTCCTTGACATTTCCTTCGCCGTCAACATCATAGATCTTGAATGTCTTGATCATATCTGTTGAGAAGCCGCGGCCTCTTGTAGTGCCGTTGTCGTGGCTGAAGTAGAATCCGTAAGTTGCTTCGATCTCAGCATAAGACTTAGTCTCAGCAACTACCTTGATTGTACCAGGAAGAATCATAATGTTCTTTGATACATCAAGATCACCGTCGCCGGTCATTGTAGCCTTTGTGAGGTCAACATTGTATTCGCCGGGCTTTGTTCCTTCAGGAATTGTGATCTTGAACTCTGCAACTACCTTTCCGTTTTCAGCATTGATAGGATCGCCTTCAACGTTGAACTTGTAGCCAGCACCGGATTCTTCGAGCTTAGCATTGTATGCATCTGAACCAGCTGCATCAACAATCTCGAAGCCTGCAGGTGTGTCAACTATGAACTTAGCACCAGATACAGGTACGTCAGAATCCTTAGGATTATTAACAACGAACTTGATAGTTACTGTATCACCAGGCTTACCAGTTGCATTGCCACCTACCCAAGCGATAGCGCCGTCCGGAACGTGGAGAGTTGTAGTAGTTGTTGTGGTTTCTTCTTCAGTTGTAGTTGTTGTGTCTACATCAGTTGTAGTTGTTGTTGTGTCTACATCAGTTGTAGTTGTTGTTGTGTCTACATCTGTTGTAGTTGTTGTTGTGTCTACATCTGTTGTAGTTGTTATGTCTACATCTGTTGTAGTTGTTGTTGTGTCTACATCTGTTGTAGTTGCATCTGTTGTAGTTGTTGTGTCTACATCTGTTGTAGTTGTTGTGTCTACATCAGTTGTAGTAGTTGTTGTTTCCTCTGTTGTTGTAGAAGATGTTGTAGGAACCTTAACGTTGATACCACCGCTGAGGAGAAGTACATACTTTGTGATGTCGTTACCGTCTCTATCATCAATTGCTGTTGTATATTCCTTAGAGAACTCAACAGGATAGAAGCCTGCAGCACAGTCAGTAGGTACTGTGTACTCAATTGTCATTAAGATAGCACCGTTAGGAGCAACTCTTCCAACCTCACCAACAGTCTGGAATGCAAACTCTCTTGTAGTTGTGTTAGCTTCAATA
Source organism: uncultured Ruminococcus sp. (assembly GCA_900318825.1). Classification (GTDB taxonomy): domain Bacteria; phylum Bacillota; class Clostridia; order Oscillospirales; family Ruminococcaceae; genus Ruminococcus. The sequence goes on from ONMB01000001.1 coordinate 252,184, forward strand.
GCTGAGCTATAAGCTGCTGATGTCTCTGAGTAACCCTTGAATTCGATAGGTGATGTCTCATTGATCATAAACTGTGCAGCTGCGATAGAGAGCTGAACATTGCTGGGATCGAGAACTACTACATCGAGTGATACTGTCTCACCGGGTTCTGCGTCCTTTGTACCGATCTGCCATGCAATTGCTCCCTCAGGAACTGTTACAGGTGTAGATGTGGTTGTCTCGGACTCAGTTGTTGTGTCAGTAGACTCGGGAGTTGTGCTCTCTGTCTCTGTTACAGTTGTGCTTGTTGTTGTGTCAACATCTGTTGTAGTTGTTGTGTCAACATCTGTTGTAGTTGTTGTTGTGTCTACATCTGTTGTAGTTGTTGTGTCTACATCTGTTGTAGTTGTTGTTGTGTCTACATCTGTTGTAGTTGTTGTTGTGTCTACATCTGTTGTAGTTGTTGTGTCTACATCTGTTGTAGTTG
>ONMB01000041.1 GCA_900318825.1 uncultured Ruminococcus sp.
CGGCAAATGGTATGCCGTTATAAACTTATACGATGCCGACGGTAAACGTCACGAAAAGTGGCGCTCCCTCGGACTGGACGCAAAGAAAGGCACCAAGACTGAAGCCAACCACCGTCTGAACGAGGTGCTGGAGCAGTACAATCTTGGTGACCAGTACCTGCACGAAGGAATGTCGAGAGCCGACAAGGAACGCAACCGCATAGCTGATATGCGAGTTGAGGACTACCTTGCGGAGTGGCTGGAGTCCTACAAGGGCAACATCACGAAGTCCACATACACAAGCTACAAGCGGTACATGGACGTACACATGATACCATTCTTCAAGAAGATGAAGATAAAGGTCAAGGAGATCACAGGCGACGAGATAAACGAGTACTACGCTTACCTCAGAGCCAAAGGTCTGAAAGGCACAAGCTGTCAGCGGCACCATTCGCTCCTGCACCTTGCATTCAAGTCTGCGATGAAACGCCGTATCATTCCGACAAATCCCGTAGATCAGGCTGACCGCCCGAAGTCGGTGCAGTTCATCGGAAACTACTATAACGCTGAGGAGATAAAGCAGCTCATCGACTGCACAAAGGACGATCCGCTGCACATCGTCATCGTTATAGCTGCATATTACGGACTCCGCCGCAGCGAGGTCATCGGGCTGAAATGGTCGGCGGTGGACTTCGTAGGCAAGACCATAAGCATCAAGCACAAGGTCTTGCAGGACGAGGACGGAGTTGCAGGATACGATGTTATGAAAACGAAATCGTCGTACAGAACGCTTCCGCTGATACCCGTAGTCGAGCAGGCACTCATAGCCGAGCGTGAGCATCAGGCAGAGATGAAGAAGGCATTCGGCAGAGGATACTGCAAGAAGTACGAGGACTACATCTGCGTAGACGCTGTGGGAGAGCTAATACGTCCCAACTATGTGTCAGACCACTTTCCCATAGTGCTCCGTAAGAACGGTCTGCGGAAGATACGATTCCATGATCTGCGGCACAGTTGTGCAAGCTTACTTCTCGCCAACGGAGTGCAGATGAAGCTGATACAGGAATGGCTTGGTCACAGCGACATAGGTACAACGAGCAACGTGTACAGCCATGTAGACAGCGAAAGCAAGAAGCTGAGTGCCGAGGCGATAGAAAGGGCACTTGAAGCGTAAAGTAAAAGCCTCTGAATTTGACTGTTCAGAGGCTGAATAAAACTGAAGTTAATGATATTTTATAATGAAAGGTTAGTTATGAATGTTATAGTGATCAAGCAGTTCGTTCCAACTATGCACATTTAGTTCCTCAATACTGCTGACCTTTCCGGAGACGCCTATAGATTCATGTTTTTCCTGCGGTTGGTGCAAAAAAACAGTGTCAGGGCGTGTGCCGGAAAAAATGATTATATACTCCATATTTCTAAGTTGTGGATACTCGTTAAGGAGAATTGTTCCAAAGCCATTATCATCTTGTATTGTTCCATATAACGTATTTGGAGTATCATTGCTCCATTTATAAAATGCTGCTTCGCTGCGAATGTAACTTGCTAATGTATAAGTAGCTTCGACATTTGTTGAAAAAGAGTCTGATGTGGGCATTTCCTCTGTAGAAGAAAAGACAGCGGAACTGTTCATTGAGGAAGTGCTTTGATGATTGCAGCCGTCTATGAATGTAGTACATATAATCATACAACTAATCAGTAGAATTATTCGTTTCATATTATTGTTCCTTATGTAAATCGTTATCATTACTTTTGTTAAGAGGTTTTATTCTTGCAAACAACGAAACAACTTGGAATACACTGCAAACTCGTTGTTATTCGGAAATACTTCCGTAAGCGAAAGCAGAGTAAGCCGTTTATAAAAAGTAAGCGAGCCTGCGAGCGCCAACGTGGTTGGGCGCACAGGCTCTGTGCTGGCGCAGTGGGTGGGATTCGAACCCACGTCCCTCAAGGGGCATCATGATTTCGAGTCATGTCCGTTATGACCACTTCGATACCACTGCGTATTTAATTACTATAAAACTGCGAGAAAACTGCGAGAAAGCCAATTGCAAACGCAACTGCGAACACCGCCGAAACCACGCAGAACAGGGATAAATCAAAGTGCGGAAAGCTCAAAACCGACTATGTTTCGAGTCATGTCCGTTATGACCACTTCGATACCACTGCGTAAATTACTGTACTATTATACCATATATCAAAACAAAAATCAATAGCCGGCGAAATAAAAAACATATTTAACTAAAATTCCTGGTTGCAAAAGTAATAATGATGTGATATAATAAATAGAATTACTGGGGGCGATGATTTGGAACGAGAAAGAGTTATAGTCAAGACCAGCTTTGTGGGTATAGTCACGAATATACTGCTTGCAGGCTTCAAGGCGGCAGTCGGAGCTGTGACTGGTTCTATCGCAGTAGTTCTGGACGCGATAAACAACCTGAGCGATGTTCTGTCGTCGGTTGTGACGATAATCGGTACGAAATTAGCAGGGAAGAAGCCGGATAAGGAACACCCGCTCGGTCACGGAAGAGCTGAATACATCGGAACAATGATAGTAGCGGCAATAATACTTTATGCAGGTGTCGCGGCTGGAGTCGAGTCGATCAAGAAGATAATAAATCCCACGAAGCCGGACTATTCGCTGGTATCGCTGATAATAGTGGGAACGGCAGTCGTGGTGAAGATACTGCTTGGCAGGTATGTTTCGGCGATGGGGAAGAAGGTAAACTCGGGTTCGCTTATCGCATCGGGTTCGGACGCGCTGTTTGACGCTGTGGTATCTGCATCGGTACTGCTGAGTGCGCTGATATGCAAGTTTATGGGCGTGAACCTCGAAGCCTATGTCGGACTTCTCATAGCGGTGTTCATAATCCGTGCGGGTATCGAAATGATGCTGGATACTGTTGATGATATTCTCGGCAAGCGCATTGACAGGGAGCTTGTTGAAGCTGTGCGCGGAACTATCTGCGAGAACGAGAACGTTTCCGGTGCGTATGACCTTATACTGCACAGCTACGGTCCGGGACGGCTCATAGGCTCGGTACACGTTGAGATACCGGCTGAGATGAAAGCGTATGAGATAGACCGTATGCAGCGGAGTATAGCGGAAAACGTCTATACAAAGCACGGAGTGGTACTTGCAGGTATCGGTGTATATTCCAAGGACGACAGGCACGGAGATATGCGCGACAAGGTAAACGAGATAGTCAGACGGCACGACGGAGTTCTTCAGATACACGGTTTCTTTGCTGATCCTGAGAAGAAGCAGATTGTGTTTGACGTGATACTGGATTTTTCCCTTGCGGACAGGAACGCGGTCCTTTCAGAGATAAGCGAAGATGTCAGGAAAGCGTTCCCGGAATGGGACGTGAATGTCACGATGGACGTTGATATATAAAGAAAAGCCATAGTTTCCTGAATATCAGGGACTATGGCTTTTGTTGTCAGTAGTGGTTATTGCTCCTGTTCGCCGAAAATGCGGACAGCCTTCATCATTATTGCGCACTCCAGACGCTTCTTTTCAAGCTGACATGAGAGCTTGTGAGCGGTGCGGATATCGCCCATATACTGGTAGTTGTTGGCGTTGCAGCCGCCGCTGCAATAGAACTTTGCCCAGCACTTGCGGCACTCAGGCTTTGAGTAAACGTGAGCCTTGGAGAAGTCTGCTTTCATCTCGAAGTTGAACGTACCGTCGTCGATGTTGCCCATTTTGTACTCGTCCATGCCGACGAACTGGTGACAGGGGAAGATATCTCCGTCGGGAGTGATAGCGACGTAGTCGTTGCCACAGCCGCAGCCGCGGAGTCTCTTGATAGCGCAAGGTCCCTGATCAAGATCAAGCATAAAGTGGAAGAAGTTGAACTTCTTGCCGGTCTTTTCGTTGTCGAGGATACGCTTTGCGAGCACCTCGTACTCCTTGAAAACAGCCGGGAGCTCTTTCTCGGTGAGAGCGTATTCGTCAGAATCACCGACTACCGGCTCGATAGAGATCTGGTCGAAGCCTGCGTCATACAGGGCAAAAACGTCGTTGGAGAAGTCGAGGTTCTTCTTGGTGAAAGTGCCGCGGACGTAATACTCCTTGTCGCCTCTGCCTGCAACGAGCTGCTTGTACTTGGGAAGGATAGTGTCATAGCAGCCTGCGCCGTTCGGGAGAACGCGGAAATAGTCGTTGACTTCCTTTCTGCCGTCGATCGAGAGCACGACGTTGGACATTTCGCGGTTTATGAAGTCGATCTTCTCGTCGTCGAGGAGGAGACCGTTTGTTGTTATTGTGAAGCGGAACTTCTTGTTGTATTCCTTTTCGCGTGAACGTGCATACTCAACGACCTGCTTTACCACGCGGAAGTTCATAAGGGGCTCGCCGCCGAAGAAATCGAGTTCAAGGTTCGGACGGTCACCGGAATTCTCGAGGAGGAAGTCGATAGCGTGCTTGCCGGTCTCGAAGGACATCAGCTTTCTGCCCTTTCCGAAATCACCGGTCGAAGCGAAGCAGTATTTGCAGCGGAGCTGGCAGTCGTGCGCGATATTCAGGCACATAGCCTTTATCGGTGAAGCGACTGAAGCCTTTGCGAATTTCTCATAGTCGTCCTCAGAGAAGAGGATCTTGTCGTTGTAGAGCTCGACTATCTCCTGATAGCAGGACTTGATGTCCTCGGGGGAATAAGCCTTTGAGAGCTTTTCAACGACCTTTGTAGGACATTCGTCCTCGAAGGGGGGCTCAACGTTGTCCAGCAGGTCATAGGTGAGCTCGTCCACGATATGGACACCGCCGCTGTTTACGTCGAGAACTATATTAAAGCCGTTAAGTTTATACTTATGTATCATTTCAAACAACCTTCCATATGTTTAAAAAATTTGAGGCGGTGAGTATAACAAACCGCCTCAACAGACTTTACCTAATAATACAAAAATAACTTATCTCTCGCACTTCTGGTTAGCAACTGTGCAGGAAGTCTTGCAAGCAGACTGGCATGAAGCCTGGCACTTGCCGCAGCCGCCCTTCTGAGCTGACTCCTTGAGATTAGCCTTGTTGATAGTCTGGATGTGCTTCATAAATAATACCCTCCCTGAAATTTACGGATTTTTCCGCTTTACTCATAGAATTATTATATCACAAGCGATAGGATTTTTCAATAGTTTTTTGAACAAAAGAAAACTTTGTTGATTTTTGACAATAATGATAGACAAAAAACGCAATAAACAATGAGGATTACTACTTGCACCAGCTTTTTGGAGCATCGCTGCGTAAAGAGTACGGATAATAGCGCGTTTTTCGGGAATACTCTTGTCTGAGGTGGTAAAATGGAGACAGGAAAAAGCGCGGTAATGCCGTCGCTGAGCGCTAATATCAGCCGTATCAGGGAATTTTCCGGCGGCTCATCGGACGTGCTCGTGAACGAATTCGTGACCGGCGGCATAAGCTGTGCGCTGGTCTGTTGTGACGGAATGGTCTCGACGTCCGTCATCACGGAGCTGATATTCGAGCCGATAACCGGTATCGACAAGAAAAACAACGCGCAGGAGCTTTTTCATTACATCAGGGAGGAGCTCCTTCTGTCCACGGACAGGCCGTCCGTCAGCTGTATTGAGGACGTTTTCCGGCTGGTGTACTCGGGCTTTGCCGTGTTATTTGCGGAGGGGGCTGAGGAAGCCCTCGGTTTCGGCGTACAGGGCTACTCCTCGCGCGGAGTTCAGGAGCCCGACGGTGAGGGCAACATCATGGGAGCACATGAGGGCTTCACGGAGACTATCCGCACGAGTATGTCGCAGATACGCCGCCGGCTGAAGAGTCCGGAGCTCGTTATGGAGATGATGCAGAAGGGCGAAAAGAGCCGGACCGACCTCTGCCTCTGCTATATGAAGGACCGCGTCCCGAAGAGGCTTATGGCGCAGATACGGCGTTCGCTCGATGAGATAAAGCTCGAGACGATACTCACTACCGGCTACGTCAGACCTTTCGTGGAGAGCCGGCGCTTTGAGCTGTTCAGCTCGACCGGAGTCACTGAGCGCCCGGACGTTCTCTGCTCGAAGCTCATCGAGGGCAGGGTGGCGATACTCGTTGACGGAGTGCCATTCGCAATTGTTATACCAAAGCTGTTCTGCGAGAGCTTCCAGACGCTCGACGACTACTCCTACAAGCCCTACTATGCGACGTTCCTGAGGTGGCTGAAATACGGCGCTTTCGTAATGGCAGTGCTGCTGCCGGCGGTCTACGCAGCAATAGTGATGTATCACCCGGAGCTCCTCAACACCACGCTGTTCATGCTGCTTGTTGATGCTGAAAAGAGTGCGCCGCTGTCGATAATGACGGAGTCGCTGTTCGTGCTGCTGATGTACGAGGTCATAAGGGAAGCCGGAGTGCGTCTGCCGAAGCCTGTCGGGGGAGCCGTCAGCATAATAAGTGGACTCATAATCGGTGATGCTGCGGTGAAATCCGGTCTTGTCAGCACACCGCTCCTCACTATGACGGCACTTTCCGTGCTGGGCGGACTTGTTGTTCCGGAGCTCAACCCGGCTGTGACGGTCCTGCGTTTTGCGTTCCTGTTAGCAGGCGGCGTTATGGGACTTTTCGGGATAAGTCTGCTTGCCTGCGCGGTGCTGGTGAACATCTGTGCAACGGAGGACTACGGCTTTCCGTATACTGCACCGCTCTCACCGTTCAGAAAGCGCGGCATGAGCGATACGGTCTACCGCGCGGATATGCGAAAAATGCAGGAGAGGGACTTTACTGTGGAGGAATACTATGAATAGGATAACGGGAAAGCAGTTCTGTGCAATGGCGTTCATCGGGGACATATTTGCCGTGTTGTGTATGAGCGGCAGTGCAGGTGCGGTGACGGCTGCCGGTTTCGGGGCTGGAGCTCTTGTTCAGCTGCTGGCAGCACTGCTGTTCGCGGAGGTTTACCGGCGCGGAAGGAAGCCCTGCAAGGCTATCGAAGCGGTACTGCTTCTGTGGATAATCATATGGGGCGGAGTACTGTTCACGATGCAGTGGCGTACCTCGGAGGTCATATATATCCCGTTTGAGAATTCGGGAGCTGTCCGCGGAAAACTCTTCGTCTCCGGGCTTATCGCACTTGTTTGCCTGTATATAGCCTCTGCCGGGACAAAGGCGCTCGGGCGGGCTTCGGTCATAGCGGCAGCGATAGGAGTGGTCTGCATTGCAGTAGTTGCGGCGAGCGCTCTTTCTGCTCATGACTGGGAAAAACTGAATTCGTCGGGCAGGGGGCTCAGCTTCGGCGGGGAATTCATGCGCGGTCTGAGGGCGAGCGGCGGTATAGCCGGATATATCGTGCTTCTCGGGCTGCTAAACGGCAGCTATCTGCGCGAAACGGCGGTCTGCTTCACGGTAAAGGGCTTGGCTTGTGCCGCTCTGATACTCACGGCAGTGCTCGTGACCGGCGGTATCATGGATATAATGGACTTCCCGGTCGTCCGGGCGGCACAGTTCTCGCAGCCGTTCCCGTCGCAGAGGATAGACTCGCTGTTCCTGATAGTATTCGCGGTGTACGCGGTTTTCTCGATAGCAGTTCAGTCGGCGGCAGGGGCTTGTCTCGCAGGGAAGCTGTTTCCGTCATTCAGGCGTTTCCGCTGCCTGACCGTTCTCGCACTTATGATAGGAGCGGCATTTCTGCTGTCGTTATGGTGATATTCCGAAAAAATGTGTGATACCTCTCGACAAAAGGAAAAAAATGGTGTATAATAGGAATATCACTAATGTTAGGAGAGATATTAATGTCAAAGAAACCCTTTTACATCACAACGCCGATCTATTATCCGTCAGGCGATCCTCACATCGGTCACTGCTATACAACAGTTGCCTGTGATTCTATCGCCCGTTACAAGCGAATGCAGGGCTATGACGTAATGTTCCTCACAGGTACCGACGAGCACGGTCTTAAAATAGAGCAGAAAGCTGCCGAAAAGGGCGTAACTCCCAAGGAGTACGTTGATGTTATCGTTGATAAATTCCAGAAGCTCTGGAAATACATGAACATCTCCTACGACAGATATATCCGTACTACCGACGATTATCATGTGGAAGCTGTTCAGAATATATTCAAGGCTCTCTACGACAAGGGCTACATCTACAAGGGCGAATACTCAGGAAAATACTGCACTCCATGCGAGAGCTTCTGGACTGAGTCACAGCTCGACGAGAACGGCTGCTGTCCCGAGTGCCACAGACCTGTCAAGTTCGCAAAGGAGGAGGCTTACTTCTTCAAGATGGCTCCCTTTGCAGACCGTATAGAAAAGCTCCTTCTTGAGACAGACTATCTCCGTCCCAAGACGCGCGCTACTGAGCTTGTAAACAACTTCATCAAGCCCGGTCTCGAGGACCTCTGCGTTTCAAGAACATCGTTCACTTGGGGCGTTCCCGTGTCATTCGACGAAAAGCACGTTGTATATGTGTGGATAGACGCGCTCTCAAACTATATCACGGCTCTCGGCTATGAGAATTCCGCTCACAGCGACTACGACAAATACTGGCCGGCTGATGTTCACATGGTTGCCAAGGACATCATGCGTTTCCACGCTATCATATGGCCGGCAATGCTCATGGCTCTCGACCTGCCGCTCCCGAAGCACCTTGCTGTTCATGGCTGGATAACTATGAACGGCGAAAAGATGTCGAAGTCCCTCGGCAACGTCGTTGATCCTTTCGTACTCGGCGAGAGATACGGTCAGGACGCTATCAGATACCACATTCTCCGCGAGATGGCTCTCGGCGCTGACAGCCTTTTCTCCAACGAGATAATGATAAACCGTATAAACTCTGACCTCGCAAACGGCTTCGGAAACCTCGTTTCGCGTACCGTTGCAATGGTCGACAAGTATTTCGGCGGAACTCTCCCCACAGAGCGTAAGAGCGCTCCTCTCGACGATGAGTTCAGATCAGTCGTTACGGGACTTCTCCCCGAAGTTGACAAGTACATCGACGAGACAAAGATCAAGCAGGCTCTTGAGGAGATATTCAAGGTCGTTGACCGCGCAAACAAGTACATCGACGAGACTGAGCCGTGGAAGCTCGGCAAGGACGATGCACAGAAGCCGCGTCTCGCTTCGGTCCTCTATAATCTGCTCGAAACTATAAGAATAACTTCCGCTCTCCTTGCACCGTTCATGCCTACAACTATGCCTGAGGTATGGAAGCAGATAGGTGCTTCTGAGGAGGACGTAAAGTACGATAATCTTGGGAAATTCGATGTTCTTCCTGCAAACGTGACAGTTCACAAGGGGGAGATACTCTTCCCGAGAATTGACGTTGACAAGGAGATCGACGAGCTCAACGACATACTCCGCAAGAATATGGAGGCTGCTCAGGCTAAGCTCTCCGCCGAGGAAAAGGGCGAGGAAGCTGCTGCACCGATAGAGCTCGCTCCCGAGATAACTATCGACGACTTTGCAAAGGTCGAGATAAGAGTTGCGAAGGTAGTTGCCTGCGAAAAGGTAAAGAAGTCCGACAAGCTCCTCTGCTTACAGCTCGACGACGGTATGGGCGGACGTCAGGTCGTTTCCGGCATCGCCCAGTACTACACCCCCGAGGATCTCATCGGCAAGAAGCTCCAGCTCATCGCTAACCTCAAGCCCGTGAAGCTCCGCGGAGTTGACAGCAACGGAATGATCTGTGCAGCTGATACTCCGGACGGCGTAAAGGTAATATTCGTTGATGACAGTATCCCTGTTGGTTCAAAGATAAGATAACGATAAAGGCGCACCTCGGTGCGCCTTTTCTGTCGGTATGTGTGAATGCTGGTTCGGTATCCCGGCGTTCGCTGACAAAAAAACCGCTCAGATGAGCGGTTTTTGTTTTATTTCTTCATGATTGACTCAAAGTACTCGTCAAAGCTGAGCTTTCCGTTTGATGAAAGGTAGGTGAAATACCTGAGTATCATAGAAGCATCATCTGCCTTAGCGATATTATCGTGGTCGGCGTCAGCGCACTTTCTCTGGAGAGTTGAGAGCGGGGAATCCTTCTTGCTCGAAAGGAATACGTAGTTCCTCAGAGCAAGGCTTGCGTCCTGAGCAGTGTATTTGCCGTCGAAATCAACGTCGCCTACGAGGATGTTTCCGGCGATATTCTTGTATTTGTCAAGTATAGTTATCGGGTAATCCGAACGACCGCTGAGCTTGACGAAGGTGTTGTGGAGAAGTCCGCTGTCATCGTGCTTTTTGCCGATAGTGTCAAGAACAGTTACCGCGATAGCAAGGTGACCTCTCTGATTTGGGTGGAAATCTCTGCTTTCACCGGGAAGCTGTATATTTGTGAAATAATGAGCGCTTCCGGGGTTCTTTGAGCTTGTCTCAACGCCTTCCGGGAGAGCGTTGAAGTCACTACGGACGTCAGCTATCTCGATGTCGCTGATCGTGTTGAGTTCCTCCTCGAATGTATCGAGAACTCTGTCAAATTTAAGGGCAATTATGCTTACGAGGTCTTGATCAATGGAAGCCGCTTTAAGATACTCCGGAGTAAACTGCAAAGGCTGGTAGATAGTCTGAACGATTATTTTGGCGTCCGGATTTATAGCTTTGATATTTGAAATACAGCTCTTGATATTGGGCATGATTGTGTGTGGGATTATGCCGATAAGAGTGGAGTCAGGTTCATCGTCAGGAGGGCCTGTAAGATTTGCACATATATCACCGAGTAAACGACCGAGGTGAAGAAAATTGGATGTGCTTGCGTTCTTATAAGCCTTTAATTTTTCGATATCAAGATATTTCAGAACGGTAGTTACCGAGGGATCTGCGGGGATATCTGCTGCTGTTGTACCGTCGATGAGGAGCTTCTTTTCAGCTGCAAAAGTGAGCAGGCGCTTTGAAGCGTAGTGCATAAGATCGTTGGCACCTACTGATATAACAACGTATTCAGAATTCTTGACTGTCTGCTTTTCTGAATCGGAGAGCGACTTGATCTTATTGAGCATATCTGTCGATGTAGCTCCGGAAACAGCATAGTTTGCAGCGTTTCCGCCGAGGTAGTCCGCACAGATCTCGCCGTAGTTATGCTCGGAAGAGCTGAGACCGTATCCGGCAGCGATACTGTCGCCGAAAAGCACAATATCATTGGCTGTGTCAGTACCTGCTGATGAAACCGCAAGAGGTGAGAGCGCGGTCGCAGCAATGGCTGCTGACATAAGTACAGAAACGAATTTTTTCATTCAATAGCCTCCTTTCGGGAACGAGTCCCTGATTAGATTATATACTTTTTTGAGAGTTGTGTCAAGTACCGGTTAGCTGTAAATATTAACAGCAGAGGATAGCCGCAACAGTTATATTGTCCTTGCTTTGGTTTGCTGAGGCTTTTTCGAGGAGCATCTGAAGGCGCTCCGGGAGACTGCGCGGCAGCTCCATTATTTCCTCCATATCTATCGGGGAAACGTAGTCCGAGAGACCGTCCGAGCAGAGTATGAGGACGTCCCCGTATTCTGTGCCGCCGGTTATGGGGGAGATGTCTATTTTAGGCTTTGTGCTGACGTTTCCGAAGGCAGGGAATATTATGTTCCTGTGGACGTGAGTCTTGCGTTCGGCGAGGGTTATCGAGCCCTCCTCGTAGAGGAGCTGAACGAGCGACTGGTCGCGGGATATCTGGGTTATCCTGCCGCTGCGGAAGCGGTAGAGCCGTGAGTCGCCGACGTTGAATGTGAGGATATTGCCTCGCTCGTCAACGGCGATGCCGCAGAGAGTAGCCTGCATATTGCGGTTGTCGGGGTTCTCGCTGCTGAACTGTGCAAGGCGGCTGTGTATCGAGAGGAGCTCGCCTGAGAGGTCAGTGCGGCTGGTGTAGTGCAGCTCGCTTATCATCTCAAGGCACATCTTTGAAGCGAGTTCGCCAGACAATTCGCCGGAAACTCCGTCCGAGACCGCGGCTATGAACGGCGCGTCGAGCTCCTGTTCGGTAGTTCCGTTGTCTATGACGCTTTTGCCGATTAGCAGAGCGTCTTCATTGTGTGGCATTATACCTTTGTCGGTAAGACCGCAGCAATAGTACATATGTGTGATACCTTTCAGTTATTGGATAGTGTAAAGAGCCATACCGTTTCGGCAGGTCATCTCAAGGAGCTCATCGACCGGTATACCCTTTATTTCGGCAGCTTTCTGAGCTGTATATGCTATCATCGAGCTGTCGCAGCGCTTGCCGCGGAACGGTACAGGCGCCATATACGGGCAGTCGGTCTCGAGGAGGAGCCTGTCGAGCGGGACTGCTTCGAGTGCACGGAGAGCCTTCTTTGCGTTTTTGAAGGTCAGGACTCCGGTGAAGCCGATGTACATACCGAGCTTGATGATCTCTTTGGCTGTCTCGGCTGAACCGCTGAAGCAATGGACTACTCCCTTTGGCTTGAATTCGCGCAGAAGGTCGAGAGTATCCTCGCAGGCATCGCGGCTGTGGACTATGACCGGCATATCGAGTTCGCGGGCGAGCTCGAGCTGTTCGCGGAAGAGATCTATCTGTTTTTCGCGGTCGTAGCCGTCGTAGTGGTAGTCGAGACCTATCTCGCCGACAGCACGGACCTTCGGGTTTTCGCTGATAGTTCTGCGGACTGTATCGAGGTAGTCTTCCGGGTTAGTATCGACTGACTCCGGGTGGACGCCGGCAGCTGCATATATGTAGTCATACTTTTTGGAGAGCTCGGAATTCTCGGCAGTATCCTCGACTGATGATGAGGCGAGGGTGACGTATCTTATGCCTTTTTCCGGGAGCGAGGCGAGAACAGCTTCACGGTCCTCGTCGAAAGCATGGTCAGCGTAGTGTGCATGGGTATCGAAGATGTTGTTCAAGACTGCACCTCCGGTCACTGAGGTCTCGTCGGAGGCTCGGTGGGTTCGCCGAAGTATTCCTCGGGCAGGTTGGATATGAAGGAGTCGCTCGGGATAAAGTCCTTTTCGGCGTCTGTTCCGTCAACGCAGGCAGCGATCGAAATGCCCGAGCCGAAGTTGAACATATACTTTATTGCGCTCTTTTTCTTGTCGTAGTCAACGGCAGTAACGTTTGTATTGGGGATCATATTGATGATCTCGGAGAAGTATCTGTCGAAGTTGTTAGCGATACGGTCTCCGTCAGATCCGTTTATCATATAGCTGATGATAGTAGCAGCCTTGAGCGCTCTTTCGGGTTCGCCGCCGGGGAACTTATTATAAGTGAGGTATTTGGTTATCTCATCTGCCGCGAGCGTTTCGAGAGTACCGTCGCCTGTGTAGCCGTTGAGCTTTATGTCAACAGGGTAGTTTACGCCGCCGAAGAGGTCGCAGACGGTCTCAAAGGCGTGAACGTCGAATACCATATACTTGTCGATGTCTATTTTGAGGGCTTCCTCTATGAATTCCTCGGCAGCCTGAGCGCCGCCGCGGGTGTACTTGTCCTTGAGCGCGATCTGAGTGCCCTCCTTCTCTGAATAGTAGATAGAGTTTGAGGGAACACCGATGAAGAGAATGTTCTTCTTGTAGGGAACTGAGCGCATCAGCACAAAGGTCGCATTGGCATCAGCGGCGGCTTCGGGATCGTCAAGAACGAGAAGGACCGTGTGGCTGTCCTCAACGGATACCGATATAGAGCCGTTTCGCGGAGGCGGTTCCTTGATCTTGTCCTCTTTTTTGCTCACGAAATTGTGGTAGATGAAGTAAACTGCACCGCCGACGATGAGCGTTGCGATGAAAATAGTTACGAGGAATGGAATGGCAATACTGCCGACTTTCTTCTTGGGCTTGTCTGACATTGTTGAACTCTCCTTTGAAACTGATATTCAATGTATCAGTTATGATTACTTTTCGTATAGAACTGCGGGTAAAATATTCACAGTAAAATGAATAAAAACGTTTTACGGTTTCCGGTGTTAAAAACCGGAGGGCTTCAATGCGCTTATCAACAGGTTTTTCAACACTTTCCACATTAAAAGCTGCCGTTGAATGTTTAAACACAACATTCAACAGTCGGTTGAAAAAGAACGTATCTTCACTTCCGGAGAAGTCCCGGAGCATAAAAATCATTCTCACCGGAGCATTTTTATGCAAATAAACTTGAAAAATCCTGCAAATGTGGTATAATTAATGTTAGGACTCTCTCTTTAACGGTCCGAATACGCTCGGAAGGAGCGAGATGCGCTGTCTTACAGCAGCTGTATCCGTGCCGGCTTCGTCTATGATGCGGTAGAGATCTTCGTTGCAGAATTCGGCGACCTGCTTGCCGCTGTTGTTAAGATAGGCGACCGTCTGATGAGTCCCGGAGCGGAACTCCGAATGATTATAGTAAGCTATGCCGGCTGATGAACAGTCAGCCATAAAATAATTCCTTGTACGGTAAAGCTCCTTTCCGGCGCCGTTTTTTGAGTAGACGATGTCCGGATCGGAAGCGGTGCAGACTACTGTGTCGCAGCTCAGCTCGACCTTGCGCAGTATCTCCTGTTCGACAGGGCGGAAGCGCTCTGCATGGCGGAGGTAGGGCATAGCACCGATGAGCTTCAGGTCAGCGCCGTTGTTTTTCAGGCGGCTGATGTACTGTGCAGCCCATAGATCGGCACCGGTCGAAAGACCGTCGATAAAGCTGGTGTAGCCGGCTTCGATCGCCATATCAATGTATCTGCACAGCAGGAGCTGTATGCCGGTTACGGTAAGCTCAAGAAAAGCCGAGTCGTTCCGGTAGGGGACAACGCTCTTGATTCTGTGACCGGTCAGGCAGACTGTTTTTTCGGGCTGTGGTATGAAATGTTCCGGCGAAGTCAGCCATATGCCGGAGGTCAGTGATCTGGGCAAGTCAACACCTCCTGAATATCGTACCCTATGATTATAGCATAATATAAAACAGATTTCAAGATTTTTTCTGATATGTAATATTATTTTAACCGCTTGTATTGCGAAAGAAAGGAATGATAGAATGAAACCCTATCTCAAGAGAG
>ONMB01000038.1 GCA_900318825.1 uncultured Ruminococcus sp.
AACGGCGAGACAACAACTTCCGCCGAGACTACTACAACAGTTACAACAACTCCTGATCCTAACGAAACAACAACTACCACAACAACCAATCCCTTCGAGAACGAAGTAACACTTGCTAAGCTCACAGAGACAACTGCTCCCGTCGGTGAAGCTGTTGAAGTTACAACTGCTCCTGAAGACGAGTCTCAGGCTGCCAACAAAAAGTTCAACAATAAGGTGTTCAATGAGCTCACACTCTATAAGGCTGAGAAGTACGACTATGACGACACAACTGTTTACATAATCATCAAGGGCGATATCAAGGAGCGTATGAACAAAGACGATATCTGGACCGATGAAACTATCGAAAATACACTTGCAAACCGCTATTCTCAGGACTTCTTAGACATGATAAAGTCACTTTATGAGACCTATTCAGTTGATAAGAACAAACGAGCCTATAAGCGTTATGCACCGTTCAAGCTTGATTTGGACAATATATAAAAAATGCGGACTGTTCAAAAGAACAGTCCGCTTAATTTATGTGTTCTCATTTTTGCGTATCTGCAGCCTTATGTCCTCGCCCTTGAATTCAAGGCAGGAATAAACGGCAACGATCCTTGAAACAACGCGGTCATCGTATCTGCGCCTGATGCCTTCAAAATCGAGGTTTGTGCTGATTATCGCAGGCTTTCCGCTGTTCAGGCGGGTGTTGATGATGTTGTAGATAGTCGCGTTGAAAAAGGGAGTTTCGTACTCGGTGCCGAGGTCGTCGAGAATGAGGAGATCGGTGTTCATAACAGAGTCAATGGTCTCTGAAATACTGTCGCGGCTGAATCGTTCGCTCTCGATCTTTCGGAGAATATTGACCGCTGAGTCATAAATGACACTGTATCCCTTGGAAAGCACGGTATTTGCAATAGCAAGTGACAGGTGAGTTTTTCCGAGACCTGTTCTGCCGAACATTAGGATACTCTTAGAGTCACGCTTGAAGTTTTCAGCGTAGTCCTTGGTGAAGCTGAAGATGCGCTGCATAGTTTCGCGGTCCTGACCGTTGTAGTAGCGCAGATCGAAGGTATCGAACGACGATAGGCTGAGCTGAGCGTGTTTGTTCAGCTCGTCCGCGGAGAGCTTTCCACAGAGCTGATTGAGACAATCGCAGAATTCGCTGCCGCAGTAACCCGTATCACGGCACTTTTCACAGGTATAGTGCATATCGAGATAGTCAGCGGGATAGCCGTTTTCGACGAGTATCGTCCGGGACATCTTCTGTGCCTCGAGGTTATATTTCCTGAGCTTTTCTATCTTATCGGCAGCGTTGGAGTTCTTGTCGCCGATGAGACCGATGAGTTCCTTTCCTGTGTTGAATAGTTCTGCATTTATCTCGCGTATCTGAGGGATCTTATCGTTTATCTCGCGGATACGCCGTTCATTTTCCTCGACAGCGCGCAGCCGTCTGCCGCTGATGATGGACTGAGCCTTATCAAAGATCTCACTGTTCATATATTACCTCTTAAAACTTGTTTATTACGACCTTATATTTTTCAATATCGTCGCCGTTTGTATATTTACTGCCGGATGCAGCTTTCTTTTTGCGGTATTCGCTGTCGGCTTCGCGGACCTGTTCAGGTGATGTGAAGCCACTGTCCTTCCACGAGAGGAGTATCTTGTTTATGTAATCGAACGACAGCTTGTTTATCTTGTCGATAGTTTTCTCGTAGGCGAGCTGTATGAGCTCTGTGCTGAAACCGCTGTTTTTCCAGCTTGTGATGAATTCTCCCTGACGCGGTGTGGGACGGCGGTTCATCTCGAACATCTTCATAATTTTGTCGGTATACTCATAAGAAGCGCACATACGCCCAACTTCCTCTTCAGCCGCCGCGAGCGTATTGATGTCATTTTCAGCCCATGAACAGGCGATCTTCTCAATATAGGGTGAATTGGTCTTGCTGATCTTTATGCAGTAGAAAAGAAGTGTGACGATGACTTCTTTTCTGAGACCGAGGTAATTGTACATCCATATCAGGGAATTCTGCTGTGTGTAGTTGAGCTTGCCAAGAGCCGACTCTGCGACCTTGAAAAGTTCGGAAATATCCGAGGAATTCTTCATGACCTCGGCTATCTCAGAAGGCGGAAGCTCCTGTCGCTTGGGCAATTCAGGTTTTACTGCCGGCTGCTTCGGGATGATTTCGGTCTGCTGTGATGCCGGTGCGGACATTGAGAGCTCCGGGACAGAGTCAGCAGTTGTGCGCTGCGGTGTGAGGACGTTGACCTGCTGCCAGAAGAGAACGGCGTCCGCAGCTTCCTGCGGAGAAACGCCTGTGTTCAGGGAGATCTCTTCGTCAGAGCAGTTTCTGCCGGAGCAGCGCAGAAGATACAGGAGCACCTTGAGCTGCTGACCTGTTGCAAGTTTAAGAAAATTGTCAGCGACCACGCAGGGAACTCCGAACATTGTGCCCCATACACCGCTGTTAGCTTTATACTCCACGAAAATGACCTCCGTAAAAAAATACTGTAAGAAACATTATACCATATTTTTCTTTGGTTGTCACCGGTCAATTTTAACAATCAGACAGCAAAACTTTCGTACATTTTTATTCGTCTGATGTTAGTATGAGCTTAGCAGTGGAATATTTTCTGCGCAGACGTTCGACCTCCTCGGGACTTTCACAGGCAAGTCTTGAGAAGTCTGAGTTATGTGCAAGGTCAGCGAGCTTGACTTTGACCGCAAGTTGAGACGAGCGGATACCACGGACATATTCGAGATAATCAGTATCCCTGTCGCGCGTGAGAAGCCGGACTGCTTCTGTAACTTCCGGCGGAAACTCTTTTTCGAGCTCCTCAATGGTCATGGAAGTGTCCTCGACGACGTCGTGAAGCAAGGCTATGCAGACAGTATACTCATCGTCCATCTGTTCGGCAACGTGATACGGATGAAAAATATAAGGAACGCCGCTGCGGTCAAGCTGTCCATGGTGAGCGTTGTAGGCAATTCGCATAGCCTTGACAGTGAGGTCAGTGTATATCATTTCAGACCTCCGAGCTGGTTGTCGATGAACTCAAACAGCGGCTTTCTGACGATGAGTTCACGGTTGCCGGCAAACCATTCCCATGATCTCGCAAGACCGTCCGACAGGGGAGTGAGCTCCGGCATAAGTTCTCGCATTTTTGATGTGTCGAGGGTATACTCATAGGCGTAAAACGGGAAGTAGCTCCGCTGCGGCACAGACCTGTCAACACTGATGAACTGCGGCGACTTTCCAAGGACTGCATAACAGTTTTCTGCCCATTCGCGGATAGTCACGCCCTCAGACTCACCTACATTGAAGATGTGCTGCTGTGGTCGAGCTCCAATGAGAACATCAATAAACCGGCACATATCTCCGATATGCAAAAATTGGAGTTTCTGTGAACCGTCGCCCGGCAGATAAAATGGTCTGTCGTTTTCAGCACACTCAAACACAAATGATTCGCGGTGGAGGTTGTTCATAGGACCGTACAGATAGGGTGGTCTGAGGATATAAGCTCCCGGAACGCGCTTCAGCAGAGCATTTTCAGCTTCTATCTTATTCGTGCCGTAAGCGCCCCATACGGAATTCGGACCGGTCGGTTGTTCCTCGCTGAAAGGCTGGGGGAGAGTTTCAGGGTAGACGGCGCTTGAGCTTATGAGGATATACTCGCCGAAATCTCCGAGACCGTCGATGAGGTCGTTTACGTCCTTACCGTTGTAAGCTGTGACATCAATTACAATATCGAAGGTGTAGTTCTTCAGTGTATCACCGGGGGCGTGACGGTCAGTGCAGATAAGTCTGACACCGGGGCTCTGAGGTTTGCTTCCGCGGTTCAGTACATACACATCGTGTCCCTTAGCAGCGAAGAACTCGGCTGTGTACCTGCTTGCAAAAACTGTTCCGCCTGTGACAAGAATGTTCATTGAACTTCCTCCTTTTTCTTTAATACAATTATTATAACATATATCCTGTGGATTTACAACTGTTTTCAGAATGGCGTCGAGTCGTACATTTTCCGGAGTTTTTCGATAGCTTTTTTCTCGATACGCGAAACGTAAGACCGGGAAATATCCATTTTTTTGGCAGTTTCGTTCTGAGTATGCGGCTTTTTGCCGTAAAGACCGTAGCGGTAGACTATTATCTCAAGTTCGCGTTCATCGAGACACTTGTTCAGGAAAGTGTAGAGCTGTCTTGATTTTATCAGGGTATCGACCTGTTCGTGAATATCGATACCGTCGTCAATGAGGTCGAGGAGAGTGAGAGCGTTGCCGTCCTTGTCGGTCTCGACGGGTTCGTTGATGTAGACGTCGCCGGCGGACTTTTTGGCTGCCCTGAAATTCATCAGTATCTCGTTGTCGATGCAGCGGCTCGCATAAGTGGCAAATTTCGCGCCTTTGGTGTAGTCAAAAGTTGAAACGGCTTTAATCAGACCGATAGTGCCGATCGAGATTAGTTCGTCCTGTTCGGCTGCATTTGAGGAGTATTTCTTGACGATATGTGCTACAAGACGCAGGTTGTGTTCGATGAGCATATAACGCGCGGATTTGTCTCCGTCCGACATTCTGATGAAGCATTCTTCTTCCTGTTTTTTGCTGAGCGGTTTCGGGAAAGCACTACCGCTCTCGACGTGCAGGGCAAAAAAGAAGATATTCCGTAATAGTTCAAGCAGCATAAATATTACCTCCGATAGCTTTATAAGCTATACTATGCCGTACAGCTTGAACATTATTTCACATTGTCTTAGAGGTACGCGGAACACTTTACAGAGAATAAATAAAATAAAAAAACAAAATAATCATATTGACGTTGACGGCGAAATATTATATAATAAAAGTGTATGAAATTTCAGGAAGTGATAAATTGCAGAATTTAGTTTCAGCGTCCGTACTCAGTGCGGATATGCTAAATCTTGAGAGCGAGATTCGCCGGCTTGAAGCAAGCGGCATTGATATGCTGCACTTCGATGTTATGGACGGCGTTTTCGTTGATAATATAACCTATGGTCTGCCGATACTCGAAAAGGTAAGAAGCACCACAGATATGTTTCTCGATGTTCACCTTATGATAACTGATCCGCGCAGGTATGTTGAGAGGTTTGCGGCTGCCGGTGCCGATCTCATATCATTCCACCTCGAGAGCGCAAGTGATACAGCAGATACTATCAGAGCTATCAGGGCTGCCGGTGCAAAGACAGCAGTTGCCTTAAAGCCGGCAACTCCTGCCGAGGAGGTACTTAAATACCTTCCGGAACTTGATTTGGTGCTCGTTATGACAGTTGAGCCCGGTTTCGGCGGTCAGAGCTTTATCCCTGAAACTACCTCAAAGGTACGCACTATACGCGACAGGATAACTGCGCTCGGTCTGGACACTCTCGTTCAGGTCGACGGCGGTATCAACGATAAAACCGCGCCGATAGTCAAGGAAGCTGGTGCAAACGTTCTCGTTTCCGGAAGCTATCTCTTCGGTGCAAAGGATATGGCAGCAGCGGCTGCCGGATTGAAGGAAGAAATAATATGCTGAAAAAAGCCAGAAAAGAGCGGCTTATTTGGCTCGACATAATGATGACTCTCATGGCACTTGCGCTGATGTCGTATTTCTATTACGGAGTGCGTTCGGCAGTTCTATGCGGTATCTGTGTAGCGGTTTCGCTCGTTGCAGAGATCGTTTCGCTCAGACTTATGGGCAGGCATTTCAAGGCTGACGACCTGACCTGCACATCTGACGCGCTCATACTTGCACTGATGCTGCCAGCTTGTATGGATTACAGCATTGCCGTTATTGCAAGCGTTTTTGCGGTAGTTGTAGCAAAAAACGTTTTCGGCGGCAGGAAGAATATGATATTCTCACCGGCTGCGGCTGCATATGTGTTCGCGCTAACCTCTTGGGGGAGCAAGCTGTTAATGTTCCCGGAGCCTCACAACAAGCTCGGCGTATTTGAAAAGCCTGATACTCTTACACATTCGGCTTCATACGCGTTCAATATCTCAGGAAAGCTCGATTACACGGATTTTGAAGTCCTTCTCGGAAATTTCAGCGGACCAGCCGGTTCTGTGAGCATACTGCTGCTCGTTATCTCGGCTGTGATACTGATTTTCAGAGGAGACATCTCAGCAGGTGCGTTTCTCGGTTCTATGGTCGGAACAGGGCTGTTTGCCTTTATAGCTCCGGTAGGTAATTCCCGCGAGGACTCGCTCAGCTATTCGCTTGTTACTAATATGGTACTCTTTGCGTCAGTGTATATCATCGCAGATAAGCGTATAGCACCGAAGAGGGAGTATTTCGCTATTTTCTATGGACTGTTCGCAGCTGTTTTCGCATATACGCTCGTTCTGACGACTGCAAAGGAAAATGCTATCGTTATGGTTTCCGTACTGTTCACCCCCATAGCACTCGGCTTCAAGAACCTTGAGAAGAAGATAAGTCTTGCCGAGGAAGAGGAGCGTATCAAGGAGACAGAGGCAGCAGCTTCTGACGAAAACACTGAGGAGGCGACCGTCAATGAATGAACGCAGGAGCCGTATTTTTGACGGCGTACTCGGTGACAACGCTGTACTTTCCGGACTTATGGTCATTTCTCCGGTAATTATCTGCGGAAATACCGTTAAGAACGCAGAAGCTCTTATCTATGCCTTTTCAGCAATAACGTTCCTGTCAGTGCTGATATCGTCGTTCGTGCCGAAGAAGCTGCCCTATACGATAAAGGTGATAATATACGCGATAATATCCTCGATCGTCTATATGCCGGTCAAAACAGCGGCGGAGAAGTTCTACCCGGACTCCATCACACGAATCGGCATATATTTTCCGCTGCTTGCGGTGAATTCGCTGATAATACTCCAGTCTGAAGCGCGTTTTTTCAAGATGAAGAAACCGCGAATGATAGCTTCTCTGACGTTCTATATAATCGGATTTGACGCCGTTATGCTTCTGACAGCATTTATCCGTGAACTCCTCGCGTACGGAACTATCCGCAGCAAAATGGCTGATGTCAACACGCTTATCAGCGGTCTTGGCGAACCCTTCGGAGGCTTCATCTTCCTCGGACTTATGTGTGGAGCTTACCGGAAGATACGTTCCATGGCAAAAAAAGAAGATAATACAGGGAGTGACTTGAATGTATCTGGTAAATGACATAATCGCCTTTCTTGCAGCAAACCTCATACTCAGTCAGGCTCTCGGAACAAGTACGCTGTTTGTTGCCGCAGACAGCAGAAGAAAGCTCGTCGGAACAGCCTGTTGTATAACGATATTCACGACGATAGGTTCGGCAGCTGCCTACTTTATAAACAAACTGCTGCCATCGGAATACAAGAATTTTACACTGCTGCTGTATGTTCTGACGATAGGTCTGCTCTATATCGGACTGCTTTCCGCAGTTTACTTCATCACTCCGGAGAGATTTGAGAAGATAAGAAAGTATATACATCTCTCCGCGTTCAACTGTGCCGTTATCGGTACGCTGTTCACAATGGAGCAGAAATCAGCAAATGATCCCTCGCTGATGAAATTGGGGGAGTATGTTAAATTCGGACTCGAAGCCGGACTCGGTTTCATTACGGCAGCGCTTATACTTACAGCTGCTTTCAGGAAGCTGAATTCCTCAAAGGTCCCCTCGTCTTTCAGGGGAGGACCTGCAATACTTATCTATTTAGGTATAATATCAATGGCGGTATATTCGCTCAAATAAAATGTGTGGAATAAACAGGAGATAAAAATGGGAAGAAAAAACAAAGGAAGGAAAATCTACAAAACAAAAGAAAAAAACTACTATGGTAAAACTCCTCTCGGCAAAGCTCTTTCCGTCGGACTGACCGTGCTTCTCATCGGCGGTATCGGATTTATCGGATACAGTGTAGCCGAACCGATAGTGAAATATACCAAGAAAAAAGGTGATGCGCCTGAACCGCCGCCGACAGCTGTTTCAAGCGAGCTGCTCGAGCCATCGAGTGCCAGCAGACCGGCAGCTCCTGCTGATCCGTCTGCCGAGACAGGAACAGTCGCACAGCCCGATTACAAGGCGGCTGTCATTAAAACTGCCGATCTCACGGACAAGGCAGCGCTCAAGGCTGCGATAGAACGTATCCCCTCCGGACAAAAGGTAGAGTATGTCGAGATACCGCTCAAAACTCAGGGCGGCAAGATATGGTATTCGAGCTCGGTGTTCTATGCAACGCAGTCCGGCGCTATACAGAATTACATATCACTCAGTGACGTAGTTGATACTATAAAGTCGGCAGGCTACCACCCGGCAGCGCTTATAAGCACGTTCAACGACAATATCCTGCCAAAGACCGACGGTTCAGCCGGCTTCAAGACAGCAGACGCAGGTGACCAGTGGATAGACAACACCGTCGAATCGGGCGGCAAACCGTGGACTTCGCCTTATTCTTCAACGGCTGTCAACTACATCGGAGACATAGTTACAGAGGCTGCCGAAGCGGGATTTGAAAAGATAATCTGCTCGGACATATCCTACCCGCCGTTCAGACCGAGCGACCTCGCTATACTGCCTCCGGAGCTCAAGGAGCCCAGCCGTTTTCAGGCACTCACCTCGGCTGCAAACCTTTTCTACGAAAGGGCAGTCAACGCCAATTCAACGATGTCTGTTGAGGTATCGGCAACAGACATACTCAGGGGCAGTGACGACATTATCCGCGAGCCTCTCTACCTCAACGTCAAGTCTATAATCCTGAGTATTGACGTTGACGCACTGAGCGCCGGAGTCTACACCGACACTACGGTCTACGATTTCAACGGACCGGCTTCGGAAAAAGTCAAAAAGGCACTCGAGCTCGTTAAGGATAAGCTCAAGGATTACAACAATGTAGCTGTCCGTATCTACGGAAACAGCGTTGGTACAGATGAGCTGCTCAAGGCAAAGGAAGTAGCTTACGAACAGGGCTTCACCTCGTTCGTCATAGGATAAAAACCGATTTTAGGAGAACGGAGAATAATTATGGCTGAAAATTTCAAGGTTTCGCTTCAGAAGGTCATCGACGAATTCAAACTCGAAGCGATCTACATCCACAAAGATGCAAATGAGCTCATGATCGACGAAAACGACGTTAACAGACCTGGACTCCAGCTTATGGGCTTCTACGAATACTTCAACCCGGAGCGCATTCAGATCATAGGAAAGATGGAATTCGCATATCTTTCTACTATTGACGAAAAAACCCGCCGCGAAAGACTCCAGCTTCTCTTTTCTCAGAGGATACCGGCGCTCATAATCACACGAGAGCTGCCGTATTTTGCCGAGATGCTCGAACTCGCAAAAGAATTTGAGGTTCCGCTTCTCAGGAGCAAGGAGAGCACATCTAATTTCATCTCAGGACTTATCGCTTTCCTCAACCTCAACCTCGCACCGAGGATCACCCGTCACGGCGTACTTATCGAGATCTACGGCGAAGGCGTTTTCATAACCGGTGAGAGCGGTGTCGGTAAGAGCGAGACAGCTATTGAGCTCGTCAAGCGTGGTCACAGACTCGTTGCTGACGATGCGGTAGAGATAAGAAAAGTGTCGAATATCAGCCTTGTAGGAAGTTCTCCGGACAATATCCGCCACTTCCTTGAGCTGCGAGGCATAGGTATCATCAATGCAAGAAGACTCTTTGGTATCGGTGCTGTAAAGATGACTGAGAAGCTCGATCTTGTAGTCGAGCTTGAACAGTGGAACTCCGAGAAAGTATATGACAGAATGGGCGTTGATACCGAATTTGTTTCGCTTCTCGGAGTAAAGGTGCCGTCGCTGACTATTCCGGTAAAGCCCGGCAGAAACCTTGCTGTTATACTCGAAGTAGCAGCTATGAACAACAGACAGAAGAAAATGGGATATAACGCTGCACAGGAACTCCTCAACAGACTCGGAATGGAGTCCGACTCCAAGGAGATCGTCCGCAATTACGAAGCATTCTGACGCAGCCGCAAACAGAAATCAGATCATTATCTCAGGAGGGACACAATGCTCAATATTGAAGAACTCACCGGACTTTGCAGCAAACTCGGCTGCCGTATAACTCCGGAATGCTCTCTGAGAGAGTATATCACATTCAGATTCGGCGGTACCTGCCGCGCACTTATAAGCGTAAATTCAGCAGTTTCAGCTGCTAAACTGCTCAGGTACCTGAGGGAGAACTCAATAAAGTTCGGCATACTCGGAAGAGGCAGCAATGTCATTGTGCCGGACAGCGGCTTTGACGGTATAATCCTGCTTTTCGGCAGCGATTTTGCGCGAATAACTACCAAAGGAACTGAAATGCACTGTCAGGCAGGAGCCCTTCTCGCATCAGCCTGTGTACACGCTCAGCAGTCGGGACTCACCGGCATGGAGAACCTCTTCGGTATCCCCGGAACTGTCGGCGGTGCCCTTTACATGAACGCCGGAGCTTACGGCAGCGAGATCAAGGATATAATAGTTTCAGCTGAGTACATTGACCTCGACGGCGAGATCAAAACAATGTCCCGCGACGAAATGGACCTCTCATACAGACACAGCGTTTTCAGTGAGAGTGGCAAGGTCATCACCTCTGTGACGTTAAGGCTTTCCGAAGGTGATCCTGATGCTATAAAGCAGGCAATGAACGAATGTATGGCTAAGAGAAGCTCAAAACAGCCGCTCGAGTATCCAAGTGCAGGAAGCACATTCAAGCGTCCTGAGGGCAGCTACGCATCACTCCTCATAGACCAGTGTGGTCTGAAGGGCATGAGCTGCGGAGGTGCAATGGTCAGCGAAAAACATAGTGGCTTTGTTATAAACAAGGGTTACGCGACCTGTGCGGACGTGCTTGAGCTCTGCGAAAAGATAAAGAATATCGTAAAGGAAAAGACCGGCTATATACTTGAGCTTGAGCCGGTGATACTGAAATAAAGCTCACACAGCGAAAAGGAAGTTTTCTATGAAATTACTGATAGTTACCGGAATGTCTGGTTCGGGAAAATCCAGCGTTATGGACGTCCTTGAGGACATCGGCTATTACTGCATCGACAATATCCCGCCAAAGCTGATCTCGAGGTTCGTAGATCTGTGCAGAATGACCGACAATCCGCCTGAAAAGGTCGCCGTTGCTGTTGATATAAGATCGGGAGATATGTTCGCGGAGATCTTTCTCTCGTGGCAGGCTCTGCGCTCCGAACAGGACGTCGAGGTCAAGGTCATTTTCATCGAAGCAAGTGATGAAGTTCTCATAAAGCGCTACAAAGAGACCAGACGCAAGCACCCGCTTGATGAGAAATTCAGCGGCAATATGCACGAGGCTATAAAGTACGAGCGCGAACAGCTCTCACAGCTCCGTGAGATAGCCGACTATTACATTGAAACTTCACTTCTTTCTTCCTCGCAGCTCAAGGAACAGGTCAAGGAGCTCTTCCTCACAAAGACCTCCGATTCTCTTTCAATAAAGGTAATGTCTTTTGGCTTTAAGTACGGTGTCTCAACTGAGTCTGACCTTGTGTTTGACGTGAGATGCCTGCCAAATCCGTACTACATAGATGAGCTCCGCTGTCACACCGGCTGCGAGAACTGTGTAAGGGATTACGTTATGAGTTTTGAGCAGTCGCAGAAGCTGCTTGAGAAGCTGAAAGACCTCATCGACTACCTCATACCGCTCTACATACACGAGGGCAAGAGCCAGCTCGTCATTGCATTCGGCTGCACAGGCGGAAAGCACCGTTCAGTAACATTTGCCGAACTCATTGCCAAGCATCTTATAAGTGAGGATTACAGAGTTCAGAAGTATCACCGCGATATTACAAAGGATAAGAAGATATAAGCAGAGGTGAAGGACCATTTCATTCTCAAATGATGTAAGAAACGAGATAATACAGTCTCTTAATGATAAGGAGAAGCGCTTTGCGTGTCTGTACGGAATGCTGCTGTTCAGCCGGACTCTCAGTACAGAGCGAATCTGTTTCCAGACTGAAAGCGGCATAGCCGCAGAGACGTTCGGAATGCTGTTCGCCCGCATATTCAGAACAGAACTGCAGTGCAGAAAAACTGAAAGGCGCGGTGGAACTGAACTTTATACATATGATATCACCGAGCCGGTCACTGTGAACAGAGTATTTACCAAGTACCATTTCGCAGACGCCGGTCGGACCATAGATTCCGGGATTATTGCCACCAATAGTCTCGGAGTTTTTGCAGGCGGAGCTTTTCTTGCCTGCGGAAGCGTCAACGATCCTCAGAAGGAGTATCACCTGGAATTTTCAGTCCCCGACGAGGAGCTTGCAGCCGAACTCACTCAGCTTCTTGAGGATATAGGTGTGACAGCGGGAAGAGTTGTCCGCAGGGGACAGTTCATAGTCTATATCAAGGGCAGTGAGTCTATCGAGGACACGCTGACCTTTATCGGTGCGCAGCAGTGTACTCTTGAGCTCATGAACGTCAAGATCTACAAGGACGTCCGCAACAAAGCCAACAGGATAGCTAACTGTGATTCCGCCAACATTGATAAGGTAGTGAACGCTGCTATGAAGCAGATCGAGGATATAAAGCTGATAGCGGCAGTTTCCGGACTTGATTCGCTCTCAGATGACCTGAAGGAAGTCGCTCTGCTGCGGCTTGAGAATACGGACATGAGCCTGAAGGAAATAGGTGAGAACCTCTCTGAACCGCTGAGTCGTTCCGGAGTCAACCACCGCTTCCAGAAGCTCTCGAAGATAGCGGATAGTCTGCGCCGCGGAGGTGCCAAGAATGAGCCCTGACAGCTTTGTGAATCTCCACGTCCACACGGAGTACAGTCTCCTTGACGGTGCCTGCCGAATATCCGGACTTATACAGAGAGTCAGGGAGCTCGGGCAGACAGCAGTTGCCATAACGGATCACGGAAATATGTACGGCGCGGTCGAGTTCTGGAACGAGGCAAAGAAAAACGGTATAAAGCCGATCATCGGCTGCGAGGTCTATGTTGCACCGCGCGGACATCTTGATAAGGAGCCGAAAATTGACGGCTCTCCTTATCACCTCATACTTCTTTGTGAGAACAATGAGGGCTACCGAAACCTCGTAAAGCTCGTTTCGATTGCGAGCATAGACGGCTTTTACAGTAAGCCGCGAGTTGACAGGGAACTGCTGAAAAAGTATCACAGGGGACTCATCTGCCTTTCAGCCTGTATAGCAGGTGAGGTACCCCGGAAAATAGCCGCCGATAACTATGAGGGTGCGAAGAAAGCTGCCCTTGAGCACCTTGAGATATTCGGCGAGGGTAATTATTTTATAGAAGTTCAGGATCACGGCATAGAGGCAGAAGCAAAGGTTTTGCCGCAGCTTTATAAGCTGTCCGGAGAGACGGGTATACCGCTTGCTGCCACGAACGACTGTCACTATATCAACAAGACCGACTCAGAAATGCAGAACGTGCTTGTCTGCATTCAGACCGGAAAAACGCTCGACGAACCCAATCCGCTCAGCTTCGGTACAGATGAGTTCTATGTAAAATCAGCCGACGAAATGGCTGAGCTTTTCCGCGGACACGAAACTGCTGTAACAAATACTGCCAAGATAGCGGAAAGGTGCAATGTTGAGTTTGAATTCGGCAATATAAAGCTGCCGAAATTCACAATAGCCGGAGTCAGCGATAATCAGGCGTATTTCCGCGAGCTGTGCCGGAAGGGAATGTATGAGAAGTACGGTGAAGCTCCGCCGGCAGCGGTCAGCGAGAGAATGGAGTACGAACTGTCGGTAATAACGAGTATGGGCTACACGGACTATTACCTTATCGTGTGGGATTTCATCAGATATGCGCGTGAGCATAATATACCGGTCGGCCCGGGAAGAGGTTCCGGTGCGGGAAGTCTCTGCGCTTACTGCATTGGTATAACAGGCATTGATCCGATGAAATTCAACCTGCTGTTTGAGCGCTTTCTCAATCCGGAGCGCGTAAGTATGCCTGACTTTGATATCGACTTCTGCATCGAGGGCAGACAGAGCGTCAAGGATTATGTTGTAAGCAAGTACGGAACGGACCGCGTTTCCGAGATAATCGCATTCGATACACT
>ONMB01000003.1:0-6360 GCA_900318825.1 uncultured Ruminococcus sp.
ACTTCACGGTCTTACAAGAACACTCATCGCTAACATGGTCGAGGGTGTAACAAACGGATATTCAAAGACTCTCGAGATCGAGGGTGTCGGCTACCGTGCTGCAAAGAGCGGCAACAAGGTAAACCTTAACCTTGGTTTCTCACATCCTGTTGTACTTGAGGAAACAAAAGAGATCAAGCTCGATGTTCCCCAGCCCAACAAGATCGTGGTAAGCGGTATCGACAAGCAGGCTGTAGGTCAGTTTGCAGCTGAAATACGCGAAAAGCGTCCGCCTGAGCCGTATAAGGGCAAGGGCATCAGATATGCCGGCGAGCACATCATCCGCAAGGAAGGTAAGGCCGGTAAGGGCAAGAAGTAATTAGAAGGAGCAAATTGCTATGATTAAGAAATTTGACAGCAATAAGGCAAGATTAAAGAGACACCGCAGAGTACGCGCAAAGATCTCTGGTACTCCCGAGCGTCCCCGTCTGAATGTGTTCCGTTCCACAAAGCACATCTATGCTCAGATCATCGATGATGTAAACGGAGTTACTCTTGCTTCAGCATCAAGCATGGACAAGGGCTTTGAAGGCAACGGCGGAAACGCTGAAGGCGCACGCAAGGTAGGCGAGATGCTCGCTAAGAATGCTGCATCAAAGGGCATCAGCGAAGTAGTTTTCGACAGAGGCGGCTACCTCTACCACGGAAGAGTTAAGGAACTCGCCGAGGGCGCACGCGAAAACGGATTAAAGTTCTAAGAGGGAGGTAAAAGAATGGCTAATATTGAAACACAGGCTCCTGAGCTCGTTGAAAAGGTCGTAGCTATCAACCGCGTATCCAAGACCGTTAAGGGCGGACGTATCATGAAGTTCGCTGCACTCGTAGTAGTAGGCGATGGAAACGGCACAGTAGGCTTCGGTCTCGGAAAGTCCGGAGAAGTTCCGGATGCTATCCGCAAGGGCATCGAGGACGCTAAGAAGAACCTGAAGAAGATCGCTCTCAAGGGAACTACGATCCCCCACGAAATCGTTGGTGAATTCGGCGCAGGCAGAGTTCTTATGAAGCCCGCTGCTCCCGGTACCGGCGTTATCGCAGGCGGTCCTGTCCGTGCAGTCATCGAGGTTGCCGGCATCAAGGACATCAGAACAAAGTCACTTCGTTCTAACAACCCCTGCAACGTGGTAAGAGCTACTATAAACGGTCTCACAAACTGCACATCCGCTAAGGACGTTGCTGCTAAGAGAGGCAAGACCGTTAAGGAAATCTTAGGTTAAGGAGGCAGTAACAATGGCTAAGAACATCAAGCTCGTAAAGAGCCTCATCGGCAGAAAGAAAGACCAGATCGCTACTGCTCAGTCACTCGGTCTCAAGAAGATCGGCGACACTACAACTCAGCCTGACAATGCTCAGACTCAGGGCAAGATCAACAAGATCTCACACCTCATCGAGGTTACAGAAGCGTAAACAAGGAGGTGCAACGATATGAAAATTCACGAATTAACACCTGCACTTGATTCCAACAAGGCTGTTAAGCGTATCGGCAGAGGCCACGGATCAGGTAACGGCAAGACAGCAGGCAAGGGCCATAAGGGTCAGAATGCTAGAAGCGGCGGCGGCGTAAGAATCGGCTTTGAAGGCGGACAGATGCCCCTCGCAAGACGTATCCCCAAGCGTGGCTTCAACAATATCTTCGCTACAAAGTATGCGATCGTAAACGTTTCCGATCTTAATAAGTTCAAGGACGGCACAGTTGTTGATACTGAGCTCCTCGTAGCTTCCGGTCTCGTTAAGAAGGTATACGACGGCGTTAAGGTACTCGGCAACGGAGAGCTTACTGCTAATTTAACTGTAAAGGCTGCTAAATTCTCACAGAGCGCTATCGAGAAAATCGAAAAGGCTGGCGGGAAGGCAGAGGTGATGTAATTGTGTTTCAGACCCTGAAAAAGGCTTGGGGCGTTCCGGAAATAAGGAAAAAGCTCCTGTACACATTACTCATGATTGTGATATTCAGACTCGGAAGCGCTATCACTGTTCCTTTCCTCGACTCTGATGTCGTAAGGGACTGGATGGACGACAGCGCTAAGGACGGAAACTTCCTCGAGTATCTCGATATCCTCACCGGTGGTGCCCTTTCAAAGGCTACCATATTCTCACTTTCGATCACACCGTTCATCAATGCTTCGATCATCATGCAGCTGCTGACATTTGCGCTGCCGCCGCTGGAACGCCTCCGCGACGAGGGTGAAGAGGGAAGAAAGAAAATAGATAAGATAACGGCTTTCGTCGCACTTGTCCTTGCTTTCTTCATGGCTTATGCTTACTACCTCACTCTCAAGCGTCAGACCACTGCTATCAAGTATACTTCCGGCGGAGAAGGAATCTTCTGTGCGGCAGTTATCATACTCAGCTTCGTTGCTGGTGCTTCATTCGTAGTATGGATGGGCAACCGCGTAAGCGATAAGGGTATCGGAAACGGCGTTTCCATTCTCCTCTTCGCTGGTATCGCAGCGAGATTTCCTACCGACGCAGGACTCCTCATCAAGCTCACAAAGCAGACTCCTGAGAAGTACCTCTTCGTTACAATAGGTTACCTCGTATTCATTCTCTTCGAGATCGGCTTCATCGTTTTCATGAACGAGGCAGAAAGACGTATCCCGATCCAGTACGCTAAGCGCGTTGTAGGCAGAAAGCAGTACGGCGGTCAGAAGTCACACATTCCGATAAAGGTTTGTATGAGCGGCGTTATGCCTATCATCTTCGCTATGTCATTCATGGCTCTCCCCCAGACAATCCAGCTCTTCAAGGGACAGCCCAAGACAACAAGCGGCTTCTACTACCACTTCTGCGAGTTCTTCAAGAGAACAAGCTGGAGCTACGCAATACTCTACTTCCTGCTTATCATCGCATTCAACTATTTCTACGTTTCGATCCAGTACAACCCCGTTGAGATCGCGAATAACCTTCGTCAGTCAAACGGCGGTATCCCCGGTATCAGACCTGGTAAGCCCACTTCTGATTACATTCAGAGAGTTCTCAACAAGATCTCTCTCGTCGGGGCATTCTTCCTCGGCGTTATCGCTATCATTCCGATCTTTATCGCTATGGCAGATACAAACCTCCAGACACTTTCAATGGGCGGTACTACCATTCTCATCGCGGTAAGCGTTGCTCTCGAAACAACACGAACACTTGAATCACATCTTATGATGCGTCATCATAAGGGCTTCTTACAGTAAAGGAGGAACGGAATATGAATCTTATCTTTTTAGGCGCTCCCGGCGCAGGTAAGGGTACACAGGCTGAGGTAGTTTCCGACGCCCTGAATATCCCCCAGATCTCCACAGGCAACATTCTTCGTGAAGCTGCTAAGAACGGTACAGAGTACGGTCTCAAGGCTAAGGCTGCTATGGACGCCGGCGCTCTCGTTTCAGACGATATCGTGATCGGTATCCTGAAGGAGAGGATCGCTGAGGACGACTGCAAAAACGGTTTCATCCTCGATGGATTCCCCAGAACTGTTCCCCAGGCAGAGGCTCTCGATCAGATGAACATCAAGATCGACAAGGTCATCGAGATAGACGTTGCAGACGAAACTATCAAGCAGAGAGTTTCAGGCAGAAGAGTATGCCAGGGCTGCGGCGCTTCCTACCACATCGAGTATAAGCCTTCCAAGGTAGAGGGCGTATGCGACAAGTGCGGCGACAAGACTGTTATCCGTAAGGACGATCAGCCGGAAGTCGTTCTCGACAGACTCAAGACATATCACGAGAAGACAGCTCCCCTCAAGGACTATTACGAGAAGCAGGGCAAACTTGTTACCGTAAAGGGACAGGAAGAGGTCGCTGAAACTTCTAAACTTACTCTTGCTGCGGTAGGAGCAGAGAAGTAAATGAGCATTACTATCAAATCAAAGTCCGAGTTAGCCATAATGCGTGAAGCAGGAAGAATTACCTGCGGCGCAATATGGTATGCGGGCGAAAGGTTAAAAGCTGGAATGTCAACACTCGATGTTGATAAGCTGGTCGGCGAATACTTCGCAAGACACGGCGCTAAGTCCTGCTTTAAAGGGCTTTACGGATTTCCCGCGAATGCTTGTATCTCCGTCAATGAGGAGATAATCCACGGTATCCCTAAAGCAAGCCACAGGTTAAAAGAAGGCGATATAGTGAGCATCGACACAGGAGCTGCTTATAAGGGCTTCAATGGCGACAGCTGCTGGACCTTCCCTGTCGGCAAGATTTCTGATGAAGCTAAAGCATTGCTTGAGGTCACTGAGAAGAGCCTTTACGAAGGCATCGCTCAGGCTCAGGTGGGCGCAAGAGTCGGAGATATCTCTCATGCTGTTGAAGAGTACTGTGCTTCACGAGGCTACGGAATCGTAAGAAATTACTGCGGCCACGGTATTGGCAGAGAAGTTCACGAATCACCCGAAGTACCAAACTGGGGTAAGCCCGGACATGGGCCCAGACTGGTAGCGGGTATGACCATTTGCGTCGAGCCTATGATAAATGTCAAGGGCGACGATGTTAAGGTAATGAAGGACCAATGGACCGTGGTTACCAAAAGTGGTTCACTATCTGCTCATTTTGAGCATATGATCGCAATAACTCCTGACGGTCCCGTCATTTTGACGCAGCCCTGACAGGGGGTATGATTGTGAAGCATATGAAAGGCTCAGTCGTAAAGGCTGTCGCCGGCAGAGACTGCGGAGGCTTATTCGTGGTAACAGACGCCGACGAGAAATATTGCTTTATCGCTGACGGAAAGAGCCGCAGGCTCGCTTCACCAAAGCGTAAGAATGTAAAGCATTTAAGTCTTACAAATAGTATGATCGATATTAACGATATTACCGATAAAAAACTCAGAACGCTGCTGAGAGAGCTCGGCGGCAAAGAGTAAAAGGAGGTTATCAGGTGTCCAAGGAAGATGTAATAGAGGTAGAGGGCGTTGTAATAGACGCACTGCCTAATGCAATGTTTAAGGTTCAGCTTGAGAACGGTCACGAGGTGCTTTCCCACGTTTCCGGCAAGCTCAGAATGAATTATATCAGAATAGTGCCCGGTGATAAAGTAAAGCTTGAAATGTCACCCTACGATCTCTCAAAAGGTCGTATCACATGGCGCGTTAAGTAAGAATAAAGGCAGAGTTTACTTTGCCCTATCCGCTAAGGAGGTATTTTAAATGAAAGTAAGACCTTCAGTAAAACCTATTTGCGAGAAGTGCAAGATCATTAAACGCAAAGGCAGAATCATGGTTATCTGCGAAAACCCTAAGCACAAGCAGCGTCAGGGTTAATCAACGTGAATGCATTAATGGAGGTGCAATTATAATATGGCAAGAATAGCCGGTGTTGACCTTCCCAAGAATAAGAGAATCGAAATCGGTCTCACTTATATCTACGGAATCGGTCGTCAGACTGCAACAAATCCTCGCAGCAACAGGCGTAAACCCTGACGTAAGAGTCAAGGATCTCGCAGAAGAGGACGTTGCTAAGCTGCGTGACTATATCGACGCAAACTATACAGTTGAGGGTGATCTCCGCCGTGAGGTAGCTCTTAACATCAAGAGACTCGTTGAAATAGGCTGTTACAGAGGCGTTCGTCACAGAAAGGGACTCCCCGTTAGAGGTCAGAGAACCAAGACAAACGCAAGAACCCGCAAGGGCCCTGTAAAGACTATCGCTAACAAGAAGAAGTAAGGAGGTTATGAGCTTTGGCACAGCAGAAGGGTAAAAAGGTTACTACCGTCAGAAGACGTAGAGAACGTAAAAACATCGAAAGCGGCGCAGTTCATATTCAGTCCACTTTCAATAACACGATCGTAACGATCACAGATACTGCCGGAAATGCAATTTCCTGGGCAAGCGCAGGCGAGCTCGGATTCAGAGGCTCAAAGAAGTCCACTCCTTTCGCAGCTCAGACAGCTGCTGAAACAGCTGCAAAGGCTGCTATGGAGCACGGTCTCAAGAACGTAGAAGTATACGTTAAGGGACCTGGCGCAGGTCGTGAAGCTGCTATCAGAGCACTTCAGACAGTCGGCCTTGAGGTAAAAATGATCAAGGACGTTACTCCTATTCCTCATAACGGATGCCGTCCGCCCAAAAGACGTCGTGTCTGATCAAATTGGAGGTATTTTAAAATGGCAGTTCAGAAAGAACCTATTCTTAAAAAGTGCAGATATCTGGGCATCAGCCCCGCAGTTATGGGCGTTTCCAAGAAGGAGTCTATCCGTTTCAAGAACGCAAATAACAGAAAGAAGATCTCTGAATACGGTCTTCAGCTCAAGGAAAAGCAGAAGCTGAAGTTTATCTACGGCGTACTCGAGAAGCAGTTCTATCACTACTTCGAGATCGCTGAGAAGATGGAAGGCAAGGCTGGTGAC